>JACQEO010000013.1 GCA_016200545.1 Deltaproteobacteria bacterium | reverse complement strand
TGCCGTTCGACCTCTGTGCGATCACCTCGCCCAGAGAATCGCAGAACTCGACCCGCGCCACTACTCCGGCAGCCCGCGAAGATTTTCGTGCTAGATGGTGCCCGCTCCGCGGGCAGAGAGTCTTTTTGGTTGACGGAACACGACGGCCTTCGATCATACCGTTCTGCTCGGGCGAGTACGGCGTGATGCACTCTTGGTTGACGCCGTAGCGCCGCGCCACGCGGACGAACGCTGTCAAGCGACACGCAGTCTTGCGAGATAACGCGACACCCAGTGTTGCGAGGGTGTCGGTGGCGGAAACGGGTTGGATGCGGGAGAGGGCGCGCGATCACGATGCGGCCTCCGTGCGTTCCTCGAGTTCGCGGAGCCGGTCGCTCCGGCTGCGGATGTTGAGGACGTGACTGCGGGCGCGGCGTAGAGATCGACGGGCCGCTGCTCGGGGACCAGGGCCGCGATCGCGGCCTGGCGGGCGCCCATGCGTCCGAGCGGCGGCAGCGGGAGGACCGCGCCGCCCCGATCCGCCGGCTCCTCGACGAGCGCTCGCGATGACCCGCGACGGCGCCGGTGGTCACGCGAACGCCGGATCGAGCTTTGCCTCGAATCGCGTGCGCGCGCTTGCGCCTACGGCTTCGTCGAGTACGAGCCCGTGTTGCCCTCGAAGAGCGTCACGCTCGTCAGGTAGATCTTCGCACCGACCTTCAGCTCGAGCGTCACGTGCGCCTCACCGGGTGGAAGCGCGAGGGTCGTGTTCGCGAGCGCGAACGTCATCTTCCCCTTGCTGCTCTCGTACGAGAACTTCTTGAGCGTGTCGGTCGTCGCCAGGTCCTTCACCGACTTGAGCTTGAAGATCACGGCGCCCGTCGCGTCCACCTTCTGCGTCGCGGTGACGAGAGCCGTGAACGTCTTGTCGAGCACGGTCGCCCCGCCGCTCCGGATCTGAAAGCGCAGCTCGCTGACGCCCGACTCGTACAGGAAGCCCGGATCGCCGAGCAGAAGCACCAATGAGGATTGTATCGCGTGTGACGCGACCGGGGTGGCCACAATTCTCGTTAGAGGCCCATGGGGTGGTCATTCACGTCGTTGAGATGCTGTAGGCGACGAGGCGGGCCCGCCGGCGGGGCGCGGCGGGTTGACTACGCTGGCGCTCGTTTCCCCTCTATACTCGACGCATGCTCTCGCGCTCGCGGCGCGTCCTCCTGATCGGCGCCGTCGTCCTGATCGCCGTCGCCGCGCTCGCGTCACGCGCCTTTCTCGCCAAGGACGCGAGCGTCGCGCGCTACCGCACCGAGCCGGTGTCGCGCGGTGCGCTCGTCGCCGACGTCACAGCGACGGGCACGGTCAATCCGGTCAGCACCGTCCAGGTCGGCACCTACGTGTCGGGCCCGATTCAGGCGATCTACGCCGATTTCAACGCGCCGGTGAAGAAGGGACAGCTGGTCGCGAAGATCGATCCCCGACCCTTCGAGCTGCGCGTTCAGCAGGCCGAGGCGACGCTCGCGAACGCGCACGCGCAGGTCGACAAGGCGCGCGCCGACCTGCGCTACAAGAGCCTCAACCTCGAACGCAACAAGAAGCTGCGCGACGAGGGTATCGTCGCCGAAGACCTGATCGACACCACCGCCAGCAGCGTCGATCAAGCGCGTGCCGACGTCGCGCTCGCCGAGGCTTCGGTGCGCCAGGACGAGGCGGCGCTCGCCGAGGCGCGCGTCAACCTCGGCTACACCGACATCATCTCGCCCGTCGACGGGGTCGTCGTGTCGCGCAACGTCGACGTCGGGCAGACCGTGGCCGCGAGCTTCCAGACGCCGACGCTCTTTCTGATCGCGGAAGACCTGACGAAGATGCAGGTCGACGCGAACGTCAGTGAGTCCGACATCGGCACGGTCGCGCAAGGCCAGCGGGCGGCCTTCACCGTCGACGCGTTCCCCGATCGTACGTTCACCGGCGCCGTCGTGCAGGTACGAAACGCGCCGCAGAACGTGCAGAACGTCATCACCTACGACGTCGTGATCGGCGCCACCAACCAGGACCTGGCGCTCCGTCCCGGCATGACGGCGAACGTCGCGGTCGAGACCGGCCGCCGCGACGACGTGCTGCGCGTCCCGTCGGCGGCGCTGCGCTTCCGCCCGCACACGGCGGCGGGCGGCGCGCCGCGTCCGTCGAGCAGCCCCGGCGCGCACCGTCCGCACGTCGCGACGACGGGCGCTCCCGAGCCGCGCGCGCGCGTCTTCGTCCTTCGCGACGGACGCCCGAGCGCGGTTCCGATCGAGACCGGACTCAGCGACGACAGCTACACGGAGGTCACGAGTGGAGGTCTCGCCGAGGGCGACGCGGTGATCGTCGCCGTCGAAGGCGGCGCGAAGACGGCCGAGGCGCCGCGCGCACAGGCGCCGCCGGGCTTCGGCGGAGGCATGCGCCGGCGATGACGGAGCCGCTCATCGCCGTCACCGACCTGACGCGTCGCTACGCGGTGGGCGAGGCGACCGTCGACGCGCTCCGCGGCGCGACGCTCACGATCGATCGCGGCGAGTTCGTCGCGATCACCGGTGCCTCGGGCTCGGGCAAGTCGACCCTGATGAACATCCTCGGCTGCCTCGATCGCCCGACGAGCGGCGGCTACCGGTTGAGCGGCGTCGAGATCGCCGCGCTCGACGGCGACACCCGCGCCGAGATCCGCAATCGGCGCATCGGCTTCGTGTTTCAAAACTTCAACTTGCTGTCGCGCACGACTGCGATCGAGAACGTCGAGCTGCCGCTCTTCTACGGTCCGACGCCGCTCGCGGAACAGCGCACGCGCGCCGCGGACGCGCTGGCGCGCGTCGGACTCACGCACCGCGCGCGGCATGTCCCGAGCCAGCTTTCCGGCGGCGAGCAACAGCGGGTCGCGCTGGCGCGCGCGCTGGTGAACGAGCCCGAGCTGCTGCTCGCCGACGAGCCCACCGGCAACCTCGATTCGCGCACGAGCGCCGACATCGTCGCCATGCTGCGCGACTTGAACCGTACGAGCGGGCTCACGATCGTGCTGGTGACGCACGATCCCGAGATCGCCGCCGCGGCCGATCGTGTGATCAGCTTTCGCGACGGCAGCATCGTCGCTGACTCTGCGGCGCCCGCCCGGGCACGCGGGAGCGCACCGTGACGCAGCCGGCGGTGCGCGAGCTCGGGAACGCGGCGCAGGCGGCGAAGCTCGTGCGCATGACGGCGCGCGTCGCCGCGCGCGCGATCTGGCGGAACCGCATGCGCTCGGGCCTCACCATGCTCGGGATGATCATCGGCGTCGCGGCCGTGATCGCGATGGTGAGCGTCGGTCAGGGCGCCGATCGCTTCGTCCAAGAGCAGATGGAGAGCTTCGGGACGAACATCGTCATGGTCATCCCGGGGGCGGTGACCTCGGGCGGCGCGCGCTCGGGCTCGGGCGGCGCCTCGACGCTCACCGTGTCGGACACCGAGGCGATCCGGCGCGGCGTGTCCGACGTCGTCGCCGTCACCCACTCGCGACGCCAGATCTCGCAGGTGATCTACGGGAACATGAACTGGTCGACGGTCATCCAGGGCGTCACGCCCGAGTTCGAGCTCGTCCGCAATTGGCCGGTCGCGTCCGGCAGCTTCTTCACCGATCGCCAAGAGAAGACCGCGGCCAAGGTGGCGGTGCTCGGTCAGACCGTCGTCCGCAACCTCTACGCGCCGGGACAGGATCCCGTCGACACCACCATCCGCATCAAGAACGTCCCGTTCACCGTGGTCGGCGTCCTCGCGGCGAAGGGGCAGTCGTCGTGGGGACAGGATCAGGACGACTGCGTGATGGTCCCGTTCTCCACCGCCGAGCGCCGCGTGATGGGCGCGGCGATTCTCGGCTCGGTCGAGATGATCTTCGCCTCGGCACGCACCACCGCCGCCATCCCGGCAGCGGTCGAGGAGATCACCAGCGCGGTGCGCCAGCAGCACCACATCACGCACGGCGAGGAGGACGACTTCACGGTGCGGACGCTCGAGGACATGGCGGGGGCGAGCGCCGCCGCGAGCAAGGTGATGGGAAATCTCCTGCTCGTGATCGCGTCGATCTCGCTCCTCGTCGGCGGCATCGGCATCATGAACATCCTGCTGGTGTCGGTGACCGAGCGCACACGCGAGATCGGGCTGCGTATGGCGATCGGTGCCAAGGCGCGGCACATCCTCCTCCAGTTCCTCTCCGAGGCGGCGGTGCTGAGCCTCACCGGCGGCCTGATCGGCGTCGCGCTCGGGATTCTCGTCACCTGGCTGATCGGCCGCCTCGCCGAGTGGCCGACGGCGCTCTCTCCGGCGTCGATCGCGATCGCGTTCCTGGTCTCGGGAAGCGTCGGCGTCTTCTTCGGCTTCTACCCCGCACGCAAGGCGGCGCATCTCGACCCGATCGAGGCACTGCGCTGGGAGTAGCGTCCGCTCCCCACGGCGCGCCGACATCATGAGCCTCCTCGACCGGCTGCTGGCGCGTCTCGTTCGTGGTGCGGGCGCCCGCGGCATCCCCGCGCTCGACCTCCACGGTCTCGGCGTTCGCGACGCCATCGCCGCAACCGAGCGCTTTCTCGCCGACTGCGCCGCGGCGGGCGTCGCCGAGGTACGGCTCGTCTACGGCAAGGGACGCGGCAGCCCCGGCGGGCGCGGCGTGCTGCGCGAGGTCATCCCGCGGTGGCTTGCTGCCGAAGGGGCGCGGTACGTTGCGAGCGCCACGCCGGAACCCGACGCGACCGGTGCCGACGGCGCCATGCGCGTGCGCGTGCGACCCGTGGCGCGTGTGCAGCGATGAACGGACAGCAAGCGGCGGCGACCGCGCGTAAGGGAATCGTCCGCGGATCGCGCCGCATCCGCCGCTTCGTCGAGCTCCTCGGTCCCGGGCTCATCACCGGCGCCGCCGACGACGATCCCTCGGGCGTCTCCACGTACTCGGTCACCGGCGCCGCGTTCGGCTACGCGCCGCTGTGGACGGCGCTCTTCTCGTTTCCGCTCATGGCCGCGGTGCAGCTCATGTGCTCGCGTCTCGGCATGGTCTCGGGACGCGGCCTCGCCGGCGTCATCCGCCGTCGCTATCCGCGGCCGATCCTGTGGGCCGCGTGCACGTTGCTGGTGGTCGCCAACGTCGTGAACATCGGCGCCGATCTCGGCGGCATGGCGGAGGCGACGGAGATGGTGACCGGCGTCGACTCGCTGTGGTGGACGCCGATCTACGCGATCCTGATCGTCTCACTCTTGCTATGGTCGTCGTATCGAAAGATCGTGCGCGTGTTCAAATGGCTGACGTTCGTGCTGCTCGCGTATGTCGTAGCGGCGTTTCTCGCCGAGCCCGATTGGCACGCAGTCCTGTACGCGACGCTCGTGCCGCACCTGGAGTGGTCGAGCAGCTATCTGGCGACGCTCGTCGGCGTCCTCGGCACCACCATCTCGCCCTACCTCTTCTTCTGGCAGGCGGCGCAAGAGGTGGAGGTGGAGCGCGCGCTCGGACGCGTGACGGAGGCGGAGCGCGAAGGCGCGACCGACGAGGAGATCCGCCTGTCGCGAACCGACGTCCCGACCGGCATGTTCTTCTCCAACCTCGTCATGTACTTCATCATCCTCACCACCGCGGCGACCTTGCACGCGCACGGACAGACCTCGATCACCACCGCGGAGCAGGCGGCCGAGGCGCTGCGACCGCTCGCCGGTCCCGGCGCCTACTGGCTCTTCACGCTCGGCCTGATCGGCACCGGCATGCTCGGCGTGCCGGTCCTCGCCGGCGCCTGCGCCTACGCGGTCGCGGAGGCGGCCGAGTGGCCGGGCACCCTCGACGATCCGCCCGGCCGCTCGGTGCGCTTCCACGTCATCCTGGCGCTCGCGATGGCGCTCGGCCTCGCGCTCGACTACGCGGGATTCGACGCCGTCGCGATGCTGTTCTGGTCGGCGGTCGTGAACGGCGTGCTCGCGCCGCCGCTCGTCGTGCTCGTGGTACTGCTGACGAGCGACGCCACGATCATGGGAGAGCGCCGCAACGGGCCGCTCCTCCGCACGCTCGGTTGGACGACGGCGGCAGTGATGGCCGCCGCCTCCGTCGCGATGTTCCTGACCAACTAGCCTTGATGTGACAGAAATTCACGCCGCCAAGAGGCGATCGAGGCGCTTGAAGCGTCCGATGACGCCGGGGATGCGCCCGACATCGAGCGTGGCCACGCCCTGCGGGGCCGCCAGGACGCCCGCGCGTTGCAGACAGAGCG
>JACQEO010000011.1 GCA_016200545.1 Deltaproteobacteria bacterium | reverse complement strand
TCCACCACGCCGATATCCTCCGCATCGAGGGCACCAGCTGGCGGGCGCGCGAAGCGCACCAAACGCTCACCGCGAAACGGCGGCCACAATCATGACCGGCGTATCGGTCCAGATTTCTCCGCTACCGCGTGATCGCCAACAAGCACCACCCTCTTCTTTCAAGAGCGCCGAATTCAATGTCGAGGGCATGCGCTGCGAGTACTGTGCGGCAGAGATCACGACGACCCTCGAGAGGTACAAAGGGGTCAAATCGGCGGACGTTGACCTCACAGCGAATCGCGCCACCGTCATTTACGATTCGCGGGCAGTAACTCCTCAGGCGCTCGCAGAAGAGGGCCGCTAAAGATGGCAGCGCGGAATCGGGCGGCCTACTCGGCGACGACAAGCATTCAAGAACGCGCCCTAGTCCTTCCGGCGCTGCTCCTCACAGCCGCCCTGATGGCCGTGGGATGCAACGGAGCGCCGCCTGCCACCGACGTGTATTCCTCTCCTGCGTACTGGACCGGGGCGGCTACTCCGGGTGGAGCTTTTGAACGTCCGTTCGGCGTCGCTGCCGCGCCGGACGGCGGCATCTACGTCACCGATGCGAGACACCGTGTCGTCCGGCTCAGCTCGTCCGGGGCCTACCTGGGGGAATGGGGGCACGCGGGCAACGGGCCCGGAGAATTCAGCAACCCGGTGGGCGTGGCAGTCGGCCAGGACGGCTTCGTCTACGTGTCTGATTACGACCAGGATCGTGTGCAGAAGTTCACTGCCGACGGCAGGTTCCTGCTTGCGTTTGGCACGCATGGCGCGGGGCCCGGGCAATTCGATGCGCCAGCGGGCGTGGCCATCGATCGTCAGGATCACGTGTACGTAGCCGACTTCTACAACAGTCGCGCGGAGGAATTTTCAAGCGATGGCAGGTTCATTCGGTCGATCGGCCACACCGGCCGTGTGGGTAGCGGCACCCTCCACTATCCGACTGCGGTTGCGACTCTCGCGGACGGTGGCCTCATCGTTGCCGACGCATACAACTACGATCTTCAATGGTTTGCTGCGGACGGTCGCCAGGCGCGGCGGGTGGGTTATCGCCTGCTGTGGTTGTGGCCGCGACCAGCCGCCGGCCGCGGCGGCTTCAACGTTCCCACGGGTGTGGCGGTCGGACCGCACGGCCTGGTTCACGTTGCGGACAGCGCCAACCATCGAGTCGTCATGCTCTCCCCGGAAGGCCGATACCTGGGCGACTGGAAGCTGCGCGATGCGACCCCGAAGGTCTACTCGCCCGAGCACATCGCGGTTTCGACGGATGGCGCCACTGCGTATGCAACGGACTTCTCCGGGAATCGGATCGTCGTTCTCCACGTGGAAGAGAGGGAGTGAGTGAGCATCGCACAAGAGGACCGCCAGTGCTCCGTATGCTCACACGTGCCCGGCAGTGCACGCTGATTTACGGTCGATACGTCAAGCAGACCAAGCGGAGTCGGTGTGCCGCATCCGGTGTGAACGCGTGATGCCCCGTCGGCGTGCGGGGTGGGTAGGGGGCTCGGGAATGTACCCCTCAACCTTGCCCTCGGGTTCAAGGGAGGCATAGCCTGGTCGCACGGTCGATGACTCGGAGTTTCACCATCGGACAGCTTGCCGGTGCCGTGGGCGTTCCCACGACCACGGTCCGCTACTACGAGCGCCGGGGGCTCCTGCGGCCCGCAACGCGCACAGGTTCGGGCAACTATCGCGCCTATGGAGAAGACGATCTCGACCGATTGCGGTTCATCCGGGCCGCGCAGGCGTCGGGCTTTGCGCTCGAGGACGTGGCCACACTGCTTGCGCTTCGCGATGGTCGGACCGCCCCCTGTCGCGAAGTTCAGGACCTCATCGAGAGTCGCCTGAGTGACGTGGCCGAGCGGCTCAAGGACCTCGCCCGGGTGGCGCGCGTCCTCAAGGGCTCGCTCAAGCTCTGCCGGGAGAATGAGCGCCGGGGTCGGTGCGAGGTCATCGACACCATCGCGGTGGCCTCGGTCGGCTCGAAATCCCGCCGCCGCGGCTGAGCCAAGAACCCCATTGACCTTACACTTGGGTGCAAGGTGTAGTCTTGCCTCCTATGGGAGGTCATGGGTCATGAAGGTTCAAGTTCTTTACTTCAACGGCTGTCCGAATCACGAGCCTACCGTTCGCCTCGTGCGTGAGGTGGCGCGCGAGCTGGGTCTCAGCGTCGAGGTCGAAGAAGTCGAAGTGACGAGTGCGGAGGACGCGGCACGGCTGCGCTTCCTCGGCTCGCCGAGTGTGCACGTGAACGGCGTCGACATCGAGCCGAGCGCACGAAGCAGTGCGGCATACGCGTTTGCGTGCCGGACCTACAGAGGTCAGGGCGTGCCGCCTCGCGAGCTTTTCGTGGCAGCGCTGAAGGAAGCCGACACTGGGCGCATGGCCGAGAGCTGCTGCGAAGCGCCCGCCACTTCCGGCGTCCCCGCGCGTGGAACGCCAGCAGGGCGTCCGGGCGTGTTGATGGGCGCGGCAGGACTCTTTGCGGTCCTTGCCTCGGCCTGCTGCCTCGGACCGCTGGTGCTCACGGTGTTCGGCATCTCCGCCATCGGCGCGTCGACGGCGTTCGAGCCGCTGCGTCCCGTCTTCCTCGGCGTGACGGCGCTCCTCTTGGGCGGTGCGTTCTATCTCACCTACGTGCGCAAGCCTGTCTGCGCGCCGGGGTCGGTCTGCGCTACGCCGCAATCGAAGCTCGCTCGGCTGAACCGAACCCTGCTCTGGGTTGCCGCGCTGGTGGTCGGTGCGGTCGCTTTGTTTCCGAGCCTCGTCGGGCCGCTGTTCGGTGGGAGTCAGGTTTCCGTGGCGGCCGCGGCTCCATCGACCACCGTGGCGCTCCACATTGACGGCATGTCCTGTCCGGTGTGCGTCGGGCACATCAAGACAGCGCTTGAAGAGGTGCCGGGCGTTCAGCGGGCCGCGGTTAGCTACGAGGACCAGCGTGCGGAGGTGGCGGTTGATGCCGTGTCTCCACCGTCCACGGACGCGCTCGTGACGGCGATTGAAAAGGCAGGCTACCACGCGAAGGCCGAGGGGAATCGGTAGCCAGGCCGTCGAAGAGGGTTTCGTTTCGGCTTTGAGGATTGTGCCGTCGAACAATCCTCGTTCCGCGTGCGGACTCGGCTTGCAAGGAGGCATCGGATGAGCAGCGCATGCGCCCGCCAAGACCTCGCCAGCCAGCGGATTGCCTGGCTACTGTGGGGGCTACCGGCCGTAGCACTCGTTCTTGGAGCCGTACTCGATCCTGCGCCGAGGACAGCCGTCTGGACGACGGGGTTTCTTGTGGCGGGTGTCTCTTGCGTCGCGAACGCTAGCCGTTGCGGCCGGGTGCACTGCTACTTCACCGGGCCGCTCTACCTTCTCGCGGCCATCGCGACGTTACTCGTCGGCCTTGGAGTGGTGCCACTGGGGTGGAGTTGGATCGCGGCGGGCGCCATGGGCGGGACCGTTTTCGCCTACGTCCCCGAGTGGGTGCGTGGCCGCTACGTAAACGCAAGAGTTCTTGGAGGCTAAATGGCTGAGAGATTCGACTTGGTGATTCTGGGCAGTGGGTCGACCGCGTTTGCTGCTGCGCTTGCCGCCCAGGAGCTGGGAAAGAGCGCCGTCATGACCGAGGAGCGCACGGTCGGTGGCACGTGCGTTAACCGAGGCTGCCTCCCCTCGAAGAACCTCATCGCCGCCGCCAAGCTTGTCCACGACGCCCGTAACCCGCGCTACCCGGGGCTCAAACCCGCCACGATCGAGGTCGACTTCCCGGCGCTCGTCGCCCAGAAGGACGACATCATCGAGGAGTATCGGAAGAAGAAATACGAGAGCCTAGTCAGTGGCCGAGTGCACATCGAACGAGGCCACGTCGAGTTTCTCGACGCCAACACAGTCGAGGTCGGCGCCAAGAAGCTCGTCGGGGACTATCTGCTGATTGCCACGGGCTCGCGACCGGTGTTGCCGAACATCGCGGGGCTCGAGACGGTTCCGTTCCTGACGAGCGACCTGCTCACGAGCGGAGAGCCAATGGAGCTCACGACGCTGCCGACGTCGATGCTCATCATCGGGGGAGGCTACATCGCGCTCGAGCTCGGACAGATGTTTCAGCACCTCGGGGTAGACGTGACCCTCTTCGAGCGCAGTGCGCAGCTCCTTGCGCAGGGCTACGAGCCGGAGGTTGGTCAAGCGCTCGGCGAGCTCCTGCGGGCCGAGGGCCTCGATGTGGTGATGGACGGGCTGGTAACGGAAGTCCGCAAGGAGGGCAAGGACATCGTCGCGACAGCGGTCGTTGGGGACGCGCGGCGAGAGTTCCGCGGCGAGGCTCTCCTCGTTGCGACCGGCCGTCGGCCGAACACGGACTACATCGCCATCGAGCGCGCCGGCGTCGCGCTTGGCGCGGGCGGTGAGGTCAGGGTCGACGAATACCTGCGCACGAGCGTCGCGCACATCTTCGCCGCCGGCGACGTCATCGGGCGGCAGACCCTGAGCCAAATGGCAACGCCGGTAGGAAGCCAGGATGGGGGGATTGCCGCTCGGAACGCCCTCGCGGGTGACGCACTTCGCCGAGTAGACCACCGCGTCGTGCCGCGCGTGATTTTCACGGACCCAGAGGTCGCCGTCGTCGGTCTCACTGAGAGCGAAGCGTCCGCTGCGGGTCACCGTTGTTGGTGCAACCCGCTTCCGCTGTCTCTCGTGCCGCGCGCCGGGGCGATTCGCGACCCCAGGGGGTTCATCAAGATGGTGGCCGACGCCGACACGAGCGACGTGCTCGGCGTGTCGATGGTCGGGCACAATGCTGCGGAGGTCATCCACGAGGCAGCCATGGCACTGCGCTTCCACGCCAAGCTCCGGGACTTCGTCGAGCTACTGCACGTCTACCCAACGATGGCCGAGGCCCTGAAGATTGCGGCCATCTCGCGATTCAAGGACCCGGCGAAACTCTCGTGCTGTGCGGAGTGAGCGAGAACGAATGTGACGGCTGCGCGCGGTGACGCGGCAGGCATCGATGAAGGAGGGTATAGCGATGAAGAGGATTGGGGTTCTTTTTCTGTCGGTGGTCAGCGCCGGGTTCTTGTTCCTCCAAGCGCCCGCGCACGCGTGCTGCGACGACAAAGCAGCTGGCGCCGCAGCGGCTGAAGATGCCGCTGGAAGTGTCACAACCGGCGCTGTCTGCACGCTGAAGGTGGAGGGTATGACCTGTGGCAGCTGTGCCGGTTCAGTTGCTAATGCCGCCAAGTCGGTTCCCGGCGTGTCAGGCGCCGACGTGGACGTCAAGGCGGGAACAGCGGTTGTACGTTACCGGCCGCAGCTGGCCGATCCCGAGGCGATCGCGGGGGCCATCACCAAGGCCGGTTACCGGGCCTCGGTCGACGCGCAGTGAACGCGATTGCGAGCTCGGTCATGTCGGATTGTTGCGCACCGAAGAACGAGGCCACGGCACCGCCCGTGTCCTGCCCGTCCTGTCATAGCGTGGGCCAGGCGGTAGCGCGTGAAACCGTCGGCGCGATGGCGACCCTCAGCGTGCCCGCAACCAGCCTGTGCCACGAGCACTACCGCTACTGCAGTACGCCTGGCTGCGCGGTCGTGTACTACAGCGGTGACACGGTTGTGCTCCAGCAGTCGGATGTGCGGGTGCCCGTGAACGCGAAGGATGCCGGCCCGGACGTTCCGCTCTGTTACTGCTTCGGGCACACGCGCCGCACCATCGCGGAAGAAATTGCCGCCACCGGCCAGTCCACTGCGTTTGCGGCGATCACGCGCGAGGTCAAGGCCGGCCACTGCGCCTGCGAGGTGAAGAACGCCTCCGGCCGTTGCTGCCTCGGTGAGGTGCGAGCCTACGAAAAGCGCGCCGCGCAGAGTCACGCAATCGACGCGCCAGCGCCGACGGCAAGCGCACGATGAAAAATGCAGCCGACAGAGGGCTTCATGAACACTCGATATAGAACGTTCCTGCTCGCCGCTGGAGCGCTGGCCGTCCCGCGCCCAGTACTTGCCGGGTGCAGCGATGTCTGCTCTCCCGGCGGCGGTCCGCTCCTGTCGCTCCTCGCGCTCGGAGCTGGGGTGTACCTGGGTCTACCGCTTCGTGCGCAGCCGGATGGAAAGTGCGCCAGCGCCGAAGGTCCACGAGCGAGAGTCTCTTCCTTGAGAGCGGCACCGTTTCCGTAGGCGTGCGATGGATCCCCGCAGAGAGACACCAACGCCGGCCTATGGGTTCGTGGTCGGCAATGAAGCATGCGTTTGTCGCGACGAGTCTCCGCGGATCACTGAGCGACGCGGGTACACCGCGCGTCGGGTCGGCGAGTCGGTGTACGGGTTCAAGGTGCCCATCGAGGAGGGGACCGACCGCATCCTCGGGCGCACCTCGTGGGTCCCCACGTGGACGAGGTGATCAACGTCTTCGCGCTGCGCGGTGATGCGGCGTCCGCGCCCCAGCGACCGCTACGGGCGCCGACCCTGCCGCGCGGTGAATCCCAGGTCCGCGAACTCCGCCGTCGCCCGCTGGCACGAGTCGTCGCTATCGGTCATGACGGCGACGGCGACGATCGAGGGTGGAGCCGTTCCAAAGAGCGTGCGGTAGTCCGCCTCGACGTCGACCTCCTCGCTCCGCCACTCCGGCATCGGCCCGGCGCCGAGCGAGACCATCTTCGATTCGGGTGCGTAGGGATTGTCCCATCTCGCGCCGCGCGGCTCATGGCTCGTCCAGACGTAGTCGATCGCATTGCCCGGGATCGAGCGGCGGTAGAGCACTTCGCCGAGTCGGTGGCGCAGCCGCTGCGCGATCGTTGCGTGCTTGGGATCAAAGGCGAACATGACGTAGACGCGAGCGGCGAAGTCGTCGCCGGACTTCTCGCGCTCGTGCGCGATGTCGAGACCGCGCTCGATCCGCCACCGCCACCTGAGGAGCAGGATGCCCGCGAGCCGCACGTCGACGTGGGCGTCGGCGATGGGGACCTACAGGGCGGACGCGGAGCAGTCGCTCACCGCGCGCACCGTCTCGAGCGTGCCGCTCTGCGCCGCCGTGTACTTCGTCGTACGCACAACGCGAGGAAACGTGAGCTCGCGCCACCCGGCACGCCCGGGAGGAGGAAGCGCGATGTCGTCGCCACTCTCCGCGCTCCACGTGGGCGCGCCGATGGCGAGGGCGACCGCAATCAGCGCCCCGATGTCGAGCGTTCGGGCACGCGTGCTCCGCTGTGAATAGGAGGGGTTCACTCCCGAGCTCCGTCACCATCATGTGGTTCCAGCGACTGAGCTGCCATACTCCGGCATGCATGCATCCGGGGTTGCGGAGCTCGTGCTCGCGGCGGCGTCGCCGATGAACACGCCCGCGCACGTCGTCCTGAATCTCGTGCTTCTCGGTGCGACCAAGGAGCCGCGCCGTACTGCGCCCGTGCTCGCCGGCGCCGTCCTTCCCGATCTGCCGATCGTCGTCCTGTACGCATATGAGCGGCTGCGGGGAATGTCCGAGGCATGGATCTGGCGAACGGCGTACTACGATTCGCGCTGGCAGGCGGTGATCGATGCGCTTCATTCCTTACCGCTGATCCTGGTGGTCCTGGGGGCCGCGCTCCTTCTCGGGTGGCCTCGCCTTGTGCTGATCTGCGCCAGCATGATGCTGCATGCCGCAGTCGACTTCTTCCTGCACCATGGCGATGCGCACCGCCACTTCTTCCCGCTCCTCGATTGGCGCTTCGCGAGCCCGGTCTCGTACTGGGATCCGCGCCACTTTGGGAATATCGTGGCCCCAATGGAGGCGATCGGGGTCGTCGCGGCCTGCGCGCTGATCGCGCGCACGACGCGGTCACCGTCGGTGCGCTCCGTCGTCGCCGGGATTGGGCTTCTGTACCTCGCGTACCTCGTGTTCGCATTGCGAATGTGGACGGTACTTTCGTGAGCGGAGGCCACCAATAAGCGTTCCGCTTTCACGATGGAAGATCCCAATCTTGCGCATCGAGATGACTTGCGCACGATCGCCCGTACGAGATCCTGGATCGCCCAATCGTCTTCAATGTGAGACGGATCATTGCGGCCGTGTAACCCAACGCGCCGGCGGCCGTAAGAAGCACGATGGCGGTCGCATTCGTGCTCTCCGGGGGCGGCAGCCTCGGTGCGGTGCAGGCGGGCATGATCCGCGCGCTGTACGAGCGGGGCGTCACGCCGGACTTGCTGGTGGCGACGTCCGTCGGGGCCGTGAACGCTGCGTTCCTAGCGGGCCGGCCCCCGACGGTCGCCACCGCCGACGCGCTCGCCGAGATCTGGCGTACAACGCGCCGCACGATGTCTTCCCGGCCGAGTTGCTGACGGGGTTTCTCGGCTTCATCGGACGCCGCAACGCGTTCCTGTCGCACCTGGGACTGCGGCGGCTTCTCGAGAAGCACGTGACGCTGAGGCGATTGGAGAACGGGCGCGTCGCGCTGCACGTAATCGCGGTGGAGGTCCTGAGCGGCGCCGAACGGCGCCTCTCGTCGGGCGACGCGATCGAGGCCGTGCTCGCGAGCGCGGCGATTCCCGCCGTGTTCCCGCCGGTCGCGTGGAACGGTGAGGAGCTGATCGACGGCGGCGTCGCCAACAACACGCCGATCTTGCACGCCGCCGAGCTCGGGGCCGATGAGATCTACGTCCTGCCGACCGGCTACGCGTGCAGTCTGCAGGCGACGCCGCGTAGTGCGCTGGGGATGGGCCTACACGCGCTGAGCCTCCTCATGCAGCAGCGGCTGCTGATCGCGATCCGCGCTCTCGAGCATCGCGTGCGCTTGCTCGTGATGCCGCCACCCTGTCCCCTCGACGTGACACCGGCGGACTTCGCGCGCGCGGATGAGATCATCGAGCGCGCGCTCGAGAACAGCCGCCGTTTCTTGGAGCAAGTGCCTCCGTCTGGCTCCAGCGTGCCGCGCAGCATGCGTGAGCCGCACGGGCACGCCATCAGTGAGGCCGCTGTCTCGGCTGCGCGTTCAGCGTCCAGTCGTAGTCGAGAAACGTGAGCGTATCTTGCCGACGCAGCAGCTCGCGCTCCGCGTCAGTGGCGACGTAGCGGGAGACGAACGCTTGCGCCGACCCAGCTGCCGCCGCGAAGTCCTCGCCGAACCAATCGAAGATCGCGGACAGCCGGACGATGCCGCGCGCGGGGTCGATCACGTTGCGAGTGGGGTCGTTGATGAAGCGGCGCGCCGCCTCGTCGAGCGCGGCGTCCAGGGTCGCGGGCTCGTAGGCGGCACGCCGCAGCTTCGGGCAGCGCGAGGAGGCGCACACGAGCGCGAAGTGGGTACGCGGATCGTGGAAGCGGGGGCGAACGATGTCGTGCTCGATCTCGTCGAGCGTGCGCGGACGCCCGGCGACGGGGAACGTGTACCCCTTGAAGAGCGAACGCCGTGCGAAGATTCCCTCGGCGGAGTAACCCTCGAGCACGGCGGCGACCACCCCGGCATTGTAGGCGTTGATTCAGAAGGCCTTCGCCGCGGCCTCCTCCGGCGCCTCCGTCGCGGCCGCCAGCCGGCGGAGGTAGTCGTTGAGCGTGGCACGATCGCGCACTGCTAGGTCGCGATACGCGACGTGACCCGCGTCGTCGACGTAGCGCTGCAATATCGTCGTCCATTGACCGTGGTCGAACGCGAGCACGGGGACCGGAGCGAGCACGGCGGCGACAAGGGCCGCGAGCGCCGCGAGCGTTCGCAGCGCGCTCCCTGGTCGAAGTCGGCTCGAAGGGGTGTTCTTCATCGGCAGGGTCTCCTCGGATCCGATCTAGCGCTCCCGCCGGCGTCGGTTACGGCGCGGATCGCGCTGTAACCCGCGCCGCCGTGCAGCGAAAGAGACATCGTGGATCGTGCGCCGAACTTTCGATGAGGCCCCAGGGCGCGCCTGATCCGATGCCGGAGGGATGGAATGACCCCCAAAACATGCGATATCTACGAGTCGTGGGCGGAACATCCCGGACGGCTGCGGATACGCGCGCGCGGCGCCGCGCTGAGTGGATGGCACGCGTCCAAGCCGGCGACCGCGACGCCTACCGTGCGCTCCTCGACGACATCGGCCGCGAGCTCACGACGTTTCTACGCCGGCGCCTCTACGACCCTGCCGATGTCGACGACGCCTACCAGGATACCCTCCTCGCGCTGCACCGCGGACTTCACACGTATGATCCTGCGCGTCCGTTCGAGCCCTGGCTGTTCGCTATTGCCCGCCACGTTGCGAGCGACTACGCACGCGCAGGGGCGCGACGCGCGGCGCGTGAGCGCCTCGTCGATACCATGCCCGATCCGGGTGCCGGGGCCCCCGGTGCACTCGGCGTTCAGCTTGCGCGCGCGCTGCGCGCGCTCCCACCCTCGCAACGCGAGGCGTTCACTATGGTCCACGTCAAGGGGATGACGGTCGCCGAGGCCGCCGAGCGCGCGGGGACCACCACCGGCGCGCTCAAGGTGCGTACGCACCGTGCCTCCGCGGCAATACGGTCCGCGCTCTCGCGATGACGCGCCGGTCGGTGCCATCGCGCCATCGCGACCTCGTCGAGGAGCTGGTCGCTGATCTCCGTCCCGTGCGGCGCTTGTGGTCGCCCGGTGCGCGTTGGGCGGCATGGGTGATCGCGAGCGGAGTGGCGATGGCCGTCGTGCCGGCATTCCTCGGTATGGGGATGACACCGGACGTCACGCGGCGTCTCCATGACGTCTCGACGATGCTCGGCGTCGCGCTGGCGCTCGGCGAAGCGTTTCTTCTCGCGTATCTCGCCTTCTGCGCGGCCGTGCCCGGCCGCGAGCTGCCGCGGAGCGGGACCCTCCTGCTCGCGGCGATCGCAGTGGTCGGGATCGTGTTCGTCGTTCCGCAGGGGCCCGATCCGCGCCTCGCGTTGTACGGGTTCACCATGGCGGGCCTGCCGTGCCTCCTCATGATGCTCATGATCGGCATGGTGCCGTGGCTCTCGCTGCTCGTCGCCGTCGGCCGTGGCGCGCCGTCGCACCCGCGCCTCGCGGGTGGGCTCGCGGCGTCGGCGGCGTTTCTGCTTCCGGCGGCGATGCTGGAGGCGGCGTGTCCATTCGTCGGCAGGCTGCATGTGCTCGTCTGGCACGTCATGCCGATCGTGCTCCTCGTCGCCTTCTCGGCTCTCCTGCTGCAGATCGCGCGCCCTCGAGTTGCGCACTTCGCGCCCCGGGTTCGCAGCGCGTAGCTCGGGCCCTCGATCGCACCCGCCGATCGCTCGAGATCGCCTCTCGGCGGTGACCTGGCGCGCGTCGCACACGATGGCGTGCGCCGCGTTCGTCGGGGCGGCTGCGGCCGCATCAGGCATCGCCGGCGCGCCGTCCGGAACGCGCGGCGCCCGGTATCTCATGCTGCACGGCGACGTGTGTAACCTCGGCCAGCCGGACACGAAAGAAGAAGTGATGACCCACAACCGGAGGGCGTGAAACGATGAGCTACGACGTCGAGGCGACAGTTCGAGAGCGGTACGCGGCCGCCGCCGGGGCGCCTGAGGCGGCGCTGTGTTGTCGGGTGGAGTATGATGAGAATCTCTTGCGCGTCATCCCGCCCGAGGTGCTCGCGGTCGACTATGGGTGCGGCGACCCCACGCGGTACGTCCGGGCGGGTGAGACGGTGCTCGACCTCGGGTCGGGCTCCGGGAAGACCTGCTTCATGGCCGCGCAGGTCGTCGGGGCCGAGGGGCGGGTGCTTGGCGTCGATTTCACCGACGACATGCTGGCGATCGCACGGCGCCACCAGGGGACGGTCGCCGAGCGCCTCGGGTACGCGAACGTCACGTTCCTTCGCGGCCGTATCCAGGATCTCGCCACGTCGCTCGACGAGGTCGACGAGTATCTCGGGCGGCGTCCGCTCGCGTCGCTCGCCGATCTCGATGCGTTCGAGCGCTTCCGGCGCACGCAGCGCCAGGAGCGACCGCTCGTGGCGGACGCGTCGGTCGACGTCGTGATCTCGAGCTGCGTCTTGAATCTCGTCGATGACGCCGAGAAGCAGGCGCTCTTCGCCGAGATCCATCGCATCCTCCGCCGCGGCGGCCGCGCGATGCTCTCCGACATCGTGTCCGACGAGCCGGTGCCGGCGCATCTCAAGGCCGACCCCGAGCTCTGGAGCGGCTGCATCTCGGGGGCGCTCCAGGAGTCGGAGTTTCTCGCCGCGCTCGCGCGTGCCGGTTTCTACGGCATAGAGATCCTCGAGCGCGGGACGACCCCGTGGCGCACCGTCGAGGGCATCGAGTTTCGTGCCGTGACGGTAGCGGCGTACAAGGGGAAGGAGGGGCCGTGCTGGGACGCGAACCAGGCAGTCATCTATCGCGGCCCCTGGCGCGAGGTGCGGGACGACGACGGCCACACGCTCGTCCGCGGCGTGCCGATGGCGGTCTGCGAGAAGACGTTCGCGCTCTATACGCGCGAGCCCTACGCTCGCGACATCATTCCCTTGCCGCCGCACGTCGCCGTGCCGCCCGACGCGTACCGACCGTTCGACTGCGCGCGCGACGCCGCGCGCAGTCCTCGCGAGACCAAGGGCGAGCGCTACGCGGTGACGACGGAAGCGAGCGGCGCATGCTGCCCGACCGGCACATGTTGACGCCCAGCGCCGACTCGGATCGCAAGCCGGTGCGGCACGACACGGTCGCGGTGCGCGTCGAGGTGGCGAGCCCTGTGCCGTTCGCGGCCACGCTCGCGGCGCACGGCCTCGCGCCGCTGCGCCGCGTCGTCGCGCCGACGACGCTGCAGGTCAACGTCGGGAAACGCTGCAATCAAGCGTGCCACCATTGTCACGTCGAGGCCGGTCCCGCGCGCACCGAGGTCATGGCGGACGAAACCGCGGATCGCGTGCTCGCGCTTCTCGCCGCGAGCTCCACGATCGATACGCTCGATCTCACGGGCGGCGCCCCGGAGCTCAACCCGAGCTTTCGCGACCTCGTCCGCGGCGCGCGGCGGCTCGGGCGCCGTGTCCTCGTGCGCTGCAACCTCACCGTGCTCTTCGTCGCCGGGATGGAGGATCTCGCGGGGTTCTATCGTGACCACGAGGTCGCGCTGGTGTGCTCGCTGCCGTGCTACACCCCCGACAACGTTGATCGGCAGCGGGGAAGGGGCGTCTTCGAGCAGAGCATCGCCGCGCTCCGGCGCCTGAATGCGCTCGGCTACGGGCATCCCGACTCGGGCCTTGTCCTCGATCTCGTCTACAACCCCGTTGGCGCCTTCTTGCCGCCGTCGCAGCCCGCGCTCGAGGAGCGCTACCGGCGCGAGCTCGCCACCACGTACGGGATCGTCTTCTCGCGGCTCCTCACGATCACGAACAGGCCGATCAAGCGCTTCGCGGAGAGCCTACTGCGGGCCGGCGAACTCGAAGCGTATCTCGGCCTCCTGGTCAATCATTTCAATCCCGGCACGGTCCCCGGACTCATGTGTCGGTCGCTGCTGAGCGTCGGGTGGGAGGGGACGCTCTACGACTGCGATTTCAACCAGATGCTCGACATGCCGCTGCGGGACGCTGCCGGGCGGCCGCTGACGATCTGGTCGATGCGCCACGCGGACGAGGTCGCCGAGCGCGCGATCACGACCGGCGTGCACTGCTTCGGCTGCACGGCCGGTGCCGGTTCGAGCTGCGGAGGCGCGCTCGCATGATCATCGCCGCGCTGCTCGTCGCGGCGTTCGCGCTCGCGTACGCCAACGGGTCCAACGACAATTTCAAGGGCGTCGCGACGCTCTGGGGGAGCGGACGGCTCGGCTATCGTCCGGCGCTCGCGCTCGCGACCGGCGCCACGCTGCTCGGCTCACTCGCGGCGGTCGTCGACGGTTCGGCGCTTGCCGCGAGCTTCAGCGGCAAGGGGCTCGTGCCCGACGCGATTACGAGCGACCCACGTTTCGCTTTCGCCGTCGGCGGCGGCGCGGCCTTCGCCGTCCTCGCTGCGAGTCGTCTCGGATTCCCGGTCTCGACGACCCACGCGCTCATCGGTGCGCTCGTCGGCGCGGGCCTGGTGTGGGTGGATGGGGCGGTGAACGTTACACGGCTCGGCGCGGCCTTCGTCGCGCCCCTGCTCGTGAGCCCGATCCTCGCGAGCGGTCTCGCGGTCACGAACTACCCGCTCCTGCGGCGCGGCGCGCGGCGGATGGGTCTCACGCCGACGGTGTGCGTGTGCGCGGGCGCGGCGTGTGCCGACCCGGTCCCTGTCGCCGGAGCGACGCTGGCGCGATTGGCGCCCGTCCTGACGATCATCGCGGACGAGCGGGAGGTGTGCGAGGCGCACCTCGGCACAGGGGCGGCGATCCTCGATGGTGCCGCGCTGCGCGATGGCACACACGTGCTCTCGGCGGCAGCGGTGAGCTTCGCGCGCGGCCTCAATGACACCCCGAAGATCGCTGCGCTGCTGCTGGTCGCGCCGGCGCTCGCGCTCGCGACCGGCGGTGCAACCCTCGCGCTCGCGATCGCGGCCGGTGGCCTGCTCGGTGCGCGACGCGTCGCGGTGACGATGAGTCACGGCATCACAACCCTCTCGGAGGGACAGGGATTGGTGGCCAATCTCACCACCGCGGTCGTCGTGCTCGGGGCGTCACGTCTCGGGCTCCCGGTGTCGACCACGCACGTGTCTTGCGGCGCCCTGTTCGGCATCGGCGCGGCGACTGGACGGGCACGGCTCGGTACGATCACGCAGATCGTCGCCGCGTGGGTGACGACCCTGCCGGCGGGCGCGATCGCAGCTGCTCTGCTCGCGCTCGCGGTCGGCGCCGGTCGGTAGCGCCGGCCGCCGCGGACGTCATCGCTGGCCCTGTCGTTCGCCGCGCGCTGCGAGCGCCGAGGACACCGACGAGACGAGATAGGGCACGACGAAGTTCGCCGCCAGCCGCCGGGCGACTCCCCAGCTGAGCGGTGCGGTGAGGACGAGGTCGGCATGATTCACGACGAGCAAGATCGGCGCGACGATGCTCGCGACGACGCACGCGCGCCCGACGGTGTCGCGCCGGACGAGCTCGCGCGCGAACGCCCCACGCGGCGTTCGCCTCACGGGATGCTCCCCCTTCTTGTCATGTTGCTCGTGACTCTCGTGGGCACCGCTGCGACGCCGATATGCAGGCTACCGTCCACACGGCGGGGGTTCCGGCATCGACCAGCCCGCGGTCTCAGGGGCGCTCTCGCAAGAGATCGGCACGCTCACCGGCGAGATAGCGCGCCACGTCCGTCACATCGATTGCCAGCGAGATCACATCGACGATCATGACCGCGCGTAGCCAGAGTCCGTAGGGCTCCTCGACGCTGATCGCGGTCGTTCGCGTCCATAAATAGTAGAGCAGCGGAAACCAAAAGAAGTGGGCCAGGCCGAGCAGCCGGCTGAACCCGGTGAGCATCGTCAAGACGGTCATCAGGGTGGCGCGCCCGCGAGGAACGTCGCGATGACGATCCGCGCTTCGAGACGATCCGAAAACATCGTGAGCGGCACGACGAAATTTGCGAGGACTAGAGCAAGCAGCCATACGCGCCAGGGCAGCGGCATGCCGAGCAGCCCGCGCGTGAACCGGAGCGCAGCCTGGACGAAAGCCGGCGGTCCGATCATCGCGTCCGCGCAGACTCGTCGCTAATCCAGTCGGCGATTGTGCGGCCGATCGCGTCAGCGGAGTCTTCCTGTACGAAGTGAATTCCTGGGACCGTCACCTCGCGCTGGTTCGGCCAGCCGCGGCAAACTCCCGCGGCGCGCCGGTCAGAATCGCGCCGGGCTCCGCGTTGATGAAGAGCTTCGACACGCGGCTCGTCGAGAGCCAGGAAGCATACGCTTCGACGATCGCGTGGACATCAGCTGGCTCGCCGTCGAGCGGCACCTCGCGCGGCCACGTCAGCATCGGACGCCGGCGCTCGCCGGGAGTCGCGAAGGGTCGGCGATACTCGGCCAGTTCTGCGTCAGTGAGTGGCCGAAGGACGCCGGCCGGGAGCATCTGCTCGATGAACAGGTTCTGCTCCAATATCATGGCCTCGCCGGCCTCGGAGCGGAGCATTTCGAAGACCGGGCGTATCGGCGCCGGCCACTCGTCCCATCGCAGAGGGCGCACGAACGCTTCCATGTACGCGATCCCACGGACGGCGTCCACATGCCGGCGCGCCCAATCGAACCCGAGCGCCGATCCCCAGTCGTGCAGGACGAGGAGGACATTGCGCGTCGCGCCGACCGCTTCGAGAAACGCATCGAGATACTGACGATGGTCAACGAACCTGTACGTCGTGCTGCTGCTCGCGGGCAGCGGGTCGGAGTCGCCCATCCCGATCAAGTCGGGCGCGATGCAGCGACCGCTGGCCTGGACGTGTGGAATGACGTTTCGCCAGAGAAATGACGAAGTCGGATTGCCGTGCAGGAAGACGATGGGATCGCCGTTCCCAGTCTCGATATAGGCCATCGACTGTCCCAGCACGGAGACGCGGCGCTGCAGCTCGCTCGTCATCGGGGTTCCTCTGCGGCCACGAGGATACCATCCTCGGCCCACCGTAAAACGAGGGCGCCCGCTACCGCTGCGGCGCGCTCCTCCGGAACAGTCGAGGCGATGCGCTCACACAGGACTGCGAGCGGCTCGTTTGCCTTGACACACTCGAGCGCCAGCAGCTCGGTTGCGTCGACGCGCGCCTGATAGACGGCGAAGCCCTGTCGCCACACACGGACTATCGTCGTCCGTGATTTCCACTGCCGCTGTGTTGGATGGGGTTCCGCCCAGATTTTCTGGACGGGCCAGTGGCACTCGAGCAAACGAAATGCCGGGATGAGGTGGAACCGCAGATCGGCCCACCTCCCCGGCGGAACGTGGCGGAGGTCGTCGATATGCAGCGGAGTTGCGTCGGCGTCATCGAAGACTTCGAGCCGAGCCCATTCGAGGCGGGCAAGGTCGGGGGTGAGGCTCGGGCGGTCGTCGCTCAGGCTCGAGGCGAGAAACTCCGCGAAGGCGCGCCCCACCCAGCGGACAGAGGGATGCCTCGACGGGCTGCTGTCGAGGTACGCCTCCGCGACCGCGAGGAAATCATCGCCGAGCATTGTCGCCGTGCGTGGGAAGTCGTCGCGGAGGACGTCGAGGAGGCGTGCGCGGTACATTCCACGATAGATCGCGATCCGCGCCCGGGCGTCGAGTGGGGGACGCTCGCGGACAACGCGTAGCAATGCGCTCGGGGCGGCGGCCTCCGTCTCTGGGGGCGGCTGGGCGATGGCATCGAAGAAGCTCTCCTGCAGATCACGCAGGCACGGCATGGCGATCATCAAGCGACACCTCGAGGAGTTCCCGTTCGATTGCGCGAGCGCGCTCGGCCTCGGCGATCAGCTCGTCGAATTCCGGCACCTGATCGTCCCACTCGATGAGCGTCGAGACGCGGCCGAACAGGAGCAGCGCAGTCCGGTACAGTTTCCACACCGCGGCGCATACCGGCGCGTCGTGAGTGTCGAGCAGATGCGTGCCGTGGTCGCTGTGGCCTGCGAGATGAATCTGTCCAATGCGATCGGGCGGCAGCTCGGCGAGATACATGCCAGCGTCGAATCCGTGATTATGCGCGCTCACGTAGACGTTGTTCACGTCGAGCAGGATGCCGCAGTCCGCGCGTGTCGCGACCTCGGCGAGGAATTGCCACTCGGGCATCGTCGAGTGCGTGAACGTGAGGTAGCTCGATACGTTCTCGATCAAGATCTTCCGGCCGAGCCGATCCTGCACGATCCGCACGCGTTCCGCGACGTGCGCGATCGCCTCCTCGGTGAACGGGAGTGGTAGCAGATCGTGCGCGTAGTGCCCCCCGATGCTGCCCCAGCACAGATGGTCGGAGATCCAGGCCGGCTCGATGCGCGCCGCGAGAGTCTTGAGTTCGAGTAGGTAGTCATCGTTCAGCGGATCTGCCGAGCCGAGCGACATCGAGACGCCGTGGAGAACGACCGGGGCGATCGCTCGCGCTCGCTCGAGCACCGCGAGCGGGCGCCCACCCGGAATCATGAAGTTCTCGGAGATGACCTCGAACCAGTCGGCGCGGGCGGTGCCGTCCCATATGCCGGGATAGTGCTTCGTGCGAAGTCCGACCCCGTGACCGAGAAACGGCATTCGACATCCCATGTGGCGACCTCCAACTAGACTGAGCCGGCGGGGGTGGAAGGAGAGTCGGAAACGCCCCCGCCGGCTCCGTCGGCTTACATCTTCTTCGGCTCGACGACCTTTCCGTCCTTCTTCAGGCACTCCGCGGCGCTGCTGGTCTCCACCCAGCCCTTGCCCTTGCACTCGTTCTTCGCCTTACAGGCGTTGCTCGCGCCAGCGCAGGAGCCCTTGCCCTTGCATGCGTTGATGCCGGCGCAATTCACGACGTCGCCGCCGGCTTTGTCCGTCGCGCGCGCGACGACGTTGCCGCTCACGACCAGTGCCGCGGCGGCGCTCGCGATCAACATTCCTTTGGTCAATCCGTTCATCTGTTCCTCCTCTTCGTTGTTGGTGGGACTTCGGCGTAGGCCGAGTCGGCCTCGCCACTCCTACTTCGCGTCAGAGGCGGCTGGCGCCGGGCTCGTGGCGAAGATGCTGACCTCGATCGTTCCCTCTGTGCCGACGACATCCGCGAGCTGTTGCACGCGCGCCAGCCAGCCGGCGGTGTTCTTCGGGGCGATGCCGTACTTTTCACGATTGAAGCTCTCGATGTGCGCCCGAATTCTGAGCGTCCGCGCCTCGCCGTAGCTGCCGGGGGGCAGGTATGCGATCGTCCCCGTGATCCGCTCGGGCTTCCCGTCGTCGCGATGGCGTCCGCAAAGCACGAACGTGCCGTCAGCGGTGAACGGCGTCGGCGTCTTCTCCTTCATCGTCGAGGGAAGCTTCACGTTCGGCACCTCGACCTCGAATTTGCACGCCTCCGGCGCCATCTTCTTGTTGGTCGCCCACTGTCGGAAGTGATCGGACTTGGTGTCGTCGTTGTCCACCCGGATCGTCGCCAGGGGGACGGAGCACGAGGCGCGGCCTTCGAGCGTCGCCTCATCGATGCTGAGGGTACATCCGATCGCCGAGCTCACGGCCGTGATGCGCTCGCCGAGCGACGCGTCGAACACGGCCGTGAAGGCGTTGTTGCCCGCCTCCGGGTCGACCGTGAATGTCGTGGCGGCGTCGGCGCCGCCCGAGAGCATTCCTAGAATCGCGAATGTGGTGAGCGTTGCCTCGATCCGGCGCAGCGCCATCCGTCCCCTCCGGTCCGCCGCGCGTTTCGAGCTGCCGCGGCATTCCCTCAGTTCGCGCCTCGGCCGCCGAAGTTACATCGAGTCGGTTCCGGCCGACGCACGGCGCTTGTCTGTAACCTTTGGTCGGGTCCGGCGTAAATCAGGTGACCTCACTACGCGGTGCTCGGCGGAGCACCGGTCGTCCAGCAGAAGGGGCCAAATGCGCTTCAAAATAGGGTGCGCGCGATGCGCGACCGTCGTCATCGAAGATGCACCCGCAATCGGCGGTGGAGAGGTGCGAGTGCTCAAGGAGCATCTGCTTCGAAGTTGCCGTAGTCCGGTGTCTGCGGTCGAACAGCTGACGCGAGGCGACCTGTTCCGCTACTTCGAGGTCAGCGAAACAGGGGCAGGACGGGGCGCACCGTGAGTGTTGGTTAGCACGAATGGTGCCTCCACGCGTTCCATCTCCAGCTCTCCTTTTCACGCCTCGATCGAGGCGGTCTACCCAAACGTACTCTCGCGGCAAGGGCGACTGACGTGTTGAGGCGCGCCTCGCCGTGCGCGTCCTCACCTGCACAGCCGCTGATACTTGCGCTTCACGCAGGTGCGTAGATCGGCGTTCAGGCGGCCGCCCGGGTGGAGCGCCCGATCCCTCCTTCGAAGGGAACCACGTCGAGTTCGGGGCTATCGGTGACGCCGGCGCCGATGCCGATGCATGCCGCGTCGGGTCGTGTCTCTGTGCCTGATCGTCTCGCTGCTCCTGATCGGCTGGTACGCGCGTCTGGCCGTGGCCGGCGCGGGGCCCCGTCCGCCGAGCGCGCCTTGCTCGGCCCTGATCGTGCGTCAGGTACTGGATCGTGAGGAATGACGTCATCAGCGCCAAGACGCTTGCCGTGAACGGGCTCGGCCTCGACACCACAGCGGCCCGCACGGGATGCGCGCTTCCGGAGCGGCGTGACCCCGACGGGGCGTCATTGGTCCTTGCCCGTGGGTCGTGTCGGTGCACGCGATCGTGGATCCCTTCGGATCCGCAGCAGCGCAGGGCAGGAGAGATGATTCGTGCCCTCGCTCACGCCACTGCCTTGACGATGCCAGCTATTGAGATGTCAAAGCAGAATCGCGTGGAAATCCCGTCGGGGACGTTCAACGTACTACAAGGCTCCTCGGCGAGAATCCGCTGACGCGGCTTCCAAGCAAATCTCTTGGCGACCCGTGGACAACCAACGGCCTACGTGTGCGAACGGACGTCGTCGACGGACGGCGTAACCTCATGCCGGCCTCAGGCGAATTGACAGACACGGATTGTGCGGTGATTTACTACCTGCTCTCGAGGGCTCGGCCGCGGAACTGGCTACCGCTCGACGGGCGCGGGGAACGCGAGAGTGCGGTTTGAGAACAGTCCTCGTTGTTGCGCTGTGCGCGACCGCTTCGTTGTCGAGCGGCTGCGCGGAACTACGGCACCGCGATGTCACGGACTCGTTAACGCTGCGCTTGTCGCTTCGCTCGCGGGCGTACACAGCCCGGAAAGCTTGCGGCCCCGCGCATCGGCGGCGATCGGCGCGCCGTCGAGTCGCGCGACGTCGCGTAGCCCGAGGCAGTCGAGCATCGTGCGCCCGAGATCGGCTGCGGTAACGTCGTCGCAGCGATCGGTGGCGTGTACACCCCCGCCGATCGCGACGACTGCTACGTCACGCTCCGCGGGGGCGCCGTGGTTGCCCCTGAGCCGCACCTCGTCGCCGCCGTTCTCGGCGAGCGCGTAACCCGACGCCGCGACCAGCAGCAGATCGCCGGCACGCGGATGCGCGACCCGCCAATCGGGATGGACGCGGGCGAGCACGTGCGCATCGCCACCGTCCTCTGAATTGGATTCGCGGTAGAGCGCCTCGGCGACGCCCGGCGTCGACAGCGCGAGACGCCGCGCAGCGGCGAGCGCCGTCTCACGGCCGGCGGCCTCGGGGTCGCGTGCGTAGACGTGCGCCACGCCGCCATCGGCGACACTCACGAGCGCGGCGTCGAGGCCCGCTGCGTGCAGCTCGGCCGCGACATCGACGACGGGATGCGTGGTGGCGTCGAAGCCGTGATCGGCGGTGACGACGAGCGTTCCGTCGCGCCACTCCGGACGGCGGAGCACGTCCTGAACGAACGCGGCAAGCGCGCGGTCGGTCTCGCGACGCGTCGCGCGCGCCTCCTCCGAATGCGGCCCGGCGCCGTGGCTCACGCGGTCGACGTCGGCGAGATTCACGAGCAGGAACGCGGGCGCGTCGTCGAGCAAGGCGCGCGCGCCCGCCAGCGTCGCCGCATCGAGTGCGTAGCCGGTCGTCGGATCGCGAGCCGACGACGGTGCGTCCTTCGGGCTCCAGGTCCGGCTCGGCGCCGCTTGCCCGCCCGGCGTCGCCGCGAACATGCTCTCGAGCTTCGCCTTGCCCACCGCCGCCGCCGTCCGAACCGGCGGTGTGCGTCCATGCGCCACCGTAAAGAGCGTCTCGGTGAGCAGATCGGGTGCGGCGCCCAACTTTCGCGGCGGCGCGGCGGTTCGATCCCAGAAGGCGTTGCCGGTGACACCGTGGGTATCGGGGTACACGCCGGTCAGGAGGCTGGCGTGGTTGACGTTGGTGCGCGCCGGCATCGCCGCGCGGCCGTGCACGCCCGCGCACCACGGGCTCTCGCGCCAGTAGCGCGCGAGATTCGGGGTGTCGCTGTCGGTAACGTCGCGCGCGTCGAGTCCATCGACGACGATGAGCGCCACCGGCGGGCCTGATCTCGCTGCCGGCGTGACGCTCGGGGAATCGTGCGTCGCGCAGGCGGCGAGCAGGAACGCCGCGGCGACGCACACGCCGCGTGCAGCGCGCCGCCTCACCGCATCTTGGCGCGCGCGGCGCGCGCCGCCGTCTGCGCCGACGCCGCCCGCCGCACGGTCGACGCCGCGCGCCGCCGCCGGCCAGGCCGCTCGCCGGCGAGATAGCGGGCGATGTGCGCACGCAGCTCTTGTTGGATGGCGTCGATCGGGTGGCACGCATCGACGCTGACGAACCCGAGCTCCTCCGCGATCGCGTCGTACTCGCGGATGAGGCGGGCTTGATAGCGGCGGAACGAGTCGAAGATGTCGCCGCCGAGCTTCAGGTGCATGCCCGACTCCCAATAGTCCATGCCCTTCGACTCCAGCACGCGCGGGACCAGCCTGCGTACGTCGATCTTGAGATACAGCACCAAGTCCGGCACGACCGCGAAGCCGAAGAGCTTGCGGGTCCACTGCGCATCGGCACCCATCACGGCGTTGCGCGCGAACGCGGTGTACATGTAGCGGTCGGCGAGCACGATGAAACCGGCACGCAGCGCCGGGATGATCTGGTTCTCCAAGCGATCGGCGAAGTCGGCCGCGTACAGCAGGCTGAACGTCGTCACGTTCAATTCATGCCCGGCTTTCGCCTCGTTGATCGTCTCCGCGAGGAGCGGCGAGCGCGTCCATCCGGTATTCACGACTCCGTAGCCCTGGACCTCGAGCCACCGCGTCAGCGCCTCGATCTGGGTCGAGCGACCGACGCTGTCGGTTCCCTCGAGGACGATGAGGCTGCCCTTGAGAGGTCCGACTTTCAGATACGGCAGGCCGTTGCCGTAGAAGAGCTTATCCGCGTCGTGCATGCCGTTCCCCCTTGCCGAGCCCGAGGGCGTCCGCCACCAGCAGACGGACCTGTTGCTGCTGCTGATTGATGTCCGCCGTCGCGTCCACCACCTCGAGCCCGAACTCCCGCACCAGCTCGTCGTAGATCACCAGTACCTGGCTCTGAAAGAGCCGGAAGCTCTCCGCCGGTTCGCGGCTCAAGCCGAGGTCCATCCCCGCCTCGTGATACTTGAGCTTCGTCCGGCCGATGAGGATACGCTGCAACGACACCTCGATCGGGACCCGGAAGTAGATCGCGAGGTCGGGCTTCGGCGCGAAACTGTAGACGCCGCGTACCCACTCGCTGTCGACGCCACGCGCGACGTCGCGCCCGAACGCGGTGTAGACGTAGCGGTCGGCGAGCACGGTCATGCCGGCCTTCAGCGGTGGGATGATCTTGTAGGTGAGCCGATCCGCGAAATCGACGGCGTGCAGGATGCTGAACGTCGTCGGCGTGAGAAGGTCCTTCTTCTTGCCACGGCGTACGGCGCGGCGCACCAGCGCCGACGAGTTCCACTCGGTGAAGAACACCTTGTGCCCGAGCGCCAGCAGCCAACGGTGCAGCAGCGAGATCTGCGTCGACTTGCCCGAGCCGTCGATGCCCTCGACGATGATCAGTTTCCCCGGATACGAATGCGGTGTCAGCGGACCGTTCATCGTCACTCCTCTACCTGCACCTGTAGCGTCAATCGCAGGCCGAATACCTGTTCGAAGATGTCCGCCTTGCGGCGCGCGGCCCAGAGCTCGAGTTCGGCGTCGGGTCCGCCGGTTCGCACGCCGATCGTGACGTCCTTGCCACGGCCGGTGACGTCCACGCCGCGTACGACGCTGAAGTGGCTGCGGTCGAGCGCGTCCGCCACCCGCAGCAACGCCGCCAGCGGCGGGACCACGGCGCGCATGCCGTTGGGCAACGCTTCGAGCTCTTCGTCTTCCTCCTTGGGACCGGCCTTGCGATGATAGCGCGCGAGCGCGGCAATGAGGCGGATCTCCTTCGGGTCGAAGCCGAGAAGCTCCCCGTGCACGATCAGATAGTAGGAATGTCGATGATGCCGCGAGTGCGCGATGTGATTGCCGACATCGTGAAGTAACGCCGCGAACTCGAGCCATTCCCGTTCACGCGCGCCCAGGCCGTGGCGATCGGCGGTCTGATCGAAGAGCGCAAGCGCCAGGCGCGCCACCTGCTGGCTGTGGCCCTCCTCGAAGTTGAGCCGCCGCCCGAGATGCACCACGCTCCGGCGCCGCGGATCCGCGATCGTCTCGTTCTCCTCGATCTCGCGGCCGTGGCGGCGGATGAAGTCGAGAAGCACACCCTCACGCAGCGCCCATTCACACGTGGTCAACTCCGCGACCTCGAGACGCCGCATCACGTGGTCGATCAGGATCGCACCCGGCACGATCGTATCGACGCGGCGACGATCGAGACCGGGCAGGCGCTGGCGCTCGTCGCGGTCACTGCGCACGACGAGCTTGCGCACGCGCTGCACGTCCTTCGCCCGAAGCGTGATGCCGTGCAGCCGCTCGGGCGCCGCGCCGCCGTCCATCTGCAGTGCGATCGCCGCGAGGTTCAGGACCGTGCCCGACGTGCCGATGAATCGTCCGACCTCAGTGCTCCGTGCTCGCTTGTAGAAGGATGCGAGCTGGCGATCGAGGTACTCTTCGAGCGCGTCGACCTCGTCGCGCGCCGGCGGATCGTGCTCGAAGAAGCGCTCGGCGAGGCGTAGCACGCCGAGTTTCAGGCTCTCTTGCAGCTTGACGATGCCGCGATCGGCGAGCACCAGCTCGACGCTGCCACCACCGACGTCGACGAGGACGGTCGAGGCGTCGCGCAGGTCGAGGGCGTTGCTCACCGCGAGATGGATGAGCCGCGCTTCTTCGCGTCCGGTGATGAGGTCCACGTGGATGCCGAGCTCGCGACCGATCTGCGCGATGAAGTCGCCGCCGTTCTTCGCCTCGCGAACGGCGCTCGTCGCGACCGCGAGGACGCGGTCGATTTGCTGCGTATCGGCGAGCCGCTTGAAGGTCGCGAGCGCCTGGATCCCGGCCTGCATCGCCTCGCGCGAAAGCGCTCGCGCGGCAAGCGTCCCTTTGCCGAGCCGGACCATCTCTTTGGCACGGTCGAGGAGCGTGAAGTGTCCGTCGGCGTCGATCCGCGCCACGACCATGTGGATCGAATTGCTGCCGATGTCGATCGCGGCAACCTTCATGCGACGGGGGACAGCGCTCGCGGAAGGAAGATCCTGCGCACGATCACGCCGTTACTGTACGCCGCTCGAGTTCAAGATGAAAATCCTCGCGACCAGCTCTTGCGCAGCGCAGTGTTACGCCAGGGTGACGCGCGGGTGACGACGTCGTTGCGCCCTTGGCGCGCAGCCCGATTTCACGACTCTAGTGAGCCATGACAGCCACCCCCGCGACCGGCTACAACCGCGGCATGACGGCCTCACCCTCGCCCATGAGCCCGCACGTCCCCGCGTGGATCGAGGTGCGCCGCGGCATCGCGCCGCTCCTCTTCTTCGCGCCCCACGCCGGTCGCCGCACTCTTCCACGGCGACCGGGCCGCGACAAGGTCAACGATCTTCACACCGGCGGTCTCACCCGTGAGCTCGGCGCCGCTTGTGACGCGACGTGGATCATCAACACCGCGCGCGACCGGAACGAGATCGACTTGAATCGCACCCCACAGGTCCGGGAGCATGCGTCCTGGCTCCTCGAGTTCCTCGCTACGACCCTCGAGGAGATGGTCGCGGAACGCGGCCGGGCGACGCTCTTCGCGGTACACGGCTGGAACGTCGTCCAGGCGGTCTGCGACCTCGGCGTCGGTCTCGTCGAGGAAAACGGCGCGTGCCGACGCGCCGCGCGCGGCGACGTCACCGTCTCTCGAGCGTTCCTGCATGCGTATCTGCGGCGCATGCAGCGGCTTGCGAGCGTGCAGAACGTCTTGGTGACGATCGGCGTCCGCTATCCCGCAGCGCATCCGAGTAACCTGATGCAACTCCTCACCCCCGGACGGGTCGACGACGCCGATCCGCTCCTCCGCCGCCTGGCGCGCCTCGCCGATCGGGTCGACGCCGTCCAGCTCGAGGTCGGAATCCCACTCCGCTGGCGCGGGCCGCGGCGCAGCGCGTTCGTCCGGACGCTCGCCGACGTATTTGCCGCCGCGCCGCCCGACTCCGCACCCCGTCGTGAGGGAGATCGCGATGGCGAGGGGGCAGCGTCGTTCGACTCGCCGCGGGCCGCCGTCGGCGCAACGCTCGCGTGCGGCGGCAGGCCGACGACGCGCGTGGCACTCCAGGTGGCGAGCGCCGAGCTCGCCGTGCTGACCAGCGTCGACGTCGCGCCGGCGGGCGCGATCGCGGGACGTCTCTTGATCACCGATGCCGCAGAACGCCTGGCGCTCTTCACCGGTGAGCTCGCGGAGCGCCACACGCACACGCTGCACGTTCCCGCTCTGCGCGTCGACGTCCGTGATCACCACGCCTTCGACGTGCGATTCGCCGGACCGCTGCTGGCGTTTCCCATGCTCACCCCGTTCGCCGATCTCGAGCGCGGCCTCGCGGCGGGCAACCTACGCGACGCGCGCCTCCACCTCCGCTTCGCACCTGCGAGCCCGCTCGCCGATCTGCCGGCCGGCGCCGCCCGCTTCGGCACCGTCACGGGCGTCGTACGTCTCGGAGGAACACGCCATCGCGTTCGCGCGCTGGCGTGGGCCAGCGCCGGCCTCGCGCCGCCACGGCGCCACCCGAGCGCGCGACTGGTGTTGCCGGGAACGGCGCTCGGTGACCTCGAACTATGTTCGACCGACGCGGGCGATTCGTCGTCGGAGGGGCCACGAAGCAGCGCGCTCACGGCGGTGTTCCGCTTCGCGCTCACCGGCACGGCGTGGAGCGACATGCGATCGACGCCCGTTCGCGGCGTCGCCGATGTCCACCTCGACGAGCCCGCAACAGTGCGGGTACGCGTGCAGACGGCCAGCGGCGCGAGCCGCGTCCTCGCGGGCAGGCCCGAGCGTCTGATCCCCGTGCGCCGGCCGGGGTCGTCGGGCAGCGTCGTCGAGAGCGTCTACGCGCTCTGTCGTTTCACTGTAGCACCTACCGGCTGGCTCGAGCTCACGGTCGAGCACGCGGCGGGCGACGCCGACTGAATACGGTCCGGCGCGCGGTGAACGCCCACGAGGGTGCCGTGGCTCGCACGCCGCGGCACCCTCGGGAGACCCGTAGCCGCGCGCCGTGAATCGCCGGAGCGCGGTGCGAATCGCGGTTACTTCTTCGTCATTTGTACGCTGATTTTGGCGTCTTCCTTCGCTTTCACCGAGACCTTTTGCGTCTGCTTGCCGAGAGTCTCGTGCCAGAGCTCGAGCTCGTAGTCGCCCGGCGGAACGTCGGCGATCTTGAAGGCCCCCTTCGCGTCCGTCACCGCGTAGTAGGGATGATCCTCCGAGATCCACCAGGCGTGCATCCAGCCGTGCGCGTCGCACTGAACCTTGATCGGCATCTCGGGCTTGTCGATCTTCGCCTCGATCGTCTTCTTGAACTTCGGCTGCGCCTGGTTGAACGAGGGATTGGCCGTCGACGTAGTGTGGACGTTGTGGAGGATGCCGTCGCTGTTCAGAATCTGCACCGTCGATCCTGCGGGGAACGCGAGCACGTGTGGTGCGTACTCGCAGCCCTTCTGATCGAAGGTCGGCGGCGTCGTCGCGGGTGCGAGCTTCTTGCCCTTCTGGATGTTGCTGATCCGGACGACGACGTTGGCGATGCCCTTATCGGCGCCGACGATGAGGTCGGGAGAGGTCTTCTCCTTGCCGCACACTTCGTTGTCTTTGGTAACCACGATCTTCGCGGGCGCCGGCGGATCGCCCTGATACTTCACGTCGCCGCTGATGGAACCGCCGTCCGCGACGTCGACGCCCTCGTACGCCGACCCCGGCGCTGCGAGCATCGCGCCCGTCAGCAGCGCCACCGCACCCAGCATCAATCTATGCATGTTCGTCTCCTTTTTCGTTGGCTTGATCGCCGCTGCTCAACACGTCTCGTCGGCCGACGTCGCGCTCACCGCCCGGCCGGTGGACGCTGCGCCACTTGCGTGCCCGCACGATTGCCCTCGGGCAGACCGAGCACCATCAGGTAGTCGCGGATCGCGCGAATCTGTCGGTCTTCATCCCCGCCGAACACGTCGTCGGGTCCGCCCGGGTAGAACGACGGCATTTTCGTTCCCGGTTGCAGCTTCTGCGGATCGTGGATCCATTGAAGGATCCAGTCGGGATTCAAGCGGTGCTTCGCCATCGCGAGGTTCGGCGCCCACCCTTCCGGAGGACCCTCGGGATTCTTGTCTCCCTGCACGTGGCAGGAGAAGCAGTTGAAGTAGTCCGGCGACATCAACTGCTTGGCCGCCGCGATGTTCTCGGGGGCGATGGCACCGGTGTCGACGTAGACGAACGGGATGTCCTTGCGCGCCCGCGCGGTGAAGTAGTCGACGAGGACGTTGGTATCCTCGTCGGAGAGGTTGAAGGTGGGCATGCGCAGCTTCAGCCACGGCCGGATGGGCACCGGGCCCTTCAAGAAGTTGAACAGCCAATCGGCCTGCACCTTCGCGCCTTCGCCGTACAAGATCGGCGGCGCGAGCGACAGGTTCTCCTGGTAGAAGGCGCGGATGAAGCCGCCCTTGCCCTCGATTTGGTGGCACCCGCTGCAGTTGTACTTGGCGATCAAGCGCTCGCCGTCGACGATCTGCTTCTGCGCGGGGTCGTTCGGCTTGTAGCGGTACTTCACCGGCACGACGTGCTCGTTGCGGCTCGTCAGAAAGACCCGCAGCTCTTTGATGTCTTCGTCGGGAAGATCGAACTGCGGCATCACCTGCTCGATGCGCTCGGTCGCGTAGACGCGCGGCGTCCGGATCTTGTTGAGCGTCCAATCGTCCCAGGTGCGCGGAACGTCGTAGCGGTCGCCGAAGAAGAGCTCCTCGACGCTCTTGCCACCGAAGGCCGAGAGCTCGACGCCGATGCGTGACTCGTTCTCCATGCCCGGGATGTCGTGACATCCCGCACAGCCATACTTGCGGACGAGCTTCTCGCCGTCGACGATCGTCTCGGGACGCGCGAGCGCCGCGAGCCGCTCGGGCGGCTCCGGTTTCGGCGCTCCGAGCGTCAGGAGATACGACGTCACCGCCGCCGCCTCGTCGTCGCTGAGGCGCAGGCTCGGCATGCGCGAGACGGGTGAGAAGTGTCGCGGATTCTTCAACCAATGAAAGATCCAGCGGCCGTTCGTCTTCTCGGCGATGTTGGCGAGGTTGGGCGCGATGTCCTTGCTGGTGCGGAGTCCCGCACCGGTGTCGGCGCCGTTCGCGGCCTCATCGACGCCGGCGCCGAGCCGCGGACCATGCTCGCCGGGGGCGAATGCATGGCAGCCCTTGCACCCGATCTGTTCCGTGATCTGCTGCCCGCGCGCGACCAGGGTGCTGTTCCTCGCGTCGACGCCGGGGGGCGCGGGATACTGGGCCAGCCACTCCTGCGACTCCTTGGTGGAAGCCTGCAAGAGGTACGCGGCGACCGCGGTGCCCTGCTCCGGTGCGAAGAGGAAGTTCGGCATCTTCGTGCTCGGGCGGAATTGATGCGGATTCGTCACCCAGCGGGTGAGCCACGACGGATCGACCTTGGCGCCGATGCGCCGGAGATACGGACCGACCTTCGGCAGCTCCTCGAGGCCCTCGACGAGATGGCAACCCGTGCAGCCGAGATTCTCGAAGAGTTTCTGCCCCATGGCGATGTGATCGGCGTGGTCGACATCGGCGACGTCCATGTGGCACTTGTTGCAGCGCGCTTGCACCTTCTCGCCGCGCAGCAACGGGTGCTCCCAGAACGGCACGTCGCCGTGCGCTTGCGCGACGCTGTTGACGCTCGCGCCCTGGCCGTCGTGGCACGGCGTGCAGCCGAACTTGTCCGGTGGATGCTTGCTGAGGAGGTGGTCGCGATCGGGGTGCGTCTTGAACGGGTTCGCCTGGTCTTCGAAGCCCGGCTTGTCGATGCCGCTGTGACAGGACACACAACGATCGACGCGCGCGATCGGCTGATTGTAGGCGTTGCGGTCGTACTCCTCGATGACCGCCTGCTCGATGCGCGGCACCTGCAGCATCTTGAGCGGCCCGACATGTAGCACGACCATCCCCTCGAGCCTCTGCTCGAGCTTGGTGCGCTCGGCGGAGACGTCGGCGATCTTGTCTTCGATCGTCTTCACACCCGCCTGCAGCTCCTTCATCTCGCTCTCGAGCTGCTCCTTCTGGTGCGTGAGGTCGTCGTACTGCTTCTTCGTCTCCACCCGGTGTGCCTCGAGCTTGTCGATGCGCGCGCGACGCGGCTCCTCCGGCTGCCCGAACTCGCGGGCGTGATCGAGCTCGTACCAGGCCTCCTCGAGCTCGCTCTTCACGAAGCGGAGATCCAGGTCGACGACCGCGAGACGCTTCTCGAGCGCCGCCAGCCTCGCCTGGCGGTCGGCGATCTGCCGCGCAGTCTCGCCCTCGGTGAGGCTCTGCCGCGCCGCCACGAGCTGCTTTTGCAGGTCCTCGTACTGAGGATCGGCCTCGAGGCGCGCGCTCTCCGCCCCCACCGCGTCCTGCGCCCGTTTGTATTCGAGATTGCGGAACTCGTACTGGAAGATCTTCCATGGACGTCGGGAGATGTTGTCGTTCCACACCGCCCACAAGCCGGTGACGAGCAACGCCACGGCGGAGAGCAGGAAGAGGACGCTGCGCGACTTCTTTTCCTCGTCGATCTCCGTATTACGCCGAGCCATGTCGATCCTTCACGTCGTCGCCTTGCGTTCGAGGATCCGTCCGAGCGCGAACAGGAGCGCCCCCAACATCAGCAACTTCATCTCCGGGCCCATCGAATGCTCCTGCGTGAGCCCCACGAACAGCGCGTATCCCACGTGCGCGAACCCAATCAGCTCGAGAAGCTTGGCGAAGTAGAAGGTCACCCGCCCCCACCGTCAGATGTTCACCCACGGCGTCGTCCAGATGTACTTGATCGCGAACAAGTGGCGCATGAGCATCTTCAGCACGACCCCCCACATGTTGAGGAAGAGGAACGCCGTGATGCCGAACCGCACACCACCCCAGCGTCGCATGAACTCGCGTCCCTTGAGGTGGACGACCCACCAATACATGAGCGCGGAGCCGCCGACGAAGAACCCGATCACCAGCGCAGCGCCGACGAAGAAGTCGAGCGTCGGATTCCGCACGCCGAGCAGGTATGGGAGGTTCACCGCGGTCATCGCCTCGACCTTGTGCACGTCCCACGGCTGCCAGAACCAAAACCAGTTCCACCCCGGGCCGCGCAGGAACGTCCCGATGATGATCAGCGACACCCACAGAATGTGGAAGCCGAGGAAGAAGGTCATGATCTCGTACTTCCGGTCGTTGAAGCAGTAGTAGCCGTTCCCTTTCGGATTGATGTCGATGAAGGGGAGCACCATCAGACCGACGATGATGAAGCTCGGCAGCGTGACGCCGGCGTGCCAGGGATCGAAGAAGACCAGCATCTCTTGAAGGCCGAGGAAGTACCACGGTGCCTTCGACGGATTGGGCGTCTTGGTCGGGTTGGCGGGCTCCTCGAGCGGCGCGTCCGAGAGGAGCGACCATACGATCAGGAGCACAGTCACCAGAATCGCGCAGATGAACTCCGAGCGCACGAGGTGCGGCCAGGTGTGCACTTTATCGTCGCCCGGACCGACGGCCTTGCGAATCGGCACCTCGATCTGTTTGGCGGCGGTGCTACCCCCCGCGACGGCGCGTACCGCGGATCCTTCTTCCGCCATCGTCAGTCTCCTCGCGGCTTAGCGGCCATGTACATCAGCCACAGGATGACGCCGAACACGAACGGGAGCACCAGGACACGCATGGCCGATTCCTAGAGCGGCGGTCCCGAGAAGCCGTCGCGGCGAATGCGCCAGAAGTGGACGGCGAGGAAGAGGCTCGTGATCAACGGGAAGAAGATGCAGTGGAGGATGTAGAAACGCAGCAGCGTGTGCGGGCCGATCTCGCCGCCGCCGAAGAGAAAGGCGCGCGCGTCGTAGATCGGATTGACGCCCATGAGCTCGTGACCGGGCCCCTCGTGCCCCAGGAAGGGCGTCGCCCGGGCCATGTTGGAACCGACCGTCACGGCCCAGATCGAGAGCTGATCCCACGGCAGCAGGTAGCCGGTGAAGCTCAAGAGCAAGGTCAACACCAAGAGAATGACGCCGACCACCCAATTGAATTCACGCGGCGGTTTGTACGAGCCCGTCAGAAAAACGCGGAACATGTGGAGCCAGACGGCGATCACCATCGCATGGGCCGCCCAGCGGTGCATGTTTCGCATCAGCATCCCGAAGGGCATGTCGAACTCGAGGTACTTCATGTCGGCGTACGCGTACTCGGCGGTCGGCCGGTAGTAGAACATCAGGTAGACGCCGGTCACCGTGGTGACGAGGAACATGAGGAACGTGATCCCGCCCATGCACCAGGTGAAGCGCATGCGCACTGCGTGCCGGCGCACCTTGGAGGGATGGAGGTGCAGCCAGACGTTCCCGGACACCATCAAGATGCGGTTGCGCGGTGTGTCCTCGTAGCCGTGGCGAAACATCGACTGCCAGACGTCCGACTCGGTGATCTGCCGCTTGATGTCTTCCCATGCCATGTCGGTTGCTCCCTACGCAGTGTACTTGAGAAACGCGCCCGGCTTTGTCCAGTCGCCCTTCTCGTAGAGATACTTCACGCCTTTGTCGATGACGATCTGGCCGTCCTCGGCCAAAGTGATGCGGAGTCGTTCGAGCGGCCGCGGTGCCGGGCCCTCGAAGTTGATGCCGGTTTTGTAGAAGCCGCTGCCGTGGCACGGGCACTTGAATTTGGTCTCGGCGGCGAGCCAGCGCGGCGTGCATCCGAGGTGGGTGCACTTCGCGAACAGCGCGTAGAAGCCCTCCTCGGTCCGGATGATCCAGACACGGAAGTCTTTCTTGAACTTCTCGCTGATCTCGCCGACGGTGAAGTCTTTCGGCAACCCCGCCTTGAAACTCGTCGGCGGCTGAAAGAGGACACGGGGAAACGCGGACCGCATGAACCCGAGCAGCGTGATGCCGGTGAACGCACCGAACACTCCCCACCCGAGACGACCCATGAAGTCGCGCCGTGACCACAAGCTTCCGAGCTGGGCTTTCTCGCGCTCGCGCTTCGCGCGCTCGCGCACCTGCTCGGCGCGGCGCCGCTCCTCGAGCTCCCTGAGCTCTGCTTCCGTGACCTGCTTCTCGGCCTTCGCCATACCGATGCGTCTCCGCTGTATCGCTGCTGAGAACCTGGAGGGAGCGGAAGAGAAAGCAACCGTACCCTGCCCCGAACGATTCGGCTTATGCGTACGCTACCGTCGCGTCACCATCGAAGTTACGAACCCCCACACGACCATCACCACCGACGCTGCGAAGAGCATCATGCCGACCGGTGGAAACAGGAAGATCAGCACCCCACCCGCGAAGAACAGCGGAATCCCCATCGCCAGTGGATTGAATGCAGTTTTGCCACTTCCGACCGCTGCGACCGCGACCGGCTCAGGCCGCTGAATAGATTCCTGGAGCAGGCTGATCGCGAATTCTTTGAGCTCGGCGCGGATCTCCGGACGCTCCGGAACGTCCGCATCGTTGATTGTCTGGGCAATTGCGCGCGTCAGATCCTCGACTCGATCTTCCAGAATACGCGCTTTGTCCTCCATCTAAATGACGAGGCTTATTATACGCCTGAATACTTTTCAACCGCGGGGTCCGGTAGTGGACGGCGTCGTCAGTTGTACGCGCACGCCCACGTCGCCGCGGCGGACGTCGAGGCGGTGACCGTCGGCCGCGGACGCGGAGAATGCGCGCAGCGCCGCGACGCTCGCGATCGCTACGTCGTCGACGCGCACGATGACGTCGCCACGACGAAGGCCGTCCGTGCTCGCGCTCGCTCCCGCGTCCGACACCAGGACGCCGGCGACGCCTTCGGTGCCGAGCGATTCCGCCACCGACGGCGCGAGATCCTGCACGGTGATTCCCCAGAGTCTCACGACGCTCGGCCCACCTTCTTCCGCCAAGGTCATCGCGGCGGCGCTCTCGAGGAGTGCGCGGCTCACTAGAATCGGGCAGGCAGCCCGCAGGGCGAGCGCGATCGCGTCGCTCGGCCGGTTGTCGACCTCGATCTCCCGCCCGCCTGCTGCATCTCGACCTCGTCGCTCGCTCGCCCGTGACAGCCCGCGATCGCAGCGAGCACACCCGCGACGAGGGCGCGGATGCGGTGCCTGCCATCGCGTTGTTTCGCGGGGTCGGCTCGTCTAGCATCGGCGGCGCGTGACGATCTTCGCACACTGCTTCCTGTTGGTGTTCGGCCAGCTCGCGGTCGGCGGCTTCTTCGCGATCGGTCGGCTCCCTTTCCACGATATCGAACGCGGCTTCTACAAGTCGAGCGCCGTCGTCTTTCTCACCAGCGCGCTTTTTATCAGCCTCGGCGAACTGACGCTCCTTTGGCGACCGGCGCCGGAACCGAGTGGTGCGCATACGCTCGAGGCGCTCGCATGGACGATCTTCACGCTCGTCGCCGGCGTCTACGTCGCCTCCCTGTGGGGGAATCCCTATCGGCGCCGTGCCCTCGCCTACCTCGCGACGCTCACCGTCGGCGTCGTCGCGCTGGTGACGAGCGCAAGCGGATTCTCGCCGGCGCCGGCGTGGTCGCTCGAGACCGTACTCTATCCGATCAGCTTCCTGGTCTCGGCGCTCCTCCTCGGTGCGACCGCGAGCGGCATGCTGCTCGGCCATTGGTATCTCATCGACGTCGGCATGCCGCTGGCGCCGTTCCTGCGCATGTGGCGGCTGTATCGGACGAGCCTCGTCCTCCAGCTCGCTACGCTTGCGCTCTCCCTCGCGCTGCTGCACCTGGGTGGCGGCAACGCCACGACGTCGGCGCTTCACGATCTCTGGGGCGAGCACCGCGGGCTTCTCTGGACGCGGCTCGGCCTCGGACCGATTCCAGCGCTCGCGATTGCGTGGATGATCTGGCGCACCCTGCAGATCCCGCAGACGATGGCGGCCACGGGTCTCTTCTACGTCGCCGTGCTGACGAGCGTCGTCGGCGAGTTTCTCGGACGGTTTCTCCTCTACCGCACGTCGCTGCCCCTGTAACGCGATCAGTCGAAGAGGCGGATCGTCGTCACACGCCTGCCACGCGAGGTCCAACCGAGGTCGAAACCGACCTGCATTCCCTCGCGCAAGGCGGCGAACCCGCGATCGGTACCGAGCAGACGCACGTCGGACATGGCGAACGGTACGTCGCGACCGCTGCCGGTGCGCACGAGGCCGCTGCGACTTCCCGAGTACAGGCGCAGTATCGTGCCCTGATAGAAGCGGCTGCGCGGATCGTCCGCCGCCGCCGTCACCGGGGGCGCGACGTCGTTCACCGCGCTCCGTCGGGGACGGCCGCGCGCGCCGCGGCGCTGACACGCTCGAGGCCGACCCGCCGCACGAATTGTGCGAACGACTCTCCGAGGGTACGCTCCGCTTGGTAGCAGCGGGCAACGGCGACGATCGCTTGGGGAGCGAGTTCCTCGGGATATCGGCCGAGGCGCTGACCGAGACTCGCGCCTTCCTCGCCTACCGCTCCGCCGACGAGGATCGAGTAGTGTGGCCGCTCCTTCCCATCCGTGCCCTTGACCAGCATGCCGGTCAGGCCGACGTCGCCGACGTGGTGCTGGCCGCAGGAGTTGGGGCAGCCGCTGATCTTGATGCGGAACTCACCGAGATCCGCCGGCGCCAGCCCGATCGTCGCGAGATGGTCACGGATACGCTCCGCCATGCCCATCGAGCGTGTCACCGCGAGACTGCAGTAGTCAGCGCCGGGGCACGAGACGACGTCGCTCAGATGGTTGGCGTCACCCTCGCCGAGACCGATCGTCTCGAGGTGATGGTAGAATTCCGGCAACGACGGGCCGCTGACAAACGGTACGACGAAGTTCTGCTCGTTGGTTGTGCGCAGCGTGCCGTTGCCGTAGTTCTCCGAAAGGCCGGCGAGTGCCCGCCCCTGCGCCGTCGTGTAGTCGCCGAGCGGCACGGTGATCGTGACGGCGTAGTAGCCGGAGTCCCGTTGCGCCGCCACGTTGGTGGCACGCCAGACCGCGTAGCCTTTCGCGCCGTTCGTCGCCGGCGCCGGACCGGGCGCCGTCCGCGGCGGTGGCACCCGATAGGCGGCGACAAAGGTGCGCGTCTCACCGCGGAGGGTGTCGCCGCGCGTCCGCTCGACGCGGGCGATCTCGGCGTCGAGCGCCTCCGCGAAGCGCGCCTCGCCGAGCTTCTTCATCAGATACTTCATGCGCGCGCGGCTGCGATTCTTGCGCTCGCCGAGCCGATGCTGAAGGCGCACAACCGCCTCGCACAGAATGAGAATGTCGTCGGCGGGTACGAAGTCGCGGATACGCTTGGCGAGAAACGCCTGCGCCCCGAGACCGCCCGCGACGTGCACGGCGAAGCCGGGCTGCGAGCGCGCACCGTCTTGCCGCACGTGCGCGTAGAGCCCGATGTCGTTGATCGCTCCCTGCGCGCAATCACGCGGGCAGTTGCTGATGGCGATCTTGAATTTGCGCGGCAAGGTGAGGTTCAGCGGGTTGAAGAGGAAGTAGTCGTTGATGAGCTCGGCGTAGGGTCCGACATCGAACGGCTCGACGGCGAGGAGACCGCTGTGCGGGCACGCAGTGACGTTGCGCACGCTGTCCGCGCAGGCGCCGCGGGTGGTGATGCCGACCGCGTGCAGCTGATCGTAGATGTTCGCCACCTCCTCGAGCGGTACCCAATGGATCTGGATGTCCTGGCGGGTGGTGACGTGCGCGACGCCGCGGCCGAACCGATCGGCGACATCGCTCAGGCAATGCATCTGCGCCGCGGTCAGCATCCCGCCGGGGATCTTGATGCGCTGCATGTGGCTGGTGTGATCGAGTTGGTAGTAGAGCCCGTAGCTGAGCCGCATCGGGCGGAACTCGTCGGGGGTGACCGCCCCTTCGCGGTAGAGATCGATCCGTCGCCGGTGTCCGGCGATACCTTCACGAAGCGTGCTGTCGTCGGGACGGAGCATCTGTTGGGCCTCTACGCGGAGCCTTCGATCGCGGTGGGCACGGAAGAGTCGTGCGCATCCTCGCGGGATTGACCAGCTTCCCCGCCGCACGCATAATTCGCGGCCGCTGCGGACGCGCTGCTCCGCTCGCCACGGCGCGTCCCACTCATGCAAACACCTATCGTGGCCCGATTCGCCAAGTCAAGGTGAACCTCCCGATCGAGCAGGCCGTGCGAGCCCCGCACGACGAACATCACGGGGCAGAAAGGCGCGGCGTGCGATGGACCGCCTGACGCTCTGGTTGCACCTCACGAGCCTCGCCGCCTACTTCGGCGCAACGCTCGCGTTCGTGCTCGTGATCCTCCCCGCCGTCGAGCGCCTCGAGTCGCACGAGGAGCGCCTGCGCGTCCTCACCGCCATGCTGCAGCGCCTGAACCCGCTGCTGATCGGCGTTCTCGGAGTGTTGGTCATGACCGGCGCCTTCAGCCTGACGGCGTACAAGGCGCGCCTACGCGCTGAGTTCTTCACCCGCATCGGCGAGCCCCTGACGCTGAAGCTCATTCTCGCCTTCTTCTTCATCAACGGCGTGACCTACGTGGCGTTCGGCCTGGCGCATCGGATCGTCCGTGCCGTGCAGTGGGGAGATCCGGTGCCGCCTGAGCGGCTGGCGAGTCTCACGCGGCGCATGCGGGCGGGCTCGATCGTGAACCTCATCCTCGCCGCGTGGATCACGTGGGTGGCGTTGGCGATCTCCGCGGGCGCCACCAAGCCGTAGCCCAGCTTCACGACTTGCCGACGCGCGCCGGTCGCGATTATAGTGCGCCGACCGTCCCGCGCGCCGGCGCGTGTAAATCCCGTTCAGGAGGACCATCATGTTCGACCAGCAAAGCCTACGGAGCACGATCCAAGGTGTCGTGCAGATCGATCGCGGAGGCGTCGTCACCGTCACCGACGCACAGCGCCTGCGTACGAACGTGATCGAGGCGCTCGCCCGCCACGCGATCTTCGCCGAGAAGCCGGAGGTGCGGGACGCGAGCCGCTGGCTCATCCGCAAAGCCGGCGAGGCCGTGGGCGTCACCTCGGCGTCGATCCTGCCGCTCTACGCGGCACGCGGTCGTGGCGAGTGCAGCGGCTTCACCGTCCCGGCGATCAACATCCGCACCCTCACCTACGACGTCGCACGCGCCGCATGTCGCGCCGCCAAGCGCATCGACGCGGCGGCGGTCGTGTTCGAGGTCGCGCGCTCGGAGATCCGCTATACGGAGCAGCGGCCGCCGGAGTACGCCGCCGCCGTCACCGCCGCGGCGATCCGTGAGGACTTCCGCGGCCCGCTCTTCATTCAAGGCGACCACTTTCAGGTGAGCGCATCGGCGTTCTACAAAGGCGACCGTGAGAAGGAGCTCGCCGCTCTGCGTGCGCTGATCGAAGAGGCGCTCACCGCCGGCTTCCTCAACATCGACATTGACAGCTCGACGCTCGTCGTACTCGATCGTCCGACCATCGACGCCCAGCAAGAGGAGAACTGCCGCATCGCCGCCGACCTCACCGCGCACGTCCACAAGCACGCGCCCGCCGGCGCCGCGATCTCCATCGGCGGCGAAATCGGCGAGGTCGGCGGTAAGAACAGCACCGTCGAGGAGTTGCGCGCCTACATGCGCGGCTACCGCAAGCACCTCGACGAGATCGCCCCCGGCGCCGGCGGCATCAGCAAGATCAGCGTCCAGACCGGCACGACGCACGGCGGAGTACCGCTTCCCGACGGCACGATCGCCAAGGTCGCCGTCGATTTCGACACCCTGCGCGAGCTCTCGATCCTCGCCCGCAAGGAATTCGGCATGGCGGGCGCCGTTCAACATGGCGCCTCGACACTCCCCGAGGAGCTCTTTGGCAAGTTCCCCGAGGTCGAGACGGCCGAGATCCATCTCGCCACCGGCTTTCAAAATCTGATCTACGATCACCCACAGTTCCCGAGTGCGCTGCGCGCCGACATGTACGCGCACCTCGCGAAAGCGCACGCCGACGAGCGCAAGGCCGGCATGTCGGACCAGCAGTTCTACTACAAGACGCGCAAGCAGGCGTTCGGTCCCTTCAAGCGCAAGATGTGGGATCTACCCACGAGCGTTCGGGACGCGATCGGCGCCGATCTCGAGCGTACGTTCAGCGACATCTTCGCGCGCCTGCGCCTTCAAGAGACCCGCGCGGTCGTCGAGCGCTTCGTGAAGCCGACACCGACGACACCCCGTCTCACGGAGCATCTCGCGGCGGTTCTCGCCTGAGCCTGGAGAGGCGATGCTCATCCCGGCAACACAGCTGCGCGCAGGCATGTTGATCAACTATCAGAACGACCTCTACCGGATCATGACCGTCACCCACATCACGCCGGGCAACTGGCGCGGCATGGTGCAGACGAAGATGCGCGCGGTACGCACCGGGACGCAGACTGAAAACCGCTTCCGCTCCGAAGATAAGGTCGACCGCGTCAGCCTCGATCAACAAGAGATGGAGTTCATCTACACCGAGGGCGAGGACTTCCACTTCATGAACACCGAGACCTTCGAGCAAATCTCCCTCGACCGCGAGATGCTCGGCGACGTAGTCTCGTACCTCCTGCCGAATCTGCACGTAACGGTCGACTTCTACGAGAGCCGTCCGATCGGGGTGACGCCGCCGAAGACCGTCGATCTGCGCGTCACCGATACGGCGCCCGGCTTGAAGACGGCGACCGTCACCAACGTCCTCAAGCCGGCGACGACCGAGACCGGCCTCGTTGTTCCCGTCCCGAACTTCGTCGAGACCGGTGATGTCCTCCGCGTCGACACCGAGAGCGGCGCCTACCTGTCGCGCGTCAAGAGCGACTGAGCGGCGCGGCCGCCGATCGCCGCGCGCCACCGCCGATGGACTTCCGCTACTCGCCGGAGGAAGAAGCGTTCCGCGCCGAGCTGCGCGCGTGGCTCGCCGAGCACCTGCCGCGGTACTTCGCGCCCGGCGAGCTCGACGAGGAGCAGGACCCCGACACCCGCTTCGAGAAGCTTCTCGCCTGGCACCGGGCGATGCACGCCGCCAATTGGGTCGGCATCCACTGGCCGCAGGAGTACGGCGGACGCGGCGCCTCCCTGCTCCAGCAGCTCGTCTACGCCGAGGAGATGGGCCGTGCCAAGGCGCCGGCGCCGATCAACCCGATCGGCATCACGATGGTCGGGCCGACCCTGATGCAGTGGGGCAGCGCCGCCCAGAAGCGCCGCTTCATCCCGACGATGCTCTCGGCCGCGGAGATCTGGTGCCAAGGCTACTCGGAGCCGAACGCCGGCTCCGATCTCGCCGCCCTGCAGACGCGCGCCGTCGCCGACGGCGACGATTACATCGTGAACGGGCAGAAGGTGTGGACGAGCCTCGCCCACCGCGCGCACTGGTGCATCCTCCTCTGCCGCACCGATCCCACGGCGCGCAAGCACCTCGGCATCTCGTACCTGCTCGTCGACATGCGCAGCCCCGGCATCACCGTCCGCCCGCTCGTGCAGATCACCGGCGACGCCGAGTTCAACGAGGTCTTCTTCGAGGACGTCCGCGTCCCGAGGGCGAATCTCGTCGGCCGCGAGAACGAGGGCTGGCAGGTGGCGATGACGACGCTCATGTTCGAGCGTGTCGGTCTCGGTGCCGTGTACCAGTTCGATCGCTTGATCCGCGAGCTGGTGACGCTCGCCGAGCGCCGCCTCCTGCACGGTCGGCCGGCGATCGAGGACGGCTACGTACGCGAACGCCTCGCCCGCCTCGCGACCGAGGCGACGGCACTGCGCTACACGCAGTACCGCCAGGTGACGCGACGAATCCGCGGCGAGCCGCCCGGCCCCGAAGCGTCCGTCGCCAAGCTCTTCGGCACCGAGCTCAACCTGCGCATCGTCGCCTTCGCGAGCGAGCTCCTCGGCGAGGCTGGCCTCCGCGACCGGCGCAGCGGCACCGGCGACGAGACGACGAAGTGGCTACGTCGCATCCTTGCCGTCCGCGCCTTCACCATCGGCGGCGGCACCTCCGAGGTGCAACGCAACATCATCGGCGAGCGCGTCCTCAAGCTCCCGCGCGGCACGTAACGACCTCCGGAGATCCGACGATCGACTCGGGTGTCGCTACTGTCCCGTCTCGTAAATCGCAACGATGCTCCAGCCCTTCATCGCGTGTCGAGATCAATCGCGACGCGCGACCGTCCGTGGGTCAGCGGCTTCGTCCTTCGTGATTGATCCGCCATCGAGAAGCAGATGGCGGATCAAATGCTCTACGCATTCGGACAGAGGGTATCGATGCGATCTCGCCGAGGCCGGGCAGTCGCGGGCTGGTCGATGTCGCAGGACGCGCGCTTACGGTAGCCGCGGTTACCAGAGGAACTCCCAGATGCGGACTGGCTCCGTGAACCCGGCGAGCACCGGCTAAACCGCGCTCCGCGAAGATGAGGTCCTTCCCCGCGACGAGCTGCCGCACCGGTCAGTCCGCTTTGGCCCGGAACTTTTGCGCACTCTGCTCGATGGGGGCGCTGTAGACCGCTTCCCAACACACACCGGCGCTGTTCGTCAGCTGAACGCGCACCGGAAGCGCCCACGACGTGAGCGGAAGGGGATCGGCGCTGGGGCGGCGCATGACGATCTTCGGATGGCCGTCCGATCCCGCGCGCAGCAGGAGCTTGGCGTAGAGACTGGTCGGTATCACCCCGAAGCCCGTCTTGGTTGATTTCCAACAGTCCATGCACGGCGGGAGGTGGAACTCGAAGACCGGCTGGGGGGTACCGTCGTAGATGCAGAAATCATAGGCCGTCGTTCCAATGGGGTTGCCGAAGTCGGACGGTGCGGTTGCGGCGCCCTTGATCCACTTCCAGAAGATCTGCGTAAAAGTTCCGCGGTCCTGGATCACCAGGACCGCCTTGTGCGGCTGGATCGGCGTCCGGCATCCCTCCTCGGGGAGCACCGGACACTGGGGTGTCGGACTCGCCGTCGGGGTCGGCGTCTCCGCCTGTGCACTCACGGTCGCGGCAACACCGAGCAGCACGGCTACGACCGCCAGCGCGGCGGCGAGGTGGCGACGCGATCGTCTCAGTGCTCCCGAGTTCGCGGTCATCGTCAATTCGAGTCCCTTCCCCTCAGTTGCATGGCACGATGCGGCGGCATTCGTCGAAAGCCTCGTTCATCGTCGTCACCGCGTCGTTGATCGAGCTGAGCGTCAGGGGCGTTGGCGGCATCGCGCCGCGGAGCGCCTGGTTTGCGAGGAGCAGGAGATCTCCCGCGGTGTTGTTGCCGATGGCAATGCCGGTCGGGAACGTGAACGGCCCCTGCAGCGGATCGGCGCCGTTCAGCGTGTCGTCGGCGGTTCCGAGCACGCCATCCGGTCCCGGCAGCAGCCCCTGGGTACAAAACGGGATACTCGGCAGTTGGAAGCTGGCGAGCCCCGGATCGAGAATGCCGAGCGTTGAGAACCGCAGATTCAGCGTGAGGGCGAGAGTCTGGCCGAGCAGGACGCCGCCGCCGACGCCGCCGGGCGGAAGGTCGCTGGCACTCGCGATCACGAAGTCACTCGGCAATATCACAGACGGTGTACCACCCGCCGGAAGCAGCGCCTGCACGCCCGCGTTGGTCGTTGCCGTCACCGAATTACCGGTCCCGCCGACCGTCGCCGGCAGTACCTCGGGATGCAGCGTCAAGTAACCTGTCGTGCCGTTCATGACGCCGTTCGACGCCCCGTAAGCGCCCTGCGTGAACGAGCAGAACTGCGTCGGACCCGGCGGCGCCGTTGGCTTCGGCGTCGGCGTGCGCGTGGCCGTCGGGGTCTTGGTCGCTATTGGCGTCGGCGTGCGCGTGGCCGTCGGGGTCTTGGTCGCCGTTGGCACCCTCGTCGGCGTGGCGGTCGGCGTCACGGTCGCCGTTGTGGTCGCAGTGGCTGTCAGCGTTGCCGTGACGCTGGCGGTCGTGCTGCGTGTCGGCGTGAGGCTTGGGATGGGCGTCTGGCTCGGCGTCGTGGTGCCTGTCGGCGTGGCACTCGGTTGAACCGTTTGCACCGGCGTCAGCGTCGGGGTGGCGGTGAGCGTCGCCGTCAGCGTCGGCGTGGCGGTGAGCGTCGCCGTCAGCGTCGGCGTGGCAGTGAGCGTCGCCGTCAGCGTCGGCGTCGCCGTGAGCGTCGCGGGGTCGGCGTCACCGTCGTGGTGGCGGTGGCGGTCGGCGTTGGCAGCGGAGTCGGGGTCGGCGTCACCGTCGTGGTGGCAGTGGCGGTCGGCGTTGGCAGCGGAGTCGGGGTCGGCGTCACCGTCGTGGTGGCAGTGGCGGTCGGCGTTGGCAGCGGAGTCGGGGTCGACGTGGCTGTCGGCGTCAGCGTCGGACTCGCCAGCGGCGTTGGCGTCTCCGAATCGGACGATGACGTGCTCGTCGGGGCCGCGCTTGGGCTCGGTATGTTCAATCCCTCGACGATGATCGAGTGGTCGCTGGAGACACGCCTGCCCACATATCGGCCCTTGAAAAACCCAGAGCGCCCGAAGCCCAGCGCCCCCTGCGGGGCGAAAAAGTCGCCCGCAAGATTGCTGCTCGCTCCCAGGAGTGCGTTGCCGCCAATATTGAAGCGAACATCCAGGATGTCGACGCCGGGGTCGCGCAGGATCACGGTCTGATTGCCTAACTTCACCTGACCGGCGACATTGACGGTCGTCGGCGCCTGAAAGACGAGTTCAATCCTACGCCCCGTGGTCAGGCTCGCGAACTCATACGTCCCACCCGGAAAGATCAGCCGCACATCATTCTGCAGCCCCACGGCGCCATACGCTCCCGCTACGAGGGTCGTGGTGGTGCCCTGCGCGATCGCAAGGGGTGTGGTCCCGGGCATGAACGCAGGCAGCGATGGCAACGTGAGAAGCGGCGGTGTGAAACCTGTCGGGTCGCCGCACCGCAGGACGTAGTCCCTCCCGAGGAGCGCGTTCGTAAACACCTCACAGGCGCTCGCGCGCCGCCCCAGGGCCACGATGTCACCGGCCGCTTGCACTTCATCGCTGACCGCGACCGACTTGCCCAGCTTGAGTTGTGCCCCGGGATCGATCGCGCCAATGTTTCCACCCGCGATCATCCCGAGGTTCTTGATCTTGACCTTCATACGTCCGAGGAGGGCGTAATCATCGAAGGCGCGGCTGAGGGGCTGCGCACGAACCGAAGCCGACGTGCCGAACATGAGTGTCAGCGCAACGGCGCACTGGAGGAGCTGAAGCGGGCGCGTGCGTCTGGTCGGGAACACAATCGGGTCTCCGGGTTCGGGATTCGCAGCGTGCAACCGTCGACAGGATCGGGTACCAAGATCAGCCTTCTACGGTCAAGGAGAATCTTGACGGCGGCAACGAAGCGGATGCCAAGCGTCGCTAAGAGCGAGCGGACGACATGGCAGCCCGAACAGGCGAAGTGCGCGAGATCGAGCACGAGTACGGCCGTGAATGCGCGTGCATGGGCGGCGCCATCATCCGGCGCAGGGATCAGTCAGCCGCCGTCAACGCGATCTTCGAGGAATTGGTCACGCCGGCCAAAAAGGGGACGCCCCTGAATACGAAAGAGGTCAGCAGCGCACCGCGTCAGATTGCTCCATCATGGGGCCGTTCGAGGTGAAAGAGCGCGAGAGCCGGGCGGTTCGGCTCCTGCACGCAGCGGCCGCGACTGCATCGCGCGCCTACGCCGCTATCCACAACTTTTGACAATACCTCCTGCCTAGATCAGGTATGCGATGTGTGGATGCTGAGACGTGAGCCTGTTGGGGTAAGAATGAAGGCGAACGAGCGGGTCCCGGATCTCCGCAAGCAAGAGAATCGCGAGGGAGCAGCGCGTCAGCGTTGCTGGGAGCGCCGGCACCGATGACGGCCCGGGTCACGCCACCACGGCCAGGTTGGCGGGATCAGGGGTAGTCCTCTTCAGGGGACCTCGCCCGTCCGAGGCTCCCACGAGATCCACGGACTCCACGCGCAGCGATTCTTGGAAATGGTGCAGGACCGCGGCTTTCATCGTTCGTCCTGGTTGGCACGTGATGCGAGTGCGGGCGTATGAAAGTACGTGGATAGGCCCCGCCCGCTGTGGTAAACGCGACCCGGTCGTGACGAGCGACGCTCTCCTGCACGCGCGCGCCGCGCTCGTCACCGGTGGCGGTCGCGGAATCGGACGCGCGATCGCGCTGGCGTTGGCGCGCGCCGGCGCGACGGTCGCCGTCACCGCGCGCAGCGCGCGCGAGCTCGACGCGGTCGTTACCGAGGTGACCTACACCGGCGGCCGCGCGCATGCGATCGTCGCCGATCTTACCGACGACGCCGCCGTCGCGACGTTGGTCACGCGCGCGCGGGCGGTCCTCGGCGGCATCGATCTCCTTGTGCACAACGCCGGAGGAGCGCCACCTCACGGTGACTTCGCGCGCGCGCCGATCGCGACGTGGGACCGGACCCTGCGCCTCAACCTACGCGCGCCGATGCTGCTCACGCATCATCTGCTGCCCGATCTACGCCGCGGCACCGAGCCGGCGATCGTCTTCGTCGCCTCGATCGCCGGCATGACCGGCAGCGCCGGCGCCGCCGCCTACTCGGCGGCGAAATTCGGCGTCCGGGGCTTCGCCCAGTCGCTCTTCGAGGAGGTCCGTGAGTTGGGCATCCGCGTCTCGGTGATCTGCCCCGGATTCGTGGATACCACGCTCATCCCTTCCAACCGCAAGGTCGACCGGGCGCGGATGCTTCGATCCGACGACGTCGCCGCCGCGGTGCTGTTTGCCCTTCGCACGACCTCGACGGCGGCCTGCGCCGAGATCGTCCTGCGTCCGCAACGCTCGCCATACGTGCGATGAGCATGCACGCGGTCGTCTTCCCGCGGCTGGGCGGGCGCTCCTTCTGGACGGCGCTCTTCGGCGACGACGCGCCCGTCGAGATCGAGATCGGCTGCGGCGACGGCACGTTTCTCCTCACGCGTGCGGCTGCGGCGCCGCGGCACAACCTCCTCGGCATCGAGCGCGCCCCGCGAAAGGCGCGGCGTGTGGCAGCGCGCGTCGCGCGCCTCGGCACGCCGCGGGTCCGGACGCTCCAGGCGGACGCGACCTACGTGCTCGCGATCGTCCCCACGGCGTCGGTGCACGCGTACCACGTCTACTTCCCGGATCCGTGGCCAAAGCGGCGCCATGGATGGCGCCGTATCTTCTCTCCCGGATTCATTCGTGCACTCGCGCGCACGCTTGTCGCCGGCGGCGAGATCTACATCGCGACCGACGTCGGCACCTACATGGCGACGATCCGAGCCGCGATCATCGCCAGTGGGACGTTCGTGGATCTCGTACCCGGCGACGACCATCCCGGGTTCGGCACCGCGTTCGCCCATAAGTACCGCGTCGAAGGACGGATCCTCCACCTCGCTCGCTTCGCACGCCGGGCCCGCGCCGAGCACGCGCTCGCCGGCACGCCTCAGCCGCGTCCGGGGAGCGCAGCCTCGAAGATCAGATCCTCATAGTAGCGGACGTTCAAGCCGACGAGATATACACGTGGATCGTCGGCCAGGCGCGCGTAGAGGGCCGTCCGCGTCGGATTGTACGCGCCGAAGAGGACCGTCACCTCGCGCCCGCCACCGTCGGACCGGGTCTTCAGTACGATCGCTGCGGTCGGCACGGCGAGCCCGAAGGTCGCGAGATCGCTGGCGCGCGCGTCGTCGGCGATCACCTCCGACACCTGACCGGCGGTGAGCGTCGCCACCGCCGCATCCACGAGATCGGAGGGCACGACCGCCCTCGCAGGCTCGACAGTGCGCCAGTGGCCGTCGTCGCGCTCGGCGCGGACGCGCGCGTCGGCGCGGCGGAACACGACGACGCGCACGGCGCTCGGCTCGATGCCCAAGAGCGAGCGCGCCGGCGCCGCCTCGGGTGGCGGCGCCTCGACCTCCGGCCTCCGCTCGACCAGCAGCACGAACGCGAGCAGGAGCACCAAAAAGGCGTAGACGACACCGACGGCGCGCCAGCTCATGCCAAGCGCCTGCGAATGAAGACGAAGACGCCGAACGCGAAGAAGACGGCCGGCTGGGCGACGGCAGCGAGCCAGAACGCCATCCGACCCTGCGCCTCGGTGACGAAGAACTGCTCGCGACCGGTCTCCTTCTGCTGCGCGCGCGCCGCGATCAACGATTCGTCGCGGGTGAGCCAGTTGACGGCGTTCACCAAGAGGTCGCGGTTGCCGAGATAGTCGAGGAACGCGTTGGTCGTGAAATCGGCGTCGCCGAGAACCATGAGGCGCCCCGGCTTGACGCCGTCGGCCGTGGTCGGAAAAGCAACCGCGGCGCCAACGACCTGCGCGCTCCGCGGGCCGCCCACGGCGTCAGCCGCTGCACCGACGGCTACCGCATAGCTCCCCGCGCCACTCTGGAGAAAACCGATCGCGCGCGTCTCGTCGCCGCTCGCGAGTCGCAGCGGCCGGGCGCGCGAGAAGACCGGCGGCGCCGCGAGCGTGCCGCTCACGAGAAAGGTCGGCGTGAGACCGGAGACGAGGATCGTGACTCCCTCCCCAGACGCCAGGCGGCGCTCCGGATCGATCACGACCTCGTCGAGGGGCGTGATGCCGCGACCGGCGGCGACCGCCGCGATCGTCCCCGGGCTCTCCGGATCGAGCAGCAGCAAGAGCGCGCCTCCGCGGTCGAGGTAGGCGTCGAGCCGCGCGGCCTCGCCGGGCAGCAGGTCCTTCCGCGGACCCGCAACGACGACCACGGAAGCGTCCGCAGGCACGCCGTCGGGTCCGACGAGCGGCAGCTCGCGCACGCGGAACAAATCTTCCTCGAGCGCGCGCGCCGCGCTCGAGCACCCCAGTTTGCGGTCGCTGTCAGTCGGCGCGTGCTCGCCGTGACCGGTGAGAAAGTACGCCACTCGCTCCGACGGGCGGGTCACGGCGAGTACGGCGCTCAGCAGCGTGCCTTCGGACGGATTCGAGATGTCACGCCGCCGGCCGCCGCTCTCGACGACGAGCGCGCCGTAGCGCTCGATGCCGTACTGGTGGGCGAGCGCCGGCGAACGGTTGAGGTCGACGAAGTCATAGCGCACCCGCGGCGATGCGTTCGCCACGCGCCACAGGAGGTCCTTGAGGAACGGCGTCCGCGCGTCCGCGCTGCGCACGAAGACGGTGACGTGAACGTCGCGGTCGAGCCCCGTGAGGATGCGCCGCGCGTGCGGCGACAGCGTGTAGTTGCGCTCGGGTGTGAGGTCGAGGCGCACGCTGTGTCGGTATGCGAGGACGATCACCAGCGCCGCGCAGCCGAGGAGCCCGAGCGTGCCGAGGACGAGCGCCGGCAGCCTGCGTATACCCCGCCTCACCGTCTGCCGCGCCACTGCCGCGACTCCATGGAGCGCAACGTCAAAAAGAGAAAAAGGCCGATGAAGAAGAGAAAGTAGAGGCAGTCCTTCAGATCGATGACTCCGGTCGCGAAGGTGTGAAAGTGATCGAACGTCGACGTCTGACTGAGTACGGTCACGAGCGAGGTACTCACCGCCGCCTCGTTCCACGTGAGAATCCAGAACAACAAGAGGACGACGAAGGTGCATGACGAGGCGATCACCTGGCTCTCGGTCAACGACGAGATGAAGAGTCCGCATGCGATGCAGCTCCCGAGGAAGAGCAACGTTCCGAGGTAGCGCGCGACGAAGGGACGCGGATCGAACGGCTGAATCGCGTAGACGATCGCCGGGTAGAGGAGCGTACCGGCGATGAACAGCAGAAAGACGATCAGACACGCAGCGAACTTCGCGAACATGATCTCGCGATCACGGAGCGGGTACGTGTAGAGCAGCTCGATCGTCCCGAGGCGGCGCTCCTCGGCAAGCAAGCGCATCGTGAACAGCGGCACGACGATCAGCAAGTAGAACGCGATGTAGTTGACGAAGAACTCCTCCCAGAAATGCTCGAGGATGTTGAGCCCGAAGCCGATCGTCACGTAGCTGTTGAGCGTCGTGTAGAACTGCAATCCGGTGGCGCAGAGAAAGGCGCCAATGACGACGTAGACGAGCGGGCCGGCGAAGTAGGACGCCAGCTCCTTGCGGACGAGCGCGAGCGTCCTCTTCACGCCGCGGCGTCCCGATCGTCGCGCACGAGACGGACGAAGAGGTCTTCGAGGCTCATCGGCAGCGTGCGCATCTCCAGGAGCCCCCAGCCACGGCCGATGACGAGCGCCGCGATCTCGCACCGGAGGGCGTCGCCGCGCGCGGAACGGACGACGACCGTGACGGCGCCGTCGCCCGTTGGCTCCTCGCGAAGCTCGTCGAGGCCGCCGACGGCGGCGAGCGCCGCGAGCACGTCGGCACGTGGGCCGGCAACGCGCACGCGCGTCTCGTCGGATCCCCGCACCCGCTGTGTCAGGCCGAGGGCGGTGTCTTCGGCGATGATCCGCCCGTAGTCGATGATGATGACGCGCCCGCAGGTCATGCTCACCTCGGGCAGGATGTGCGTGCTCAGCAGCACCGTCGTCGAACCGGCGAGCGCCTTGATGAGCGTGCGAATCTCGATGATCTGCCGCGGATCGAGGCCGACGGTCGGTTCGTCGAGAATGAGGACGCGGGGTCGATGCACGAGCGCTTGCGCGATGCCGACGCGCTGGCGGTAGCCCTTCGAGAGCTTACCGATCAACTTGCCGGCGACCTCCGTCAGACCGCAGGCGCCGATCACCTCGTCGAGGCGAGCGCGCCGGACCGGGGCCGGGACGCCCTTCACCTCGGCGCAAAAGCGGAGAAACCGAACGACGGTGAGATCGGGATAGAGGACGACGTTCTCGGGCAAATAGCCGATGCGCTCGCGGATCGCGAGCGGATGGCGTTCGACGTCGAGACCGTCGATCGCGACGCTTCCCTCGGTCGGCGGAAAGAAACCGGTGAGGATGCGCATGATCGTCGTCTTCCCCGAGCCGTTCGGTCCGAGGAGACCCATGATCTCACCGGCGGCGACGTTGAAGCTCACCCCAGCAACCGCGCGCGTGCGGCCGAAATCCTTCACCAAGCCGTCGACGGCGATCACGAGTGTGACCCAGAGCCGACGACGTAGCGTATGAGCTCGATCGTCGCGACCAGCTCGGCGTCGCTGCCGCGCTGCTCCGTCTTGACCAACCCGACGCCGGGCGCATACCAATCGGAGTAGTAGTAGATCACGCGTGGTCCCGTCCGCGTGCCGCCGCCGTCGACGGCGGAATGGATCGCGGTGGTCTCGACGCGGATGCAGCGCGGGAACACGCCCGCCGGCACCACGACGCGCTCGGGCCCGGGGTGGACGTGGTGCAGCTGTTGAACCTCGAACCCCGAGCCGTCGGGCAGACGGTAGGCGTTGGTGAGGCCTTCCCAGGCGCCGGCGTGGCGGAGATCGGTCGGAAGGAACTTGAGCTCGCCGGAGCGGAGTCCGTTGTCTTCGAGCGTCTCACCGCGATACTCGAGCGACATGATGCGATGGAGGAAGCCGCTCTCCGTGCAGTAGATCACCGGAAAACGCTCGGTTTCGGCACCGTACTGTTCGTCCACGATCGCACATGCTCGGCCGTCGGCGGTACGAAAATCGTCCGGCCGTACGACCGCGACGAAGCGAAACTTCTCCGTTCCGGCGTGCCGACTGACCGCGTACTCCCACCGGGAGTTCGGCGTCAGCGGGAAGAAATCGCGCTCGGCGACGCGCGGCCGGAGCGTCGCCAGACTGCAACCCGCCGCCATTCCCGCGAGCGGTACGCACCATCCACGCCACGCGCCGCCGAGGACCCGCATCAGAGGCCATGCTACGGAATCGCGCCGGAGCGATCAATTCAGCCGGCACATGCGAGCGTCGTCGCGGGACGGCCCACGGGGGACCGTCCCCTCGGCGAAGGTCAGGCGAGGTTCGGCGTCCAGGTCTTGCCGCCGTCCTTGGTCTTGAGGATGGTGCCGAAGCCGCCGACGATCCAGCCGTTATTCTGATCGAAGAAGTCGATGCCGCGCAGCCAAGTGAAGAGGCGCATGCCGAGCTTCGCCCGCTTCCAGACGACGTCGCCGGGCTCCTTGGTGACGACCTCACCACCGGACCCCACCGCCCAGCCCTTCCCGTCAGGGAAAAGGAATGGAGCGTAGAGGGGATCCTCGATCGCAAGCACCTCGTCGATCTTGTCGAACGCCCAACTGTTCCCGCCGTCGTGCGTATGGGCGATCTTGCCCTCGAGACCGGCGGCGACGCCCTCCTGGTTGTTGACGAAATGGACGCCGAAGAGCGTCGGCAGGTCGAACATGTCGACGATCCCGCCACCGAGAAGGCTCTTCTGTTGCTCGACCCAGGTCTTGCCGCCGTCGGCGGTGTGGCGGATGGTGCCGAACTCGCCGACGATCCAACCGTTCTGCTCGTCGGCGAACTCGATGTCGTAGAAGATCGGATCCTGCACCGCGAGCGCGATGTCTTCGCTGACACCCTCGCTGGACTGTGCGATCTTTCGCGGCCGCCAGTTGGCGCCGGCGTCGGTGGTCTCGACCAGCGTCGACTTGTCGCCGACGGCGTACACGTGCGTCGCGCTGAGCGGATAGAGCGCGAAGAGATACTGATCGGTGTTACTCTTCTGCTCCGTCCAGGTCTTGCCGCCGTCCTTCGTCGCCAAGATCAGGCCGGCTTGACCGCAGATCCAGCCGGTCTGGGCGTTCGCGAACCGGATGCTGTAGAGCCCGCGATCGGTGGGTGTGGGAATGACGTCCCAGGTGCGGCCGGAGTCCGGCGTCTCGAGAATCTTCCCGCGGTAGCCGATGACGAGGGCGCGATCGGGCGAGAGTGCCTTCACGTCGAAGAAGCGGTCGCCGATGATCGAGATCTTTGCCGCGGGAAGCGGCGGCACCTCGACCTCGGGATGGCATCCCGCTGTCCACCCGCTCACCACCATGAGGAGCACTACGAATGCTCGTCGCGTCGTTCGCATGTGCCCGCCTCCTGAAAGGGGAAGTCCAGGACCGAAACCGTCCTAAGACCAGCGCTCTATTGAGGATTGCATAATATAGTTGCCAGGCGCGTCACGTTATGGTAGGACATCATGCATGGGCAATCCACGTGGGGTGCGGCGGGACTTCGAGGCGTTGGAGGTGCGACGGTTTGCTGCGGTGCGGTTACTGCGTGCGG
>JACQEO010000058.1 GCA_016200545.1 Deltaproteobacteria bacterium | reverse complement strand
CGTCGACACCCCACGCGCCGCACCTGAGACCCCTTACAATCCCCATAGGGCGACCGTCCGTGGGTCAGCGGCTTCGTCCTCCATCATTTATCCACCATCAAGAAGCCGATGGCGGATCAAATGCTCTTTAAACTCGGACACGCCTCCGAGTTTTCGGGTGGATGCGGACACGGCCGATTGAGCCCCACACGAGAGGGTGGGGGAGCATCGGCCGATGCTACGCGGGTCTTAGGGCTCTACGAGAAGCAATCGGAGGCCCGCCCGCTTCATGGTCTTGAAGTCCGCATCGACCGTGAGAATGGGTACCGAGTGGGCAAGCGCATAGGTTGCGATCAATAGATCAAGCGACTTCACGCTCCTGCCCCGGCGCGCGAGCAGGTACCCGAGCTCGCCCGCCTCGTGCCACAGGCGTAGTGGCTGGTCGAGCGTCGGACACCCGTCGAGAAGAGGAAGAACTTTCGCTCGTTCGGCGGCGGACCGCAGGCCCCGGCGTAGCTCGGTGATGACGGGACCGCAGAGCGTAGCCTCGTTCGACTCGAGGAGGTGGTCGACTGCTCCGGCAAACGGCTCACGGCCGCGGAAGAAGTCGACCCACGCCGAGGTGTCGATGAGGATCAGCGGCGCGTCTCGTCGAGATCGAGCTGGAATCGGACCTTCCCCTTGAGGCTCCGCAAGGCCGAACGCTTGGCGCGGCGCTCGAGCTCCTGGAGTCCTTCGAGGATGGTCGGCGTGATGCCCTTGCCCGTGAGCTTCGTGGCGCTCTCCAAAACATGCGCCGGAAGATTGACCGTGACCTTCTTGAGCGGGGTACGCATCAGACTAGTATAAGCGTATGGTCTTATACGGTCAAGGATATGGCACAGCGACGGCGCGCCATCTCGGCCTCTCGTTGCCGGCTGCTGCCCTCACGGCATCGGCCCGATGTAGCGGGCACGCGGGCGGATCATCCGCTCGTCTTGGTACTGCTCGATCGCGTGCGCGATCCAGCCCACGGCGCGGCCGATCGCGATGAGCGCGACGGCGGCGCCGCCGGGCAGATCGAGGGCGCGGCGCAGCGCCACCATCGCGAAGTCGATCGTCGGTTGCACGTCCACGAGCGCTTGAACGTGGTCGGCGAGGGCGCGCGCGAGGAGCGCGCCGCGGGTCGCGCCGCGTGTCGCGTACACCTGATCGAGCAGGATGCTCGCGCGCGGATCTCCGGCGGGTGTCACGTAGAGGGGATGGCCGAAGCCGGGGAGCAACTCGCCGCGCCGCAGGCGCGCGCCGACCACCGCCTCGACCCGCGCCGGCGTGCCCCCCTCCTCGAACAGCGCCTCGATCCGTTCGCAGGTGCCGCCGTGGCGCGCCCCTTGGAGGGCCGCGAGCCCGGCGGCGACGACCGCGTACGGCGTCGAGCGGGCAGAGGCGACGCAGCGGGCGGTAAACGTCGAGGGATTGAGCTCGTGGTCGGCGCTGAGGACGAGGGCGGTCTCGAGGAGCGCGCCCGCGTGCGGCGTCCGCCGCGCCCAGCCGTGCTGCAAGGTGCGGGCGATCGGCGCCGTCGACGGCTTGTGGCCGGTCGCGACGGCCGCGAGGAGGCGTAGGATGCGCACGCCGGCGCGTTGCACCGCGGCGGGACGGAGATCGTACGCCGTGGGATCGTCCGCCGCCGCGAGCGGCAGCACGACCTGGAAGGCCTCGATGGGCGCGAGCGGCGCGAGCAGCGGCGCCATGCGCTGCCAGCGCGCTGCCGGTATCTCGACCGTCGTGTCGGGGAGCGACGCCGCGGGGTCGCCCGTCCATAGGAGCGCGGCGACCTCCTCGATCGTCGCGGCGGTGGCGAGCGAAGCGATGTCGCGGCCGCGATAGTAGAGTCGCCCGCCGGCGATGAGCGAGATCGCGGAGTCGAGGACGGGGAGCCCGAAGTGCAGGGCGGCCTCGGCGACCTCGCCGGGATCGCGGCGGCGCTTGCGGGCCTTCAAGGCGACGATGTCCTCGGCGCGGTAGCGGCGCTGGCGTGACGACCGGTCGCCCTCGGAGCGGATGAACCCGCGGCTCACGTAGGCGTAGAGCGTCGGCAGGCTGACGCCGAGCTCGGCGGCTGCCTCGCGGGCGGAGCGGTAGCCGCGCCTCACCGTGCCTCTGTGCCATAGGTTGATTGTAGAAATCAAGATTGACTGGATGTCGGTCGCTGGCAAGATCGGCTCAGCAACCGCACCGAGGGAGTCGAGACATGGCGAAGGACACGTTGGACGTCACCGACGGGCGCACCGGCGCACGTTACGAGCTCCCGATCGAGCTGGGCGCCATCCGCGCCATCGACCTCCGAAAGATCAAAGCCAGTGCGGACGACATAGGCCTGCGCTCCTACGACCCGGGGCTGACGAACACCGCCAGCTGCAAGAGCGCGATCGGCTACGTCGACGGCGAGCGCGGCGTGCTCTGCTATCGCGGCTACGCGATCGAGGAGCTCGCCGAGAAGAGCGACTACCTCGAGACCGCGTATCTGATCGTCAAGGGCGAGCTCCCCGACGCGCACCACTTCGCGATGTGGCGCCACAACATCACGACGCATTCGATGGTGCACGAGAACATCAAGAAGTTCATGGACGGCTTCCGCTACGACGCGCACCCGATGGGCATGCTCGTCGGCACCGTCGGCGCGCTCTCCACGTTCTATCCCGACGCCAAGAACGTCCTCGACCTCGAGTCGCGTCGCCTGCAGACGCGGCGCCTGATCGGCAAGATGCCGACGCTCGCCGCCTTCGCGTACCGGCGCTCGCGCGGGCTCCCGTACGTGTATCCCGACAACGAGCTCAGCTACACGGGCAACTTCCTCTCCATGCTCTTCAAGATGACCGAGCTGCGCTACGAGCCCGATCCCGTCCTCGAGCGCGCGGTCGACGTGCTCTTCATCCTCCAGGCCGAGCACGAGCAGAACTGCTCGACGAACGCCGTCCGCTGCGTTGCGAGCGCGCGCGCCGATCCGTACTCCGCGGTGGCGGCGGGCGTCGCGGCGCTCTACGGCCCGCTTCACGGCGGCGCCAACGAGGCGGTGATCCGCATGCTCGAGGAGATCGGCACGGTGGCGCGCATCCCCGAGTACCTGAAGGGCTGCAAGACGGGCGAGCGGCGGTTGATGGGCTTCGGCCACCGCATCTACCGCAACTACGATCCGCGGGCGCGCATCATCAAGGAGCTCGCGCATCGGGTCTTCGAGGTGACGGGGAAGAATCCACTCATCGACGTCGCCCTCGAGCTCGAGCGACAGGCGCTCGAGGACGACTACTTCGTGTCACGGAAGCTCTTCCCCAATCTCGACTTCTACTCGGGCGTGATCTACCAGGCGCTCGGGATGCCGCTGACGATGTTTCCGGTGCTGTTCGCGATCGCGCGCACGGCGGGCTGGATGGCGCACTGGGCGGAGCTGGTGCGCGACCCGGAGCAGAGGATCGTCCGCCCGCGCCAGATCTACGTCGGGGAGGGCGCGCGCTCGTACGTGCCGATCGAAAAGCGTCCGGAGCCGGTCATGCGCGAGGACGCGGTCAGCCGCACGATCTGAGCGCGCCGCGGGCGTTTGCACGTTGATCACCCTGGCGCGCGCACGATATGTCGTGGAGTCGGGGGGTGGCCCGCTCGATGGTGTGGAAGGCACGGATAGGCGCGGTCGCCGCGCTCGCGACCTTGCTGCTGGTGATGACGTCCCACGCGGACGCGCGAACGACGGCCGCCGCCGACGTGCGCTACCTGCAGGCGGCCGGCGTTCTCGTCATGCCCTTCGACGTGACGTCGGGGCGCGTGAGCTTTCAGATCGTGAGTCGGATGGGGGGCTCGTTCGGCGGCCTCCCCGTGCGGACGCACTGGGTCTACTACGCGGCCGACTGCCGTCACCTCGCCGACGTCTTCATCAGCCTCACCGCCCTCGATACGGTCGTCGTCGACCCGACGCACCTCCAGGGCCAGACGCAGACGCAGGATCCGCTCGAGAATCATCCTGAGGGGCCGACCGTCGACTTGAGCGGCGAGCGTGGTGTCGTGATCGTCACCGCCTTCGATCCGGCGGGCGCCATCGTTCCGCAGATCGTCGGCGGCTGGACGATCGCGAACGCCGCGATCGGCACCAGCTTCGGCGGCGACGCGATCGGCGTCTCGTCGGACGGCTCGCTGCCCGACCCGGCGGTCCTCGCCGGCGGCATTCGGGTGCCGACCTTCAACCCCGCGACGCTCACCAGCTCGCAGATCATCATGATCGGCCTCGAGTCCGACGGTGGCGAGGTGCATCCGATCACGCGTCCGAGCGCCGCGCTCAGAGGCGCGCACGTCTGCTGCTCGGCCAGCGTCACCGACAACCTTGAGGTGACGGCATCGGTCCCCGACGTGTGCTTCGACTGCGTCGAGTTCACGGCCATCACGCCCGAGCTCGCGGACGTCGGGGAGCACGCGCTGCTGCCAGACACGCTCGCGCTCGCGAGCGTCGGCTTCGTCCGCCTCTCGAGCTGTCAGTCGGCGACCGGAGGCGGTGGCACCGCCTTGGTCGGCACCGGCGACGCCGAGCAGTTCCTGGTCGTGCTGCACGGACAGTCGGTCGGGCCCTTCGGCGTCGTCGTGACCGGTAAGTACTCGGGCGCGAGCGCCTTCTGATCCGCGCTCCGCGCCGCGCCTTACTTTCCTTGGGAGGCGATCGAGGTTAAGGGAAGGCGCGTGGCCCTCGAAGTGTCCGTCGTCATCCCGGCGCGCAACGAGTCGGCCGCGATCGGCGGTTGTCTCGCGGCGCTCGCGCGCCAGAGCGTCGGTGCGGGGGCGCTCGAGGTGATCGTCGTCGCCGCCGGTGAGGACGACACCGCGGGCGCGGCCGCGTGCGCGCCCGCCGGGTTCGGGCACCTCGAGATCGTGCGGCTGGAGCACGGCAACAAGAACGTCGCCCTCCAGATCGGCTGCGCGCGCGCCACCGCGCCGATCGTCGTCCTGCTCGACGCCGACACCGAGCTCGCCTCGGACGCGGTCGCGGAGCTGGTGCGCGCGGTGCGTGAGGGGCCCGAGCGCGCCGTGCACGGCGCGGCCACGCCGCGCTTCGACACCTGGATCTCGCGCTACTGGGAGCTGAACCGAAAGCTCCTGAAGGACCTAAGGTTCGACGGCACGCTGAGCGGCGAGGTGGTCGCGCTCAGGCGCGCGACGCTCGCTGCCCACGACCTGGCGGCGCTCTTCCCCGAGCGCAGGGGCGCGAAGGACGATCTCCATCTCGGTCGCGCGCTCGCGGCGCGCGGATGCCCCATCGGTTACATGCCGACGGCGCGTGCGACGACCTTGGTGCCGTGGACGCTCGCCGTTCTCGCGACCACCATGCTGCGCAGCCGACGGGGTGCGATGATGCAGATCCCGATCGGCGACGCCGCAATGCAGGCGGCGCTTGCGGCGGCGTTGGTGGGCAGCGTGCCGGCGGCGCTCGTGGCATCGCGCTGGTCGCTGGCGCTCGCCCTCGTCTGCGTCGTGCCGCTCACCATCCACGCCGGCATCCTCGTGCGCCGGGTCGCGGCGCTGCGCCGACTCGGCCTCGGGAACCACTATCGTGAGCTGCCGTCGTTTCTGCTCCTCGACCTCCTCGGACGCGCGATCAAGCTCTGGGCGTTCATCGAGCGCGTCGTCGGACGCGAGGTGTCGCATGGCTACCGCGGGGGGCGTCCGGGCGAGGTGGGCGCACGTCGCTTGCGAGGTGCCGTATGACGGGGCGCCGGTGAGCGGCCGCGAGGGCGCGCCCCAGGTCGGTCTCGCGGCGATCGAGGCCGTGCAGCCGCGCGAGAGCACCGGTCTCACGCAGCGCTTCTGCCGGCCGGTCTCGAAACATCTTACGCGGTTCTTCCTCGCGCACGACGTGCCGGCGGCCGCGGTGAGCGCGATGAACATCGTGGTCGGTGTCTTCGGCGCAGCCTGCCTCGCGTGCCCGGATCTTCGCGTCGCGCTCTTCTTCATCCCGCTGGCGTACGTCGCCGAGGTGCTCGACTGCTCCGACGGCGAGGTGGCGCGGGCCAGCGGTACCAGCGACGCGACGTTCTTCTTCGCCGACGTCGCCGGACACTACTTCGTGACCCCGCTCGTCGTCCTCGCTCTCGGCATGCGGAGCGCGGTGCAGCTCGCCGCGTTGTGGCCGCTCGCCCTCGGCGCCGTCGCCGCGATCTTCTGCACGCCGACGATCACGCTCTACCGCGTCCGCGCTTCGATCGTGCTCGAAGAGCTGCTGGCACGCGCGGCGCGCGAGCCGGTCCTCGTCCATTCGCTCCTAACGTCGCGTACGGGACGCTTGGCGGGTGATTTCGGCTTCGAACGTCCGACGCACCGGTGGCGGGTGCCGCTCGGCACCGCGATCACGGTGGTGGTGAGCGTGGCGCTGCTCCTCGAGCTCGCGAGCGGGCTTCCGCTCCTGCGCGCGGTGTCGGTCGCGACCGCCGTCGCGTTTCCCCTCGGGCGCGCGCTGGACTACGCGCTGACGATCCGTCGCGGCAAGCCCGCGCGCGACCTCCGCCGCATCCTCGGAGCGCCGTGAGCTGGCTCACGGTCACGCTCGCGCTGTATCGCCGCACGCTCACCCGTGCCGCCGAGCTCACGCTCCGCAATTGGCCGGTCTCGGGCTCGCTGTTCGTCTATGCGCTGGCCATGAGCGCGGCGCTCGCTCTTGCGCCGCTCCTCGGGATATTTGGTGGATTTCTGCTGAGCCTGATCTGGGCCGCCTGCGTCGGATCCCTGCTGTACCTGGTCGAGATGATGGTGCGGACCTCGCGCGTCACGCTCGAGGACTTCCGGCGCAGTGCCGGCAAGTACGTGTGGGACGTCGTCGGCGTGACCTTCGTCGTCTGGATCGCGTTCCGCCTCCTCACGCCTGTCCTCGCGACCATCCCGCAAGGGCCGATTCTGCTCCTGGCGGTGAATCTCGTGATCCTCGTCTTTTTCAACGCCGTACCCGAGCTGATCTATCTCGGCCACTGCTCGTCATTCGAGCTGTTGGGACAGAGCTACGTCTTCATCGGCGAAAACTGGATCGAGTGGTTCCCGGTGACGCTCACCCTCGGCGGGCTCGTCCTCTGCGTGGCAGCGCTGCCGGTCACGCCGGGGCTCGCATGGCTGAAGTTCGCACTCGTCGCGCTGTTGGTCGCCTATACGATGGTGGTGCGCGGTCTTCTCTTCCTCGAGCTTCACGACTCGACGCGGCGCTCACGCGCGTTCCGTCACCGCATGGGCGGCTGAGGACACACGCCGGTCGACATTCCGCCGCGAAGCACGTATCGACAAGAGACTCGATGCGTTTTCCTCGTCAGGTCTCGGGTATTCCGCGCCGCTCCGATGTGCACGAGCTGCGGGAGGACGTCGTCTACGCCGAGGTCGACGGCATCCCACTCCGCTATGATCACTACCGTCCGGTGCGCGTCGACGCGCCGGCGCCGGTGGTCGTGTTCGTCCACGGTGGCGGATGGATGCACGGCGATCCGAGCCAGGCCGCCGGCAACGCGCTGCACTTCGCCCGTCACGGCATCGCGACGATCTCGCTGTCGTATCGGCTGGCGCCGGCGCATCGGTTTCCGGCGCCGCTCGACGACGTCCGTCACGGCCTGCGGTACGTGTGCGCCCATGCCACCGAGCTCGGCATCGCCCCCGAGCGCATCGCCCTTCTCGGTCTATCGGCGGGGGCGCACCTGGTGATGCTCGCGCATCTGGCGCGCGACGTGCCGGGCCTCGCGCCGGCGCTCTCCGACCCCGCGCTTCGCGACGCCACCGAGGACGTGCAGGCGGTCGTCGCCCACTACGGTCCCTACGACCTCGGCCGCCGGGCCGTGCTTTCTCCCGAGCTCGACATGATCGGGGCGCTGCTCGGCGCCCGCGGCGAGGATCCCGAGTGGGTGCGGCTGGCGTCGCCGCTCCATCACGTCGCGAGCGCGCCCGCGACCGCGCCGGTCCTGCTCGTCCACGGCACCGGCGACACGCTCGTCTCGTACCGGGAATCGGAGCGCATGCATCGCGCGCTCACCACCGCGGGGCGCGTGAGCGAGCTGCTGCTGCTCGAGGGTGCGCCGCACGCGTTTCAGCTCGACTGGCGTGGACGTGCCAATCAGCAGGCGAATGCCGCGATGGACGCGTTTCTCGCGCGCCATCTGCTGTGAGCGCGGCGCGCGCCGGCGGTCAGTCCTCGAGGTCGTCCTTCGGCTTGTCGTCGATGATCGCCGGGTGCTCGATCTCGTGCTCCTGCTGCAACTCTTGGACGCGCTCGTCGCGTTCCTGCCGGTCCTGCGACTCCGCGCGGCGCGCCGCGCGTTGCTGCTTGGCCTCCTCGGAAAATGCGTCGTTGCTTTCCCCGGCGCCGCCGGAGATCGGCACCAAGAGCATACTCAAGGCGGCCATGGTGGTGAGGAGCTTCACGACGCCCTCATAGCTCGCTCGGGGCGGAAAGCAACCACGTTCTGGGGCCGCAGTGAACCGGCGTCAGTCGCCGAGCGTCTCCCAATGGATCGTCCAGAAGCGCGGCAGGGGCGGCGCGAGCTCGAGGTGGCCCCCGAAACATTCGAAGCTCGGCTTGTGGGACAAGCGTTCGGAGACGAGGTGCAGGAATTCCTCGACGGAACGGCCGCCCGGATCACCGAGGTCGACGCGGCGACGCTGCTCACACTTGGCGCAGCTCACGTCGACGCGCATCAGCGCGAGATTCAGGCCGACACCGGCGCCCGCCGCCCCGCCCAGGGTCGCGCCGCCTCGAGCTGCGCCGCGAGACGAAAGAGCGTCGCCTCGTCGCCGAAGCGCCCCACGAAGTGCGAGCCGACCGGCAGGCCGTCCGCGCTCCAGTGGAGGGGTACCGACATCGCCGGCTGCCCGGTGGCGTTGCAGATCGGGGTGAAGGGGCAGATCTCGCCGGCGCGAAAGAAGCCTTTCAGCGGCTCCTCCCACCCGGCGTCCAGGGCGCCGAGCGGCAGCGGCGGTTCGCTGAGGACGGGGGTCAGCCAGAGATCGTAGGTGATGAAGAAGCGCGCGACGTCGCGCGCCACTCGTTGCAGGTCCTGGAGGGCGAGGAGATACGTGCCCGCGTTCACCTGCGTACCCATCTCATGGAGCGCCCAGGTGATCGGCTCGAACTGCTCGCGCGTCGTCCGCAATCCCCCGCGCTCGAGCGCCGCCACGTTCTTCGCGGCCGACGCGGCGTAGAGGGTGATGAAGGCGCGCGTCAGCACGACGTCGTCGAAGGCGGGCGCCGCCTCCTCGACGCTGTGGCCGAGCTCCGCGCAGAGCTGGGCGGCGTCGCGCACGGCGCGTTCACACTCCGGGTGAACGGACACGCCGACGGTGGCGCGCGTGCTGAACCCGATACGCAGTCGACCGGGATCGGCGCCCACCTCCTGGAGAAAGGGACGCAGCGACGGCGGCGCCCAGTAGGGGTCGCCGATGTCGGGGCCGGCGGTCGCGTCGAGGAGCGCGGCGCTGTCGCGAACCGAGCGGGTGATGGCGTGCTCGCAGACGAGGCCGCTCATGACGTCGCCGTGGTCCGGGCCGAGCGGAGTGCGTCCGCGGGTGGGCTTCAGACCGAAGAGTCCGCAACACGAGGCCGGAATGCGGATGGAGCCGCCCCCGTCGTTGCCGTGCGCCATCGCCACCATGCGCGCCGCCACGGCGGCGCCCGAGCCGCCGCTCGAGCCGCCGGGCGAGCGCGAAGGGTCCCAGGGGTTGTGGGTCGCGCCGTAGGCGACCGGCTCCGTCGTCGGCGGAATGCCGAATTCGGGCGTGTTCGTCTTCCCGACGACGATCAGGCCGGCGCGCTTGTAGCGACGCACCAGCTCGCTGTCGTACTGCGGGACGTAATCGCGGAGCACTGCCGCCCCCGCCGTCATGCGGGCGCCGGCGTAGGTCGCGATCAGGTCTTTCAGGAGGAACGGTACGCCGGTGAACGGTCCATCGGGAAGCGGGCCGACGGCGGCCGCGCGCGCGTCGTCGAAGAGCGGAGTGATGACCGCGTTCAACCGCGGGTTCACTCGCTCGATGCGTGCGATCGCGGCGTCGACGAGCTCGCGTGGGGTGAGAGCGCGGAGACGGACGAGCTCCGCTTGCGCGGTTGCGTCCAGCGTTGCGAGCTCGTCGGTGCGCACGCGGGCGTTCGTAGGGTGGTGGTGCAGGTTTGTCAATCGAATAGCCCCCGTGCGCGCGGCGCGCGGAGCGCGCCGTGCTCCGATGGGCGTCGCACCGCGGGCGAAGCCCGCAGTGCTCCCGTTGCGCAGCTGCGCCGCGCTCGGGCGTGACCGCGGTGCTCCCATCGCGCGGCTGCGCCGCGCTCGGGAGGAGGCGCGGTGCTCCGGTTGCGCGGCTGCGTAGCGCTTGGGGGGATCAGCGGCGGCGGTGGGTGAGGCGGCGGAAGATGAGGAGGTGGCGGACGGCGTCGCGCTGGCGGTGCGCCTGCTCGTAGAGGAGGGCGAGGTTGTAGTGAGCGTCGGCGAGATCGGGTTGGTGGCGGACGGCGTTCTCGTAGCAGGGCAGGGCGTCGTTCGGACGCTCGGCGTCCTCGAGGAGCACACCCAAGTTGTACCACGCGAGCCCGTTCACCGGCTCGACGTCGGTCGCGGCGCGGTAGTGGAGCTCGGCGCTCGCGAAGTTGCCGTCGCCGTGCAGCAGCCGCCCGAGGTTGATGTGTGCCGTGACGTGCGTCGGCTCGAGATCGAGCGCATGGTGATACGCCGCTCGGGCCTCGAGGGGGGAGCTCTCCTCGAGCTCGATCGCGAGGTCGTACCAATCGTCGGCGCTGAGCTCGCTGGCGCGGCGCGGGGGGACGGGTACACGCAACCGCGTGACCTTGCGCGCGCCGCGTATCACTTGCGCGGCGTCGAAGTTGAAGAGGAACTGTCCGGAATCGGGTTGCCACCGGCTCGCGCCGTCCCAGGCGACGACGCGACGCCCGTCGGCGTACACCGAGAGGCGCGTGAGCGGCCGTTCACCGATCTGCCGCCGCAACGACGTGAGAACGGTGCCGATCTGTCGCACCGGGACGCGCTTCTCCAGAAGACCGCGCATCGTCCGCAGCAACACCAGGTCGACGAAGTCGAAGCGCAAGCGACCGCGGCCGTCGCGTCGCGGAGTGACCAGGCCGGCCCCCACGGCTTGGCGGAGACGGCGCGGAGGTACCCCGACGATGCGGGCGACCTGCGCCGTATCGAGGCGGACGCGCGGATCCGCAGCGCGCCGCGCGATCACCCTACTTCTTGTGGGCGCGACGTTCGGGCTTGGCGTCGACACGGCGGCGCGCCGATGCGGCGGGGCGTCGCTTCCCGGCCGGTGCGCGCATCGCCGCAGCGTGCGATCGTTCCTCACCCTTCGAGCCGCGCTCTGCCAAGCTCTCCTTCAGCGCCTGCATGAGATCGATGACGCGGGCGCGGGCGGGCGATGCCTCGGGCGTCCGCACCTTCTCGCCGGCGACCTTCCGATCGACGGCCGCCTTCACGCGATCGCGATACGTGTCCTCGTATTGCTCGGGATGGAACGCCTTCGTCGAGAGCTGATCGATAAGCTTGCGCGCGAGCTCGGCCTCACCCTGGCGGATCTTGAGGTCGCCGCCGGTCTCGACGTCGTCGAAGGCCCGTACCTCTTCGGCATAGTACATCGAGTGCAGCGCCAGGCCGTCCTGGTACGGCCGGATGAGGACGAGCTGCTCCTTGCCGTGGCTGGTGAACTGCGCGAGCGCGACCTTCTCCGTCGCGCGCATCGCCTCGGCGAGGAGGTGATACGCCTTCTCCGCGCCCTTGTCCGGTCCGAGATAGTGGACGTTCTCGAAGTAGATCGGGTCGACGCTCGCCAGCGGTACGAACTCTTGGATGTCGATCGCGTGGTTCGCCTCGGCCTCGAGCGCCGCGATCTCGGGGCCGGTGAACGTCACGAAGCGGCCCTTCTCGAACTCGTAGCCCTTGACGGTCTCACCGCGCTCGACGACCCGCGCGCAGTGCGGGCAGTAGAGCTGCTGCTTGATGCGTGTGCCGCAGACTTCGTGCAGCATGTTGAAGGCGATCCGCTCGGAATGGGTCGCGACGTAGAGACGGGTCGGGATCGAGACCAGGCCGAAGCTGATGGTTGCCGAGCCGATCGATCGTGCAGCCATGGGCGCCTCCTTAGGGACCACCGCCGAGATTGTCAAATCTACACGCCACGATACGTGCGGGAGGGATAGGTGTCGATGCAGCATTCCGGTGCGCGGACGAGCTACCCCCCGAGCTTCTCATGCGCCATGCGTCGAGCTGCGACGTGCGGAGCCTCACGTCTCGCCGATACATCGGGTGCCGTACTCCCGCTGCCCAGGAGGCCGTATGCGATCACAGGGCCCTCGTCGTGCGCATGACGTGCACGGACTCGCGATTCTCGCTGCCGCGACGCTCGTCGTCGGTCTCGCCGCTGCCGCCCACGCGGACGCGTTGAAGTGCAAGCGGACCGTCGCGCCGCTCTCGGTCTGCCTCGCGTGCAATCAGTGCGTGCCGCTCTGACGACCCGCGCAGGTTGATCGCTCCCGCCCCACCCGTCGCGTCCACCGGCGAGTGGGGCGGGCTTCGCATCCAGCCGCCGAGAGTTCGGTGAGCGGCCGTCGCGGTCGTATCCGCGCCGCCGACGTGCTACGGCCCCGCGTGTGACGTCCTCTCCGCATCAGGCGACGATCATCGATCAGTTCACGCGCCAGGCGATGCCCTTCTCGACCGCACCGGGCATCAAGGACGAGGAGGCATTGGGGCTCCTGGTCGCCGAGAGCGGCGCCGGAGCCGATGACATCGTCCTCGACGTCGCCTGTGGGCCAGGCCTCGTCGTCGCGGCGTTCGCCGGCGTCGTCCGTCACGCGACCGGCATCGACATCACGCCGGCGATGCTGGAACGCGCCCGCGACCTCGCACGCGAGCGCGGCCTCACGAACGTCCGCTGGGACCACGGCGACGTCATCCCGCTGCCATACGCCGACGGCGCGTTCTCGATCGTGAGCTCGCGCTTCGCCTTCCATCACTTCCTCGATCCGGCGGCGGTGCTCGCCGAGATGCGTCGCGTGTGCGCGCACGGCGGAACGATCGTCGTGACCGACCTGCTCGCGTCGTCCGACCCCGCGAAGGCGGCGGCGTTCAACCGGATGGAGGTGCTGCGTGATCCGTCGCACGTGCGCGCACTCCCCCTCGCGGAGCTGGAGGCGCTGCTGCGCGACGCCGGCCTGACGCTCCGCCGCCGCGTCTTCTACCAGCTCGCCAGCGAGATCGAGAAACTGCTGGAACGCTCTTTTCCCGCGCCGGGCGACGCCGACCGCATCCGCGCGCTGTTCGCCGCCTCGCTCGACGACGACGGCCTCGGCCTCGACGCGCGACGCCATGGTGCGACCGAGATCCGCTTTGCGTACCCGATCGCGATCCTCGTCGCCGACGTACCCTGAGAAGCCGCGTCGATGACCACCAAGGAGCATCCGCTGATCGCTGCCGCGCGGCGGCTCGGGCCGGCGCTGCGCGCGCGCGCCGACGAGACCGAGCAGGGCCGTCGCGTGCCTCTCGACCTGGTGCGCACCATGACGGAGGACGGCGTCTTCCGCATGTGCGTGCCGCGCGCGCTCGGCGGCGGCGAGGTCGAGCCCGCGGTCTTGCTGCGCGTTCTCGAGATCCTCGGCGAGGCGGACGGATCGGCCGGGTGGTGCGCCATGATCGGGTGCACGAGCGGGCTCCTCTCGGGCTATCTCGCGACCGACGTCGCGACCGCGATCTACGGCGATCCGAGCACCGTCGCCGGCGGAGTGTACGCGCCGAGCGGGAAGGCGCTGCCGACGGCGGGCGGCTTCCGGGTGAGCGGGCGGTGGGCGTTCGCGAGCGGCGTCGAGCACTGCGCGTGGCTCATGGGCGGCGCCGTCATCGCCGAGAACGGGGTGCCGCGTCTGCTTGCGAATGGTGCGCCGGACGCGCCGTTGATGCTCTTTCCGGCACGCGACGTCGAGGTGATCGATACCTGGACCGTGTCCGGCTTGCGGGGCACCGGCAGCCACGACATCGCCGTCCACGACGTATTCGTGCCGGCGGAGCATAGCGTGTCGTTGGTGCGCGACCGGCCGCGCGCCGACGGGCCGTTGTACGCGTTCCCCGTGTTCGGGCTTCTGGCCGTCGGGATCGCCGCCGTCGCGCTCGGTATCGCGCGGCGCGCGATCGGCGAGCTGGTGGATCTCGCGGGCGGCAAAACGCCGACGGGTAGCCGTCGCGTCCTCGCGGAGCGTCCGACGGCGCAAGTGCAAGCGAGCGAAGCCGAGGCGCTGGTGCGCTCGGGACGCGCGTTTCTCTTCGAGGCCGTGGACGCCGCATGGGACGCGGCGCGGCGCGAGGGCGCGATCGGGCTCGCGGCGCGTGCTGACGTCCGTCTCGCGGCGACGAGCGCCACGATCGCCGCCGCGCAGGCGGTCGATCGCATGTACAACGCGGGCGGCGGCACCTCGATCTACGCGACGAACCCGCTGCAACGGTGCTTTCGTGACGTCCACGTCGTGACGCAGCACCTCATGGTCGCGCCCGCGACGTACGAACTCACGGGGCGCCTCCTCCTCGGCGTTGCGACCGACGCGGCGCTGCTCTGAGGCGCGGCATGAATGCGAGCGCCTTCACGACCCTCCGGCTCGAGCGCGTCGGCCACGTGCTGCGGGTGACGATCGATCACCCGACGAACGCCCTGAACGCGGTCGACGCGGCGCTGCATCACGATCTCACGATGCTCTTCGCCGGCTTGCGGCGTGAGACCGAGGCGCGCGCCGTCCTGCTCACCGGTCGCGGCAAGGCGTTCAGCGCCGGCGGTGACTTCCACTGGTTCCCGACGCTCCGCGAGCCCGGACGGCTGGAGGCGCTGCGACGCGACGCCAAGCAGCTCATCTGGGACCTCCTCGACGTCGAGCTGCCGATCGTCGCCGCGGTGAACGGGCACGCGATGGGGCTTGGGGCTTCGATCGCGCTCTTGAGCGACGTCATCCTGATGGCGGACACGGCGACGATCGGCGATCCGCACGTACGCGTCGGCCTGGTCGCCGGCGACGGCGGCGTCGCGATCTGGCCGCTCGCGCTCGGGCCGGCGCGGGCCAAGGAATACCTGCTCACGGGCGATCCGCTCACCGCCGCCGAGGCGGAACGTATCGGCCTGGTGAATCACGTCGTTCCCGCGGCCGCCCTCGACGGCGAGGCGATGGCGCTCGCGTCACGGCTCGCGGCCGGCGCTCCGCTCGCGGTCCGTTACACCAAGCTCGCGGTGAACAAGCTCGTGAAGGACGCCCTCAACGTCGCGTTCGACGCCTCGACGGCGCTCGAACTGGTGACGTTCCAGAGTGAGGATCATCAGGAGGCGCTCGCCGCGATCCGCGAAAAGCGTGCGCCGGCGTTCAAGGGGCGCTGACGCGCGCGTCGCGCGGAGGAAGCGATGGATCTCGTCGAGGCACTCACGACCACGCGCGCCGTGCGCCGCTTCACGGCCGAGCCGGTGACCGATACGGAAATTCTCCACTGCATCCGGATCGCGACACAGGCACCGAGCGGCGGCAACATCCAGCCCTGGCAGTTCCTCGTCGTCACCGACCCCGGGTTGAAGCGCGCGGTCGGCGACGTCTACCGTCGGGCGTACGCGCGCTACGAGCCGGCGCTCCTCGCGTCGCGGCCGCCGGCGCGCTCGCCGGAGGACAAGGCCGCCTTCGAGCGCATGATGCACGGGTCGCGCCACCTCGCGGCGCATCTGGGCGAGGCGCCGGCGATGGTGCTCGTCCTGATGCCGAAGATCTCGATGTCGCTGCGCGACGCCGACGGCGAGCTCGACGTCGGCACGCCGTTCGCGTCGGTGTATCCCGCGGTGCAGAGCTTGATGCTCGCGGCGCGCGGCCTCGGCATCGGTACCACACTCACGACCGTGTATCGCATCTACCAGGACGAAGTGCGCGCGATCTGCGGCGTTCCCGAGCGCTACGAGATCGTGGCGCTGGTGCCGATGGGACGGCCGCGCGGCCGGTTCAGTATCGGGCGGCGGCGTCCCGCCGAGCAGGTGACGCACTGGGATCGATTCGGCGCCAAGCGCGCCGCGGTTGACTGAGCGGCGGGGGGCTGCGAGAGCTGCGACGCATGCAGCTCGGCCTCTTCGGGATCAATTTCGGCGCCTGCGCCGACCCCGACCTGCAAGTGCGCGTGGCGCGGGCCGCCGAGGAGACCGGGTTCGACTCCATCTGGACGGGTGAGCACGTCGCGATGCCGGTGCGGAACAACCCCGTGCCCGCGGCGCCGGAGACGCCCTTCCTCGACTCGTTGGTGGCGCTCACCCACGTTGCGGCGCACACCCGGCGCGTCCGGCTCGGAACGGGCATCCTCGTCTTGCCGCACCACAATCCCGTCTTGGTTGCGAAGGCGCTCGCGTCGCTCGACGTGATCTCCGCGGGGCGTCTGATCGCGGGGTTCGCGGCGGGCTACGTCGAAGGCGAGTTCGCGGCGCTCGGCGTCGATTTTCACCGTCGCGGTGCGATCACCGACGAGTATCTCGCGGCCATCCGTGTCCTCTGGACCGAGGAGCTGCCGCGCTTCGACGGCCGTTTCGCGGCCTTCGGCGATATCCGCTTCGAGCCGAAGCCCCGGCAGCGGCCGCATCCGCCGATCATCGTCGGCGGTCACGCGGCGCCCGCCCTGCGGCGCGCCGCGCGCTACGGCGACGGCTGGTATGGATTCGGCCTCACACTCGAGGCGGCGGCGCCGCTCATTCAGGAGCTGCGTCGCCTGCGCGCCGAGATCGGACGCACCGCCGCACCGTTCGAGATCTCGCTCACGACGTTCGAAGCGCTCGATGCGGAGCTGGTCGCGCGCGCCGCGGCGATCGGCGTCGATCGTTTGATCGTGTATCCGATCGTTCCCGCTGTGGAACTCGAGGCGACGGTGCGCGCGCTCGGCACCACGCTCGCGGCTGCTGCCGCCGCCGCGGGACGGTGATTCGGCACGTCCGTCCTGTTCCCGCCCGTGACGCGACGGGGATCGTCGCCGCGGTCTACGAGGAGGTGAGGCGAGAGTTCGGTGCGCTCGTCGAGCCGTTCACGCTGCACTCGCCCGCGCCCGCGCTCCTCGCCGGCGTGTGGCGCGCCTGCCGCGCAACGCTCGTGACCGGCGCCGTGCGGCGCCCTGTGAAGGAGGCAGTCGCCGTGGGCGTGTCGCGTGCCAACCGCTGCCCATACTGCGTCGACGCGCACACCGTCATGCTGGACGGCGTCGCGGCCCATGACGCCGCGCGCGCGATCGCGGCGGGGCGCGACGACGCGATCGGCGATCCGGGTGTGCGCGCCGCCGTCGCCTGGGCGGCGGCGACGCGTACGCCGCATTCGGCGCTCCTCGCGACGCCGCCCTTCACGCCGCACGAAGCGCCCGAGATGCTCGGGACGGCGCTCGTCTTCCACTACATCAACCGCCCGGTGACGGTGCTGCTCGGCGACTCGCCGTTGCCGTCAGCGGGGCCCTGGAAGGGCCCGCTGCGACGCCTGGCGGGTTGGTGGTTCGGACGTGCCATGGCGCGCCCGAAGCCGGACGATCCGGCGCCGCTCCTCCCGGCGGCGGCCCTGCCCGACGACCTCCGCTGGGCGGCGTCGTCGCCGCCGGTCGCGGACGCGCTGGCGCGCTTCGTGGCGGCCGTCGAGGAGGAGGGCGCGCGCGTGCTGCCCGCGCAGACGCGCCTCGCGATCGCGACGTGTCTCGAGGCGTGGCGCGGCGAGGACGTCGGTCTCGGGAGGCACTGGCTCGCGCCCGCGCTCGCGCCGCTCGAGGAGTCGTTGCGGCCCGCGGCGCGCCTCGCGCTTCTCACCGCACTGGCGCCGCATCAGATCGACGACCCGGTGGTCGGCGCGTTTCGGTCGCGTACGCCGACGGATGCTGCGCTCGTCGCAGTCCTTGCATGGGCGAGCCTCGCGACGGCCCGGCGGATCGTCCGCTGGCTCGCGTGGCCCGACGCCTGAAGGCGCTCCTTGCGCCGCCGGCGAACTCCGCGCGGTTCGTCGGCGCGCCGGCACCCGCCTTGTTCCTCAGGTGACGAGTTGGTAGTCGACTCGCATGACGGAGGCGACGCGAACAGTTCAGACCGTCACCGGCAGCGCCCATCCGAGTGAGCTCGGTCGCACGCTCATCCACGAGCACGTGCTCGTCGGTTTCCCGGGATGGAACCTCGACGCCAAGGCGCCGCCTTTCAAACGCGCCGAGGTGATGGCGCGCGCCATCGATCAGATGCAAGAGCTCGCCGACATCGGTGTCGGGACGTTCGTCGATCCCTGTCCGATGGATCTCGGTCGCGACGTCGAGTTCCTCGCGGACCTGTCGCAGCGCAGCGGCATGCGCATCGTCTGCACGACCGGCGCCTACTTCGAGGCCGAGGGGATCACGTACACCTTCCGTCACCTACCGGTGGAGGAGATCACGGCGATCTACGTGAAGGAGATCATCGACGGTATCGGCGAGACCGGCATCAAGGCGGGTGCGGTGAAGATCGCGACCGGCTCGCGCCGCGTCTCCGACTACGAGCGGAAGCTCGTCACCGCCGGCGCGCGTGCGGCGCGCGCGACCGGGGCGCCACTCATTTCGCACACGCAGGACGCCTCGTGCGGCCACGACCAGATCGACATCGTCACCGGCGAAGGCGTCAGTGCGGAGCGGCTGGTCGTCGGCCACTCCGATGGCATCGACGACCCGGGGTACCATCGCTCGCTCGCCGAGCGCGGCGCCTTCGTCGGTTTCGACCGCTTCGGGATCTCCCTCATCGTGTCGGACGAGGTCCGGGTGCGGAACGTCCTGAAGCTCGCACGTGCGGGCCACACCCGGCGCATCCTGCTGTCGCACGACTCGATCGTCTGTTGGCGCGGCCGTCCGGTACCCTATGCGAACAGCTACGAGGAGGTGCTGGCCCAGCTCCCCGACTGGCGCCCGACGGCGATCCTCACCAAGATCGTCCCGCAGCTGCTCGCGGGCGGCCTCTCGACCGAGGACGTCGAGACGATCCTCGTCGACAACCCGCGGCGGCTGTTCTCGGCGGCCTGAGACTCGCAGCGGCCGGGGTGCGCTGCGACGCTCACGACCCCGTTTCGCGACCGCGTTGCTCGCGGCGCTCGAACGCCTCGAGCGCCGCGGTGACCGCGGGGAGGTCCGGCCACTGCGGCCGGATCTCGCGCGCGTGCGTGAGCGCCGCCCGTGCCCGTGGAGCGTCGCCCAAGAGGAGATAGGCACGCGCGAGATCGAGGTGCGCGTAATACGACGGCGGCTCCAGGCGCGTCGCGTCCTCGAGGGTGCGCGCCGCCGCCTCGGGCTGGCGCGCAAAGAGGTAGGCGCGACCGAGGTTGAGCGCGATCGCCGGATCGCGCGGGGCGAGGGTGTACGCCCGGCCGAGCTCCGCAACCGCCTCGGCGATGCGGTTCTCCTCGAAGGCGATTGCGCCGAGGTTGTTGTGCAGCGGTCCGGACGCGTCGTCGCGCGCCAACGCCCCGCGAAGGAGCCGGATCTCCTCGGTTCGCGGCGCCGCGGCGTAGGGATGATCGCTGGAGATGTAGGAGGTGGTGAGCGCCCAGTCCGCCCACAGGCGGAAGTCGTCGTGGAAGACCGGGACGCGGCGCACCGTGAGCAGCGCGCAGCCGAGCACCGCCGCGCCCGCCACGATCGGCATCGCCGGCGTCAACCTCGGCACACGCCGTGCGGCCGTCTGGAGGGCCCATGCCGCGAGGACCAGCGGCCCGACGAGGGGTATATAAAGGTAGCGATCCGCCATCAGTGCCGGAAAGGGTACTAAGTTCAGCATCGGTGCCAGGGTCACGAGGAACCAGAAGATCCAGAATCCGGCGCGGCCGCGGTGCCAAGCGAGCACCGCCGCCGCCGCGACCAGGGCGAGAATCGCGAGCGTCGAGGCGAGCACCGCCGGCTCGAACCACGACGCGCGCAGCGGCACCGCGTAGTAGAAGCTGAGCCCGATCGGCGCGAGCACGAGCGCGAGGTAGCGCGGCACGACGGTGCTGCTCGTGCGCAGCGTCACCCAGAGACTGCCGCCGTGGTACTCGGCGCCGTGCGACGGGTTGCCATGCAGGTTCACCCACGCGAGCACGGCTCCCGCCGCGAGCAGCGGCAGCGTCGCGAGCACGTCGCGCGCACGCAGCCGGAAGCGCCATGCGAGCTCGTATACGATCATGATCGCCGGCAGCACGATGGTGTTGATCTTGGTGAGCAGCGCGCAGATGAAGAGCACGAAGACGAGCGTGTAGGTGCGCAGCCGCGGACGGTCCGAGAAGCGCACGTAGGCGAGAAGCGCGAGCAGGAAGAAGAGCGTCGAGAGGACGTTCTTGCGCTCACTGATCCATGCGACAGACTCGACCTGCACCGGGTGCACCGCCCAGACGAGCGCGACTGCGAGCGCCGTCACCCCCGGCTCGCCCAGTCGCGCGAGGAGCAGATACACGAGTAGGGCGTTGGCGACGTGCAGCAGCAGATTTACTGCGTGATAGCCCGTCGGATCGCCGTCGAAAAAGCGATAGTCGATCGCCAGCGACAATATCTTGAGCGGCATGTAGTTCGGTCCGTCGAAGGTCGTCAGCAGGGGATGCAGATTGGCGGGTGCGAGCGAGCGGAGGAGCGGGTTCTCCGCGATCGCCACGACGTCGTCGGAGATCCACTGACCGCGGAGGCTGCCGGTGTAGGCGATCAGTGTGACGACGACGATCACCGCCGCGTGCAGTGCGTGGCGCGCGCGCATGACGTCCGAGTCGTACCGTCACCAGGTTGCCGTCCGCAAGCCGTGCAACATCACTGAGTGCCCGCGGGGCGGTGTCGGCGTGCGCGTCGAATGGGCTTTGCGCGCCTGCTTCGCTTTGGTGTACCACCGAAGTGACGCGCGCGGAGCGCGCGGGGACGTCTGCGAGAGTGGCGGAACTGGTAGACGCACTAGACTTAGAATCTAGCCCGCTCGTCGGATGGGGGTTCGAGTCCCCCCTCTCGCATTCTGACATCGCGTCTCGTGTGCGCGCCGCACCGTGTGAGAGCACGCCGGCTTGTCACAGCGGATGGGACTGCGTAAGGTGAAGCGGAGATGGAGCGGCCGTGCAGATCACCGTCGAGGACCTGAGCCCGATCAAGAAGAGGATCGGCGTGGCGCTTCCTCCCGAGGAAGTCCGCGCCGAGATCGAGCAAGCGTACCGCGGCCTCCAGCAGCGCGCTCGCATCAAGGGATTTCGTCCCGGTCGCGTGCCGCGCGCGATCCTCGAACGCTACTACGGCGAGCAGGTCCACAGCGAGGTCATCGGCAAGCTGATCCAAGACTCGTACCTGCGCGCGCTCGAGGAGCATCATCTGCATGCGGTCGCGCGGCCCGAGATCGTCGCCGACGAGGTGAAACCGGACGCCGGACTCCGCTATTCGGCGACGATCGAGATCAAGCCGACATTCGAGGTGACCGGTTACGACGCCCTCGAGGTGGAGCGTACCGTTGCGCCGGTCGCCGAGGACGCCGTCGATGCGCAGATCGAGCGCTTTCGACAGTCGCTGGCGCAGTTCGCGCGCCGCGAGGATCGCGACGTCGTCGAGCAGGGCGATCTCGTCGAGCTCGGCTACACGGGCGTGATCGACGGACGAGCGGTTCCGGGTGCCTCCGCAGAAAGCCGCGTCATCGAGGTCGGTGCGCACACGTTCCCGCCGCCCTTCGACGAGCGATTGGTCGGCCTGAAGCGCGGCGAGAGCGCCCACATCGAGGTGACGTACCCCGCGCAGCATCACAGTTCCGAGATCGCCGGCAAGCGCCTGACGTTTCGTGTCGAGGTGAAGGAGATCGGACGCAAGGAGCTGCCGGCGCTCGACGACGAGTTCGCCAAGGACCACGGCGAGTGCGCGTCGCTCGCCGAGCTGCGCGAGAAAGTGCGACGCGCGCTCGAGAGCACCGCCGAGCGCGAGGCGGACGACTCGATGCGCGCGGCGCTCGTGCGCATGCTCCTCGAGCGCAATCCCGTCGAGGTACCGGAGGCGCTCGTGGAGCGCCGCTTCGACGCCATGCTACATGACCTCGGTATTCCTGAGGTATCGCGCGACGTCGATCCGGAGCGCGCAGCGCAGCTCGACGGCCTGCGTACCGAGGTGCGTCAGCGCGCGCGCGAGTCGGTGCACTCGGCGCTCGTGCTCGAGCGCCTGGCGGCGCAGGAGCATTTCGAGGTCACCGGCCCCGAGATCGACGAGCGCATCGCGCATGCACTGCGTACCGCGCCGCGTGAGCGCGAGCGCCTTGCCGAGATCTATCGATCACCCGAGGCGCGTCGGGAGGTGCGCGAGCGCATCGCGCAAGAGAAGGCGCTCGATTGGCTGGCGGGACATGCCCGCATCACCTCGGGCGCGCAAAATTGATTGCCGACGGGGGGGGAAAAAGTTAAGGTAAATCACGAGATGCTGAGAGCAAACCTGATTCCGATGGTGGTCGAGCAGACCGGTCGCGGTGAGCGCGCGTACGACATCTACTCGCGCCTCCTCAAGGACCGGATCGTATTCCTCGGCTCACCGGTCGACGACGACGTCGCCAACCTCATCACGGCCCAGTTCCTCTTCCTCGAGTCGGAGGATCCCGAGAAGGACATTCACTTCTACGTCAACTCCCCGGGCGGCTCGGTGACGGCCGGCCTCGCGATTTACGACACCATGCAGTACATCAAGCCCGAGGTGTCGACGCTCTGTCTCGGCCAGGCGGCAAGCATGGCGGCGTGGCTCCTCGCGGCCGGCGCCAAGGGCAAGCGCTTCGCGCTGCCGCACGCGCGCATCATGATCCACCAGCCTCTGGGCGGCGTGCAGGGACAGGCGACGGACATCGACATCCAAGCGCGGGAGATCCTGCGCATCCGTGAGCAGCTCAACAACGTGCTCGTCAAGCACACCGGCCAGAGCATCAAGAAGATCGAGAAGGACACCGACCGCGACATGTTCATGACCGGCAAGCAGGCGGTCGAGTACGGGCTGGTGGACGAAGTCATCGTCAGCCGCCCCTCCAAACGTCCATAGGGAGACGCCATGGCGAAGCACGGAGACGAGCGCACCGGAAATCTCGTCTGCTCTTTCTGCGGGAAGAGTCAGGACGAGGTCCGCAAGCTAATCGCCGGCCCGACGGTGTACATCTGCGACGAGTGCATCGACCTCTGCAACGACATCATCGCCGAGGAGTGCGATCAGGAGGAGGGGCTCACCTCCACGTCGGCGGTACCGAAACCCGCCGAGATCAAGAAGGTGCTCGATCAGTACGTGATCGGTCAAGAGCGTGCGAAGAAGATCCTCGCCGTCGCCGTCCACAACCACTACAAGCGCATCGACTCGCAGCTCGTCTCGGGCGACGTCGAGCTCCAGAAGTCGAACATCCTGCTCGTCGGTCCGACCGGCTCCGGCAAGACACTCCTCGCGCAGACGCTCGCGCGCTTCCTCCAGGTGCCGTTCGCGATCGCCGACGCCACCAGCCTCACCGAGGCCGGCTATGTCGGCGAGGACGTCGAGAACATCATCCTCTCGTTGCTGCAAAACGCGGACTACGACGTCGAGAAGTGCCAGCGCGGCATCGTCTACATCGACGAGATCGACAAGATCGCGCGCAAAGGCGACAACCCGTCGATCACCCGCGATGTCTCCGGCGAGGGCGTGCAGCAGGCGCTCCTGAAGATCATCGAGGGGACGACCGCCAGCGTGCCCCCGAAGGGCGGGCGCAAGCACCCGCAGCAGGAGTTTCTCCAGGTCGACACCACCAACATCCTCTTCATCTGCGGCGGGGCGTTCGTCGGCCTTGAAGACATCATCCGGCGGCGCATCGGCATGAAGGGCATGGGCTTCGGTGCGGATATCCGCCGTCGCGACGAGCGGACGATCTCCGATCTCCTGCACGAGGTGCAGACGGAGGATCTCCTCAAGTTCGGCCTCATTCCCGAGTTCGTCGGGCGCCTGCCGGTGATCGCCACCCTCGAAGAGCTGAACGAGCAGTCGCTGGTGCGCATCCTCAAAGAACCGAAGAATGCGCTCACGCGCCAGTACCAGAAGCTCTTCGACATGGAGAGCGTACACCTGAAGTTCACCGAAGGCGCGCTCACCGCGATCGCGCGCGAAGCGCTGACGCGCAAGTCGGGCGCGCGCGGTCTCCGGGCGATCATGGAAAACATCATGCTCGACGTGATGTACGAGATCCCCTCCCAGGCCAACATCAAGGAGGTGCTGATTTCGGAAGAGGTGGTCACGCACAAGGAGCAGCCGATCATGCTCTACCAGAAGACCGCCGAGACCGCGTAGGGAAGGGGCGCGCCCGCATGCTTTTCCGGAACGAGAAGAAGGATCCGCCGCGACCCGGTGCAGTCCGGGTGCCGCTGCTGCCGCTGCGCGACATCATCGTGTTCCCGCACATGGTGGTGCCGCTCTTCGTCGGCCGGCAGCGCTCCATCCGCGCCCTCGAGGAAGCGATGAACAAGCAGAAGTTCATCCTGCTCGCAGCGCAGAAGGAGGCGAAGACCAACGATCCCACCGAGGACGATATCTACCGCGTCGGCACGCTCGGCAGCGTCGTCCAGCTCCTGCGGCTTCCCGACGGCACGGTGAAGGTCCTCATCGAGGGGAAGAAGCGCGCGCGCGTCACGCAATACCTCGATCACCCCGACTTCTTCCTCGTCGAGGCGGAGGAGATCGAGGAGGAGTCCGACAAGACCACCGAGCTCGAGGCGCTCATCCGCAGCGTCAATTCCACCTTTGAGAATTACGTCAAGCTCAACAAGAAGATCCCCCCCGAGATGATCATGTCGGTGGCGTCGATCGACGACGCCGCGCGACTCGCCGATACCATCGTCGCGCACCTCGGGATCAAGCTGGAGGACAAGCAGACCCTGCTCGAGCTCCTCGATCCGGCGGAGCGTCTGGAGAAGGTGCTCGGCTACATGCGGTCGGAGATCGAGATCCTCGAGGTCGAGAAGCGCATCCGTACTCGGGTCAAGAAGCAGATGGAGAAGACCCAGAAGGAGTACTACCTCAACGAGCAGATGCGCGCGATCCAGAAGGAGCTCGGCGAGAAGGACGAATTCAAAAACGAGGTGCAGGAGCTCGAGGAGAAGATCAAGCAGAAGAAGATGACGGCGGAGGCCAAGGACAAGGTCGAGAAGGAGCTGAAGAAGCTCAAGATGATGTCGCCGATGTCCGCCGAGGCGACCGTCGTCCGCAACTACATCGACTGGATCATCAGCCTGCCGTGGCACGAGTACACGGAGGACAAGCTCGACATCAACGACGCCGAAAAGGTGCTCGAAGAGGACCACTACGGCCTCGAGAAAGTGAAGCAGCGTATCCTCGAGTACCTCGCGGTGCAGAGCCTGGTCGGCCAGCTGAAGGGGCCGATCCTGTGCTTGGTCGGCCCGCCGGGTGTCGGCAAGACCTCGCTCGGGAAGTCGATCGCGCGCGCCACCGGTCGGAAGTTCGTCCGCGTGTCGCTCGGCGGAGTCCGCGACGAGGCCGAGATCCGCGGCCATCGGCGCACGTACATCGGCGCGCTTCCCGGCAAGATCGTCCAGTCGATGAAGAAGGCCGGCTCCGGCAATCCCGTCTTCCTGCTCGACGAGGTCGACAAGATGTCGACCGACTTCCGCGGCGACCCATCATCAGCGCTCCTCGAGGTGCTCGATCCCGAGCAGAACGGCAGCTTCAACGACCACTATCTGGACGTCGACTACGATCTCTCCAAGGTGATGTTCATCACCACCGCGAACGCGCTCGATCGCATTCCGCGGCCGTTGCAAGACCGCATGGAGATCATCCGCATCGCGGGCTACACCGAGCTCGAGAAGCTCAACATCGCCAAGCGCTATCTGCTCAAGAAGCAGCGCGAGGCGAACGGCCTCACCGATCACAACATCGAGTTCGCCGACTCGGCGCTGCTCGGGATCATCCGTCACTACACCAAGGAGGCCGGCGTCCGGAACCTCGAGCGCGAGATCGCGGCGGTCTGCCGCAAGGCCGCGATCGAGGTCGTGAAGAAGGATCGCACCGCGAAGATCCGCGTCACCAATAAGAGCCTCGGGAGGCTGCTCGGCCCGCCGCGGTACCGCTACGGCAAGGTCGATGACGAGCAGAAAATCGGCGTCACGACCGGTCTCGCGTGGACCGACCTCGGCGGCGAGCTCCTCGGCACCGAGGTGACGGTGATGCCTGGCAAGGGCAAGCTCATCATCACCGGCAAGCTCGGCGACGTGATGCAGGAATCCGCGCACGCGGCGATGAGCTACGTCCGCTCACGCGCTGACGCGCTCGGTCTCGAGCGAGACTTCTACCAGAAGGTCGACATTCACATTCACGTGCCCGAAGGTGCGATTCCCAAGGACGGCCCCTCGGCTGGTATCACCATGGCGACGGCGCTCACCTCGGCGCTGACCCGCATTCCGGTGTGGCACGACATCGCCATGACCGGTGAGATCACGCTGCGGGGACGCGTGCTGCCGATCGGCGGCCTCAAGGAGAAGGTCCTCGCCGCGCATCGGGGCGGCATCAAGCGCGTGCTGATCCCGGCCGAGAACGCGAAGGACATCAAAGAGATTCCGGCGACGATCCTGAAGTCGATCCGCCTCGAACTCGTCGACCACATGGACGACGTCCTGCGAAAGGCGCTCGTCCTCGAGGATCCCGAGGGCTTCCTGCGTAAGCCCGTCGTCGAGCACGCGCCGCTACCGCCGCCGTTCCCCGCGACGCCGGCGACACCCGAGATTATTATTACGCATTAGATTTTGCCCCCGTGCGCGCGGCGCTGCGCGCCGTGCTCCGATGGGCGTCGGCGCGCAGAGTGAATCCGCGCGCCTCCAAACGGCGACAGCTCAGGCCACGCCATACCCGAGCCTGCCCCGATCGAGTAACTCCACGAATTGACTGCCCGGAGGGTGGCTGGTATTGAGCGGGGCTTGTTTCCGGCGAGGAGAGGAAGGGAGTCTGCATGACCAAGGCCGAACTGATCGAGTCCATCTCGTCGAAAGTCGATCTTCAGAAGAGCACCGCGGAGCGGATCGTGAACACGATCTTCGACGACATCGTTGCGGCCTTGAAGAACGGGGACAAGGTCAACATCTCCGGGTTCGGTACCTTTCAGGTGTCGGATCGGAAGGCGCGTATCGGTCGCAATCCGAAGACCGGCGAGGCGATCCAGATTTCCGCGTCGCGCTCCGCCAAGTTCAAGCCCGGCAAGATGCTCAAAGACTCACTGAACTGACGCGCCGCCGGTCGACCGCGGGCGGTTAGCTCAGCGGGAGAGCATCGGCCTTACAAGCCGGGGGTCGCTGGTTCGATCCCAGCACCGCCCATTCGTTACTTCGCCTGACGCGACGGTAGGTTGCGCGCTGGGGGTCGCCCGTTGCTCGGCGTCACTGTCGGCCTCTGGTGCCGGTTTGGTGCCGGTTGGGGCTTCGCCGCCGGTATCGAGCAGCCGCACCGCGGCGACCCGATGCGCGGTCGAGAGGTGCGTGTACCTCATGGTCATCGCCAGCGTCTTGTGCCCCATCAGTTCCTTCACCGTCGTGAGGTCGGCGCTGGCCATCACGAGCCGCGAGGCGAACGTGTGCCGCAGGTCGTGCCAGCGGAAATCGTCGATGCGGGCGCGCTCGACGGCCGGCAGGAACACGCGATGCAGGAAGTTGTGGGCGTCGAGCGGCGAAGCGCCGGTACGGCTCGGCCATACCCACTCGCTCTTGAGGCGGCTCGGGGCGGCGCGCAGGATCGCAACGGCGGTGTCGTTCAGGTGGACGTGCCGCGTCTCGCCGTGCTTGGACCGGGGCACCGTCAGCACGAGGTTCGGCAGGTCAACGTCGCACCAGCGCAGCCGGAATTGCTCGCCGCGCCGCAGTCCGGTGTGGAGCGCGAAGGCGACGAGCGGCCAGTGCTCCTCGCCGACCTCGGCCCGTAGCCGCGCTTCCTCGTCGTCCGTCAGCCACCGCACACGCGCATTGTTCTCGCGCAGGAGCTTGATGCGCCGCATGGGGTTGCGGTCCACCAGGTCGTTGGCGAGCGCGACGTTGAACACGCGACGCAGGAACGACAGTTCACGGTTGACGGTCGCGGGCGCGACCTCCGCCGCACGCCGCGTCACCCACTTTTCGATGTCGAGAGGTAGGATGCTGCGAAGCGTGCGCCCCTTGAAGCGGTCGCACCATACGCGGGCGTACCGCTCGTAGTCGCTGAACGATCGCATGCGGTGCTTCTCGGTCTCAAGGTACTCGGCCACGAAGTCGGCGAACAGCATGTCCGGCGTGCGGCTGGGAAGCGTCCCGTCGCGCGCCTGCACCTTCCGTTGCTGGTAGCGGTCGATCGCGTCCTGCTTCGCGCCCACCTTCTCGCGGAACTCGCGGCCACGGACGTAGTAGCGCACCCAATACAGGCCCGAGCCCTTCGGGCGCTCGAACACGCCTCGCTGCTTTACGTCACGCCGTCGCATTGCACTGGTGCAGCACGTTTTGCGTCATGGACGGGTAGGGGGTGCACGTTCGGTGCCAACGCCGACGAGCTGGGCGACGGTGCCGCCGAGCGGCATCGCGGCGGGCTCCTCATGCTCGCGCACGAGCAACCGCAGTGCGGTCACGCGGAAGCGAACGGCGCGGCCGAGCCGGACCACGGGCAGCCGACCCTGCGCCGCCCACTTGTAGAGCGTGCGTGGTGCCACGCCGAGGAACGCAGCGGCGGCGCGCGCATCGAGCAGGCGGTCTGCGTCGTCGGCCTGCGTGGAGGTCGCAACGCGGCTCGCGCGTAGTTTGCGAGCTGGCAACGGCTCGCCGACCGGGCCGGCCCCAAAAGTCTGATAGTGCGGCGCCACAGGCGTTTCGCTCACGCGATCACCGCTCGCGTCCGGGAATCCATACCGATGTTGGGACATCGGCTACCTCGAACCGCCGTCGCCCGTCAGGGAGGCGCGGTCGATCCGATAGGCACTGATCGTTCGGTCGCCGACTCGGTGCGTTTGGGACCGACATCCCAAGCGCCGCAGCAATGCTTGCGCCTCGCGCTCTGACGCCGCGTCGTTCAGCAAGCCGGCTTGCTTGAAGAGCTGTAGCGCTTCGCTCGTTCGGAGCACTATGGGATCATGTCCCCGCATTTCGGCGACGAGCTGCGCTGCGGCGAGCGCTCTCGTGATGTCCCCGTCCGGCGTAGACGAGCGAACGATGTGCCTGACCTGCGACAGGTCATAGTCGTTCACGGCCGTGCGCCCATGTGCGAGGGCGCTCCCGATCGCGATCCGGTGAAGTAGCGTGCGCGCAAGCGCCACGGTGTCTTTGCCGTCCCCGCGCGGTCCTGCGAGTGTTCGCGCCCACGAGTCGAGTTCACGCGCATGGCGGTCGATGACGGTGATGCGGTCGAGGGAGACGCTCGCGAGGGGGTACGCGTGGTAAAGGGCGAGGAGGAAGTCCTGCACCGCGATGCCGCATGCGGTGCTGCCGTCGTGGGGCGATCGGGGTCCCCGCAGCACGTCGTAGAACAGCATCCCCGGCGCAAAGAGCGCGGCGAGTTTGTCCCGGTCTGCGGGCGTGGTGTCCCCGACCCACTGGAACGCGAACGGGCCTGTGTAGCGGCGGCGGTCGAGGGTGAATCGCTTGCCGGCGAGTATCGAGGTGAGCTTTCTGCGGTTGGCAGGCGTCCAAGAGACCGGGAACCTCGACCAGGACGTGACGAGGGTTCGATGATTGAGCGTGGTACTGAGGTGGATGAAGAATCTGGCGTCACCGATTCCCGTCGTCTCGATGTACGCGGTTAGCGAGTAATCGCGGCCCGGTATGGGAAAGCTGAGAAAGCTGACCACTGTGTGGGGGCCGGTGAACCGCGGCTCGACAAACATCAGTGTCGTGGGTTGCTGGGTGTCCGCGAAGCAACCGCATGCGGCAACCGCGAGCGTTGCCTTCACGGCATCGAGCACGCGAGGGTCGTAGAACTCCGCAACGTCCTGCTCCACCCGTGCCATCGCGTCGCGCACGGCTTGGAGTGCGACTGTCTCGGCGGCGGCGCTCGTCACCGGGGCCGATGGGGTCGGGATGCTGTGCTCGCCGCTCATGCTCGGTGTCCCTTCCGCTTGCGGTTGATCGTGGCGCGCCGTGGTCATGCTGCCTCCGGCGTATCTGTGTTGGTCCCACTCCGGGTGCCGGCGTTTTCGGTCGGAGGCGCGGAGTCGGAGACCACTGGCGCGTCTGCATTGGCACTCGCGCTGGCGTCCCCCGATTCGATTCTGACAGGCCCGTCTTCTAGGGGGGTCGAGCTTGCGGGAATCGAATCCGATGGCGAGGTGATTGCCTTCCGGTCCTGCGGCGAGTCGATTCGCTTTCGGTCCTCAGGGGTCGAGTTGTCCACCCAATCCAGGACGTAGCGGGCGTAGCGAAAGGGCTTCCCACGAACTCCGCTCCCCGTTCGGTCGACACGGGTCCAGAGGACCGTCGCGAGATCGCCCTTGACCGTGGCGGCCCCCGGCGTGGGTATGCCTGGCGGCCACTTCGCGAGAATCTCCTCGATGGTCATGCCGATCTCGCAATCCAGGGGGAGGAGCGCGAGCATGGCGGCGATCCGGCCGTCCGCGGTCACATCCGCCTGCGTGCCAGCCGCGCGGTAGCCCGTCGCCGGGTCGTAGTCGAGCACCAACTCGGCCGGTGTCTCCTCGTAGCGGCTGTAGGCGCGCAGGACGCGGCGGTTGTCGGTGTGCCGCTCGGGATCGTAGCGGCGCATCTCGACGATGATGTCTACGAAGGCGGGTAGCGCGCCGGTCCCGCGCGTCGCTTGCCCTTCGGTCGCGTCGCCCTTGCGCGGGTGGCTCACGAGAAGGACGGCGGCACCGAACTTGGTGACTGCGTAGAGGGGCATCAGCGCGGCAATCGCCTCCGAGGCGTCGTTCTCGTCCTTCACAGGCGAGAGGTTCGGGAGCGAGTCGAACACGACGAGCGAGAAGTGGCGGTCTTTGACCAGTTCGGCGATGTGCCGGATGAACTTGGTCCATGTTGCCGTGTCCGGTCGTCCGAGGAACGGGCGCGAGATGATCTCGACGTGATCGCCCAAGCCAAGATCATCCCGGCGGCGTTTCCAGATGGACTCCGATTCCTCGGTGATCACCAGGACGCGACATGCGGTGGTCGCCAAGCCGCCGAGCGAAAGGCCTTTCGCGAGCGCCCGAAGCAGGTGCGCGAGGAACGTTGTCTTGCCACCCTTCCAGAGACCAGTGAAAAGGGTGAAGACCGCCGCAGCGATGTAGCCCTTCAAGATCCATCTCGCGTCGCCTTCCGATGACGTGAGGGTGCTCAAGGGCTTGGGCGTCCAGCGTTCGCGCTCCCGCCCGCCGAGGGCAGAGCGGGAGCCCCGATTCGTTTCTGACAAGCTCGTACCCCTGTGAGAGGGGTCGTGTTGGAATCGAGTAGGATTCCGGGGATCATCCCCAACGTCGAAGGGCAGCTCTCCGAGACTGAGCTGCCAACCGTTCCCGTCGCTTGGGGTGGCAGCGGTCTCCGTGGTGGCGGTGTCCTCGGCATTCCGAGCAGCTCCATCGTTGTTGGGGGACGAGGCCGCTGCTCCCGGCTGGCAACCCCCGACATCACCGTTGTTCGTGCTCTTGTCGTTGATTGTCATCACCGCTCTCACTTTCTTCACCGCTGCTGCGCGGTGCATCGTCCTCTTGAAAAGAAGATGCAGGAGGAGAGCGACGGCGTCTAGCCCAAGCCACTAATCTACAAGGGCTTTTTCCACCCTGAGATCGACGCGTGGAATTCAGGGGGAAGGCGGGAGAATCAGGCGGAGGGCGTGGTCTTTCGGGCTCGCTTGCGACAGGCAGCCCGGTGGTTCTCGATCTTTTCGCGCACCGTTTCTGCGGACGTATCGAGCAGCGCGCCAAGGGTCGCGTACGCGAGATAGGCAGGCACCCCCTCTCGGCGCATGCGCGGTGAGAGTTTCCGATTGACGACCGGCTGAACGGCGGGGCGAAGGTCGATGTCCCAGTACCACTTGTCGGCGGCCCATATCGCCTCAAGGAGGTGCGCCTCGACGCTCACACCCGGAGGCGGCTCACCTACGTCGAGGGTGTGCCGGCTGCTCCACAGGTAGGCATTCGAGCGGTCGAGAGCATTGATCGCCATCGTAGTGATACGCTCCACCGCCTCGTCCGTTGTGCTTCCCGGGCGCCCGCCGAGGTGCAGATCTTTCTCTCGTGCCCTGAAAAACCGGTGGAGCTGCTTCCATGTTTGTTCCACTCGGATGGAATCAATGAACCTCGTGGGCTCGTTATGCGGATACGGGTTAGTGAGGCCAGCACGCGGCCCGCGCTTTTTCCGTGGGCGCCACGCGACACGAAGCCACGGTAAGATGCCATCGGCGTGCGCGGTCACGAGCGATTGAAGCGCACGGCTCACCTCGTTCACCGCCTCCTGCTGATGCCGAACGTCAGCCTCCTGCGCGCCAACGTGGCTGATCCGATCTAGCTCATGCTCCCGACGCCGAAGGTGCTCGATCTCGGCGCGCACAATCGGATGCCAGTAGAGTTCGGGGCGGTGTGCGAGTATCGCACGGAGGCGTTCGATCGCGGGGGTCTGAATGAACGGCAGTAGCTCCTCGGGCACCAAGGTGATGTTCTGCTGACGGAGCTTCGTCACGCCAGGAACGATCCGCCCTGCGACAAGCTCTCGTGCGACCATGTCGACGACGGGCGCGATCAGCGAGCTACGCTCGGACGGCGCTGCGGTCTTGGTCTTGGGCGCACCCGATCGCGCTCCCGCTCCCGTGATCTTCGGGCGTCGTGCTCGCGAAGTTCCCACACCGTAGAGGGTATCGGCTGGCGAGTGCCGCAGTCTTGAGGCGAAACGCCTCCTGTCGTTCCGACGCCCGTTCGACGCTTACACGGCCCTCGCCTTCGGCCAGACACGGGCGGCGCCGCGACGAGGGCTCCGCCAGACCCGTTGCCGAGGAATCCTCACACGAAGGCCCGCGTCTCTTTTCGCTTTCAGGCTTGCGCGTGCCCCTCCTGTTTCGAGGAAATCCGGGCCTTTTGCGCGCAACGCCGTTGCCGAAAGGGGCAACAAACGCAACGCTGAATGGCAGCGGCGCGAGAAGCGGCATCATGATAATTCAGGGACTTAGGTGCCAGGAGGCATCGCGGCTCGGCGAGCGCGCAAAAGTGGGGCTGGGTACGACTACGACCCAGGCTAAGCCTGTGTTAAGGCTACATTTACATGTGGAGAGGCCGCCCCTTTGAAATCGCTGTGCTCGCTGTCAGCAGCAGCTGGTAAAGCCGGCTGACCGCCCTCGGTGGACGCAGTGGCATGATCCCTCGTCGCCTACCGGCGGGCGGCGATGGCGCTAGCGGATCTCGAACGGCTGCACAGCGAGAGACATAGCAACAGCGCAACGAGGCGAGGGGCTCGCGATCCGCAACGGCGTTGCACGGCACCCGCCGCCGTCACTGCCGTGTCGAGTGGTGCGCGTGTGACGTTCGCGTGGCGCGCAGCACGTGGGGGCGATTGAGCGATTCCGCGGTTGCGTGCGGCACGGTGCTCGCTCTTGGAGAGCTGAACGCCGTGCCCGGAGCGGCGGATGAGGTGTCGCATGGGATCATCCCCTGTGGCGTCCACGTCCGGCGGTTCAGCGGATCATCGGCGCACTGAGACCAGCGATGTCGGATACTGAGGGCGCTCCGAACCGAATGGGCCACTTGTTCGCGCAAATTGTCGGCGCGTCGGCGGTCGGCACGATTCTGATGGCAGCGGCGCCGCTCTCGGCGCAAACGTTCCCGCTCGGCAGCGGTGAGCATGTAGGCTCCGCGTCCAGGGACGTGCGCGTCGATGCCGCGCCGGAGCTTTATCAAGGCGCCACAGCAGCGGCCACAGAGGCTCCGCTGGCTGGTACTGGTGCTAGTGGTGCCCTTGTCATCACTCCCACGTTCGATAGTTCGATCACGAGCGATCCGAACTCTGCGGCGATACAGGTAATGATCAACAACGCTATCGCCATATACGAGGCGCGATTCAACGATCCCATTACGGTCTCCATCCTCTTTCGATATTTGACGACCGCTCCTGATGGCTCGGCTCTGCCGTCCGGCGTTCTCGCAACAAGCACTTACGTCCTATATGCCATACCGTGGAATACGTACATCACTGACCTGAATGCGGATGTCACAACGACGAATGACACCACGGCAAATGCCAGTCTGCCAGGGGGCGCCTTGTCCACAAATATACTGCCATCCAGTGCTGACGGGAGAGCGGTCGGCCTGAATACCCCGCCAGCGATGTTCGCAGACGGCAGCGTGGGTGTCGGTGGGCCGTACGACGGGATCGTCACGCTGAATTCCAGTCAACCATTTACGTTTACGCGTCCTCCCGCCGCCGGCATGTATGATGCCCTGCGAACAACCGAGCACGAGATGGACGAGGTACTTGGTCTCGGATCCGGTATCAACACGTTTAGCGACCTTCGTCCGCAGGATCTGTTTAGCTGGTCGGCTCCAGGGACGAGGAACCTGGCGTCCAGCGGCTCGCGCTATGTTTCGATCAATGGTGGCACGACGAACATCGTTGATTTCAACCAGAACCCAAATGGGGATTTCGGCGACTGGCTGAGTGGTTCCTGCCCGCAAGGGAACCCTTATGTGCAAAATGCGTTCAGTTGCGCCAACCAAGCGTCGGATGTGACGCAGACTTCGCCCGAAGGCATCAATCTCGATGTTATCGGCTACGACCTGATAATTGGACCGACGCCGACCCCCGCGCTCACGCCGACGGCAACCGGCACGTCCCTCGCAACACCGGCGCCTACCCTCACGGAGTCGCCTCCATCTCCGCTCACGCCAACGCCCACGCCGACGCCGGGGTGCGGGGATATGCCCGAGGCCGGGTGCCGCACGCCCGCCGTGCCCGGCAAGGCGACGCTCGCGCTGAAGGACAACCCTGACGACGCGAAGGACGCGCTTGCCTGGAGGTGGAGCAAGGGTGCGGTGACTGCAAAGGCGGAGTTTGGCGATCCGACGACGGCGACCGCTTATGACCTCTGCATCTACGACGCGACGCCAGCGCTCATCTTGAGCGCGAGCATTCCGCCGGGCGGGCTCTGCGGTACGTTGAGTGTCAAGCCGTGCTGGAAGGCGACGCGCCACGGGTTCGTGTACGCCAACAAGTTGTTGACACCTGACGGCGTTCAACAGCTTACGCTGACCGAGGGACTGCTCGACGGCAAGGCGAAGATCACCGCGAAGGGAAAGGGCGTGAACCTCGACATGCCCCCGCTGCCGCTAACGCCGCCGCTCCGCGTGCAGCTCAAGAGCACTGCTGGGGTATGTTGGGAGGCCACGTACAACGCGCCGACGAAGAACGACGCGGGGCAGTTCAAGGCGCGCAGCGACTAGGGCTCAGCGGCATCGGGCGCTGCTCTTATCTGGCGCGCGCCCGCGTGGTGCGACCGAGGAGGTTTCGCATGAGAATCGCTGTCCGAATGGGACTGGCGACGGCGTTTGCGCTCGCGATTGCTCTCATGCTTCCGGCAGGATCGGGGGCCGACTGGAGTAGCCTGCACGACGATCCGGTGAGTGACATCGAGGAGCAATGGCGACACGACGAGGTGATGCAGCGCTTGGATAAACTCGAAGAGCATGAACGGCTGCGCGATAAACGGCTGCACGATGAATGGGCCGTCACCATTTTCGTTTCGACGATCCTCGTCGTCGTCGTTGGCATCAAGGTTTTCGGTGTCCCGCGTTGGCTCACCGCCGAGTTGGAGTTGTGGCGTCGCCCCGCGCCACAGCAGCCGCCTCGACCAGAAGACGGCGATTCCATCGTGGAAGAGGCGGTGTTCTGCCAGCATGACCCAGTCGCGCAGGGCGTGCCCGGACCAGAGTGCGCCTCCGAGGGACTGGCGCGTGGGACGAGCGCGGACCCGGAACTCGTGCAGGCGCTTCGTGAGAAGAGAGGATACTAGCCGAACGTCATCGATCCTATGTGAGTGGAGGATATGAGCATGATCCTTGTTTGGGGATACAAGGGATACTGTGATCTGCTCGGCTACATTCTCGAACAGTGCCCACAATGTCGCACAACGGGGCTCTTCGCCGTCAAGCAGGTTGGCAAGAAGTTCACCGTCTACTTCATTCCCACGTTCTCATACAGCAGCAAGCAGTACGCGGAGTGCTCCACGTGCCACTCTATGTTTGAAATTCCGCCGGAGCAGAAGCAGCGGGTTGCGGGCACGCTGAAGATGGCCGTATGCTTCATCCATCTCGCCCACCTGGTTGCCGCAGCGGATGGGGCGATCTCCTCAGCAGAGATGGATGCAATGTGTTCCCTCTATCGTAGGCGAGGTGCGGACCAAGACTGTCTCACCTTCTTGTCCCGCCTCATCACGGAGGCGACGAGAAGGAGTGATTGCGAGGAGACGTTTAGAGTAGTCAACGAACTGCTGACCGATCTGCGCAGTAAACTCTCGCTCTGTGACGCTCTTCTGGCTGTCGCTATTGCAGACGGCCCTATCAATGCGAAGGAGCGTGCCGCGCTGGTCACAATCATGCAGCGATTAGGTTTGTCAGAGCAGACGAGGCATACCTTCTGGCGCAGCAAAGAGAATATAGAGGATAAGCGTGCACGAGCATTCGCCACACTTGGGCTTCCCTGCAAGGCCAGCCCTGCGGATATCAAGGAAGCGTATCGCCGTTTAGCAAAGCAATATCACCCAGACAAAGTGTCTGGTTTGGGGCATGCGTTCTCGGAACTTACACATGAGCGGTTTAGGTCCATCAAAGAAGCGTACGATACGCTTGCGAATCCGACATCGGCCGGCGAGGAGGTCCGGGCAGCAGGTGAAGCGGAAGCAACATCAGCCTGATGGCCGCACGCCACATCAGCGCAGGCACTTTCATACTTGCGGTGGCACTGGCGGTTGCGAGCGCGGCGTACGTTTCCGCTTACGACTGGACGGACGCGGATTGCTCGCACTGGGATGGGACGCCGCAGCACGCGGAGTGCGTACAGGCACATGAGCGGCTTGCAGCGTCGGATTGCGGCAAGTGGTTCAAAGGCGAGAAGGAGTTCATCAAGTGCCAACACGCGCACAACATCGCGCGGGTCCAGCAATGTCAGCGAGGGGAACTCGGCAATACGGTTGGCAATGGCCAAGATATAGTCACCATCGCGTGCCCCTTAGCCAACGAGCGCACGGGTGTCATCGAAGGGGAGCAGCCGGTCCTGTTTAGTGATGCCCCCATTCATTCGTTCCCTCCCGAGGAAGCACACATCCAGCCGCCGAGTTCGGTTCTGCCAACTTCGGTTCTGCCAACACAATCTCGCGGTGCCGCCCCAGTGCGGATCGCGCCCGACTCATGGTCGAACATCCTGGGGCCGCTCGGTGATTGACGCGGGGATGTCCCGCTTTCGGTCATACTGGGACGGCGCGAGACTCTGCGGGGCCTGAACGCCGCGCGCGATCAGTGGAGCCAGAGCGCTTCGTCGCTTGACAGCTGTCCGCTGCGGGCGCATGCGCGTGGGGCAGCCCGCCAAGTCCAATGTGCAAAGCGGCGACGGGCGGCTGCCGAGACAACCAGCGGGCCGCGTGCTTGGCGGCAAAAGGGGAGGCGGACGATGGCAGCATCGGCCCAGCAGTCCACGGTGAGCGCGCGAGTGCGAAGCAGTGTGGGCGCGGGGACGGCGTACGTGGTGACCCCGCTGCGGACGGGACTCGTCATCGGCGTCGGCGGCGGTGTCCTCCTCACGCGCGCCGTGCGATGGGGCGTCGAGCGTGCGGCTGAGGAAGGCGAGCGGCAGTTGCGGTCGTTCAACGGGTCGCTGTCGCTCGGGCACGCGGCCTCGTGGGTGTGGCCCTGGCGGCGTCGGGCATCGGGGAAGGCGGTGCGCGCGGCGCCGCGCTCGACGAGGTAGCTCGCCGAGCGGCCCGCAGGAAGTGTGCTGCTTCGACAGTGCGCTCGCGGAAGCGATGGTCGCTGCTGACGCGGCAACCGCGCCTCGCGAAACGGAGCCTACCGGGTAGGTGGGTCACGCGGGCGGCTGGCCGCGTTCCACGTGGTGGCGTCGAGGAGCCGTCGCGGCGGTTCGGGCCGTGGCTGCGGTACGAGCGAGCGGACTCGATAGACTCTGCGCCAGTATGGTGCAGAGTGAGGGTGCCAAGCGCCAAGCTGCCAAGCATGGGGCGACTGGATGGCTAGGAGTCTGCGCCACGGATCGGTTGCGAGCACGGTTCGCACCGATCCGGGGCGGCTGTCGGTCGGATCGAAGTGGGCGAGGGCGGCGCGCAATGCTGCCGCCGCACACGCAGGCTTAGACCCATCGGTGTGAGTTCCTCCTCATGCGATTGCCGCGACAAGCCTCATCCGTCGAAGGTTCATCACGAGGCACACCAGGCTCCACTCGCCGGCGGCCTTGCGGTGCCCACGCATCGAGAACGCGCGGAAGCCAAGCACATGCTTGATCCACCCGAGCGGGGGTTCGACGATGGCCTTGCGCCGCTTGAAGCGTCGCCGTCCGTCGTCGCTGCGCAGCTTCGCCCCCATCCGCTGCGTGCACGGCCCGCCCTGCGCCTCGGCTCCCTCCCGCTGGGTTTCGCCCTTCCCGAGCGACACGTAGCCGTCGATCCCGTGCTGCTCCAACACCAGGAAATTCGCTTCGGACTTGTAGCCCGCGTCCGCAAGCACCGTCGCAGGGCGCTGCCCGGTGGTGGCTTCCGCTTGGTCGGCCAGGGGCACCAACTGTCCCACGTCCGCGGCGTTCGTCGTGACGTCCACGGCGACGATGATCTGCTGCGCGGCATCGACCGCCACTTGCGCGTTGTAGCATTGCTCGAAATCGCCGCGCGCGGTCTTCATCACCCGGCTCTCCGGGTCCGTGAAGTTCCGCTGTTTGTCATCCGGCGGCGTCCCGTTGGGGCGCTGCAAATTCTTGACGCGTTTCGTCCCGCGCCCGCTCGGTGAGCTGCGCGATCTCGCGTTGCAGCTTCGCATCCGCCTCCTTCATACGCCCGTAGATCATCGCCTTGTGCTTGCTCGCGTTCGCCTTCACCTTCGAGCCATCGATCGCCAGCGTGCCCATCGCCACCAGCCCCGCCGCTCGCGCGATGCGCACCACCTGGATGAACACGGCTTGAAACCGCGCGCTCTGCTCCTCCCGAAAACGCGCGAGCGTCCGGTGGCTCGGGCGATTGCCGGCGGCCAGGTAGCGCAGCGGCACCAGGTCGTCGAGGGCCTGCGCGATCTTCCGCGACGAGAAGATACCCACGGCATACGCGTAGATCAGCAGCTTCAGCATCAGCCGCGGCTCGTACGCCAACTGCCCCCGCCCGTCCTCCCGCTGCTCGTAGCGCGCGTACCAGGCCGTGAGATCCAGCTGATCGACGCTGTCCGAGACGAAGTGCGCCAGGTGCCCCTCGGGGATCCAGTCCGCCAACGACGGCGGCAACAACAGCGTTTGCTCGGGCTCGTACGGGTGGAAGATCTGCCCCATCCCAACCACCTCCGCTCACATCCCTACATAACTCTCGCGCACGGAGCTATCCGTGGCGCAGACTCCTAGCCGACTGCTTATGCTCCTCGCACTCGTGGTCGTGATCGCCGGAGCGTGGGCGGCTCTCGTAACACTCTTCTCGACACCCCTAACCCTCGGATGGCGCGAGTTCTCTAGGGCGGTGGTCAGGCGGTGGGTAAAGAACGTCGCCGTTCTCGGGGTCGGCGCAGTCGTCGTGTTCGTGGTGTGGCTTCTCTTCGTCGCGCGACGGCAAGGCTCGATCGATTCTGTCGGGTGAACCGTCCGGCGGCTAGTTTCTCAGTGGATGGCAACTCGGGCGAGCGGCCTTCGCACCCCTCACCGCCGGTGGCCAGAAGCATCCCGTGTCGAATCTACCCCAAAACCGAGCGTGATGACGCAGAGCGTTGTCCATTTCGTCCTAGTTTCGGCCAACGTGACGCACACTCCGACGTCCACGCCTCGAGCGGCGTCGGCGGGTGAACGGCGCCGCCACCTTCGTCAACGTCACATTCATTCGCGTGCTGTCGGAAAAGTAGCGGTGCCGCCCGCCCGGGGGACTGGTCGTCTGGCCGCGAGTCGGCGAAGGGCGCTGCGATGTCGTGTTCTCTGAGACCTACCTGCACGCGGCACGCAGCTTGCTCCGGTTCGCGAGTGCGAGGGCGTGACCATGACCAGACTTGGCAGGAGTTTTTTGGCGTTGGCATTGCTTTTGGCGTCGGGCTGGGTCCCGGCGCAAGCGCAAGGCAAACACAACGGGACCCCGGGGCCGAGCGCGAGACCTCCGGGATGGGATCGTGGACGCAAGGTGGGTTGGGGCGACTGCGATCTCCCCCCCGGCCTCGCCATGAAGTCCGGGTGCCACAAGGACGTGACCGTGGCGCACCCCGGGCATGACCAAGCCAACATTGTCCGCCCGCCCGGGACCCACGGCGGTCCTCCTGTCCGGGGCGAAGCCGGTGTGCGGAGAGAGCGACAACGACCAGGCCCAGAAGCGCGGTCGCACTAACAGGAGGGGCCTCGCCCCTGGCGCCGTCCACCCGTAGCAGGGAGCGGCCCGCGACCGTGATGATGGTCACGGCGACGACCGTGACCGTGACGACAGGCCGCGACACCGCGGCCAGGAGGGAAACTAGATTGGTCTAGCCTCTCCACCCGAACCCGTCGCAGCCCACCCGCAGCAGCCGTTCAGGCGCCCTTCGGTCTCCTGCCGCCTCTGTCCACATCCTACTTTCGGACATTTTCGCTTTTCATACGCTCGCGCTATGTGCGTGAAATCAGGAATGCGCGAGATGGATCGAGACACGGCGACCGCTTCCTTGAGAGAATCGGCGCATCTCCGATTTGCGAGATGGAAGCGGCCAACTTGGCTACTTCTAAAGAGCATTTGATCCGCCATCGGCTTCTTGATGGTGGATAAATGATGGAGGACGAAGCCGCTGACCCACGGACGGTCGCCCTATGGGGATTGTAAGGGGTCTCAGGTGCGGCGCGTGGGGTGTCGACGCGCGGAGG
>JACQEO010000057.1 GCA_016200545.1 Deltaproteobacteria bacterium | reverse complement strand
CAGCCACTCGAGGTAGTCCAGGCAGTCCGCATCGGTCGAGAACCAGGCCAAGAACTCGCCGGTGGATCTTGGGTAGCGCACGCTCGCCAGCGGGGCCGAGGTCACCGCCTCATCTTACTCCGCTTAGATGGATACCCCAATCCGGCTTGATGAAGGCGTGGGTGTAGCTCGCCCAGGGCTCGAAGAAGTGCCGCGCCGACTTGGTCTCGACGAAGTCGTTCAGCACGTCGTGGACGATCGCCACGTGATATCCCTCGAGGCCGTTCTCGACGTACACTTTCCAATTGACCTCGACGTCGTACGTATACTCGAAGGCGAGCTCCATCTCGGCGCCGCGCGCGCGCTCGAGCGCCGCGACCAGCTCGCCCCCCCACACCTCGAACGGCGGCGCCGCGGCATCGAGGCAGCCGAACACCATCGGCCCCGCGGTCGCGGTGCGGATCGCGACTAGGCTCATGGCGTCGAGGTCGCAGCCACGAAACTCTTCGCGGCTCGGCAGGCCGATGAGGCGGCCGTCGGTGCCGTAGCTCCACGCATGATACGGACAGCGCAGCTGATGACCGCAGTTGCCGCGCCCCTCGGCGACGGTCGCGCCGCGGTGGCGGCAGGCGTTCACGAAGCCGCGCACGACCCCGTCGTGCCCGTGGACGATCACCACCGGCGTCGCGCCGATCGTCGCGGTGACGAAGTCCCCGGGCGCGCGCAGCTCGGCGAGATCGGCGACGTGTACCCAGCTGCGGGCGAAGATGCGCCGCATCTCGACGTCGAAGACCGCCGGCGAGGTGAAGGCGCCGGGAGGTAGCAGGCGGCCGGCGGCCGGCGGCGAGAGGTCGATCCCGTCGATCGTGAGCGTCTGGTCCATCGATCACCCTCCTTTACGCGCGCGCCGCCGCTTGGGCGGCGTCAATGCTCGCTGACTCGCCTCGGCGCGCACGGCAAGCGCGCGCGCCGCCCTGCCGCGCGCCAGGCCGAGCAGCATGAGCGCCATACCGAGCTCGGTCGCGGCGGTGAACCCGTCGTCGTCGAGATCGCCTTCCGCCCACTCGATCATCGCGTGCACGTAGTGCGCGAACATCCGCGTCGCGACCGCCGTCGGGTCGGCCCACGACGCAACGTCGCCGGCCGCCTGGCCGTCGCACAATACGCCCGCCATCAGCGCCACGTAGCGCTCGTGGATCGTGCGGCGCATCGCCCGCGTCTCCTCCGCGACGAGAAAGACTCGCACCAGCTCACGCGAGTACGCCGGCACGGCGAGGAGATCGCGATTGCCGGCCTCGCACATTGCGAAGGCGCGGTCGACGACACCAGCGCCGCCGGCGCTCGCGAGGCTCCGCGCGACGGTCGCGAACGTCTCCTCGAGCTCGGCCATCAGTACCGCATGTTTGCCGCCGAAGAGATTGTAGACCGTCGGCACCGACACCCGGCTGGCGCGCGCCAGCTCGCGCATGGTGAGCCCGTCGAACCCGCGCGCGGCGATCAGCCGCCGCGCGGCGGCGAGAATGCGCGCGCGGCGCTCGGCTTTGTGCTCGTCGAGGAGGCTCATGCGAATTTAAACGTGTGCAAGAACTAGCACACGTGCAACTTCCGACGCAATAGGGGACTCGGCCGCGATCGACTTCGACGGTCGGTGGCGCGCGCTACGCGCCCGGCGCGGGTGCGTCCAGGGTGCGCCACGCCGCCTCGACGCGTCGCCGCAGAGCGGCGACGTCGCCGTCGTTCTCGATGATCAGGTCGGCGTGGGCGCGGCGCTCGGCGTCGGCGAGCTGTGCCGCCATGCGCGCCTCGACCTCCGCGGCGGTGAGGTCGCGCGAGCCGGCGAGGCGTTCGTGGATCGCGGCACGCGGCGCCGTCACCACCCAGACGCGGTCGACGAGGCCGGTGCCCCGGGCCTCGAGGAGGACCGGCGCCTCGAGGACGACGTGGCCGGTGAAGCCGGCGGCACGGCGGTCGGCGATCGCGCGCTGGATCTCTTGGAAGATGCGCGGATGGACGATCGCGTTCAGCGCGCGGCGCCGCTCGGCGTCGCCGAAGACGATGGCGCCGAGGCGTTTGCGGTCGATCGTGCCGTCGGGCGCGACGATCGCGGTGCCGAACGTCTCGACGAGCCGCCGCCATCCTTCACTCCCGGCGGCGTAGACGTCGTGGCCGACCTTGTCGGTATCGATCACCAGCGCCCCGAGCTCGGCGAGCATACCGCCGACGAGACTCTTGCCCGTGCCGATGCCACCGGTGAGGCCGACGATCACGGCCGCCTCAGTGCGCCAGCGGATGGCGCTCGAGCTCGGCGCCGCCGAGCAGGACGCCCGTGATGTGCGACATGCGCGTGATGTCGGTCGTCGGATCGCCCTCGACGAGGAGGAGATCGGCGACCTTGCCGACGGCGATCGTCCCGAACTCGGGATCGGCACTGCCGGTGACGAAGCGCGCTGCGTCACCGGTCGCGGCACGCAGCGCCGCGGCGGGGGTCAGGCCGGCGGCGACGAGCGCCGCGAGCTCGCGATGCAGGCCTGGCCCGGGGAAGACGCCCATCTGCGTATCGGAGCCGGCGAGGATCGTGACGCCGGCGGCGTGCATGCGACGGACGTTGTCGTGGCGCGCGTCGCGGGTGGCGGCAAGGAGGGCGAAGAACGCATCATACTCCGGCGGGCGGGCGCCCGCGGGCGCCGGCACGAAGGCATCGAGGAGACGGGCCGGCGCGGTCTCACGCTCGAGCGCCGTCGCCTCGCGGCGGCCCTCGAAGAGATCGGCCCAGCTGTCGAAGACGGTGATCGTCGCCACCTCCGGAATGTGCGCGGCGGCGAGCCGCGGAATGATGTCGTCTGGAATGCGCTCTTTGTACACGCCGTGCATCCAGGCGGCGACCCCGGCGTCCGCGGCCTCGAGAGCGTCGGCGACGGTACCGACGTGGGCGACGGTGCGAATCCCGTGCGCGCGGCCCTCGTCGACGAGCGCGCGCAGGACGTCGGGTGCCATGATCGGGCCCTCGAACGGCACGGCATCGATCGCGACCTTGATGACGTCGGGACGCGACGGCGCGAGCGCTGCGACCGCCGCGCGCGCACCGGCAGCGGTCTCCACCTCACGCGTCATGCGGGGGATGACGTACCATCGGAGCCACCACGGCAGGAGGGATCTGAGCACCGCGACCGGGTGTCCGCCTGGCGCCGTGAACATCGGCCCAGCGGCGTAGATGCGCGGACCGAGGAGCTCGCCGCGCGCGACCTGATCCCGACGCGCGAAGGCGTCGGTCGCCAGGTCCGCGGGGTCGAGCACGGTCGTAACACCGCAGTAGAGATAGCTCTCGAGATTGCGCTTCGCGTCCGGCCACTCGCCGAGCCACAGCGGGGCGGACGAGTTGCCGACGTGACCGTGGACGTCGATCAATCCCGGGAGCAGCGTCTGCCCGGCACCGTCGATCATGCGCATGCCGGCGCCGCGGGCGAGCGTCCCCGGCGGCGCGATGCGCGCGATGCGGCCGTTCTCGATGAGCAGATCACGTGCCGACGTGCGTTGGTCGGCGAAACCGTCGAAGACGGCGACGTTGCGGATGACCGTCGGTGGCGGGGGACCAGCCTGCCGCTCGACGAGCGGAGGCAGCGACCGCCCGCAGCTCGCAACCAGCCACGTCGCGAGGAGCGCCACGACGACTGCGAACGACGGTGGCACCGGCGATCGCCGTGCCGGCCGTCGTTCTGCTGAGCGCCGTATGCAGGTGCCCTTCATACGGGAGGCCAGCGCTATAGCGGGGCGGTGCCTTCCCTGTCGAGCACACAGCGTCCGCATGGACGATGACGCTCGCAGACATGCAATGCGGGGCGTGGTTCGCGCAGTTTTGCGGCTCACGCGCGCGTCGCAAAAGCGTGACGAGCTTGGAATCCCGTGCTCGAGAGCCGGCGCGCCATGGCATCCTTCTTGGAACTTGAGCTGTCGATGGTCATCGACACCACCACCTTCAACGACATCGCCCGCCATCTCTACGGCGTCTCCGAAGGCTTGCTGGACGGGATGCGCAAGGTCGTCGCGTTGAATCCCGACGTTCCCGCCAACGATCAGCAGCGGTTGCGCACGGAATGGCTCCAGGCGGTTGAGGCCCTCGTCCGCGTCAACCACGAGGTCTTGACCCTGGCCGAACTGCTGCGCGCCCTCCTCGCCGCCAACGACGTCGGCATCGCGTCGAAGCCCGCCCTCAGCTGAGCCGGCCCCCGCGCGCATCCCGGTTCACGGGCCGCGCGTCCCTCGCCTCCGCGATAGTATGCGGCGAGCGATCGCTCCGCGCTCAGACCAAGCCGCCTTCGGCGGTGTGGCTCGCCGGAGCCGGTGCCGCCGACGCCGGCCCCTCGGCGTTGATGCGGTCGATCATCGCCCGCAGACGGCCGAAGCTCACCCGGTTGAAGCGGAAGACGAGCCGCGGCAGGTGCGCGATCTCGGGCTCGCCCTCCTCTTCGGGGAGCGCCGCACCGACCTCGAAGACGCCGTCCTTCAGGATGTCGTGGAAATCGCCGTTGAGCTCGGCGAGAAGCGACGGCGCGAGCGACGCGTTCAGGCGGATGACGAAGCGGTCGCCGACGTACCGCGACGAGTGGTAGACGCGATAGAAGCCGCGGATCTCCGCGATCGCGTCGTCGATCTTGTCCGTCACCTTGAAGAGGGACATGTCGACCGGGGAGATGAGGCCGGCGCGCAGCAGATGGTCCTGGACGTAGCGCTTCCACGTTTTCCAGTACGTGCCGCGCGGGGCGTCGAGGAAGACGATCGGCATCGGCCGCGACTTGCCGGTCTGCACCAAGGTCAGCGACTCGAAGCCCTCGTCGTGCGTGCCGAAGCCGCCGGGGAAGAGGACGATCGCATCGGCTTCCTTGATGAACATGAGCTTGCGCGTGAAGAAATACTTGAAGGAGACGAGCTTCGGGTCGCGCGAGATGAACTCGTTCGGCTCCTGCTCGAAGGGCAGGCGGATGTTCACGCCGAAGCTGCGCTCGCGCCCCGAGCCCTCCTGGCAGGCGCGCATGATGCCGCCGCCGGCGCCGGTGAGGAGCATGTAGCCCTCGCGGCAGATACGCTCGGCGAATTCCTTCGCCTGGCGGTACACCGCCGCCGACTCCTTGGTGCGGGCCGAGCCGAACGTGCTCACCTTGCGCACCGTCCGATACGGCGCAAAGACCTTGAACGCGTAGCGCATTTCCTTGAGGGCGGTGTTGATGAGCTTCAGGTCGCCGAGCGACGCCTGATCGCGAACGAGGCGCATCACCGTGAGAAGAATCTCGCGAACGTACTGCTCCTGGCGCGGGTGCGTGAGCTCGCCCGCGTGCTCGAGGACCTGGGTGATGAGGTCGTCGGTGGCGGAACCGCGGGACGACCTGAGTCGGGCCATGTGTGCATCATACCGGACGGTCGCGCGCGCCGACCAGTCATCGAAACGCGCGCGGCGTGAGCCGCGGCGCGTCGCGGTCTGCGGCTAGCGTGCTTGCCTGTACCGGCCGCAACGAGTAGGCATGGTGACGCGCCATGCGCGTCCATCGCTGGGTTGTCGCACTCGCCGTTTTCGTCCTTGCACCGTCCCCCGGCGGACCGCTCGGTCCATCGGTCACGACGGCATCGGTGCCCGGCGTCGAAGCGCTGATCCTCGCCGATTTCGATGGTGAGCCTGCGGCGTGCTTCCCTTCGCGGTGGAAATCGCGCGCCGACACGAGAACCGCGGCGCGCGTCTACCAAGTGGTGCGCGAGAACGGCGGACAGTATCTGCACGCGGTGGCGCAAGCCGATTCGGTACAGATCGGCCTACCCGTCGCGTTCCGGTTGCGCGAGTACCCCCTGCTCGCCTGGCGCTGGCGCGTCGCCGAGCTGCCGGACGGCGCCGACGAGCGCGAGGCGGCGACCAACGACTCGGCCGCCGGAGTCTACGTGGTTTTCAAGGGGAGCCTCGGCGGACTCCTGCCGCGGGCAATCAAGTACGTGTGGAGTACGCGCGAGCCGCCCGGCACCACGATTCCGAGCCCACGCTACCCGAACGTGCGCATCGTGGTGCTGGAAACCGGGCCGAGCGAGCGCGGCACGTGGAAAACCGAGACCGTGAACGTCGCCGAGGACTACCGCCGGCTCTTCCAGTCGGAGCCGCCGGAGCCCGAAGCGATCGCGCTCCTCACCGACGCCGACGACACCAACTCGCGCGCCATCGCCGACTACGACGATTTTCGCGCGCTCGCCGCCACCTGTCCCGAAGCCGTCGCCTCCGAGATGGCACGGCAGGCGCGCTGAAGCCTGCGCTCGTGGCCAAGCTCACGGCAGCGGAGATCCAGGAGCAGCTGGCGAAGCTTCCGGCCTGGGCGCGCGACGGGGTCGCGATTCGGAAGACGTTCCGCTTCCCGAGCTTCGCCGCCGCGATCGCGTTCGTCGACAAGGTAGCGGTGATCGCCGACGCCGCGGATCACCATCCCGACATCCTGATCCGCTACGATCGGGTGACGCTCACACTCTCGACGCACTCGGCCGGCGGACTCACCGAGCGCGACTTCGCCCTCGCCGCCGAGATCGAGACGATCGCGCCGTAGCGCGACGCGGCTGCGGCGCGCCGGCGCCACTGCGGCGCGTCTCCCGCCGGCGACCCCGGAGCACCAGCGCGTCGCCGAGCGCGGCGCGGACGTCGGCCGCGCTCGCGAGCGCCTCGATCGGACGCGTCATCTTGCGACTCCAGCTCGGATACCCGTCGAGCCCGACGCCGGGCAGGTTCACCGGGTCGACCTCGCCCGCCAGGTCGTCGAGCGAGAGGCCGACGAGCGCCGCCGGGGTGCGGCTGAGAAACGTGTGTGCGCCGGCGCAGAGTTCGACCCTCGACGGCACGTCGGTAACGAGGGCGCGTTCGCTGCGCAGCCGGCGGACGAGCGCCGCGCACTCGACGGCGCGCGCGCGCTCGGCGGCGGCGAGGGCGTCGTCGCTCGCGATCTGGCCCGCTCGGCGGCGCAGCACGAGGTCGCGCCCCTGCCAGAAACCCGCGAGCGGTGCCATGTCGTGCGTGTTCACGGAGACGAGCGCGCGCGGCGGATAGCGGCGCGCGGGTTGGAATCGGCCGCGCGTGTCGCGTCCGAAGTAGAGGACGCGCATCGACAGGATGCCCCAGCGCGCGAGCTGCCGCGGCAGGCCTGCGGGCACGGTGCCGAGGTCCTCGCCGATCACCAGCGCGCGCGCCCGGGCGCTCTCGAGCGCGAGGATCCCGAGGAGGTCCGCGGCGGGCATGCGCACGTACGCGCCCTCCGATCCCGGACGACCCGCCGGAATCCAGAACTGACGGAAGAGTCCCATCACGTGATCGATGCGGAGCGCGCCCGCGTGGCGGAAGGCGGTGCGCATCAGGCGGATCCAGTAGCGGTAGCCGTCGCGCGCGAGCGCGCTCGGGTCGATCGGCGGCAGTCCCCAGTTCTGTCCGAGGGGTCCGAGGGGATCGGGTGGCGCCCCGATGCTCACGCCGTCTTGCAGGAAGAGCCCGGGAAACGCCCACGGGTCCGCTCCGCTCGGTGACGATCCGAGCGCCAGGTCTTGATACACGCCGACGGCGAGGCCCGCGGTGCGCGCACGCGCCGCAACCGCGGCGAGCTGGCGATCGAGCTCGAATTGCAGATAGCACTGATAATCGATGGCTTCACTGTGCTCGGCGCGAAACGCCTCGACGGCGCGCGACGAGCGATCGCGGTAGCGGGCGGGCCAGCGATGCCAGTCGCGCCGCGCCGGAGCGCGTGCCGCCAGGTGCGCGTGTAGCGCCAGGAAGGTCGCGAAGTCGACCAGGCCCTCGCCCTCGGCGTCGCGGTAGCGCTCGTAGGCGTCGCCGCGCGGCGTGCCGCGTCCACGATGGCGCGTCGCGAACATCTGGTGCAGCGCGCGCAAGACGATGTCCTTCTCGCCCATGACCGCCGCGTACTCGACGCGATCGCCGGCGCGCAGCGCGCTGATGGCATCGCGAGTCTTGGCGCGCGCGAGCCGGGCCTGCACGGCCGATGACTCGCGCAGCTCGGGGACGGCGGCGACGTCGAGATAGAGGGGATTGCGATAGAGCCGGCTCACCGGGCTGTAGGGGCTGATGTCGTCGCCGACGTTGCCGAGCGTGTGCAAGGGATTGACGCCGATGAACGCGGCGCCGATCGATGCGGCGAACCCGACGAGATCGGAGAGATCGGCGAGATCCCCGGCGCCCCAGTTGTGGGCGCTCCGCACCGTGTAGAGATTCGCGAGCAGCCCGTAGACGCCGCCCGCCCGCGGAGGCACGCCGCGCCGGCGCTGCAGGAGACCGATGTCCGCGGGTGTCGTGCAGCGTCCGGGGGTGACGATGAGCGCCTGCTCCGCCTGCTCCTCGCCACCGGCTGTGCCGAGGCGGAGCGTGATCCGGTAGTAGCCGGGCGACGGAGCGAACGGCAGCCGCAGGCCGCGGATGACATCGCGGTCATTCAGCGTCCCTTCGCTGCGGTGCGTTTCCGAAGCCTCGCCACTCACGGCGAGCTGCCATCGCACGCGTCCGGCGCCGCGTCGCCGCGGTGAGCGGAGCGGCAGCGATTGCGCGTCGCGCGCCTCGACGACCCGCGCCGACGCGAGCATCCGGCCCGCGTCCGCCGCCGCGAGCGCCCGCAACGACTCGCGCGCCCGCGACTCGGTGTCGGCGGAGAGTCCCATCGCCGCGAGGAGCGCGACGCGCGTCGATTGCGACGTGCGCCGCACGATGCCGCCCTGATCGACGTACTCCGGCAAGATGCCGGCGCGCGCGGCGAGCGCGCGCAGCGCCGGGCGGGCGCTCACGCGGGCGCGCACCATGCGGCGTCCGGACGGTACGCGGCGATGCAGAGGTTCACGACGCCGCGATCCTCGCCCGCGCCGCGACGCTACGCAAACCGGCGCCCGGCGCCGGTCGTCAGGAACCGGTCGCCATCACCGCATGCGGCACCCGGCTCCGGCGCCAGGCGACGATCACGCCCGCGGGATGCACCGCGGAGACCGGCGCGATGCCGAGCAGGGCCCGCACCTCGTCGAGCGGCCGCAGCAGGAGCTCCTCGTAGCGGGCGAGCGTGAGAGGCGCCGCCCGCCGCCCACGCCGCCAGGCGCGATACAGATAGCGCGGCCACGTGACGCGATTGGCATGCGGCTCGAGGAACGCGACCGCGATCAGGATCAAGGCGATGCCGCGAAACGGCATCTGCCCATAGCTGAAGGCGAGGTTCGCCGCCTCGCCGGCCTCGTCACGCCCGTAGCCGCTCAGGACATGCCACAGATCGTGCATGTCGCGCAGGCGCTCGGAAAACCAGGTGCGGTCGGGGTCGATCCTGACCACGCCGAGCTCCTGCTCCGAGATGCGGTCGGCGTCGACGAGTCCGTCGGCGCTGAGCTGCGCCTCGTCCATGAAGGCGAGGTAGGCGCGGCCGAAGCTGCCGTCGGGCAGCGCGCGCAGGCGGGCGCGATCGCGCAGGGCGTCGAGGAGTGACGGCCGCTCCGTGAACAGTCGCCGCCCCTCGCGATCGGCGACGAAGCGTTGGAACAGGCGCTCGAAGTCGCGCGCCGAGACGGCCGAGATCGCTTCGAAGGCGAGCTCGGTGCGGTCCGGGTCGGCGAGCAGCGCCCGCATCGCGCGCCAGGCACGTCGCCACTCGATGCGGAGCGGCGGTGGGGGAGCAACGACGAAAGACGAGTCCATGACGGTAACCTCCTCAGTCAGGGACGATAGCCGGCGCGCGCAGCGAGATCTCGACGGATTCCTGATGATTTCCTTCGGATTCGCGGCTCAGCGCGGTACGCGCGCCGCAGCGACTTTGCTTTCCAGACGCCGCATTCCGAGCGCGCGCGCCGCCGTGAGCGCGTTCGCCAGAAGCGCGCGCGCGCGCGGCCGATCGGCGCTCCGGTTGCGTACGAGCAGCATGCTCGCGTACTCGTATTCCGCACGCGCGACGTACGGCCAGACGCCTATGCGCGCGTTCATCACGAGCGCGTCCTCGAAGTGGCGCTTCGCCGTCTCCCACTCGCGCATCGCCGTCGCCGCGAGCGCCAGATAGAGCGACACGGAGCCGCGGTAGGCACGGATGAGATCGTGCACGACGTTGCGCTCCGGGAAGGGGCGCAGCAGCTCGTAGACGAGCGCGCCGCGGCGCGCGTCCCGGAGGTCGGCGCTCGCCTCGGCGGCGATCGCCATCGTGACCATCCAGTGCTCGTTGCGCTCGACATCGCGGAAGTCGTGCGCGGCGAGGGCGTCGAACTCGCGTCGCCCGTCGTCGACGGGCCCTGGTCGACGTGGAGATTGACGATCGCGCAGCGGAGAATGGTCCGCGTCGACGCCGAGAGCGGCAACAGGAACTGCAAGCCGGCCTCGACCTCTTGCATGTCCTCCTCGCGGCCCTGCTCGCCGCGCAGCCAGAGGAGCTGGCCGCGGAACGACGACAGCGCCCCCGGGTGCTGCGCGCGCTCGCCGATCGCGAAACCCTCGCGGATGCAGCGCTCGCCTTCGTCGAAACGGCCGTCGGCGATGGCGCGACTCGCCTGGAACCACGACACGAACCACTGCTCGATCGGCTGGCGAAGCTCGGCGGCGAGGCGGCGCAGGGCGTCGAGCTCGCGATCGGCGGCGGCGATGTCGCCGAGCCCGAGGAGCGCGGTGAAGCGGAAATCGCGCGCCGCGAACGCCCACGTCTTCTCACCCGCGGCGTCGGCGAGCGCGAGGAGCTCATCACCGAGCGCGCGCCGCTCGTCGAGGTGGTCGGGCCCGAGAAACGCCCAGTGCCGCGCGCTCAGTGCATCAGCGAGCGTCACGGGGTCGCCGCTGCGACGCGCCAGCGCGACCGCCTCTTCACTGAACGCCGCGCGCCGCTCCATCGAATCGGCATAGGGCTCGGCGCCGGTCATGCGACTCAGCACGCGCGCGCGGAGCGCGAGCTCTCCCACGGGGAGCGCCGCCAGCGCGGCGTCGAGGAGCGTCCGCATCTCGTCGTCGGGTCCGATGCCGAACTCGGCGCGGCCGCCGAAGCCGAGCGCCGCGCGCGCCAGCAGGTCCGGACGGCCGAGCGCGCGCCCGACGTCGGCGGCGCGGCGAAACGTCCGGCGCGCCACGTCGCGCTCGTTGGCGCGCGCCCGCGCCTCGCCGAGAGAGAGGAGGAGCATGCAGCGACGGACCTCGTCGACCGGTACCGCGAATTCCAGCGCCTCGAGCGCGCGGTCGTAGTGGCCCGCCGCCTCTTCGTACGCGAGCGACTGCGAGGCGCGCTCGGCGGCCTGCGCCGCATAGTCGATCGCCTTCTCCGCCTGGCCGCCGACGGCGGCCTGGTAGAAATGGTGGGCGAGCTCGGCGAGGTACGGCCCGGGGTCGGCCGCGTGCACGCGCTCGAGCACCTCGCCGGCGCGTTGGTGCAGGCGCACGCGCACGGGCGCGGTCAGCTCCTCGTAGAGTGTCTCGCGGATGAGCGCATGCGTGAACGCGTACCGACTCGCGGCGCGATCGTCGCGGCCGCCGACGGGCACGAGCACACGTGCATCGACCGCTTCGTTCAGCAGTGCGAACAGGCTCTCGCCGGCGAGGTCGGCGAGCTCGTGCAGGACGCTGAAGAGAAACTCCCGACCGAGGACCGCGGCGAGCGCGAGGACACGATTGCACTCCTCCGAGAGCGCACTCAGCCGTCGCCCGATCGCCTCGCGCACGCCTTGCGGCAAGGTCGTCGTCCACGTCGCGTCCGGGCCGGCGTCGAGCTGTCCGCGTGCGACGAGCAGGCGGACGATCTCGCCGACGAAGAACGGGTTGCCCTCGGTCATCGCCGCGATCGCGGCGACGACGCGCTCGTCCGGCGCGGCCCCGGTGGTGGCCTCGAGGAACTGCGCGACGTCGACCGCCGTGAGGCCGCGGAGCGCGATACGCTCGCAGAGCGGCTCGCGCGCGAGCTCTCCGAGCGTCGCCGCGAGCGGGTGCTGACGTCGCAGCTCGACGTCGCGGTAAGTGCCGACCACGAGGATGCGCGTATTGCGCATCTCGCGCGCGAAGAATTGCAAGAGCAGGAGTGACGGCTTGTCGGCCCAGTGCAGGTCGTCGAGCACGAGCACGAGCGGCTGCACCGCGGCGAGCGCCTTCAGAAATGCGCTGACGCTGTCGAACAGGAGAAAACGCGCCTGCTCGGTCGCGAGCGCGGAGGCCGCCGGCGCTTCCGTGCTCCGGTCGCGGATCTCCGGTGCGAGTTGTGCCAGGTCGGCGGCGCCCGCCCCGAGACGCTCGAGCGCGGCCGGCGCCTCGCTGCCGGCGAGCGCGGTGCGCATGATCTGCACCCACGGCCAGAACGCCGGCGCGCCGTCGCCCTCGTAGCAACGGCCGGTGAGCACGCGCGCACCGCGACGCCGCGCCTCGACCGCGATCTCCTCGCCCGTGCGCGTCTTGCCGATGCCGGGTTCGCCGAGGAGAAGGGCGAGGCGCCCGCGGCCTGCGAGCGCGTCGTCGAGCGCGGCGCCGAGCCGCGCCATCGCCGCCTCGCGTCCGACGAAGATGCCACGCGCCGGCTCGGGGTGCGCCGTTTCGCCGTGGCCGCCGGCATCGTCGGCCGAGGCCGTGACCGCGGCGACGAATCGATACCCGCGTCCGTGCACCGTCTGGATCACGCGCTGCGCGCGCGCCGTATCACCGACGGCCTTGCGCACGGCGGTGACACAGCGGGGAAGCACGGACTCGCTCACGTGCTCCCCGGGCCAGAGCGCGGTCAGCAGTTCGTCCTTCGACACGACGCGATCGCGATGGTGGAGGAGATATGCGAGGACGTCGAAGATCTTGGGCTCGAGCGGTACTGGTGTCGCGCCGCGGCGAAGCTGATAGAGGCGCTCGTCGAGCTCGACGCCGCCGAACGTGAAGACGTCGCCCACCGCCGCCCTCGCCGCCTCACCGAGCGGCGGCGGCCTCCACGCGGCGCTTCAACGCGACGTTCATCGCCGTGTATGCCGGCGTGAGCGTGCGATCGAGCCAACCGCCGAGGAGCGGAATCGCGAGCCCCGCGAAGCGCTCGCCGTGCACGAAGCGCACGCGCCGCGGCGCGATCTCTTCCATCACGAAGTAGTGCTCGCCGCGGAAGACGACGCCCTGCAGACGCGAGATCGGCCCGGCCCAGCGCAGCTCACGACCGGGCGCGACGCGCATGATCGCGGCGTCGAGGTCGAGCGTGCGCGCGCCGACCGCGACGCTCATCGCGACGGGCGCGTCCGGACGCAGTGCCGCCGCCACCGTACGCAGGAACGGGTTCCAATCCGGGTACGCCGCGAAGCTCGTGAGAACGCTCCAGACCTCGTCCTTCCCGGCGGCGATCTCGATCTCGGTGTGGATCTCCTTCATCGTTCACTCGCCCTCGCGCCGCTCACCGGAGCGCCTTCGTCATCTCGATGCGTCGCCGTGTGAAGCCGACGTGCTCGTAGAGACGCAGCGCTGCGGGATTGCCGGCCATGACGTCGAGCTTGAGCGTCATGGCGCCGCGGCGGCGTGCGCAGCGCTCGGCCTCGGCGAGGAGCGCGCGACCCACCCCGCGGCTCCGAAAGGCCTCGACGACGATGAGATCGGAGACGAACGCGTAGGGTGCCGGAGGCTCGTCGGGCTCCGGCGGGACGCGCGCCCACACGCACACAAATCCGACGACGCGCTCGCGCGCGAGGGCGACGAAGACGGTGCCGTCCCACGTCGCGCAGCGGTCGAGCATCCGCTCGAGATAGACGTCGGCAACGCCGACGCCCTCGGGCAGCGCGGGATCGATCCCGCGCTCGAACTCTTGAAGCTCGACGAAGCACGCGCGCAGGCCGGACGCATCGGTCGTCGCAGCATACTCACGGACGACCGCCGGTTCCATGTCTTTCGACGGGCGCATCCGCTTCCTCTTCGCTCAACCGGGGCGAGGCGTGTGCGGTGGCTCGGGGGGCGAGGCGTCGGCGAGGCCGAGCCGGCGGAGCTCCTCGGTGCGGCGCGACGCGTCGGCGCGCAGAAAGAACTCGTCGAGCTGCGGCGGCGCCGCACCCGCCTGCTGCAGGAGGTCGTGCACCTGGCCGCGATGGTGGATTTGGTGGACGAAGAGGTGCGCGAGGACGAGGTGCACGGGCTCGGCGTGATCGTCGCCGTCGTCGTCGCGCCAGTGCGCGACCTCGCCGAGCCGCGCCGGGGTGAGGCCGTCGCAGTAGGCGAGCAGGCGGCGGTCCGCCGCTTCCTGCGCGCGCGTCAGCTCCGCGAGCGTCGCGTGCACGACGGCGCCGTAATCGACGCGGCCCGCCCGCTCGCCGTGCAGTCCGGCGAGATACCACTCGTCGATCGCGACGATGTGGCTCACGGTCGCGTGAATCGACCCAAAGAAGGCACCGCGGTCCCGGAAGTACTCGCCGGGTGGCAGCGCCGCGCAGCGGGTGTGGAGCCGCGCGTTGCTCCAGCAGTTGTTCGCCGCCATGTGCCGGAAATGCGCGACCAAGGTCGGCGTCCCGGCGCGCGGCACCGCGTCGCGGCTCCACCCCTCGGGATACTGTGGCAGGTCGTCGAGGATCTCGTCCCAGCGGGCGCGCTAGTCGACGTGAGTGTGACACTGCGGGCGGATGCCGGGATCGTCGTCGAACGCGCCGAGCCGAATCGAGACCTGCGGCCCGTCGGGCCAGCTGCCGCCGAAGAGACTCGATCCGCAGACGGCGCAGAACGCCTTCACGGCGTAGCCGTCGCCACCACGGTACGTCCGGACCAACTCCGCACCGGAGAGAAGCCGGAACTGCTCGCGCCGGACGCGCGCTTGCGTGCAGACCGCCGTGCCCGAATGCCGCCGGCAGCGCGAGCAGTGACAATGGTTGGCGCGGAGGAAGGGCTCGTCCACCTCGAAGCGCACGCCGCCGCAGAGACAGCCGCCGGTGAGTACGGGCACGACCGCCGCCTCAGTTGCCGAAGTCCCAGCGCGCGCCGTCGCGGTACGTCCTCAAGAGGCGGCGCGCGACGGTCATCTGGTGCACCTCGTCGGGGCCGTCGTAGATGCGGCCGAAACGCGCGGTGCGGTACATACGCTCGAGCGGCGTGTCGGACGTGACGCCCTTGGCGCCGTGCACCTGGATGGCGCGATCGATGGCGTTGTGCAGCATACGCGCGCCGACGACCTTGACGAGGCCGATCTCGACACGCGCCGCATCGCCGGCGTCGATCTTGTGCGCCGCGTGCAAGGTGAGGAGCCGGCACGACTGAATCTCGGCGGCCGTCTCGAAGACCATGTTCTGAATCGACTGCTTCTCGGCGAGCGTCGAGCCGAAGGCGACGCGGTTGTTGGCACGCTCACACATGAGGTCGAAGGCGCGCTGCGCCTGCCCGAGCCAACGCATGCAGTGGAAGATGCGTCCCGGACCGAGACGTTGCTGCGCGATCACGAAGCCCTGGCCGCGCTCGCCGAGGAGATTCTCGCGCGGCACGCGCACGTCGCGGTAGGCGACCTCGCAATGGCCGCCGAGCATCCCCATGACCGGCGTCTCACGCACGATGTCGTAGCCCGGCGTGTCGGTCGGCACGATGAGCATGCTGAAGGCGGCGTGCGGCGGCACGGCGACCTCGGTACGCACCATGACGGTCGTGTACGCGGCGCGGTTGGCGCCGGTCGTGAACCACTTGCGGCCGTTGATCACCCAGTGATCGCCGTCGAGGACGGCCGACGTCTGGAGCTGCGTCGGGTCGGAGCTCGCGACGTCGGGCTCGGTCATCGCGAAGCTCGGGAAGATCTCGCCGGCGACCAGCGGGCGGAGGTAGCGCTCGCGCCACGCCGACGAGGCGTGGAGGTTCAGCATGATCGAGTCCTGCAGCGAGTGCGTCCCGAGCGCGACCATCGCGTGCTCGGAGCGCCCGACCACCTCGTTGACGTAGACGTAGTCGAGAAACGGCAAGCCGCCACCGCCGATCTCCCGCGGATGGCCGAGCGCCCACAGCCCGGTGTCCTTCGCCTCGGCCATGAGTCGTTGCATCGTGATCCGTGCCGCGTCGGAGTACGCGTCGTCGAGCACCTGCTCGACGGGATAGACGCGGTCTTCCACGAACGCGAGCACGCGCGCCCGGAGCGGGCGCACGTGCTCAGGGACTTCGAAGCTCATCTACGCACCGAGCAGCGGCGCCTCTTCGTCGATGATCGCCTTGATCGACGGGCGGGCGCGGACGTGGTCGACGTAGCGTGCGAGCTTCGGCCAGCGCTTCGCGTCGACGCCGAAGCCGGCGAAGCGCAGATTGATGAACTGGGTCGCGAGGCCGATGTCGCCGATCGAGAAGCGCGTGCCGGCGATGACGCCGCCCTCGCCGACTTCGCCCTCGAGATAGTCGAAGAGCGGCGGCAGGTCCTCGGCGACGGCCTTCTGCACGATCGCCTCGTCGCACGGCTGGCTGAAGAAGCGCGGCTGCACGACCCTTTGAAAGAAGATCTTCGGGCCGAACACGTTGAGGAGCGCGGTGTCGCCGTACTCCTCGAACCAGAGCGCGCGCGCATACTCGTAGGGGTCGGAAGGATAGAGCGCCGGCTGCGGATGTGCGCGCTCGAGGTAGGCGCAGATGACCGACGAGTCGGCGAGGGCGCGGTCGCCGTCCTTGTACGCCGGGATTTTCCCGAGCGGGCTGATCTTCTTGTACTCGGCGCTGACGTTCACCGGGATGACGGGATCGTGCTCGTAGGCGATGCCCTTCTCGGCGAGAACGATCCGGACCTTGCGGACGAACGGCGACGCACTGACTCCATAGAGTGTCGGCATATCATCTCCTTTGCATGAGGCGCGCGCGCAGGTCCGAATCGGCGGCGACGTCGATGGCCGTCCATGCCATCGCGAGCGCACCGTCGACAACGGCCTGATCGCCGGCCTCGGTGACACAGTGAGCGGTGAACTCCGGTTGGTGGTTGACGGCGGGGAGCGACGCGATGCCGATCATCGGGTGGATGGACGGCAGCGCGAGCGAGACGTTGCCCATGTCGGTCGAGCCCGCGGCGCGCACGAGCATCGCGCTCATCTCCGGAAACACACGGCCGAGCGCCTCGGCGTTGCGGCGATAGTACGCCGCGAGGGCCTGATCGTGGTGCATCTCGGCATAGGGCGAGTGATCCTCGCGGACGGCGAGCGTCGAGCCGGTCGCGAGGGCGCCGGCCTCGAAGCAGCGCATCACCTTGCCGCGGATCTCGTCGAGCTCGCCGAGCGAGCGCGCGCGGACGATGTACTTGGCGCAGGTGTCGGCGGGAACGACGTTCGGCGCATCGCCGCCTTTGGTCACGATGCCGTGCACGCGGTCGCCGGCACGGATGTGCTGGCGCAGGAGGCCGATCGCGGTCTGCGCAACCGTGAGCGCGTCGCCGGCGTTGATGCCGTATTCGGGGAAGGCCGAGGCGTGCGCCTCCTTGCCGGTGTAGCGCACCTCGAACTGCGTGCACGCGAGGATCGACGGCTCGACGATGTCTACCGGCGCCGGGTGCACCATCATCGCCGCGTGCATGCCGGCGAAGGCGCCGCGCTCGAGGAGCATGATCTTGCCGCCGCCGCCCTCCTCCGCCGGCGTGCCGACGACGGTCACCGTGAGCCCGAGGTCGTCGGCGACGCGGGCCATCGCGATCGCCGCGCCGACGGCGCTCGCCGCGATGATGTTGTGGCCGCAGGCATGGCCGATCCCGGGCAAGCAATCGTATTCGGCGCAGATCGCGAGATGCAACGGCCCGCTGCCGGCGCGGGCGCGAAACGCCGTCGGCAACTCGCAGATACCGCTCTCGACGGCGAACCCGGCGTCGGCGAGCGCGGCGCCGACCCATTCCGCGGCGCGCTCCTCCTCGAAGCCGAGCTCGGGATGGGCGTGGATGCGATGACTGAGCGCGAGCAGCTCGCGCGTGGCGTCCTTCACGCGCTCGCGCGCGCCGGCTTTCGGGTCCATCCGGCCCCTTTAGCGCGGCCCCACGCCAGTGACAATGCGAGGCGACGTCAGGACGGCAGGATGGCGACGATGCGCAGCGGCCCGCCGCTGCCGCCGCGGATCTTCATCGGCAGCGCGATCACGGTCGCGCCACGCGCCGGCAGGCGATCGAGATTTGCGACGTTCTCGAATGCCGGCACGCCCTGCGCGAACAGCGTCACGTGCGTCTGGAAGCTCGTCGACTGTCCGTAGTCGATGCTGGCGGTGTCGATGCCGACGGCCTTCACCTCGCGCTCGCTCACGAGCCAGCGCGCCGCGTCGGGATGGAGCCCGGGGAAATGCAGTTTCGCGACCGCATCGGCGCCGCGCTCGTCGGTGCCGAGGTAGCTCGCGCGGTCGGGCCAGCGCTTCCCGAAGCCGGTGAGCAAAAGGACGATCGCGTGCCGTGGGATGCGGCCGTGCGCGCTCTCCCAGGTGCGGAGATCGGGCACACGCACCTGGTAGTCGCGCGCGACGGCGACCGCGGCGCTCACGTCCACGACCACCGCGTCGCCGATCAGCTGTTCGAGCGGCAGCGCGTCGACGGTCTTCCCCTCGGCGTTGAAATGGCGCGGGGCATCGATGTGCGTGCCGCCGTGCTCCGGCGTGCAGAACTTGTTCGCTGCGTAGTAGTAGCCCTGCTCGGTCACCTCGGCGTGCTCGCGCTCGAGCTTGAAGCCGTCCTCGGTGGGCCAGAAGATGGTCTCCGCGTCGTAGGCGTAAGAGAGGTCGACGATCGTGCCGTGCGGAAACGAGTCCGCGCCGGCGGTGGCGGCCGCCGTCGCCACGACGAGTACGAACGTGACGCATGCGATGCCGAGAGCCTTCATACGCATCCTCCTCGACGCGGGCGTCGCGGGCGCCGGCGAACCCGCCTATGGCCCGCGACGATCGCGGAAACAAAAACGCCCCGGGAGGAGTACTCCCGGGGCGGACTTGGGAAGGCCTGCACGCCGCGCGCAGTGCGGCGGCGAACTAGGCGGCTTTGGTGACGTTGGAGGCCTGCAGACCCTTGGGGCCTTTCGTGATCTCGAACTCCACCTTCTGGCCCTCTTCGAGCGTCCGGAAACCTTCGCCGGAGATCGCCGAGTAGTGCACGAACACGTCCTCGCCGTTCTCTTGGCGGATGAAGCCGAACCCCTTCTCAGGGTTGAACCACTTCACATGACCAACTGCCATAAGCTGTCTCCCTCCTTTCGTCCGTAAAGATCGTCATCGAGGGAGGAGCTCTGCCACATACAACGAAGCCGCGGCGACCTTCGCCACGGCTTTTTTCTGCGGACGACCTGCCTACGCCTCAAGACTACGGGGCTACCTACCATCGTACTTTTGGCATTGCAACGCCGAAATGGCGACCTGACTCAACGGTCGTGATGTCGCGCCGGAACGCGGCCGACGAGCGCTAGGCGACGAACGGCCTGGAACTCGGCGCGGTCGCGCCGCGGACGTCGCGCCACTGGACGCGGCTCCGGATGGCGCGTCTCGGTGAGTGCGACCGCTGCGAGCTCGACGTCGCGCGCGGAGAGCGGCGTCGACACCGCGATGCTGACGATGAGGCGCGACAGGCGCGCCGCTTGCACGACCTTGACGCCCTGGATCTCCTGCCCGACGGCGACGAGCGCGCGCGCGAAGCAGAGGACGGAGTGCACCGGCAACGGCCGCCCGAGCGCGCGGCGCACGCGCTCGCGTACGCGCAGCGTATCGATGCGACAGTCGTCGACGAGATCGCGCCACGGCAGGCGCGCGTTCACGAACAGGCGTCGGCTCGAGGCAGTGACGCGTCCGCCGTCGTCGCAGGCCATGATCACGAAGATGCCGTTCGGTCCGATCGCGATGTGATCCTCACGTCCCGGTGTCACCGAGCAGCGCGAGAGGATGTGGTAGTCGCGTCCGAGATCGAGCAGCTCGCGCCCGACGTTGGCGCGCGCGCGCCGTTTGCGCCAGAGCGCGACCGACACGGCCCCTGAGCGCATGGCGATCGAGGCGTAGCAGAACGCGATCGGTGCGAGGAGGATCGCGACCGCCATGCCACGCTGGCCGGTCTGGGTGGTGAGCAGGACGACGATCGCGACCGCGGCAATCACCGTGACGTACAGCTCGCCGACTCCGCGCAGCAGCGGATGAGGAAAGGAGGTCTCGATGAATTCCGAATCGGGCACGCTGGTGTCGAGCAAAGCAACTGCCGTGCCGCGCCCGCACGCAGGTGGGACGGCCGCGCGGGGTATCGGAAATCGGGCAATTTCGTTGACGCGTGGTGAACGAATCTACGCGCGACCGGCAAAATTCTGCCAAGCCGTCATGCGGTGATCAGCCGCGATACGCGTCGGCAAGGAGATCGAGGACGTGACGCACACGCAGCGCGACACCGGCGGCGCGAAGTCCGGCTTCGAGCTGCAGCGCGCAACCCGCGTTCGCGGTGGCGATCACGTCGACAGCGCTCGCACGCATCGCCTCGACCTTTCGCGCCGCCAAGCGAGCGGCGAGGTCGGGGTGCATGACGTTGTAGTGCCCCGCGCTCCCGCAACAGAGGTCCTCGTCGGCCATCGACACCAGCGTCACCCCGGGCAGCGATGCCAGCAACGCGCGTGGCGGTTGTCGAACGCCCTGGGCGTGCGCGAGATGACAGGGATCATGATAGGCGACTCGGCGCGCCGGCGCGGCCGCTCTCGGCGCCGCCAGCGGCAGACGTACGAGGAGCTCGGTCGCGTCTTCGACGCGCGCGGCGAGGCGCGCCGCCCGCTCGGCATGGGCGGGCTCGTCGGCGAGCAGCGCCGCATACTCCTTCATCATGGCGCCGCACCCGGAGGCGTTGACGACGAGCGGTATCGCCGGGCCCGCCGCTCGTGGCTCGAAGGCGTCGACGTTGGCGCACGCGAGCCGCACCGCAGTGGCGCGATCGCCTGCGTGCAGCGAGAGCGCGCCACAGCACACCTGATCGGCGGGCGCGAGGATCCGGCAACCGTTCCTCGCCAGCACCTCGAGCGTGCTGCGCACGGTATCTCCGAACAGCTCGGGCATGACGCAGCCGACGAGCAGCTGCACGCACGTACGCTCGACGCCACGCGCCGGCGTCTCAAGCGGGACGGCGGCGGGCGCCGGCAAAGGATCGGGAAGGAGACTCGCGCGGTAGCGCCAGCGCGCCGGCAATTGGCGCAGCAGCGTACGCGCGACGGCGAGCACGCCGAGCCGCTCGAGGAAGTGGAGCGGGGCGAGCGCGAGACGGAGGCGGCGCGGATAGGGGAGGATCGTGAGCGCGAGGCCGCGCCGCAGTCGCGTCGTCACGGGCCGCCGATATCTCTCCTCGATCCACGGCCGCGCCGCCTCGATGAGTGCACCGTAGTGGACTCCCGACGGGCACGCGGTCTCGCAGCCTCGGCACCCGAGACAGAGATCGAGGTGCTGCACGGCCGCGGCGTCGAGCGGCAACGTACCGTCCTGCAGGGCGTGCATGAGATGAATGCGGCCGCGTGGCGAGTCGGCCTCGGTACCGAGCTCGACGTAAGTCGGGCACGCGGAATGACAGAGACCGCAGTGGACACAGTCGAGAAACGCCGCCTCGGGCGCGAAACCCGCGCCTGCAAGCGGAGCCCCCTCGACCGGCGCATCCATGGGGCCACGCTCGCTCATAGGCGGGCGACGAAACGGCCCGGCGCGAGCGTCCCGGCGGGATCGAGCGCCGCTTTGATCCGGCGCATGAGCGGCAACGATCGTGGTACCGGCGACCACACCTCGACGCTCGCGGCCAACACGTCGGGCCAGCGCTCGACGACGAACGTCGCCTCGTGCCGCGACGCGATCGCGCGTAGGCGCGCGATCGCGGCGGCCGCGTCCGCGGTCGCGACGGCGAGCGTCACGGTCCCCGCACGCGGGTCGAAGCAGGCGCGGACTTGGGCGTCGTCGACGCACGCCAGCATCTCGGCCGCGACGCGTACGGCGCGGGTGCGCAGCGCCACCGCCCGCGTCACCAGGTCGCCGGCGGCGCGACGCGGCAGGTCGCGCGCGGCGGCGACGAGCGCGCCGCTCTCCGGCGACGTCCCGTCGCCGTCATACACCACCTCGGCGCCGGCGGCGCGCGCAGCGTCGAGGAGGCGGCCGCGAACCGTCTCGACGTCGGCGGCGACGCCGCCGAGGAGACAGCGCCAGGTCGGCCGTGGTACGTCGGTCGCGTCGATCATGGTGATCGCGAGCGCCACCTCGCCGAGCTCCGCGAGTCGCGGCGCGAGCGTGAGCGCGGCGGCACGATCGACGCATGCGAGCTCGAGGACGCGTGTGACGTCCGGTCGCGGGCGCACCTTGAGCGTCGCCTCGGTGACGACGGCGAGCGTGCCGAGCGACCCGATCAGGAGCTTCATGAGATCGTAGCCGGCGACGTTCTTGACGACGCGACCGCCGGCGCGGGCCTCACCCCCGTCGGCGGTCACCATGGCGATGCCGATCACGAAATCGCGCACCCGCCCCTGCGACGCGCGCAGGGGTCCCGCGAGGTCGGCGGCGATGAGGCCGCCGACGGTGGTACGCTCGGGACACGGAGGATCGAGCGGCAGCCATTGACCGTGCCGCGCCAAGATGGTGTCGAGCGCGGCGAGCGTGAGGCCGCTCTCGACGGTCACCGTCATGTCGGCGGGCGCGTACTCGACCACGGTTGCGAGCGCGCGCGTCGAGAGCGCAACGTCGTAGCGTGCGGGCGCATGCCCGAGCGCGCGATGCGCACCGAGACCGAGCGGCACCACCGCCGCGCCCGCGGCGGCCGCGGCGCGCACGTCGGCGGTGAGTGCCGCGCGCGTCGCCGGCGTCACCACCGCTTCCGGCACCACGCCCGCGATCGCGAGCGCGTGTCGCGCCGCGACATCGCCCGTGACGGCGTCTCCAGCCGGCGCGGTCTCGCCGCCGGCACGCACCGGGTCGCCGCCGCTCACAAGGCGGCCTGGCGGCGGGGCGCGCGCTGCTCCGTGCAGCCGGCGGCGGTGGGGAAGATCTTGCCGGGGTTGGCGCGTCCCGCGGGATCGAACACCCCTCGGAGGCGGCGCATCAGGGCGAGATCGTCGGGCCCGAAGCTCAGGCCGAGCTCGCGAATCTTCTCGACGCCGATCCCGTGCTCGCCGGTGATGCTGCCGCCGAGCGCAACGCAGGCCGCCAGGATCTCACGCCCGGCGCTGAGCACGCGCGCGGTCTCGGCGCGGTCGCGCTCGTCGAAGAGGATGACCGGGTGGATGTTGCCGTCGCCGGCATGGAAGACGTTGCCGATGCGGAGCCCGTAGCGCGCGCCGATCTCCTCGATGCGCATCAGGATCTCGGGAAGCCGCGTCCGCGGCACCACACCGTCCTGCGTGCAGTAGCTCGGGGACAGCCGCCCGACGGCGCCGAACGCGCGTTTGCGACTCTTCCAGATGGCGGCGCGCTCGGCCTCGTCGGCGGCGGTACGGACGCTGCGCATGCCGCCGACGCGGCAGAGTTCCTCGACGCGCGCCGCGAGCGCCGGCAGTCCAGCCGCCGGGCCGTCGAGCTCGATGATGAGGACCGCGCCGGCGTCGGTCGGAAAGCCGGCGTGATACGCGGCCTCGATGGCCTCGACGATCGTGCGGTCCATCATCTCGAGCGCGGCCGGCACGATTCCGGCGGCGATGATCCGCGACACGGTCGCGGTCGCAGCAGCGACGGTCTCGAAGACGGCGAGCAGCGTCGTCACCGCTTCCGGCAGCGGCTCGAGGCGCAAGGTCGCGGCGGTGACGATGCCGAAGGTGCCCTCGGAGCCGCAGACGACGCCCGTCAGGTCGTAGCCGGGCGTGTCCTCGATCACGCCGCCGAGCTCCACCACCTCGCCGTCGGCGAGCACGAGCTCGACGCCGAGGACGTGATTCGTCGTGACGCCGTACTTGAGCGTGTGCGGACCGCCCGAGTTCTCCGCCACGTTGCCGCCGATGGTACACGCGTTCTGGCTCGAGGGATCGGGGACGTAGTACAAGCCGGCGTCGCGCACGGCGCGCGAGACGGTGGCGTTCACGACACCGGCCTCGGCGACGACGCGGCGGTTGGCGACGTCGAGCATGCGGATACGGCGCATGCGGCTGGTGCAGATCATGAGCGGCGCCTCACCGGGGAGGCAGCCGCCGGAGAGCCCGGTGCCGGCACCACGCGGCACGAACGCGACCTCCGCCTCGGCCGCTAGACGGACGACGCGCGCGACCTCGTCGGTGGTGCGCGGCAGAACGACGAGCGCCGGCACGCTGCGCTCGATCGTGTAGCCGTCGCACTCGTACACGCGCAGGTCCGCCGCGTCGGCGAGCACGCCATCGGCGCCGACGACGGCGACGAGCGCGCGCTGCAGGCGGGCGCGCGCCGCGGCGCCGAGCGGGCCCTGAATTGACATGCGCGCGACATTACCACAATAGTCGCCGCGGCTCGCGGCGCCGCGGGCGGGCGACCCCCGATCGCGACCACGCGCCTCGATCCACGCGACGCACCATGGCCGTCTTTCCTCCACCGAAACGCTTGCTGCTCGGTCCCGGTCCGAGCGAAGTACCCCCACGCGTGCTCGCCGCCATGGCACAGCCGCTCGTCGGACATCTCGATCCCGCTTTCATCGCCTTGATGGAGGAGACGAAGCGCCTGCTCCGCAGCGTCTTCGAGACCGAGAACACGCTCACCTTGCCGATCTCCGGCACCGGCAGCGCCGGCCTCGAGGCGTGCATCGTCAATCTCGTCGAACCCGGCGACGAGGTGGTGATCGGCGTGAACGGCGTCTTCGGCACGCGGCTCGTCGAGGTCGCGACGCGCGCCGGCGCGACGGTCGTGCAGGCGGAGGCGCCGTGGGGCGAGATCGTGCCCGAGGACGTCCTGGCGGCGGCGATCGCGCGCGCGCGCCGGCCGAAGCTCGTCGTCCTGGTGCACGCCGAGACCTCGACCGGCGTGTGGCAACCGCTCGAGGACGCCAGCCGCCGCGCGCACGCGGCCGGTGCGCTCTTCGTCGTCGACTGCGTCACCTCGCTCGGCGGCTGCCCGGTCGGCGTCGACCGTCTCGAGATCGACGCCGCCTATTCGGGAACCCAAAAGTGCCTGAGCTGCCCACCCGGACTCTCGCCGATCACCTTCGGACCGCGTGCACTGGCGGCGCTGCGCGCGCGCACGCGACCGGTGCAGAGCTGGTACCTCGACCTCGGCATGATCGAGCGCTATTGGGGCGAGGAGCGAGTGTATCACCACACCGCGCCGATCAGCATGAACTACGCGCTCTACGAGGCGCTGCGGCTGGTCGTCGAGGAGGGTCTGGAGGCGCGCTTCCGGCGTCACCGGCTGAACCACGAGGCGCTGGTCGCCGGTCTCGAGGCGCTCGGTCTCACGATGGCGGTCGCGCCGGCGCGTCGTTTGTGGATGCTGAACAGCGTGCGCATCCCCGACGCCGTCGACGACGTCGCGGTACGGCGGACGCTGCTCGACGTGGAGGGCATCGAGATCGGCGGCGGGCTCGGCCCGTTGAAGGGTCGCACCTGGCGCATCGGGCTCATGGGTGAATCGAGCAGGCGGGCGAACGTGACGCGCCTCCTCGATGCCCTCGAGCGAACGCTGCCGCGACACGGCCTGACGTTGCCGGCAGGCGCGGGCGTGGCGGCGGCCGAGCGTGTATACGCGCAGGCGGACGCGCGCTAGCGGCAGGCATCGAGCGGCGCCGCGGTCGCACGCACGCGGAACGCGGTGTTATCTCGCGCGCGCCTGGGTCTGCGTCTGCGACGCGGTCCGCATGCGTTGGCCGACGTCGATGAGCCAGTTGCCGCCGAGGTCGCCGTAGTAGGTCATGAAGCCCATGCACGCCACCACACCGAACAGGAAACCCAAGAGGAAGCTTCTTACTCCCGCAGTCATCGCCACCCCTCCCGGAACCGTGGAGGTTCCCGGCATCACCCTTCGACCCGCAGCTCGTGTCGCTTGGGCGATCGCCCCGAGGCCCGTTTGGCACGAGCCCGGCAGACTGTCAATGCGCCGCTGCGGCACGCACGTGCTCGTCGGCGTCGCGCTGGCGCTTGGGCTGGCACCGGGATGCCTGCCGAAACCGCGCCTGCCGCTGCCCCCGCCAGCCGCGCTGGTACGCCTCGATCGGCACCCGCCGTTGCTCGACGACGGCGATCCGGCGACGCTCGCAGCGGCGATCCGGACGAGCCTCGAGTTCTACGCTCGGCTGCCGCCCGAGCGCCTGCTCGCGATCGGCAGCGAGCGGATCCCGGTCGCGCGTATGCATGAGGCTCTCGCGGCATTGGCGCGGTTCGTCGACACCCGGCCGAGCGCGGACGCACTCGCCCATGAGCTCGATCGTCGCTTCCGCGTCTACGGCGCGCCGGCGGGTGTGCTCTACACCGGGTACTACCTGCCGCTCGTCGAGGCACGGGAGGTCCGTGACGAGCGCTTCCGGTTTGCGGTGCTCGGCCGGCCGGCGGATCTCGTCACGGTGTCGCTCGCCGACTTCGGCGGCCAGCCCACCGCGGGCGCCACGCTCGTCGGCCGCGTCGATCGCGGCCGCCTCGTCCCGTATGCGGCGCGCGCCGAGATCGAGGCGAGCGGTGCACCGAACGCGCCCGTCCTCGCGTGGGTCGACGATCCGGTCGCCCTCTTCTTCCTGCAGATCCAAGGGACGGGATGGCTTGCGTTCGCCGACGGCTCGCGACGCCTCGTCGGCTTCGGAGCGTCGAACGGGCAGCCGTACGTGAGCATCGGGAAGCTCCTCGTCGCCGAGGGGAAACTCGCCGCGGAGGAGGCCTCGATGGCGGGCATCCGGCGCTGGGTCGCCGCGCATCCCGAGGAGCGCGACCGCGTGCTGTATGCCAATCCGCGTTACGTCTTCTTTCGCCCGCTCGCCGAGAAGCCCCTCGGGAGCTTGGGCATCGCCGTCACCGGGGGGCGGACGATCGCGACCGACCCGGCCGTCTACCCGCCGGGCGTGCTCGGGTTCGCGTACATCCCGGCCAAGGCGGGCGTGGCCGCAGCCGACGAGAAACTCTCGCGCCTGGTCCTGAACCAGGACGCGGGCATGGCGATCCGCGGCCCCGGCCGCGTCGATGTGTTCTTCGGCGACGGTGCCGAGGCCGAAGCCCGAGCGGGACGTCTGCGGGCGAGCGGCGACCTCTACGTTCTCGCCCCCCGCACCGACGCCGACTAGCAAACGAACCGACGTTGCGGGTTGAAGCGCGCCCGCAAAGTTGGGACAATCCATTGCTCTCGCCGCCACGCATGCAAGACGTCTACATCGTCAGCGCCGCTCGCACCCCGATCGGTGGATTCGCTGGCGGGCTCTCCACAGCGACAGCGCCCGAGCTCGGCGCGACCGCGCTCCGCGCCGCGATCGAACGCGCCGGCGTCTCCGTCGCGGCGATCGAGCAGGTCATCATGGGCAACGTGCTCGCCGCCGGCGTCGGTCAAGCGCCCGCGCGCCAGGCGGGCCTCGGCGCCGGGATTCCGTGCGCGCACGCCGCCCTCACGATCAACAAGGTGTGCGGATCCGGCCTGATGGCGGTGATGCTCGCCGCCCAGACGTTGCGGCTCGGCGAAGCCGAGCTCATCGCCGCCGGCGGCATGGAGAGCATGAGCCGCGCGCCGTATCTCCTTCCGCGCGCCCGCCAGGGCCATCGCCTCGGCCCCGGCCCGCTCCTCGACGCCATGATCCTCGACGGCCTTTGGGACCCGTACAACGACTTTCACATGGGCAATGCCGCCGAGGGCTGCGCACGCGAGCAGGGAATCACGCGCGCGGCGCAGGACGCGTTCGCGACACGCAGCTACGAGCGCGCGCAAGCGGCGATCGCCGCCGGCGCGTTCGCGGGAGAGATCGTACCCGTCACCGTCCCCGGCCGTGGCGACGCGGCCGTCGTCGTCACGCTCGACGAGGAGCCGAGCCGGGTCGACTTCGGGCGCATCCCGACCCTCCGCCCGAGCTTCGAGGTCGACGGGACGATCACCGCCGCCAACGCCTCGACGCTCGCCGACGGCGCGGCGGCGCTGGTGGTCGCGAGCGCGGACGCCGTCCGCCGCCACGGCCTGACGCCGCGAGCACGTATCGTCGCCGCGACGAGCGCCGGACGCGCCCCCGCGGAGTTTCCGATCGCACCGGTCGACGCCATCGGTCGCGTCATCGCGCGCGCCGACCTCGCGCTCGGCGACATCGACCTCTTCGAAATCAACGAGGCGTTCGCGGTCGTCGTTCTGCATACGATTCGCGCGCTCGACCTCGATCCGGAGCGCGTCAACGTCCACGGCGGGGCGATCGCCCTCGGCCATCCGATCGGCGCGAGCGGCGCCCGCATCTTGACGACGCTCCTCGCCGCCTTGGAGCGCCACGACCTGCGACGCGGCCTCGCCACGCTCTGCCTCGGAGGCGGCGAGGCGGTGGCGTTGATCGTCGATCGGCGCCTCTGACGATGGACGCCGAGCACAGCACCAACGCGGCCGCGGACAGGATGCTCGTGACTCCACGCGGCGCGCGCGCGGCGGAGCCGCGTCCCGAGAGCTATCGCTGGTCGATCCGCGTCGCGGCGCTGGTAGCGATGGGAACCTGGTGGGGCGTCGGCTTGCCGTACTCGCTCTACGCCTGGCTCCTCGACCCCAAACAGCTCCGCTGGGTCCTCATCTGCTACGCGTGGGAGGTTCCCGTCTGTGGCTTCCTTGGACCGTTCCTCTTTCCTCTGCTGTGGTTCCGCGCCATCGAGCGACGCTGGCAGCGCGTCTTCGACGGCGAACGCGTCGACATCGAGGGGGCGATGGCGCTCGAGCGCACGCTCCTCGATTACCCAACCCGGGCCGCGGTCGTCCTCCTCATCACCTCGCTGCTCGGCTACGGCCTCGGCGCCCTGCAATTGCGACTCTTCGCACAGCTGCCGACCGGCGAGACGTTGAAGGTCGCCGTGCTCGGTCTGGTGACCGGACTCGTCGGCGCGCTCTTCGCGTTCCTCTACCTCGAGTGGCTGCTGGCACCGCTCCTGCGCCGTCTCGGCGGCGCTCACGCGGTGACGCCGACGGCGGGACGGCGGGTACCGCTCTACGTGAAGGTGTTCGCATGCTCGCTGACGTTGACCGTCACGACGCTGCTGCTCCTCGCCACGATCTTCTACAGCCGTGGCGAGCGCATCTTGGAGGAACAGATCGGCGCCCGCGTCCTCGCCGAGACGCAGCACCTCGCCGACGACCTCGCGGGCGAGGGCATGGCGCGCGCCGACGACGCCACGTGGTGGCGGGGGCGCGCGGAGCGGATGCAGCTCGGCCGCTCGGGGAGCGTCCACGTGGTCGACGCCGGCGGCACGATCGTCGGCGGCGATCGTACGACGCCGCAGCTCACGAACCAAGGCTTTCGCCCCGCGACCATCGACGCCGTGCTGCGGGGCGGCCCTGCGCATCTCGTCGATCGCGTCTACGACCCTCGCATCGTCGCCTTCGCACCCGTCGCGGGCTCGTTCCGGCGCGTCGTCGCAGTCGCGTACCGCCGGGAGTTCGCGGCCGAGCTCGACGGGATGCTGCGGCGCGCGGGCGTGGTGTTCGTGATGACGCTGCTCCTGGCGTTGAGCCAAGGGTTTCTCTTTTCACGGCGCTTGACGCGGCCGATCGAGATCCTGACGGCGATGGCGAGCACGATCGCGCGCACCCCCGGCGGCTCGTGGCGGACGGTCCGGGTGCGCACCAACGACGAGGTCGGTGAGCTGACGACCGCGTTCAACCAGATGACGGTGCGTCTCGAGGACGCGCGCGCCGCGCTCGAGCGTCACAGCGCCGAGCTCGAGCAACGCGTGGCGGCGGCGACGCGCAACATCTCCTCCCTCCACGATGTCGCGCGCGCCACCACGTCGACGCTCGAGCTCGAGGACGTGTTGAAGCTCGTCGCCGAGACGACGTGCGTCACGCTCGCGCTCCCGCGTCTCGTCCTGCTCTGGTACCCGCCGGACGTCGGCGAGATCGTCGATGCGTACGCGACCGCCATCGGTGAGCCCGGCGTACGCCTCGAGCTCACGGAGCCGATCGATCTCGCGGGCCTCTGCACCTCGTCGCGGCCGACGGTCGTAGACGCGCACACGCTCACCGCGACGCTGCCATCCGCCGTCGCCGCCGCCGCGATCGCCGACGAGCGCACGTTGGTCCTGCCGCTCATCTTCAAGGATCAGCTACTCGGTGTGGTGCTCGGCGACATGGCGAGAGACGGCGCGAGGCCCGACCTCGAGCTCGCGGCGGCGCTCGCGAGCCAGGCCGCGACCGCGCTCGCGAACGCTGCCCTCTTCGAGACCGCGCGCCGCCACGAAGCGGAGCTGCGAAAGCTCAGCGGCATGCGGATGCAGCTCCAGGAGGAAACCCTCCGCAGCCTCTCGCGCGAGCTGCACGACGGCGTCGGCCAGGTGCTGACGGCGATCAAAATCGACCTCGGCATGATCGAGCGCGCGATGGACGGCGGCGATGCCGCGCTGCGCGCACGCGTCTGCGACGCGCGCGCGCAGGTGACGGGGCTCATGCAAGAGATCCAGACGATGTCGCAGCTTCTCCGCCCATCGATGCTCGACGACTTCGGACTGGTGCCGACCCTGCAATGGCTGACGGAGCGGTTCAGCGCCCGCACACACGTCGGCGTCGAGCTGCGCACGCCGGCAGCGGAACTGCGCCTGCCGGGCGCGATCGAGGTGTTGCTCTATCGTGTCACGCAAGAGGCGCTCACCAACATCCTGAAGCACGCGCGTGCGCGCCACGTCGAGGTCGAGCTGCGTGTCGGCGGCGGTGAGGTCGCGCTGCGTATCGCCGACGACGGCATCGGCTTCGACGTCGAGCGCTTCCGGCGTACGCCCGCGGTCGGCGGCGTCGGCTTGCTCGGCATGCGCGAGCGCGTCGCGTACTACAAGGGCCGGATCGACATCCGCTCGCGTCCCGGCGGCGGCGTGCAGATCACGCTCACCTTGCCGCTCGAGACGGCGTCGGCCGGCGACGACGGATCGCGCGGGCGCATCCCGCTCGCCGGCTGAGCACAGCATGGTCGCTCGCCCCCAGCCCGCCGAGGCGCCACTTGCCGGCACGCTCCGAATCACCGCCGCGTGGGGCGTCCACCTCTTCACCGCGAGCGGCGCCGTGGTCGCGTTCCTCGCCTGGCGCGCGATCGCCGCCGGACGATTCGGCGACGCGTTTCGCTGGCTCGCCGTCGCCATGTTCATCGATTGCGTCGATGGCACGTTCGCGCGCGCGGTCGAGGTGAAGCGCGTACTCCCGTGGTTCGACGGCACCAAGCTGGACGACATCATCGACTACCTGACGTACGTCTTCTTGCCGGTCGTGCTCCTGCACGAGGCGCATCTGTTGCCGGACGGTGACCGCGGCCTGCTGTGCGCGGCCGCGATACTCTTGGCGAGCGCCTACGGTTTCTGCCGCACCGACGCCAAGACGGCGGACCACTACTTCCGCGGCTTCCCGTCCTATTGGAACGTATTCGCGTTCTACGCTTTCGCGCTTCGCCTTTCGTCGCAGGCGACCGCAATCTGGATCCTGGCGTTCGCGGCGCTGGTCTTCGCGCCGCTCAAGTTTCTCTACCCGTCGCGCGCGCCGCACTTTCGCAGGCTCAGCCTGGGGCTCGGCGCCGCATGGGGCGCGGTGACGATTCCCGCGGTCTGGATGACGCCGGACGCGCCGGCGGCCCTGGTCTGGGCGAGCCTCCTCTATCCCGCGTACTACGGCGGTATATCCCTCTGGCTACAGGCGACGGGCCGCACATGAGGAAGGCGCGATGACCGATCCGCATGAGCGCCTGCGGCGCGCCCGTCGGCTGTTCACCGAGGCCTATCAGCTTCAAATGACGGGGCACCTCGAGGAGGCGATCGCGCGCTACCGCGAGTCCATCGCCTGCCACCCGACCGCGGAGGCCCACACCTTCCTCGGTTGGACGTACAGCTTTCAGGATCGGCTCGACGACGCGATCGCGGAGTGCGAGAAGGCAATCGCGCTCGATCCCGAGTTCGGCAATCCCTACAACGACATCGGCTCCTACCTCTTCAAGCAGGGCAAACTCGACGAGGCGATCCCGTGGCTCAAGCGCGCGATCGCGGCCACGCGTTACGAGCCTCGGCACTTCCCGCACTGCAATCTCGGGCGGATCTTTTGGGCGAAGGGTCTCTTGAACCGTGCGATCGCGGAGTTCGAACGCGCCCTCGAGATCGATCCGCAATCGCGCTTCGCGCAAGGCGCGCTCGACGCTATCCGCCAACAACTTCAGTAGGCGCGGGCGCGCAACGACTTACGAGACGAGCCACTCCAACAAGGTTCGCATCTCTTTGTCGGTGAAGCCGGGGGCGGGAGCGGCGCCGTCGCCGGCTTTCCGTAGCCATGCGCCGTCCTCACGGAGGGAGATGTCGAACCAGTCGGCGGCGGACGGGTTCGAGCGATCGTACTGAATCACCGACGCGGTCGCGAGGCCGCCGAGCGGTGCCGGCCGGCCGCCGACGCTCGCCAGCGGCTGCAGGACGATTTCGACCCGCCGCTCGAGGAACTCGAGCGCGAGGCGCGCACCGTCGGGCACCTCGATGCCGCCGAGATTCTTGGCGTTGAGCGCGCGGAGCGTCTTGATCGCGGGCTCGGCCATCTCTTTGTTGACGGCATTCGCGAGCGCCTCGAGCTCGGAGAAGAGTCCCTTCACCGAACGCGCCCGCAAGCTGAAGAGCTCCTTCTCGCGGTTGGCGCGCCGGCCGATGCGACCGTTCGATCGCATCTTCTTCTCGGCCCGTTCGGCCACGCTGCGCATCCAATCGCGCATGTCAGCGATGGCCATACGTCAAAGAAAACGCGGTTGCAAATCGCGAGCGCGACGAGATCGAGCGCTCACGCCGAGCGCAGCAGCCGCTCGCCGAGGCCGACTTTGAGCTGCTCGAGGAGCAGGCGCGGCTCCGCCTGGATGCCACCGCCGACGAAACCCTGGACGAGGATACCGTTCAGCGTCGCCATGATCAGCGCCGCGTCCGCTTGCGGGTTCACGCTCACGCGGAAGAGCTGCTTCTCGCGCCCGGTCTGGAGGATGTCCGCCAGCAGGTTGCAATAGATCCGGTACAGCTCCGTCGTGCGATCGAGCAGGTCGTCGAGATTCTTCTCCTCACGGACGACGAGTGAGAGGAGAAAACGAACCGAGTAGACGTTCTGACTGACGAACTCGTAGTAGAGATCGACGAGCTTGCGGATCTGTCCCAGCTCGTCGAGTCCCGAGAGCAGCTCGACGACGTTGATCGAGTACGGCTCGAGCGAGCTCTTGAGCGCGGTGCGAAAGAGCTCGTCCTTGTTCGCGAAGTGCCAGAAGATGAGCGCCTTGGAAACCTGCGCCTCCTTCGCAACCTGCGCCAGCGAGGTGTTCGCGTAGCCGTGCGCGGCAAAGAGTTTCGTCGCCGAGGAGAGAATCTTCTCGCGGGTTGAGGACATTGGTCTCGGCCCCTGCGCGCGGCGCCTCCGGCGCCGGGCTCGGGCTCCGATCGACGTTGGGCCAGGCTCCAACCGTACGCAAGGCTGCGCGCGCTTGCAAGCGCGCGCGTCAGGCGGCGGTCGCGGCCGGGGTCGCGCCGATCGTCAACGCGCGGCCGTCGTAGTCGATCACGACGTGGGAGCCGTCGGGGACCTCGCCGGCGAGGATTTTCCGACCGAGTGTCGTCTCGATCTCCTTCTGGAGGAGCCGCTTCAACGGCCGGGCGCCGTAGACGGGATCGTAGCCGGCGTTGGCGAAGTGCTCCTGTGCGGCGTCGGTCAGCGCGAGCTGGATCTTGCGCTCGGCGAGTCGCTGGCGCAGTCGACCGAGCTGGATGTCGACGATCCGCTTCAGTTGCTCGCGCGAGAGCGCGTGAAAGACGACGATCTCGTCGACGCGGTTCAGGAACTCCGGGCGGAAATGCTGTCGCATCGCCTCGAGGACGTCGCGCTTCATCCCCCCGTACGCCTGCTCGTCGCTGCCGCCGCGATAGCCGAGGATGACCTGGCTGCCGATGTTGCTGGTCATGATGACGACGCTGTTCTTGAAGTCGACGGTGCGGCCGTGCCCGTCGGTGAGCCGGCCGTCGTCGAGGATCTGCAGCATGACGTTGAAGACGTCGTGGTGTGCCTTTTCGATCTCGTCGAAGAGAATCACGCAGTACGGACGCCGACGTACCGCCTCGGTGAGCTGACCGCCCTCGTCGTAGCCGACGTAGCCCGGCGGCGCACCGATCAGCCGGGCGACGGTGTGCTTCTCCATGTACTCCGACATGTCGATGCGGATCATCGATTGCTCGTCGTCGAAGAGGAACTCGGCGAGCGCGCGTGCGAGCTCGGTCTTTCCGACGCCCGTCGGGCCGAGGAAGATGAACGAGCCGATCGGCCGGCTGGGGTCTTTGAGGCCGGAGCGGGCGCGGATCACTGCGTCGGAAACGGCGCGCACCGCCTCGTCCTGCCCGATGACGCGCCTGTGCAGGTGCTCCTCGAGGCCGAGGAGCTTCTCGACGTCTCCCTGCATGAGCTTCGAGACCGGAATGCCGGTCCAGCGCGCGACCACCTCGGCGATGTCTTCCTCGTCGACGTGATCCTTGATCAGGCGCGCGTGCTCGCCGCTCTCCGCCGCCGCGATCTGCTTCTCGAGCCCGGGAAGGATGCTGTACTGGAGCTCGCTCGCGCGCGCCGGATCGTAGTCGACGCCCGGGCGTCGCACTTTCTCGTACTCGAGTCGCGCCTCCTCGAGCTTCTTCTGGATCTCGGCGACGCCCCCGAGGGCGTTCTTCTCGTTCTCCCACTGCGCTCGCAACCGCGCTTCGTCCTGTCTGAGATTCGCGAGCTCCTTCTCGAGACGCTCGAGCCGCTCAGCCGACGCCTTATCGGTTTCCTTGCGCAGCGCCTCGCGCTCGATCTCGAGCTGCATCACGCGGCGAGCCACCTCGTCGAGCTCGGCCGGCATCGAGTCGATCTCGGTGCGCAACTTCGCCGCCGCCTCGTCGACGAGATCGATCGCCTTGTCGGGAAGAAACCGGTCGGTGATGTAGCGGTTCGAGAGCACGGCGGCGCTCACCAGAGCGGCGTCCTTGAGGCGCACTTTGTGATGCATCTCGTAGCGTTCACGCAGCCCGCGTAGAATCGAGATCGTGTCCTCGACGCTCGGCTGATCGACCTGGACGGGCTGGAAGCGGCGCTCGAGCGCGGCGTCCTTCTCGATGTACTTGCGGTACTCATCGAGCGTGGTCGCACCGATGCAATGCAGTTCGCCGCGCGCGAGCATGGGTTTGAGCAGATTGCTCGCGTCCATCGAACCTTCGGAAGCGCCGGCGCCGACGACCGTGTGCAGCTCGTCGATGAAGAGGATGATCTCGCCTGCGGAGGACTGCACTTCCTTGAGCACCGCCTTCAGGCGCTCCTCGAACTCGCCGCGGTACTTGGCGCCGGCGACGAGTGCGCCCATGTCGAGCGTGATTACGCGCTTGTTCTTCAAGCCCTCGGGTACGTCGCCACGCACGATGCGTTGCGCGAGGCCCTCGACGATCGCCGTCTTGCCGACACCGGGCTCGCCGATGAGCACGGGGTTGTTCTTGGTGCGGCGCGAGAGCACCTGGATCACACGCCGGATCTCCTCGTCGCGCCCGATGACGGGGTCGAGCTTGCCTTGGCCGGCGAGCTTCGTGAGGTCGCGGCCATATTTCTCGAGCGCCTCGTAAGTGCTCTCGGGGTCTTGGGTGGTGACGCGCTGATTGCCGCGGACGGCGCGCAGCGCCTCCATGAGCTTGGCGCGGGTAAGACCCGCCTGCGTGAGCAGGCGTCCGGTCGCGCCGCGCTCGTCCACCATGGCGAGGAGGAAATGCTCGACGCTCACGTATTCGTCCTTGAGCGTCGTCGCCTCGCCTTGCGCCTGGTCGAGGAGACGCACCAGCCGTTGCGCCATGTAGACCTGGGCGTTGCCACCGGATACCTGCGGGACGCGAGCGAGCTCGGCCTCGACGCGCTCGGCGAGCGCGCGGACGTCGATGCCGGTGCGCTCGAGAAGCGCCGGCACGATGCCTTGCGGCTGGGCGAGAAGCGCCGCGAGCAGGTGCTCGACGTCGATCGCCTGCTGGTGGCGACGGGTCGCGAGCGTCTGCGCTTCGCGGAGCGCCTCTTGCGACTTTTGCGTCAGCTTTTCGAGGTCCATTGCTGGTGAAAAATAACCATTCTGCGTCGCGCCGCAACCCGCTCGTGGGTGGAGTTGCTCACCACGCCGGGCGGACGGTGCGCGGACGAGCCAGTATCGGACCGAGCACCGTGCCGGCCAGAAACCCACCGATGTGCGCCCAGAATGCGACGCCGCCGCCGGCCGTCTCCGTGCCGAGCGAGCCGATGCCGAGGAGCAATTGGAACGCGAACCAGAAGAACAGGAACAAGACGGCCGGCAACTCGACTATCTGGAGGAAGATGAATATCGGTATCAACGTCACCACCCGGGCGCGCGGGAAGAAGAGAAAATATGCGCCGGTAACGCCTGCGATCGCCCCGCTCGCCCCCACCATCGGCAGCGACGAGTGCGGATTGATGGTGATTTGCGCGACGCCGGCGACGATGCCGGTGACGAGATAGAGCGCGAGATACCGAAGGTGACCGAGGCGGTCCTCGACGTTGTCGCCGAAGATGTTGAGGTAGAGCATGTTGCCGAGCAGGTGCATCCATCCTCCGTGGAGGAACATGCTGGTGACGAGCGGGCTGAGCGTCGCGAGGTGGTCGGCGTGGACGCGGCGGGGCACGAGCCCGTACGCGCGGATGAATGACTCGCCGGCTTCGCCGAGTCCCACCTGGTACAGAAACACCAGGACGTTGGCCGCGATCAGCAGGCGTGTGATCACGGGAACCGTCTCCGACGGCACGGTGTCACGGAGCGGGATCATCGACGGATGCCGTGCTGCATGTGAGTCGGCATCCTGACATGTCGCCGACCGGCTTCCAAATTATCGTTCCTCGTGTCGCGGCGACGGCATCCGCTGAATTGACGGTCCGGCGCGGGCGCCTGTACAATCGACCCTCGTCGGCACGGTACTGATGAAGCAGCGACTCTGGAGATTCGGCAAAATCACGATCGGCGTGCTGCTCCTCGTGCTCGGCGTGATCGGACTATTCTTGCCCTTCCTGCAGGGCATCTTGTTCCTGATCATGGGTCTGTCGTTGCTCTCGACCGAGAGCCCGCGTGCGAAGGCGTGGTTGCACTGTCTAGAGGAGCGAACGGGCTGGCGACCGGCCGGGAGTCATGCGGAGAAACGGAGGCTCGACGATGCCTGACGAGAAAGACCGCTACGGGGACAAGCTTCGTGATCTCGAGCGTGCGCGCGAGGACAAGTTCTTCGCGGAGCGCGATCGCGATCTGGTCGAAAAGATGCGCACGCAAGAAACGAGCAAACAGGCCGCGGACAGGCGCACCGGTGTGCACATGCGTTGTCCGAAGTGCGGCGAGGGTCTCGCCGCCGCGAATCACTTCGGCGTCACCGTCGAGGAGTGCGTGAACTGCGGCGGCATGTGGCTCGACAAGGGCGAGCTCGACGAGCTCGCGAAGCGGGAGAGCAGCGGCTGGCTCGCGCGCTACCTGGGCCGCCCCCGCTGATCGACGCGACGGCTCGCGTCGCCGACTGATCCGGTGTTCAGCGGCATCATCGAGCGCGTCGGCGAGGTGACGGCGCTCACCCCTGAGAGACGAGGCGGCGCGCGCCTCACGATCCGGGGCGGGCCGCGCGGCCTCGCGATCGGCGAGAGCGTCGCGGTGAGCGGCGCCTGCATGACCGTCACCCGCGTCCGCGGCGCGACGTTCGCCGTCGACGTCTCGGCGGAGAGCCTGCGGCGCACCACCCTCGGTGGCCTGCGGCCCGGGACGCGCGTCAATCTCGAACGCTCGCTGCGCCTCGCCGACCGCCTGAGCGGTCACCTCGTCTTCGGCCACGTGGACGGCACCGGCGCGCTGCGCGCGATCACACCCGAGGGCGACGGCGCGCTGTATCGATTCGCGCTGCCGGCGTCGCTCGGCCGCTATCTCGTCGAGAAGGGCTCGATCGCCGTTGACGGCATCAGCCTCACGGTGTTTGCCTGCACGCGGCGATCGTTCACGGTCGCGGTGATCCCGCACACGCTGGCCGTCACCACGTTGTGTGACCGGCGACCCGGTGACCGCGTCAACCTCGAGAGCGACATGCTCGCACGCTACGTCGAGCGGGCGATGGCGCGCCGACTCGCAGCGCCGCGCCGGCGCGGCGCGCCCTGACGCGGCACGAGCGCGGACGCCATGCGGTCTCGCATGCGTCCGCGCCGGCACTGAACGCAAGTGGCGGGACAGTGCCACTCCTCGCAATCATGTGACACGTCGGACCCGCACGCGCCGTGAACGGCGGTGCAAATGCTGTGATTTTTGGTTCGCACCCCCCCGCGCACGGGAACGCTTCTTGCTTCGCATGTGCGCCAACCGTGACTCGAAAGCGCACCGTGGGCGATGCGTCCGGCTATACGATCCTGGTCGTCGACGACCAGGAGGAGACGCTCACGTCCGTCCAGCGCCTGCTCGAGCGCGAGGGTCACCAGGTGCTGCTCGCCGACGGAGGCCAGCGGGCGCTCGAGCTCTTCGCGCAGCACGAGGTGCACCTCCTCCTCGTCGACTACTTCATGCCGCGCATGACGGGCGAGGAGCTGATTGCCGAGATTCGCAAGATCGATACGCAGGTGCAGATCGTCTTGCAGACTGGATACTCGGGCGAGAAGCCGCCGCGCGAGATGCTCCAGAAGCTCGACATCCAAGGCTACCACGACAAGGCGGAAGGACCGGACAAGCTCCTCCTCTGGGTCAAGGTGGCGATCAAGTCCTATGAGCAGCTGCGCCGAGTGCGTGAAGCGGAGATCTTGAAGTCGCAGCTTCTCGCCAACATCTCGCACGAGTTCCGGACGCCGCTGCACATCATCCTCGGCTACACGCAGATCCTGAAAGAGGATCAGCCGCCGCAGTCGGCGGGCCGCGACACCCTCGATCGCATCCACCAGAACGCGGAGATGCTGCTCCGGCTGGTCAACGACTTCCTCGGGCTCTCCGACCTCGACGCCGGCGTCACGATCTCGCGCGCGACCGACGTCGACGGCGCGACCTTGCGCGGCGAGTTCGAGCGTTCTGCGACGATCTTGATCCGCGAGAAGCCAATTCGATTCGAGTGGCGCGTCCCCGATACGCTGCCGCCGGTCGCCGCCGATCCCGCAAAATTGCGCGTCATCGTGATGAACCTCCTCTCGAACGCGGTGAAATTCACCTCCGCCGGGACGATCATGGTCCGCGCGGACGTCCGCGACGACAGCGTGCGCCTCGCGCTGCAGGACACCGGCATGGGAATCGCGCGCGAGGACCACGACCGCATCTTCGAGCCCTTCCGCCAGGTGGACGGCAGCAGCACGCGGACGCAACCCGGAACCGGCATCGGCCTCCCGATCGCGCGCAAACTCGCGCGTCTCATGGGCGGCGACGTTACCGTCGAGTCGACGCTCGGCGAGGGGGCGACGTTCTTCGTCCGGCTGCGACGCGCGCCGGGCCCACTCGCATCCCCGCGCGGCGCGCCGGAGCGTGAGCCGCGCCCGGCATCCGCCGCCGGCTAGCCGCGGTCGCTCGAGGCTGCGATGCGCCCGCGACTCCTCGATCTCGCACTCGTGCTGACCGGAGGTATGCTCTACGCGGCCGCGTTCCCGCCGTACGGCCAGGACGCCAGCGCATGGATCGCGCTCGTCCCACTCCTGGCGGTGCTGTCGCGCGCGAGTGCGGGCGGCGCGTTCCTCGCCGGCGCCGTGTACGGCGCGGTCTTCTTCGCGGCCGTCGTTCCCTGGGTGGTGGGGGCGGTGGCGGCGTACTTCACCGCCGGTATCGTCGCGGCAACGGCCTTCGGCGCCCTCATCTGCGCGCTTTTCGTCTCCGGCTGGGTCGGGCTGTTCGCGGTCGCCGCTCGCACGCTCCTCCGTCGCGGGCGGTGGCACGCGTTGCTCGGCATTCCGGCCCTGTGGGTGGCGTACGAGTTGGCGCGCGCGACCCTGTTCACCGGACTCCCGTGGGAGCTGCTCGGCCACTCGCAGTGGCAGCGGCTGCCGCTCATCCAGGTCGCGGATCTCGGCGGCGTCTACGCGCTCTCGTTCGTCATCGCGGCGGTGAACGTCGGCGTCTACCTCGCGGTCCGTACGGCGACGCGCACGGCGCGCCCGCGTCGTCTGGCGCGCGCCGCCGCGCCGCTCGCAGTCGCGCTCGCCCTCGTGGCGTCGTGCATCGTCTACGGAGACTGGCGCATCGCCCGCACGACCGAAACGTCGCCGCGGGACACCGCGATCCTCGCCCTCGTGCAAGGCGACCTGCCCTCGAGCTGGCGGTGGGAGCGGAGCAACGCCGAGCGCAATCTCCTCGCGTACGTCGGTTTGTCGCGACGCACGATCGCGGAGAGTCATCCCGACCTGCTCGTCTGGCCGGAATACGCGCTCACCTTCTATCCCGAGCGTGATGCCGGACTGCTGACGGCGCTCCGCGAGCTCGCGCACCGGACACCGGCAGGGTTGATCTTTGGTGCGCCGCGCGTCGCGGAGGAGCCGTCGCACACGCGCTACTTCAATTCCGCCTACCACATCGCAGCGGCGGGCTCCGTGACGACCTACGACAAGATACGGCTCGTCCCGTTCGCCGAGTACCGACCGCTCACCTTCAACGAGGCGCTCGCCGCCGACTCGGACAGCGAGTTCAGCGCCGGAGCCGAGAGCACGGTCTTTCCGACCGCAGCGGGTCGTGTCGGCGTCCTCATCTGTTACGAAGTGATCTTTCCGGATCTCGCCCGCCGCTTGACGCGCGCCGGCGCCGAGATTTTGCTCAACCTCTCGAACGACGGCTGGCTCGACCGCGCCGGGCTCGGCGCCGGCATCCAGCATCTCTCGATTGCGGTCTTCCGCGCGGTCGAGAACCACCGCTTCGTCGCCCGTGCCGCGGCCTCGGGCATCTCCGGATTCATCGATCCCGTCGGACGGCCGTTCGGCATGCTCGACGCCGATCGGAGCGGCGTCGCGATCGGTGAGGTGAGCCCGCGCCGCGAACTCTCGCTCTACACGCGCGTCGGCGACGGGTTCGGCGTCGCCTGCGCCCTCCTCGGGCTCGCGCTCGTGCTGCCTCGACGGCGCGCGCGACGGGACGTCTGATGCCGGCATCCGCGCGTCCGCGCGTGCGCGCGCGGCAGCTCGCGATCGCCGTCTACACGCTGGTCGCCGTCACGATCGCGGTCGGCGCGCTCGCCAACAGCTTCGGATGGATCAATCGGACGTTCCCCGGGTTCTTTCTGATGGACAACCGAGTCGTACCGTCGGTCGGGCTCGCTCATTGGACGGGGCTGCAAGAGCAGAGCATCTACCAACACGAGCTCGTGCGGCTCGATGGGCGTCCAGTCGCGAGCGCCCGCGACGTGTACGACGCCGTCGCCGCCGAGCCACCGGGAACCCCGTTCCACTACGAGCTCGCCACGCGCCACACCCGCGAGAAGCGCACGATCGCGTCGATGCGCTTCTCGCTGAGCGACTACGTCTCGCTTTTCGGCGCCTACTTCTTGAACGGTGTGATCTTCACCGGCGTCGGCCTCGCGGTTTGGATCCTCGGACCCGTGGGCGCGACGACGACGGGAACCGTCGTGCTCGTACTGAACGCCGGGGCGTTCGTCTTGACGGGCATGGACCTCTACGGACCGGCGGCGCTCTTCCGACTCCACGTCACGACCGAGGCGCTCCTGCCGGCGACGTTCCTGCACCTGATGCTGGTGTTCCCGGTGCTACGCTTGGGACGCTATCGGCGTGCGGTGCTAGCGGCGGTGTACGCCGCCGATCTCGCGGTTGTCGCGATCTACCAAGTCTTCCTGTACGACGCCGACACCTACTCGCGCGTCCACAACCTCTGCATGTCGGCGCTGGGATTCGCCGGTGTCGGGCTGATCGTCTCCGGCATCTACGCCTACTGGACGAGTTCCTCGGTTTTGGTGCGCAAGCGGCTCGGCATCGTGCTGCTGGGCATCGTGACCGGTTTCGCGATCCCGGCGTGGTTGGTGACCATGTCCGGGCTTTCGGGCGGCGAGCAGCCGGTCAACCTCGCCGCCTTCACCGCCTTCCTCTTCCCGTTGAGCCTCGCCTACGCGGTCGTGAAGCTCGACCTCTTCGAGATCGACGCGGTGCTTCGTCGCGGCGTCAACTACCTGTTGCTGAGCGGCATCGTGATGCTGATCTACGCCGTCCTCGGCCTCGGCCTCGGCGTGGCCTTGCAGACCACGAGCGTGACGCACTCGCCGGCCTTTCCGCTGATCTTCAGCCTGCTGATGATCGGGCTGCTGACGCCGATGCGCGAGGCGGTGCAGCGCACCGTCGACCGCCTCTACTACCGAACGAGCCACAACGCCCAGAAGACCCTCGAGCGGGCAAGCGGCGCGCTCGTCACGATGCTCAACGTCGAGGAGATTTACGCGCTGACGCTGCAGACGATCTGCGAGGCGCTCTTGATCGAGCGCGCCGCCGTCTGGCTGCGCGGCGCCGACGGCAGCTTCGCGCTCGTCCGAGGCCGGGCGCTCCTCGAGGAGCTCCCGGCGCCGATTCCGCCGGAGCACGCGCTCGTCGTGCGGCTGCAACGCACCGTGCGGGCGATGAGCGTCTACGATTTCGCGGACGACCTCAGCCTCGGAACGGCCGAGCGCGCATGCCGCGCGCTGCTCGAGGGACTCGGCGCGGATCTCGTGCTGCCGTTGCGCGTCCGCGGCGAACTGAGCGGATTCATCGTCCTCGGCGCGAAGAAATCGGGGACGCTCTTCACGCTCGACGACCTCGACTTCCTGCACACGTTCGCGAATCAAGCGTCGGTCGCGATCGTCAACGCGCTCTCCTATCGGAAGATCGAGGAGTTGAACGTCGGCCTCGAGCACAAGGTGACGCAGCGGACACAGGAGCTCGCGACCACGAACCGCGAGCTCGCGCGCTCGCTCGGGGAGCTCGAGCGCGCTTATCACGAGCTGCAGCGCAGCCAGGAGAACCTCGTGCACGCCGAGAAGATGGCGGCGCTCGGGCGCCTCACCGCCGGCATCGCGCACGAAGTGAACACGCCGCTCGGCGCCTCGTTGAACGCGCTCAAGATGATCGGGGATCTGGTGGGGGAGTACCGCGTGTCGATCGGCGACACGACGGTCACCGAAGACGATCACCGCGAGCTCGCCGCGGAGCTGTACGAGTCGGTCGAGAACGTCGCCAAGTGGACGACGAAGGCGGCCGGGTATATCCGCAGCATCAAGGCGCACACGCGCAATCTCGACGCCGTCCAGGAGCGTCCCTTCGACCTGCCGCGGCTGATCGAGGACACGCGTCTTCTGCTTTCGCATCGCCTGCGGCTGTCGTCGTGCTCGGTGACCGTCGACTGCCCGCAAAGCTTGATGCTCTACGGCGATCCCGGGAAGCTCGGGCAGGTCCTCACCAACCTCATCACCAACGCCATCGACGCCTACGAGGACCACGGCAGCGCCGACGGACGCATCGTCGTCGAAGTGGAGGCAACGTCCGAGGAAGTCGCGATCGCGGTTCAAGACACCGGCTGCGGCATCGCACCCGAGCACCTCGACCGCATCTTCGAAGAGCTCTTCACCACCAAGCCCCCGGGCAAAGGCACCGGGCTCGGCCTCTCGATCTCACGCGACATCGTCAGCGACTGCTTCGACGGCCGGATCGAGGTCACCTCGACGCCACGCGTCGGCAGCCGGTTCACCCTACGTCTGCCGCGGCGCGAGCCCGACGAGCGCGAGGCCGGTCGCACCGCCGCCAACGCGTGAGCCGGGTATGCGGCAGCGGACCCGCACTACGCCATTGTGACCGCTGAACGTGCTCCGGTATACTGCACTCGACTCGGAGGATCGCTCATGCATCGACCGCACCTCGGAACCTTCGCCGTCGGCCTCGTATTCGGAGCCGTGACGGCCGTGTCGCTCGCGCTCGCGGGGGGCATGATCTACACCGAGGGCAACGTCGGCTCGGTGCTGGCGCTCGTCGGCGCCGCCGCGGCCTTGGCGATGATCTACGACGAGTCCCCGAAGCGCTGGGTGCTGGCCTTGTACGCCGCGCTGCTGGTGTCGGCGTTCATCGTACTCTCGCATCGCCTGCGCGGCGGTCTCGACGGAACCATGGTCCTTGCCGTGGCGGTGGTCGCGGTGGCGTTGCCGATCGGATTCGATCTCGTGCTCTCCGACCTGGGGCGCCATCTGCGCGTCAACAGCCGGCTCGGCGTCGGCACGGTCGTGAGCTTTGCCACGCTCGTCCTGCCGCTCACGGCGCTGATGCTGGCGCAGGCGCACCAGCGTGCGCTCACCGAGGATGAAGACCTCCTCCAGGAGGTCGCGCAGAAGCTCCGTCGCGAGCCCGGCTCCCTGGTCTTGAGCGAGGTCGATCCGAGCAAGCGGGCGATGCTCGAGAACCGCATCGCCATCCGCACCAACGACAAGACCTACCGGCTCTCGGACGCGGAGTTTCAGAAGGAGACGCGCGAGTACACGGTTCGCCAAGACACCGACAAGCTCGGGGTCAGCAAGAGCGACGTGGTCACGCGTGAGGCCGAGGAGCGCATGCGCGTGATCCTCAAGCTGCAAGGTACCCAGGTACCCGACGACGTCGTGGTGTTCTCGCATCGCGGCCCGATGACGATCGTCGAGAAGAAAGTGGCGCTCGGGAAGAGCGCCGACGACGAGAGCTGAGCTGCGCGCCGCGTCCGGCGCTCAGGAACTCTTGTGGACTCGCCGCGCCACCGCACGCGCGGCACACAACCACTCGTAGCGCGCCCAGATCTCCGGGAATGCGGCGCGCAGTCGGCGCTCGATCTCGGGAGACGGGCTCGCCGACGACGGCGAGAGTCGCGGGATGCCGGCCATGTGATATGCGGGGTGCTTGCTCGCCATACGTCGAGCATAGCTGCTCGCCAGGTCCGCTGGCTAGGCGCGAAACGTGCGGCACACGGCGTACCCTCGGCGTTGCCTTCCCCCCTCGCGGCCCGTAGCATCGCGCGCTTGCAATGACGCCGAGCGATGCCGGGGATGCCGGCGGGGACGCCGGCGGCAACGCCGAGCCGACGGTCGAGGCGCTCTACGACGCGATCTCGCCGCCCGTCGAGGAGGCGATGCTATCGCTGATCCGCGAGCTCGCCCTGGCGACGCCTGCGCCCGCGCATGATCCGTTCTACGGCCTCGACCGTATCGGCGGCCCGAGTCTCCGCCTGCTGGATCGCCTGACGCGCCACGGCGACTTCCGCAAGTACGTGGTCGTCCTCGACGCCGGCGCCGGCTTCGGGGGCGCGGCGCGCTGGTTGGCACTGCGCTACGGATGCCGGGTCGTGGCACTCGATGCCTCTCCCCGCAGCGTCGCCGCCGGCGCGCGACTCTCGCGCCGCGCGCGCCTGACGACCCGCGTGCGCGGCGTCGCCGCCTCCTTCGAGGCGGTGCCGGCGCGCGACGGCGTCTTCACCCAGGTCTGGAGCGTCGAGGCCTTGCACCACGCGCTCGACCGCCGACGCGCGCTCGCCGAGCTCTTCCGGGTGCTGCGGCCGGGCTGTCCGCTCGCGCTCCAGGAAGTCGTGCGCCGCTCGCCCGCCGTGCCGCCGCTCGGCGCACCGTGGCGTCACGGGACGATCGACGAGTACCTGGATGCGCTCGACGCCGCGGGGTTCCACCACGTCGTGCACGAGGACGTGACCGCGGAGCGTCCGGAGACGTCGTCGGTCGTGCTGTCGGCGCGGGCACGGCTCGAGCGCCTGCTCGCGAGCCGGCTGCCGGCGGCGGACCCGTGGCACAGGGCGGCGGCCACCCTCCGTCGCGTCGACGCAATCGTCGCCGGCTCCGCGTATCGCGTCGTGCACTTCTTCGCGCGCCGTCCGAGCATATGAGCGCACCGCCGCTTCGTCCTTACGTGCCGGCGACCGCGAGTCCGCGTGAGCTCACGCCGCTCGCGATCGGACTCGGTATCGTATTGTCGTTGACGTTCGGCATGGTGAACGCCTACCTCGGCCTCAAAGTTGGGATCACCGTCTCGGCGTCGATCCCGTCGGCGGTGCTGTCGATGACGGTGCTGCGCGGGCTCTTGCGCCGCGGCACCGTGCTCGAGAACAACATCGTCCACGCGATCGCGTCGACCGGCGAGTCGCTCGCCGCGGGCGTCATCTTCACCGTCCCGGCGTTGATCTTCCTCGAGCTGCATCCCTCGGGTCTACAGATCTTCCTGATCGGCGCCGCGGCGGGCGTCCTCGGCATCCTCTTGATGATCCCATTGCGGCACGCGCTCACGATCGAGGAGCACGCGACGCTGCCGTTTCCCGAAGGTACCGCCTGCGCCCAGGTGTTGATCGCGGGCGATCGCGGCAGCGCGAGCGCGCGGCCGGTCTTCGCCGGCATCGGCGTCGGCGCCCTCTATCAGTTCGCTATGCGCGGCCTCGTGCTCTGGCGGGAGACCGTCGTCGTCAGCGTCGCGCGCTGGCACAAGGCCACGATCGGCGCCGAGCTGTCACCGATCTTTCTCGGCGTCGGGTATCTGATCGGTCCGCGGATCGCGCTCACGATCCTGACCGGCGGCGTGATCGGCTGGAGCATCCTGATCCCGTTCTTCGACCTCACCGGCGGCAGCACGCTCGGAGGGCTGCTCGGCGTTCCCGCTCTCGAAGCGCTCACGCCGACGGAGATTTGGAGCCGTTACGTCCGCTACGTCGGCGCCGGCGCCGTCACTGCCGGCGGCATCTCCGCGGTCGTGCGGGCGATGCCGATCATGGCGACGGCGCTGCGGCGCCTGCGCCCGAGCGCGGCGCACGGCGCCGCGGTGCCGCGTACCGAGCGCGATCTCGCGCCGCGGGTGGTGCTCGGCGGGCTCGGCGCCCTGGCGCTGGCGCTCTGGCTCCTTCCACCCTTGCATCTGAGCGTGCTTCCCGCCGCGCTCGCCGTCCTCTTCGCCTTCTTCTTCGTCGTCGTCTCCGGTCGCATCGTCGGCCTCGTCGGTACGACGTCGCAGCCGGTCTCGGGGATGACGATCACGGCGCTCCTCGCGACCAGCCTCTGCCTCGCGGCCGCCGGCGAGCGCGGTCCCGCCGGCCTCGCGGCGAGCATCACCGTCGGCGCAATCGTCGCCATCGCGATCGCGCTCGCCGGCGACCTCGCCCAAGACTTGAAGACCGGCGCCCTCCTCGGCGCCACGCCGCGCAGTCTCCAGGTGGGCCAGATGATCGGCGTCGTCGCGGCCGCCCTGCGCGCTGGGTCAGTGCTCTTCCTGCTCGACGCCGCCTACACGCTCGGGTCGCCGGCGTTGCCGGCGCCGCAGGCGAAGCTGATGGCGACGCTCGCGAGCGGGGTGATGGCGGGGCATCTTCCGTGGGCGCTCATGCTGCTCGGCGCCGCGCTCGCGCTCGCCGCCGAGGCCGCGGGCGTCGTCACCCTGGCGTTCGCGATCGGCCTCTACCTGCCGATCACCACCTCCACGCCGCTCATCTTCGGGGGCATTCTGCGCGCGCTCTTCGCACGCTCGGCGGAGGCCGAGCCCGCCAGCGATCGGGCAACGCTATTCGCGTCGGGCCTGATCGCCGGCGACGCGCTCATGGGGATCGGTATCGCGGGGCTCGTCGTGAGCGGCCTCGCGACCGCCGTCGCCATGCGCGCGCCCGCCGAGGGATCGGCGCTCGAGATGGCGCTCACCGCCGCACCCTTCCTGCTTCTGATGGCGCTGCTGGCGCGCTACGCCCGCGCCGCCGATTCCGAGCGGTGACCCGACGGACGGATTTGCAGCGACCGGCGGCGGCGGAGGACGCCGGTGCCGCCGACGCCGTCGCCCGTTACCACGCCGAGGTCATGCGTCGCTATCGCTGGAACCTCCACCAGCCTACTGCCCCGGGGGCGGGGGTACGTCGTGGCCGAAGCCTTCCGGAAAGATCACGTCGGCTATTGTGGTCCCTGTCGTACGACCGTTGCCGATGACGCAATCCTCGACTCCCGGCAGATCGATGTCGCAGGTGTCGAGGAGCAAGAAGTCGGTATTCTGGCACACCTGCTCGAGCCGGAGGCGCGCCCCGATCTCTGCTAGCGCTCGCGTCTTGCCCTGATCGGCGTACTTGCAAAGCTGCGTGTCCGGCGGGGTGCAATTGTCGTTGGTCATGCAGTCGAGGCCGATGCTGTTCGGGGGCGCGACGCACTGGCCGTTCTGGCAGAACGCCAGCAGGACCTTGCCGCCGTCGAGGCCCTTTTGGCACTGGGCGGTGACGGCGAGTTGCGTCTGCAGGAGGCCGGCGAACGTTCTGCCGATCGCATCCTGACACTTCACGTCCTCCAGCTGCATGCCGGGGCCGGCATTACCGTACTTATCCGTGATCGCCGCCACGACGGCGTCCTCGGCCTGACAGATCATGCAGGAGGCCGCGGCGGCCCAATCCTGTGTGCGCCCGCACTTGCCATCGGCAGCGGCGGGTGCCGAATCACAATCCGTATCCGTATTGCAGGACACGCCGACCTGCGCCACCGGCGCGGCGCAGGTATTGATCGACATCGTGCACGGCGCTGGGCAGGTGCCGTAGCCGAGAGCACGCGGCGATCCGCCAGGCACGCACGCGCCGGCCGCGGCGGTCACCAGGTCCTCGGCGTTTGAGATCGCGTCCGTCGGATCGGACTCGGGGTTCACCGAGTTGCAGTCGGCGATCGGCTCGCCGAGCATCTGCCGGCGGTGGCAATCGACCAGACGGTGGACCGCCGTGAGGGCGAGAAACTGCATGCTTTGGGCGATACGGGCACGGCAGGACCCGAGCGACGGGAACGGCAGCTGCGTCATGCCGATGGGATCGAGCGCCACCAGCGTCGAGACGATTGCGACCGGCACGGGTGTCGGGAGCCACGGCTCGGTATCGGTCAGGAGGTGTTTCTGCGCGGAGATGCCCTGAGTGCCGAGCCGCATGTTGCAGACCCCACCATCGTGACAGTCGGCGGGTATCGTGCACTTCGCGAATGGATTCGACCCGCCATTGCAATAATTGCCGACCCTGCGCCCCGTGCAATTCGGGGTCTCCCAACAACACACGTTGAGAAGCCGTTTTTTCCCTTTCCACGTGTACTTGCAGGAGCCACCACTGCTGCCGTTCCAGCACTTCTTGAGAGGCGGCGGGGTCGTGAAGTCCGGGGTGCAGTCTCCGAACGCGCCGACGTCGCGCGGTATGCGGCCGCCGAAACTGTCTGCGCTCTCGCCGGTCTGGACGAAGATATCGCAGGAGCGGTGGAGTTCGTCGCTCTTAACGTCGACCATGCGGATCTGGACCACGTCCAGAATTCCGCAAGTACCCGCGTCACCCTGGAAGATCAGGTTTCGGCAATTCAGCTTCTTCGCCTGCGCCGGTGCCGGGCGCAACAGCGGCACGGCGGCAAACGCGAGTACGAGGACGACGAGACGGACTGAGGGGTTATCCTGTAGCGGCCTCATGGTTCCTCCTCTGTCGGCACGCGGTGCGTCGGCACGGCGGTCGTGGCGCGTCGAACTACGCGTAACATTGGTTCCGTGGGGCGGTACGTGTCAAGAAAAATCGCCTCGATCGAGGCGCGCCGGCCCCGACGCTTCGCGAAATATTGCTACATTATGGAGCACAACATATTGCGCCATTTTGGCGCACATTTGTCTTCGTCATCACCGTCGCCGCAATACGTCATCGGCAATCGCCGGCGCTGCATTTTCTCGTTGACAGGTCGCTTCCCACGGCGCTAACCGTGACGTTCGCCTCAGGCGCGCCCACACTCCGCATCGCCACGGGAGGATCCGATGATGATCGCCCATTCTCGCCGCGTCCCCATGACCGCGCGGCCACTCACCTGCGTCGCGCATGTCCTCGCTCTCGCCGTCCTGATTGTTGGCACCGCGTTCCCGACGTGGGCCCAGGACTTTCAGGTCGTCGCCAAGGGCGCCATGGCCCCCGGCTCGAACGTCGTCATCCGCTCGGGACTGCCCGGGGCGTCGGACAACGGCATCTGCGACGACATCACGCCGGCGCTGCTCGGCGGCGACGATGTTCTACGAGTGCCCCCGGGGAAGAGCGATCCCTACCAACCGGAGATTCACGATCCCTTCGTTGGCGGCAACGACGTCATCGATTCGGTTCCGGCGGGCGACGATACGCTGAGCGCCGTCATCTGTCCGGGCGGCGACAACATCCTACAAAGCATCCCGAGCGGCGATGACCTGATCGCGACGACCGCGAACCGGCTGTGCCAGCTCTGCCCGGGTGGCGCATGCATCGTCCCCGGCGCCAACGCCGTTCTCGAGACGACGGTGAACCCTGCGGACGTCGCCGTGCCGTTTGTCTCGACGGGCGCGGACGGCATCGCGCAGACCACGGCTACGGGCGACGACTTCCAGCAAGTCGCCGTCGGCAAGGGATCTCCGGACACGGTCTGCGTCGACGCCGGACCGGACCACATCGCCGACACCACGCTCTGTGGCAACGGCATCCTCGATTTCCAGGAGAATGGTCCGACCGGGGGGCAGAATTGCGACGACGGCAACACCACCGGCGGAGACGGGTGCTCGGCGACGTGCCAAGCCGAGACCGGATGGAGTTGCTCCAACGTCATCAATACCCTTTCCGTGTGCACACCCATCTGCGGCGACGGCCTGATCGTCGGGGGCGAGGCGTGTGACGACGGCAACACCCGCAACGACGACGACTGCCTCAAGACCTGCCAGCCGGCAAGCTGTGGCGACGGTTTCATCCACACCCGGGGCACCCCTCCCTTCGAGCAGTGCGAGCCGCCGAACAGCGCCAACTGCGACGCCACGTGCCGCTTCCTGCCCTTCTGCGGCGACGGCATCGTGCAACCCGGCGAGGAATGCGACGACGGCAACAGTCGGAACGACGACGCCTGCGTGCTCGGCTGCAAGAACGCCTTCTGCGGCGATGGCTTCCTCGAGCGCGGCGTCGAGGAGTGCGAGCCGCCGAACACCGCGACCTGCGACGCCATCTGTCACACCATCCATCCCCCGCGCTGCGGCGACGGCGTCGTCGATCCCGGCGAGGAGTGCGACGACGGCAACAGCTCGAATCAGGACGACTGCCTGAATACGTGCCAGCTGCCGACCTGCGGCGATAGCTTCATCCACAGCAAAGGAACGCCGCCCTTCGAGGAGTGCGACGACGGCAACACGGCGCCCGGCGACGGCTGCAGCGCCACCTGCCTGCGCGAGTGCGGTAACGGCGTGATCGACGGCGGCTGCTCGCAGGGGACCGTCGGCGCGGCGTGCCACGGCAACGACGACTGCGACACCGCGCCCGGCGCTGGCGATGGTGTGTGCGTCGGGGAAGCCTGCGATCCCGGTCTCGCCAACATCTGCATTCCCGGCCCGCTCGAGTGCTCCAACGTCTGCAAAATCGCCAGCTGCGGCAACGGCGAGGTCGAGTGCGATGAGGAATGCGATCTCGGGGCCGCGCTCAACGGTGTTCCCGGAAGTGGCTGCTTGGCCACCTGTACGCGCAACGTCGTGGGCAAGAACGAGTTCTCGACGCGCGAGTGCCTCAACGCGTGGACGCTCGACTCCCCGCCCGGCGACCTGGGTCAGCGTACCCAGACATGCAACGATGGCGCGCCGTGCGATTTCGATTCCATCCCCGGTCAGTGTACGTTCCGCGTCGGAGTCTGCCTGAATCGATCGGGCATCGCGGGCTGCGAGCGTGGCAAGATTCGGACGTTCGACGTCGGTGGCTTGCGGCTCAATCGGCCGCCGAATGCCGCGGCTCTCGCGACCATCACCCAAGCTGTCGCGGAACTCGCGCCACCAGGCGGGGCGACCGTTCCCGATCGCTGTCGCGCCGGCGCACGCGGCAAGACCTGCACGATTCCCAACAATCATCAGTGCGATAGGTTACTCGGGAGCAACGACGGCGTTTGCGACCTCGGCGCAACCGTCGTCTTTCTCCCGCCCCTCGATCCCGCCGACGCTGGCGGCGATCAGCTCAGCAACTGCACGCCCGGGAAGGACATCGTCGTGAAGGTGAACAGCGTGCTACGCCTGTCGTCCAGGGTGACCAAGAATACGGGCCGTACCGACGGCGACAAACTCAAGCTCATCTGCCGACCGTGAGATGACTTAACGCTCCGCCGGCCGGATCCGGCGTTCGTCAGTCGTCGCGAAACTCGGCGTCGAGCGCGTACTTCTCGTCGAGACCGATCAGCCGGTTGAAGGCGTCGAAGCCGAGCAGCTTGTCGCGCACGCCTTGGCTGCGGCCGTCACGGCGCAAGATGCCGTACGCTTCTTCCATCGCGCGCGCCGCCGCAAAGAGGCCCGTCAGCGGATAGACGATCATCTGAAAGCCCATCGCGGCGAGCTCGTCGACCGAGAGCTGCGGGGTCGCGCCCTCCTCGACCATGTTGGCGACGAGCGGCGGGGGCAGACGCCGACCGATCTCGCGCAGTTCATCGACGGACTGTGGAGCTTCGACGAAAAGGGCGTCGGCACCGGCGGCGTGATAAGCGAGCGCGCGCGCGATCGCGTCGTCGAGCCCTACCGCTTGTCGCGCGTCCGTGCGCGCCACGATCAGACAGTCGCCGTCGCCGCGGGCGCGCACGGCGGCGCGGAGCTTCTGCACCTGCTCGCCGACGGGGATCACGCGCTTGCCGCGCATGTGCCCGCAGCGCTTCGGCCACACCTGGTCCTCGAGGAAGACGCCCGCGGCGCCGGCGCGGCGGACTTCCTCGATCGTGCGGATGACGTTCACGGCATTGCCGTACCCGGTGTCGACGTCGACCAACACCGGGCAATCGACGGCGCGGCACACCCGCTGCGCGGCGCCGACGATCTCCGTTTGGGTGAGCACGCCGAAGTCGGGCTCGGCGAGGTAGGTGGCGCTCACGCCATAGCCGGAGATGAAGATCACCTCGAAGCCGGCGCGCGCGGCGATGCGCGCCGAGAGCGCATCGTACACCCCCGGCATGACGAGCGGCCGGCCCGCTCGCAGACGCGAGCGGATCTCCTCCGCCTTGTTGCGCATCGCCGTTACCGCCGTACCGCGATCAGAACTGATACGTCAGGCGCACGCCCGTCTCCGAGCGTCCGCGATTCAAGCCACCGAGTCCCCACGGCTCGAAATTGATCTCCCGCGTGGGGTTGATGATGAAGCGCTGCGCGATGTTCACCCCGACGTTCGGCGTCACGAAGTAGTCGACGCCCCAGACGACCTCTTGGCTGTAGCTGTTGACCGGATCGAGGAGGTACACCATCGACGGCACGAGGCTACCGCCGCGGTAGAAGCCGAGGATCGCGAAGGTCGTCAGCATCTCCCAGCGATGGACGTCGTCGCGATACGAGAGGGGAGGATCCTGATTCAGCGGGCGCGTCACCGTCGGCAGATCGAGGCCGCCGATCGTGCTCTTCGACTTCTCGACCATGTAGGTCCAGAAGAACTGACCCGTGAGGAAGAAGGTGGTCTTCTTGTTGAGCGGTCGGAACCAGGTCGGACGATCGAAGGCGATCAGGCCCGACCAGACGTCCTGATTGCGGATACCGGGGAGGAACGGCGCGTACGTGCTCTCGCGCACGCATCGCCCCTGCTTCGCGATCGCACTGGGGCTGTGGCCGCATGAATAGAAGGGTAGGCCGAAGTCGAACGCTTGCTCCGATCGCCACACAATCTTCGTAAACTCATCGAAGTAGTTGGCAGCGATGCCGACGGTATGGATGTAAGGCGCGTAGAACTCGACCGGCAACGTTCCCTTCGCGATCAAGTCGTTGGTGTGCTCGATGCCCGCCTGCGTCGGCTTGATACCGCGCGCCACCGCTGCCTCGGTGCTCGCACCGCCACCGCCGTTGAACCGCTGATACAGATAGCCGATCTGCAGCTGCATCCCCTGCGGCAGAATGGGCGTATCGGAGCCGGTCACGCCGTTGAAGCGGATGCCGAACTGGCTGTTGTCGATAGGATTGCGGTCGTAGTTTCCCTGCCGGAAGAGCGAGGTGCCGTTCATCAGACGGTGGGCGCGAAACGGCCGGAAGAAGGCGCCGTTGCGCGGGTTCTCGAGCGGGTTGCCGAGCCGCACGCCCCATGGATTCGGGAGAAAAGTCACCTTGTTCGGAGACCAATCTCCGGGATTCCAATACGCCTCCGCGAAGACGTTGCTCCACGACCCGATGCTGCCGGCGTCGTAGAGACCCTTGATCATCCAGAACGGCATCCGCAGGTCGTCGAAGCCGAACGCCGGAGGCGGCAATTCCTGCTGGAAGTGCCAGGAGAGGTCGAGGCTGTTGGCGCGATCGAGGAGGCGGAATCCGTCCGACTCGCCCCAGATGATCTGCTGCCGGCCGGCGCGCACGCTGAAGTTGTGGCGGAACTTGATGTCGACGTACGCCTCGCGCAGCACGTTCTCGAACTTCAACGCGTCGCGAGCACCCTTGTCGTAGTCGTTCAGGCTGTCGAACCGACGATCCGTCCTCTCGCCGGTGAACTCACGCTTCTCCCGCGTATTGGGCGTGTAGTCGTAGACGCTGTCGTAGACGCCTCGATAGAGGAGGAAGAGATGGGAGCTCTCGATCAGATCCGAGAAGTCGAAGCGGTCGAGCCATTTGCCGTTGCGCTGGATCCAATCCCAGTCGATGCGGATGCGCGCCGTGTTCCGCTGCTGGATGAGTTGGTACGTGCTGGGATCGGAATGGCGGATCAGCTCCTGTGATTGCAAGTTGCCCGAGATCTCGAGCGGTCCGAACTTCTGAGTCGCCGAGGCGACGGTGGCGCATCCCAAGAAGACCAGCGATGCCGCCACGATTCCGAGCCCACGCCGCGTGCTGCCTATCAACATGGAACCTCCTCCGCGCGCCCCATCGCGCGTGTGATCTATGGCTGCGTGCGGCCCGAGAGGGAACCAGCACGGTAGGCGCTCTACCGCAGGTGCACGTCGACGCGCAACCGCCGCGCCTCGACGCGGCGCGCGTGCTCAGGCGGAGAGCGCGGTGACGGCGGGTCCGCGACGCTCGGCGCCGCCCGCCAGCGGGAAGCGGAGCGTGAAGCACGAGCCGCAGCCGGGCTCGCTCTCGACGGCGATCGTGCCGCCGAGAATCGCGGTAAGCCGACGTACGATGTAGAGCCCGAGTCCTACGCCGTCGTGGCGGCGCCGGTCGCTGCCGTCGACCTGGCGGAACATTTCGAAGATGATCGCCTGGTCCTCGGACGTGATGCCGATGCCGGTATCGGCGACGGTGACCTGCAGGGTGGCACCGTCCGCCGCGATGCCCGCGCGCACACCGACCGATCCACTCTCGGTGAACTTGAGGGCGTTGTGAATCAGGTTCCGTACGATCATTTTGAGCTTCGCGTGGTCGCTCTGCACCTCGGGCAGATCACGCTCGGCATCGAACGTGAGCGACACACCCGGCTTCACCCACGACGCCGGGATCTGCGTCGCGAGCTCATCGAGGAGCCCGGCGACGTCGACGGGTCCGAGCGTGACCGGCAGCGCGCCCGACTCCATGCGGCTCACGTCGAGCGTCGCCTGAATCAGCTCGAGGAGCTGGCGCGAGTAGTCGAGCACTTTGAGGCAGATGTCGCGTTGCGGGTCGGTGATCGCCCCGAAGTCGCCGTCACGCAGGAGCTCGCTGTAGCCCATGATCGCGTTGAGCGGCGTCCGCAGCTCGTGCGACATAGTACCGATGAACTCCGACTTGAGGCTGTTCGCCGCGCGCAAGTTGCGCACCAGGCGGCCGTTCTCGATGGCGGCGACGGTCTGATAGGCGACGCCGGTGAGGAGGCGGCGTACCTTCGCCGGATACGGCGCCGTCCGCTCGTGTGAGCCGGCGATGAGGGCGCCGATGACCTCGCCTCGGCGCGTCAGCGGCACCGCGATCAGCGCGCGCAGCCCCCAGTGCCGCCACCAGTACGTCGGCACGGACGAGACGCCGCCGCCGTCGAGGCACTCGGCGAATCCCGTACGCGCCGCCTCGGCGAGGATCGGGAACTCCCGCAATTCGAACTCGAGGTCGCGGATCTCCTCGAGCACGTCGGCGCGGCGCACGTCCGTACCCGCAGTGATGCGAAAGGTCTTCTGCGACGCGTCGTAGAGGGCAATGTTGACGAAGTCGCAGTCGACGAGCGCGCAGGTGAGCGCCGTCAGGCGGTCGAGGCGGTCCTCGGCGTCGAGGTTGGCGTCGAGTAACTCGGCCGCTTGCAAGAGCGCGGCGGAGATCTCCGCCTCCTCGCGCTGCGCCGCGTGCAAGCGGGCATTCTCGATCGCGACCGCGGCCTGGGTCGCGATCCCGACCGCGAGCTTCCGCTGAAAGGGCGCGAAGGCCTCCGTCGTGGCGTGGTAGCCGGCCGCGAAAAGGCCGAGCGTGCGGTTCCCGCAGCGCATCGCCGCGAAGAGGCCGGAGCCGATCTTCCACTCGTGCAGCGCGCGCACGCCCGGACCGCGCGTCACGTCGGTCATCTCGACGAGGCCCTCGGCCGCGACCAGCGCACCGAAGTCCCAGAACCCGTGGCCGATTGGGTGGTCGAGGGGCGCGCCGAGGCCGCGGCTCGCCAACAGACGATAGCCGGAGGACGCGCCGGCGTCGACGAGAATGGTGGCGCACCAGTCCGTCCGCAGGCGCTCGATCGCGATGCAGGCGGTCGATGACGACGCCGAGGTCGAGCGAGGTGCCGAGCGCGCGACTCACCTCGAGGAGCCCGAGCGCCGTCTCGGCGGTGACGCTGAGCTCGGCGTTGGCGTCGGCGAGCCGGTCGCTCGTCGCCGCGAGGTGCCGGTTCTTGTCGCGCAGATGGCGCTTGTAGAAGAAGCTCTGGTTGGCGACGAGGCCGAAGAGAAAGACCGACGCGGAGAAGAGCGCCCACGAGCCCGCCTGCGCCAGGACGTCGAACTCGCTCAGCGACAATAGGTAAGCGTAGCACAGGCTGCTGAGGCTCGTGATCACGATGCCGCAGACGCCTGAGACCATGGTCGCGGGCACGATCGTCATCAAGAAGAAATGGCGGAAGAGGATGCGATTGGGCCCGAGCAGCGCCAAGCCGGCGGCGATCGCGAGCGTATCGACGACGAGCTGCGCGTAGACGAGTCGTCGCGGATCGGAGCCACGCGCCAAGGCGCGGTAGTAAAGCGGGTTGAGCGCCGCGGTCGCGGCGCAGATCAGGACGATGGGCAGCCACGGCAGGTTGATACCGCCGACGAGACTGATGAGCGGGACGGCGATGGTGACGGCCACCGTCGTCCGGATACGCGTGACCGCCAGCCACGTGTTGATCGCGACGACGTCCGACTGCTCGAGGGCGGCGATTCCGTAGCCGTCGCGGCGGGCAGCAGCGGCGATCGCGGGCGCCGCGGTGCGATCGTGAGGCACGCCGCGCTGTAAGTGCAAAGCCTATGCCATGATTCTCAGGGGACCGCTCCCGCACGACCCTGCGCGAATCGCCGGCATGCGATGGCCGCCGAGCATCCGACTGCGCTCAAGATTGTGTCCGTGTCACCAGCGTCACTCGGGTGACGCAGGCTTGAGCCCGGCTCTCAGGATGAACGGTCGCGGCCGATCCGTGTCCGAAGCTCCTCGATCTCGCGCTCGAGGGCGCGATGGCGGCGCCCGAGGCGGACTAGATAGAGCGCGAGCAGGGTCCAGATGGCCCCATACGCGCTGAAGAGAAACCAAAAACGATCCGGTACGGTCATGGCGCCGTTCTCCTGACGGCAGCCCGGCCGTCGACCGCGTCGGCGTCGTCCGCAAGCGCGTGCAGCTCGTCCTCGAGACGGAGCGCCTCCGCGCGCCGCCACAACAGCCAGAGGAAGAGCAGCGCGAACGCAACCAAGGCGACGACGAGTGTCACGATCATCCGCGGATCCTGGATGCCGCCCGTCCCGGCCGGCGCGGAGATCACCGACGGATGCATGCCGCGCCACAGCCGCACCGAGATCATGATGAGCGGCACGTCGAGCACGCCGACGATGGCGAGCACGGCGGCGTAGCGGGCGATCTGCGGATCGTCCTGCCCCATCGAGCGCAGCACCAGATAGACGGCATAGACGGTCCACAGGATCACGGTCATCGTGAGCCGCGGATCCCACGTCCACCAGGTGCCCCAGATGGGCCGCGCCCAGATCGGCCCGGTCACGAGCACCATCGTGCAGAAAAGCATCCCGACCTCGACCGCCGCGCGCGCCAGGCGATCGTACGTCGGGTCGCCGCGCCAGAGAAACAGCGCGCTCGCCGCCGCAGCGACCCCGAAGCCCATGAACGCCGACCAGGCGGAGTTCACGTGGAAGTAGAAGATGCGCTGCACCGGACCCTGCATGCGCTCGTTCGGCACGTAGAGGAACACGCACGCGAGCGCCGTTACCATCGCGGCGAACGCGAGCCACGGCAGCACCGTATCGGCGAACGGCGCGATGCGCGCGCGCACGCTCACGATCGCGCCTTCATTCGAGCACCAGCTGCTCGAAGAGCATCCAGCCCGCGACGGTCACGATGACGTCGAAGACCGCGAGGACCCGCAGCCAGACGCCGGCCGCGGAGGCGCCGCCGCCCGCGAGCACGATCCGGCTCGCCTCGACGGCACAGATGACGACGGGGACGAGAAGCGGCAGCACGAGGAGCGGCAGCAGCAGCTCGCGCGCGCGCAGCCGGACCGAGATCGCCGCGAAGAGCGTCGCGAGCGCCGAGAAGCCGACGAGCCCGAGGGTGTTGACGAGCGCAAGTTCGAGCGGCGCCGCAGGTACGCCGATCCCGAGCACGAGCACGAGGAGCAACGTCAACACCACGTCCGCAATCGCCAGCACCACGAGGTTGCCGATCATCTTGGCGACGAAGATCGCCCCGCGATCGACCGGCCCGAGCAAGAGACCGTACCAGGCGCCGCTCTCGCGCTCGACGAGAAACGCACGCTGCACCGCGAGCAGACCGGCGAAGATGAGCGTGACCCAGAGCACGGCCGGCGCCGCCGCACGTGCGCCCTCGGGATCCAAGGCGAAAGTGAACGTGAGCAGGATGAGCACCACCAGCACGACCACCGCCGAGACCGCTTCGCGGGTCCGGAACTCGAGCAGCAGGTCTTTGCGGAGGATCGACCACACGGCGTCAGGCCGCCACCGCGCCGGTCACCTGGCGATAGACGGCTGCGACGGACGCCATCGCGTCGGGTCGCGACGCTTCCCAAACGACGCGGCCGCCGTGCAGGATCACTGCGCGCTCGGCGAGCGCGCACGCACGCGCGAAGTCGTGGGTCGCGACCAGGATCGTCCGGCCCTCGGCGCGGAGCCCGTCGAGCAGATCGCTCAGCAGATCCGCCGCCGCGGCGTCGAGGGCGCTCCACGGCTCGTCGAGCAGCAACAGCTCCGGACCGTGGAGCAGTGTGCGGGCGAGCGCGAGACGTTGCTCCATACCGCGCGAGAAGACGCGCACCGGACGCGTCGCGCTCGCCCCCAAGCCGACGCGCTCGAGCCAGGCGTCCGCCGCGTGCTCCGGCCGCGCGAGCCCGTAGAGACGGGCGTAGAAGACGAGATTCTCGCGCGCGCTCAGATCCGGATAGAGGAAGCTTTGATGGCTCAGGAGACCGATGCGTCGACGGATCGCCGCCACTCGCTGGCGGGAGCCGAAGAGCGTGAGGACGCCTGCGGTCGGCTCGTAAAGCGTTGCGCACAGGCGGAGGAGCGTGCTCTTGCCGGCGCCGTTCGGACCGAAGAGCGCGACCGTCTCTCCGGCCTCGACACGCAACGTGAGGTCGCGCAGCACCCGAACGCGGCCGAACGACTTGCCGATCGCTTCGGCCTCGACGACGGTCATGCTTGGGGAATACCGAACGAGGTTCGGAAAGGGAAGCCGCGAACGCTCATCGGCGACGATCGAGCGCCGTGAGCGCCGCCACGGCACGGCCCTCGTACGTGCGCCGAAGGGCGGCGTAGTCCTCGTCCGAGAGCTTCCCCATCTGGAAGTCGAAGTCCGCCTCCTTGATCGCCGCGTACGCGAGGTCACGCTCCTTCTCGAGCCGGTAGCGTTCGCGATCGACCGGACCGGCGCCGGGCGCCACCACGACGGCACGCAACAGCGGCGCCGCGATCGCCCAGGCGACGGCGGCGACGAGCGCCAGGCCGGCAGCGTACCCGAGCGCGCTTATCTCAGGCATCGAAGTCGTCGAGATCGGCGTCGAGACGAGCACGCCAGGCGGGCGCGATGGGGGGCGACGGGGTACCGCCTGTCGGCACCGGGCGCCGCCAGCGGCGCGTCAGCACGACGATCAGCGCCGCCGCGATCAGCACGACCGCGAACGGCGTCACCCAGGCGACGATGTTGAATCCGGTCGTCGTCGGCGACGAGAGGATCTTCTCGCCGTACTTGCCCGCGAAGTAGCTCAGCACCTCGGGCTGCGTCTTGCCGAGCGCCAGCTGTGAAGCGATCTCCTCCTTCAGCGGAATACCCGACGGACACTGGAGGTGATTGCACGCATGAACCGTGAGCCCGCACCCGCACTGGCATGTGAGGGACTCCTCGATGTCGGTCTGGGTCGCGTTCACCCGCGTCGACCTGTGCCGCCGATCACTGGCTCCACGCGGCGAGCCCTCGCTCCTCGACGGCGAGCGCCGCCGCGAGCGCGCGCTGCTCGGCCGCCGTCGGCATCACCACGATCACGGTCCCGAGCACCATCAGGATGCCGCCGAGCCAGATCCACACCACCAGCGGATTGATGAAGACTTGGAGCGTCATCAGTCCGCTCTGGTCGTCGTAGCTGCCGAGAACGAGGTAGAGATCCTCGCGCCACGTCATGCGCAGCGCCACTTCCGTGGTCGGCTGCTGCTGGCGCTTGTAGAAGCGCTTCTCGGGAAACATCGTCGCGATCACGCGGTCGCCGCGTGCGACTTCCATCTCCGCGAGCATCGACGCCACGTGCGGCGTGTCGGTGTGACGGAGGCCCTTGTAGGTGAGGGTGTACCCGCCGACCTCGATCGACTCGCCGGAGCGCATCGTGCGTTGCTCCTCGATGCGGAACGCCGACGACGCGGCGATACCGATGAACGCCATGACGACGCCGACGTGGACGATGTAGCCACCGTAGCGGCGGCGGTTCTTGTTGACGAGGTGGGCGAGCGCGGTCGCGGGCGGCTCGCCCATGAGCGCCTGTCGCGCCCGCGTACCGCGATAGAACTCGAGGGAGATCGTCGTGAGGACGAACCCCGCGAGTGAGAAGGAGATGATCGCGTAGTAGTGCCGAACCCCGAGCGCAAAGAGGACGACGCCTGCGGCGAAGCCCATCGCGAGCGGCGTCGTGAAGCTGCGACGCAAGTTGCGGGCGCTCGCGCGGCGCCACGCGATCACCGGACCGACGCCGGTCATGAAGAGCAGCGCCAATCCGAGCGGCGCGTTGACCTTGTTGAAGAACGGCGGGCCGACGGTGATCTTGATGCCGCGCACCGCTTCCGAGATCACGGGAAAGACGGTGCCCCAGAAGGTCGCGAACGCGATGCCGACGAGGAGGAGATTGTTGAAAAGAAACGCGGCCTCGCGCGAGAGGAAAGAATCGATCTCGTTGTCGCTGCGCAAAAGCGGGCGGCGGACGACGAGAAGCGTCACCGACACGGTGATCACCGTGACGAGAAATCCGATGAAGAAGGGACCGAGACCCGATTGCGTGAACGAGTGCACCGAGGAGACGACGCCGCTGCGCGTGAGGAAGGTACCGAAGATGGTGAGCGTGAACGTGAGGAGGACGAGGACCATGTTCCACATCTTCAGCATGTCGCGCTTCTCTTGGATCATCACCGAGTGGAGGAAGGCGGTGCATGCGAGCCACGGCATGAAGGCGGCGTTCTCGACCGGATCCCACGCCCAGTAACCGCCCCAGCCGAGCACCTCGTAGGCCCAGCGCGCGCCGAGCAGGTTGCCGACGGTGAGGAAAAACCACGCGAAGAGCGTCCACCGACGCGTCGTCCGGATCCACACGTCGCCGAGGCGACCGCTCGCGAGCGCCGCGATCGCGAACGCGAACGGCACCGAGCAGCCGACGTAGCCGAGGTAGAGCGACGGCGGGTGGATCATCATCCAGTAGTTCTGCAGCAAGGGATTCAGATCGGCGCCCTCGCGCGCCGCGACCGGCAACCGCTGAAACGGATCGGTAACGAACACCAAGAGGCCGAGGAAGAAGACCGCGGTCGTCATGAGCGTCGTCGTGACGTACGGCATCAGCGCCTCGTTACGGTGACGGTTCTGCAGGTGCACGAGCGACGACATGCTGGTGAGGATCAGCACCCAGAAGAGCAGCGAACCCTGCTGCCCGCCCCAGAGCGCGGCGACCGTGTACTGTGTCGGCAGCGTCGACGACGAGTACGCCGCCACGTACTCGAGCGAGAAGTCGTGTTGGAGGAGCGCGCGCAGGAGCACGGCGGCCGCGAGCACGACGAGCGCTTGCACCACGTACGCGGCGGCGCGACTCGAGCCGACGACGTCGCTGCGACGCAGGCGTGCGCCGACCGTCGCCGCGATCGCGGCGTAGATTGCCCCCGCCAGCGCCAGCCGGAGGGCGAGGACGCCGAGCTCGATCATGGACGCGAGGCCTTGCTCACGACTTCGGAACCTCGGCCTCGTACTTCGAGGGACAGCTCGTCAGCAGCGTGCGCGCGCGAAACATGCCGTCGCGCGCGTACGTGCCCTCGACGATCACGTCACGTCCCTCCGCGAACATGTCGGGGAGCACGCCGTTGTAGGTCACGTCGACGCCGCCGCTGCCCTGGAAGTTGGCGAGACGAAACCGTAAGTCGAGCGTGCTCGGATTCCACCGCATGCTGTCGGCGGCGACGCGACCGGCGACCCGCAGCCCCTCGCCGGCGACCGCCTCGCGGCGCGACAGGAACTCGTCGATCGTGAGGTAGTAGACCGACGTCTCACGGATGCCGGTGTAGACGAGGTAGGCGACCGCTGCGACGATGATGGACGCGCCGATCGCGAAACGGCGATTCTTGTTCATGCGAGGGGAACTCGTGGCACTGTACTCGGCAGCGGATGGGGTTTCAACTCATACGCCGCACGCCAACGTGCAGGGCGTCGGCGCAAGCGTCAGCTCTCGGTGTCCTCGGCGACCGCCGCGCGACCGCGGCGCGGGGCGACGCAGACACCGCGTGCCGAGCCGCGAATAAACGCGACCAGGTGCCGGACGTCGTCGGTCATCGGCTGCGTTTCCAGCCGATCGAGCGCGCGGCCGAGGTGCACCGGCCGAGCGAAGAGCGCCGTCACGGCGCCGCGGATAGCGGCGATGCGCGCTGCGGAGAAACCGGCGCGGCGGAGCCCGGTCACGTTGACGCCGCGCACCGTGTGCGTGCCGTCGATGAGACAATACGGCGGCACGTCGCGACTCGTCCGCGAAAGCCCGCGCATGAGCGCCAAGGTACCGATGCGGACGTGTTGATGGACGACGCAGTTGCCGGAGACGAACGCGCGGTCGGCGAGCTCGACGTGTCCGGCGAGCAACGCACCGCCGGCGACGATCGTGTGGTCGCCGATGCGGCAATTGTGGGCTACGTGCGCGTTCTGCATGAAGTAGTTGCCGTTGCCGATCACGGTCGCGCTGCCCGGGAGGGTGCCACGGTGCGCCTGCGCGTGCTCGCGGAAGACGTTGTCGTCGCCGATCGCGAGGAAGGTCTCCGCGTCGCGAAACGTCAGGTCTTGAGGCTCGCCGCCGAGGACCACGCCGGGATGCACGACGTTGCGCGCGCCGAGCGTCGTCGTGCCGCGAATCACCGCGTGCGCCATGACGCGCGTGCCGGCGCCGATGCGCACCGTTCCCTCGATCACCACGTAGGGACCGATCTCGGCACTCGGGTCGACGACGGCTTCGGTGCTCACGATCGCCGTCGAATGGATCACGCGGAGCCGCCTTCGTCCGAGTCGTCGTCGGAGCCGCGCTCGCCGTCGGCGGGGTCGCCGGGTACGCGATAGCGCTCGCTGACCCAGGCACCGAGGTCCACGAGCCGGCACCGCTCAGAGCAGAATGGTCGGGAGGGGTTTCCCTCCCACGCAATCGGCTCGTGGCAGATCGGGCAGCGCGGTGCGAACATAACCGCAGCGAGCATAGGTCAGGCCCGTCGCGCCCCGCAACGGGGCGCGACGCCTCTCAGTAACCGAGGCTGCGCTTGCGCGCGCGCAGATTACGACGGCTGCCCTTGCCCTTGTTGAAGGTCCGTCCGCCGCCGCCGAATGCGTCGCCCGCGAAGGGATCGCCGGCCGCGAACATGTTACTTGGCGCCGACAAGCCCACCGGCGATTGCGTCGGACGTGGCGACGCGGCGCGTGCGGGAGGCCGATCGTCGGCGTCATTGACGCGCAAGCGGCGACCGCCGAGGTCGTAGCCGTCGAAGCGTCGGATCGCGTCGGCCGCTTCGGTGTCGGTGCCGTACTCGACGAACGCGAATCCGCGCGACCGGCCGGTGTCGCGATCGGTACCGATGTGAACGCGCACGACGTGTCCTGCCGCGGAGAGAAGCTCCGAGAGCTCCTGCTCGGTCGTGCTGAAGCTCAGATTGCCAACGAAGATCTTGGTCGAAATAACGCGCTCCTTTACGTGCTGGGTTTGGGGCTCTGCGTGATGGGTGATGGCCTCAGGGCGTGCCCCGTATAGCGGATGGGCGCTTTCGATGCCAACAGGGTCGCGACAGGGTGCAGCCTCGAGGCGGGGTCAAATGTGGAACGGGTTGGATCAGGTCTCCGGGAGAGGTTCGACCGGGATGGCGGTCGCCGGCTCGTCACGAACCCGGTCGCGCCGGCCGCGGGTCGCCCCGTCGTGCCGGTCCGCCGCCGCCTCCGGCGATCCGGCTCCGCCCTCGAGCGCAATGGGTGAGATGGTTTCGGCCGCGAGCAACTCACCGCCGGCGGTGCTCGCGGTCGCCGTCGCGTCGCTGACCATGCCGGGTTCGGACGCGCCGTTCTCGGGGCGCGCACCGCCGCGTCGACCGCGGCCACCGCGCTTGCCGCCGCGCCGGCGGCGGCGTCTGGGCGCCGTGCCGGCGCCGCTCTCGGGTGCCGCACCGACCCCCTCGACGGCGTTTTCCCGCCACGGATAGCCCCCGCCGTTCACCTGTGTGGCCGTCGGCGGAGGAGCAACGGTGAGATCGTCCTGCTCGCGTAGCGCCGGCAACGACGCCGACCACGGATCGTCGATCATCGCATCGGCCACGGCGGCGGGCGACGACCATGGGCTTGCCGCCGTCGCGTCTTCCGGCAGCGCTGCGACTGCGGGATTCGGCGCCGTGATCTCGGCGGCCGCGATCGGCGCCGACTCCTCGCCCGTCGACAGCGCCGACTCCTCACCCGCACGGCGGCCGCGCCCACCGCGGCGACGACGGCGGCGGCGTCCCTCGGCGTCGGTCGCCGCAGCGCCCTCTTCGCGCGCAGGCCGGCCGCTCGGTTGTCGCCGCGCCGGCGCGCCGCTCGCGCTCCGCGCCTGCGCCGCGATCGGACGCGAGGCGGCAGCATGCGCCGCGGCGCCGTTGATCGGCGCCCCCGCCTCGAGCGCCGCGACCTCGCCGGGCTTCACGCTCGGCACCAAGCGGTCGCTCACCTCGCGCGTCCGCGTCTCGATCTCGCACTGGTGCGGCATCAGCTTGTCTCCGACCACCACGGTGATCGTCGTCCCATAGCGCGATTCGAGGATCGCGAGATCGTCGCGCTTCTGGTTGAGGAGGTACATCGCGACCTCGCGCGGCAGACCGACCCGCATTTGCGCGACGTCGCCCTCGGCGATGCGATTGTGGACCTTCCGCAGCGCGACCAGCGCCGCCGACTCGGGCGTACGCACGGAGCCGTGTCCCTCACACATCGGGCACGCCGTGTAGGAGCTCGCCGCCGCCGCGGGGCGGAGGCGCTGGCGCGACACCTCGAGCAGACCGAGGCGCGAGATCCGCCCGATGTCGTGACGCGCTTTGTCCGGTTTCATCGCCTCGCGCAGCGTCCGTTCGACGTCGTTGATGTGGCTCTGCTGCCGCATGTCGATGAAGTCGATGACGACGATGCCACCGAGGTCGCGCAGGCGTAGCTGGCGTCCGATCTCGGCCGCCGCCTCGAGATTCGTCTTGTGGGCCGTCTCCTCCTGGCTGCCGCCACGCATCGAACCGCCGGAGTTGACGTCGATGGCGGTGAGCGCCTCGGTGCCGTCGATGACGATCGAGCCGCCGGAGCGGAGCTGGACGCGGCGTTTGTAGATCGACTCGATCTGGGCCTCGAGGCCGAAGCGCGAAAAGATCGGCTGCTCGCCCTGATAGAGGTGGAGCAGGTGCTCCTTCCCCGGCATGACGTTGTGGAGGAAGTCCTTGGCGCGCTCGCAGACCTCTTCGTTGTCGATGAAGATCTCACTGATGTCGGGGGTGAAGTAGTCGCGGATATTGCGCAGCACGAGGTCGTGCTCACGGTAGATGAGGGCCGGCGCGCGCTTGGTTTCCGCGTGCTTGCGGATGTTCTCCCAGAGACGCTGCAGGTAGACGAGGTCGCGCTCGAGCTCGCCTTCCTCTTCGTCGAAGCCGGCGGCGGTGCGGACGATGATGCCGCAGCCCGCGGGTGGGCGCAGGCGCTCGATCATCTCGCGCACGCGGACGCGTTCCTCGCCCTCGATCTTGCGCGAGATCCCGGCATCCTCCGAGCCCGGCAGCAGCACGAGATACCGGCCTGGCAGCGAGTAGAAGGTGGAAAGCGTCGGAGGCTTGTTGGTGAACTGCTCCTTGATGATCTGGACCAGCACCTCGTCACCGGACTTGAGGACCTCTTTGATCCGGCGACGGCCCTTCTCGTCGGAGGCACCGTTCCGTCCGGCGGGTAGATTGCGGAAGCAGATCTCGTCCAGCGGCAGAAAGGCGTCACGCTCGGCGCCGATATCCACGAACGCGGCCTCGATGGCCGGGTGGATGCGCCGAACGGTACCCTTGTAGATATTGCCCTTCAGGTGCTCCCGGCTGAAGGATTCTATCTCGAACGACTCGAGCTGGCCGTTCTCAACGATCCCGACACGGCTTTCCTCCGCGTGGGTGACGTTGATCAGCATGATCTTCGACATACGGTGTGCTCCGCCCCCCTCCCCGCGTCCCTTAAGGTCCTATCATGCCGCAGCGTCGGGGGGCCAGGAGTCGATCGCGCCGTCAAATCGGGGTCGAAACCGGCGCGCCCGTCATCTGCCGCGCGTATCGCCCCAGAGATCGATGTGCAGCCGCGGCGTGAAGCGATAGCCGCGCTGCATGCATAGCTCCGTGAGCCACCGTCCCCGCTCGGCGAGCTCGTCGCGGCGTGTACCGAGCGGCATCAGAAACACGTCCTCCCGCGCCGCGACGCCGAGCTCGACAAGCAGTGCCTCGACCTCCTCGAGGTCGGACGGCGCGCCGATCACGAACTTGAGCTGACAGCGATACTCGGCAAGCAGCCGCCGGAGCGCGTGCCGCTCGCTCCGCCGCGCCCTGTGATCATCGCGGAGCGCCGTCGCATGCGCCGGCCCCGGGTCCGAGTTGGCGAGCTTCGGACTCACCGACATCAGATCGCAGGCGAGCGATTGGTGGATCGTGCCCGCGGTTTCGATCGTCACGTGCAGCCCGCGCGCGCGCAGCGCCGCCGCAAGCGCAGGCAACGGCGCCCACAGCAACGGCTCCCCCCCGGTGACGACGGCGTGCCGCACGCCACCCGGCACCTCCGCGATGAGGTCGGCAATCGTCCGCCAGACGCCTTCCGGCCGCCATGAAGTGTACGGCGTGTCGCACCACTCGCAGCGGAGATTGCACCCGGTAGTACGGATGAAGAACGACGGCGTCCCGATGAGCCCGCCTTCCCCCTGGATCGAGGTGAACGTCTCCGCGACCCGCAATCGATCGTCCGCGGCAGGAAGCATTCGGGGACGCTACCAAAGCCCGGTCCCCGCGCAAGCGACCGCACGAATGCGCATTGACGTTGATAGGTTGGTCTGCTAACCAATCTACCTATGGGACGCCCCAGCCTCGCAGAACCGCGCCGACGTCAGATCATCGACGGGCTACGCGAGGCGATCGTCAAGCACGGGCTCGCGGGCGCGTCGGTGCAGCGCATCGCCGCGAGAGCCGGGGTGCCGGCGGGGCTCGTGCACCACTACTTCAGTTCCAAGGAAGACCTCCTGATCGCGACCGTCGATCAGATCGTCGAGGACGCACGGAATCCCATCAAGGCGGAGCTCGACGTACTCGATCCGGAGCGCGCGCTCGCGCGCGGGCTCGACTTCTTGTTTCTCGAGGTGCCGGCCGACCGCAACCGCAGCATCCTCTTCGAGGAGATCGGCGTCGCGGCGCTCCGTCGTCCACAACTTCGCCGCCGGCTCGCCGCGCTCAACGCAGAGATGGTGGAGGAACTGGCCGCACTGTTCGACCGGCTACCCGACCGCGCACGCCCTCACGACGCCAACACCGATCTCGCCACCATGCTCGTCTGCCTGCTGTTCGGGGCCGACCTGCAACTATTGTCCGATCCGAGTGCCATCAACCCGCGCCGTCTTCGCCGCTTGGCCGGCGAGCTGGTCGCTCGTTTCCGAGGAGTGTCCGATGGAAAAGCTGATGCCGTCGCAACGCCGAATGATCGAAGGCTTCGAAGTCATCGAGCACGTCGACGAGGGACAGATCGCCGCGCTTCGCCGGCGCGTTGACGTCGCCGTTCCGCTCGCGCTGCACTGGACGTGGGAGTACGGCAGCGAGGTCGAGGAGCTGCGCCAGCTCTACGAGCGCGGCAAGCGCTCACAATGGAACGCGGAGACCGATCTCGACTGGTCGATCCCGATGCCGCGCGACGAATGGTTCCTGCCGCGTGAAGGCGCGTCGCTGCTGGCGGGTGTCCTCGCGAGCGTCGGCGCCGACGACGCGACCTGCCGTGACGCGGCCTGGGACGAGTTCTCGCACACCATGTCGCAGCTACTGCACGGCGAGCAGGCGGCGCTCCAACTCTGCGGCCAGCTCACCAACGCCTGCCCGACGATGGATAAGAAGTTCTACGCCGGCTCGCAGGTCATCGACGAGGTGCGTCACGTCGAGGTGATCTCGAAGTTTCTGTCACGCAAGATGGGCGTCCTCTACCCGGTGAGCCCGACGATCAAGTTCCTCCTGGATAAGCTTCTCGAGGCGCCGACGTGGAAGCTGAAGACGCTCGGCATGCAGTGCCTGTTCGAGGGCGTCGCGGTCGGTATCTTCGACATCATCAAGCAGATGACGACCAACCCGCTCCTCAAAGAGATGCTCCGCCGCGTCGAGCTCGACGAGTCGCGCCACGCCGCCTTCGGCATCCTCACCATGCGACGCCTGGTCGAGGACGCGACGCCGGAGGAGATGGCGGAGTTCGAGGAATTCGCCTTCGAGGTACTGGAAGCCCTGAACGCCAACCAGCAGCTCGACATGCTGCACGACCTCGCGCCCAAGTACGGCCTCGATCCCGAGGCGTGCGTCCGCGTCGTGCACGGCCTGCCCAACTGGCACGACATCAACAGCGAGGTCTACATGCACACGGTGATGCCGAACCTCGTCCGCCTCGGCCTCGTCACCGAGCGCACCGAGGGGCGCTACCGCAAGCTCGGCATCCTCTCCGACACGCGCAGCGGCGTCCGCAGCATCTTGCCGCTCTCGGCCTGAGCGGCGTCAGTCCTTGAACGCGAGATCGCGCGCCGGCAGCCGGTAACGGATGAAGAGCGCGTAGATCTCGCGTCGCGAGAGAAGGCGCCTGCCGTAGATCGCGCGGCGCTTGCGCCACATCGCCGGCAGCGCACGCAGCGCGCCGACGTAGCTGCGCAGCAAGATCCGCAGCAGCTCACCGTGCGAGTAGTCGCGGACGAACCCGCCCGACGCGCCGCGCCCGGTGAGCGCGGCGAACGCCTGCAACGCGTAGCGGTACAACGTCGCGAGCGGACTCAGCGCGATGAGCGGCAGCGGCGTGTGCTTGAGCAGGTTGAAGATGCGATTGCGCTCGACGTAGTACGCCTTCACCTTCGAGTGCTTCCCCGCGGTCGAGCTCTTGAGATGGAGCGCGACCGCGCGCGGCACGTACCAGCACGCCCAGCCCCGCAAGCGGCCGCGCATGCCGAGGTCGCCGTCCTCGAGATAGAGGAAGTACTCCTCGTCGAAGAGCCCGACGTCGTCGAACATCGACCGCCGGTAGAGCGCGACCGAGGCGCACGGAAAGAGCACCTCGTCCTCGTGCGCGAAACGCACGCCATCGAGCTCTTGCCAGCCTCGTGCGCGGTGGACGCCGTCGACGTAGAGGAGAAGCCCAGCCGAGTCGATGCGCGTCGGATCGGTGGAGACGAGGACCTTCGGTGCGAACATGCCGGCGTCGGGGTGGCGGTCGGCGGCGGCGACCAGCTCGGCGAGGCAGGTCGGCGTGAGACGCGCGTCGTTGTTGAGCGTGACGATCAGCTCGCCGCTCGCGCGCGCGATACCGAGATTGTTGCCGCTGGCGAATCCGGTGTTGGTCTCGAGGCGGACGAGGGTGGCGTCACCGAGCGCACCGCGCGCCGCCGCGACGGAATCGTCGGTCGAACCATTGTCGACGACGATCGTCTCGACGTCACGGTACGTCTGCGCGGCGACGCTGGCGGCACACTCGCGGAGCAGCGCGCCGCCGTTGAAGTTGACGATGACGATCGAGACGCGCGGCATGAAGACGCCGTTGTTGGCGGGCTTAGGGTGAAGACCACGCCTCAACCGAGGCCGTGCTTGCGGAGCTTGTACCAGAGGCTGCGCTCGCTCACGCCGAGCAGTCGAGCCGCTCGTACCTTGACCTGCTTCGTCTCGTCCAGCGCCCGCAGGATCATCTCACGCTCGAGCTTGTCGAGGGCGTCGTCGAGCCGGAGACCCGGCCGGTCATCGGGCGGGTGGTGGTCGGGCGGGCGCAGGTCCAGGAGTTCGGTGGTCAGGGTGTCCCGCGTGCACAGCACGACGGCCCGCTCCAGGACGTTCTCGAGCTCGCGCACGTTGCCCGGCCACGGGTAGTCCTCCAGCAGTCGCAGCGCCGGTTCGGTGATCTTCGGCACGCCGCCCGCCCGTCGCCCCCCGAACCTCCGCAGAAAATGCGCCACGAGATAACGGATGTCGTCGCGACGTTCCCGCAGCGGCGGCATCTCGATCTGGATCACCCGCAGGCGATAGTAGAGATCGGATCGAAACGTGCCGGCGGTGACGGCAGCGCCGAGCTCGCGGCTTGTCGCAGAGATGATGCGCACGTCGACGGCGCGCCGCTGATTCGCCCCGACGCGCTCGACGACGCCGTCTTGCAGAACGCGCAGCACCTTGGGCTGCAACGCCAATGGAAAATCGGCGATCTCGTCCAGGAACAGAGTTCCTTCGTGTGCGAGCTCGAACTTCCCCGCCCGCTCGGCAATGGCACCCGTGAAGGCACCGCGCACGTGTCCGAAGAGCTCGCTCTCCACGAGATCCGGCGGCACGGCGGCGAGGTTGACCGGTACGAGCAGGTGCTCGCTGCGCGGGCTGCGGCGGTGAATGGCGTGCGCCACTAGCTCCTTTCCCGTGCCGGTTTCGCCGGTGATCAGGATCGACGCATCCGAGGGCGCGACCTGCTGGACCAGCGCGAACACTCGACGAATGGCGGGCGAGACGCCGATCAGCTCGTCGAGTCCCTGCTGCGCGGCGCTCTCCTCGCGCAGGTAGTCGTTCTCCAGACGGTAGCGCCGCACCGTCAGCGCCCGCTCGATCCGCAACTCCATCTCGACGGCTTCGAACGGCTTCTGAATGTAGTCGAACGCCCCATTCTGCATGGCTTGCACGGCCGTTTCCACCGTCCCGTACGCCGTCAATACGATGACCGGGGTTTCAGAAGAGGTGCGCCGCACGGCGTCGAGTACGTCGAGGCCACTGCCGCCCGGCATGCGCAAGTCGGAGATCACGAGGTCGACGTCGCGCTGCGCGAGCACGGCCTTCGCCGCCGCCACGTCGGCCACGACGACGTCCTGATGTCCCAGGCTGCGGACGAGAATCCCGAGCGTCTGCCGGTGACGCTCGTCGTCGTCGACGATGAGGATCGTCGCGGCGATCACGTCTCCGTCCGAGCGCGAAGCTGCAACCGTACGCGTGCGCCGCCCGACGGCATGTTCTCGGCGACGATCGTTCCGCCGTGCTCCTCGACGATGCGTCGCGAGATCGCGAGACCCAAGCCGGTACCGTCCGGCTTCGTCGTACAGAACCGCATGAACGCCTTCGAGAGGATCTCGGGCGCGAATCCCGGCCCCGTGTCTTCGACCTCGAGGACGACCCAGTCGGCGTCGCGACGGCACCGCATGACGATGCGGCCGGTGGACGAGATCGCCTGCAGCGAGTTGTGCACGACGTTCAAGACCACCTGATAGACTTGATCCGCGTTGCCGTGAAATCTCGGCACGTCTGCTTCGATGCGCTCCTCGAGCTCTATCCGCTGCTTGCGTGCCGTCGGAGCCAGAAACGCCCCGGCACGGCGCACGATATCGGGAAGGGCCTCGAGACGATAGGTCGCCGGCTTCGGACGCGCCAAGTCGACGAGATCGGTGACCACCCCGTTCAGGCGGTCCACCTCGCTGATCACCGCCGCCGCCAATTGACGTTGCTCGGACGCCGGTAGCTCGCGACGCGCCAGCAACTGCGCCGACGTCTTGAGAATCGAGAGCGGGTTGCGGACCTCATGCGCGACGTTCGCCGCGATCTCTCCGAGCAGCGCCAGGCGCGACTGCATGACCGCCTCGGCTTGCGCGACGGCCAGCCGTTCCGTCATGGCACGGAAGGCGGCCGCCAGGAGCCCGACCTCACCGGCCCTCGTCTCGAAGGTCCACTGCGTCTGCGAGAGCCCCCGCTGCGTGATCTCGCGTACGGTATCGGTCAGGCGGCGGATCGGCTCGCCGATGCGCCACGCGACGACGCCGCCCAACGCCGCGCCGAGGAGGAGGACCACCGACACCCGCTTGAGCAGCGCACCGCGAAGCTTCGTGACGGCCGCGAGCGCCTCGCTCACGGGTTCGGTCACCACGACGTCCAACTGCCCGCCATCGGCGAGCTCGTGCTGCACCGTCGCCGTCCCGAGCAACGGTGGAGCTTGCGGCGCGCGCGCATCATCGACGACGGCACGCGACGCGGGACCGACGACGCTCACGACGGTGCGACGCCCGTCGCGCAGCCGAAGCTCGAAGGAGAGGTGCGTCCCCGCCGCTCCAAGCGCCTTCTCCGCGGCGAGCAAAAGGCGGCGCGGGTCGGCGAGGACCAGCAGCAGACCGATGCCCTCGTCGCCGCGATCGGGGTCGATGATCGACGCTTCGAATCGCAGCAATCGGCTGTGCTCGTCCGCGCCCGTCACCAGGGACACGGCGAGCGGTCCTGACGCCGAGCGCTCTTCGAACTCACCGGACGCCGAAGCGAGCGCTTCGACGTCGCCGGCGGCCGCGACTCGCCGCCCGCTCGCGTCGAGACAGAGAATGCCGACGTATGCTTGGCCTCCACTCACGAATTGCCGTATGAACTGCGCCAGCTCCTTGTCGACGTCGTCGTACATGACGGCGCGCATCACTCCGAGGTGGGCCCAGCTCGTGACGTCGGCCGCGCGATCCGCGATCTCCCGATCCAAGGTCTGCGCCACCTCGCGGGCGATGATGGCGAGCCGCGTTCGCGCTTCGCGGTCGAGCGCGTGGCGTGCCCGCGTATAGGCGAGGCTGCCGATGAGCCCCGCCGTCGCGGCGACGAGCAGGACCGCGAAGAGAACGAGCCGGACCGCCAGCGAGTCACGTTGTAGGACGCGGCGTGGCGCGTGCTCCGCCGCCCTAGGGGCGTTCGCGCTAGTGATCGGATTCATGGCGACGACCGCGTGTGCCGCGGAGGGCGACACGCTCTGGATCGGTGGCGATCTCACCCTGGCAGCGATCCTCCCGGAGACCGGACCGGCGTCCTTCGAGATCGACGACGTCAATCTGCTCGTTCGCTACGAGCCCCTGCCGCGTCTGTCGTTCTTCAGCGAAACGAGACTCGAGGACACCTTCAAGGTGTCCGAGGACGAGGGCGCACAGACGAATGGTGCCGACGTGAAGGTCGAGCGTCTCTACACGGACTGGATCGCGGGACCGCATCTCACCTTGCGCGTCGGTAAGTTCCTTACACCATTCGGGGTCTGGAATCAGATCCGGCGGGCGCCGTTGGACGTGGACCGTCGAGCGGCCTCTGGTCACGGAGCTCACGTTCCCGGAGCACACCATCGGTTTCGGCGCAATCTACCAGGCGACGCTGAACGGGTGGAGCATCGATGCCACAGGGTATGGACCGGGACAAGACACATCCCTGCTGCGAGATTCCAAGGAAACCGCGGTCACGCTCGTCGGCGGACGCATGGTAGCCGCCCACCAGCTCGGAGCGGCGTACCTGGGCGTCGGCCTGAACGTCGCCGGCGCGGAGCGCAACCACCGCAGCGGTCTGCAACCGGTGGCGGGCGCCGACGTCAATCTGAGCTTCGCCGGCAACGACCTGCTCGGCGAGCTCGTCTACGCGCGATCGTCCGAAAGCGGCAGCCACGACGAGTGGGGCTACTACCTGCAAGACGCCGTGCCGCTGCGCGACGACCTGTACGCGGTGGCCCGCTACGAGCACTTTCGATCGTCTCGCGGTGGTGCGATCGACGCCGGTCTCATCGGCATCGCCTGGCGCATCCATCCTCCGGGGAGGACGGCTCCGCCGATCTTCGGGTCAAACCCGAACGTCCAGTGACGGATTCACGCAAGATCTTGCGTGGAGGTCGATGAGAGGCACTAGTCGCGGAGTCGACGGAACGCTCCGCTATCGGACCGACGCGCGCGCACGACGCTGATGAACGGTCCGCGCCCGCGACCTTGCGTCAAGCGCGGGTCGCCGTCCCCCAGTAGGTGAACGTCAGCACGCGCGGCCCCGGCAGGTACATCGAGTCCAGCTCGGCAAGCTCGAACCCGGCCGCCCCGAGCAAGTCCGGGATCGCGCGGTTCATGTTGCATCCGCCGCTGATCCGCCGCCAGATCGGGTTCAAGCGATCCTGCCAGCGAACGACGCCCGCATCCGGCGCCCGGCCGTGCTCGGAGAAGAGGAGGGAGCCCTCGGGCCGGAGCACGCGACGCATCTCCTTGAGTGCCACGTCGACGTCAGGGATGCTGCACATCGTGTACGTGATGACGACGGTGTCGATGGAGGCGTCTTCGAGCGGGATCTCCTCGCCCGACACCGGGATGAACTCGACCTCGATTCCGGCAGCGTCGGCCCGCCCGCGCGCCCGCCGCTGCAGATCGAGCGAGGGATCGAGACCACACAGCGTGTCGACTTTGGCGCGATCGTAGAACGCGAGGTTCAGACCCGAGCCGACGCCGATCTCCAGCACGCGTCCCCGCGCGCGGGGGACGATCTTCTCGCGTTGGCGGCGGATCGGCTCCTGACGCATGACGCGATCGAGAACCGCGGGAAAGATGTACTTTGCGTAGAGCCCCATGACCGGCGAGCTTCCTGCGTTTGCCGGGGGCTTGGCAACCATCGGCGCTCTGGACCGATCTCGCTCGCCAGGTGTACCAGGGTCCGAGCCATGAACCTCCGAGCACGCCCGGAGACCGAGGAGCCGAACCGATGAACGACACAGTCAAAGCCGAAGTCGACAAATTCATGCAGGGGCTGATCAGACGGAACAGCGGCGAAGAGGAGTTTCATCAAGCCGTCAGGGAAGTCGCGGAGTCGCTCATGCCCTTCGTGCTCGACCACCGCAAGTACTACGACGCCAATATTCTGGAACGGATGACCGAGCCGGACCGCATCGTCATCTTCCGCGTCAGTTGGGAAGACGATCAGGGCAGCGTCCGTGCCAACCGCGCCTGGCGCGTCCAGTTCAACAACTCCATCGGCCCCTACAAAGGCGGCCTGCGCTTTCATCCGACGGTGAGTCAGTCGGTGCTCAAGTTCCTGGGCTTCGAGCAGGTCTTCAAGAACTCCCTGACGGGCTTGCCCATGGGCGGTGCCAAAGGCGGATCGAATTTCAATCCCAAGGGCAAGAGCGACCGCGAAGTGATGCGCTTCTGTCAATCGATGATGATCGAGCTGCATCGCTACATAGGCGAGGATACCGACGTGCCGGCCGGCGACATCGGCGTTGGCGCCCGGGAAATTGGGTTTCTCTTTGGCCAGTACAAGCGTCTTGCCAATCGGGTGACCGGAACGTTGACCGGCAAAGGCTTGGCCTTCGGCGGCAGCCTGATTCGCACGGAAGCCACCGGCTACGGCTGCGTATACTTCTGCGAACACATGCTCAACCACCGCGGCGATTCGATCAAAGGCAAGCGCTGCGCCGTCTCCGGCTCCGGCAACGTCGCCCTCTACTGCGCCGAGAAAGCCATCCAGTTCGGCGCCAAGGTGCTCACCATGAGCGACTCGTCGGGCACCATCTACGACCCGGACGGCATCGACGAGCGGAAGCTCGCCTTCGTCAAAGACCTCAAAGAAGTAGGTCGCGGGCGGATTGCCGAGTACGCTGAGCGATTCAAGTCGGCGGAGTACCGCACGGGCAGAAACCCGTGGCAGGTGAAGTGCGATGTCGCCTTCCCCTGCGCTACGCAAAATGAAATCACCCTCGACGACGCCAAGGCGCTACTCGGCAACGGGGTCCAAGCCGTCAGTGAAGGCGCCAACATGCCGACGGTCTTGGGAGCTACCCGTCTGTTCCAAGAGAAGGGCGTGCTCTTCGGTCCCGCCAAAGCCGCGAACGCCGGCGGCGTCGCGGTATCAGGATTGGAACAAAGCCAGAATGCCCTACGCCTCAGCTGGTCGCGCGAGGAAGTCGACGAGCGGCTCAAAAAGATCATGCAAGACATTCACGACAAGTGCGTCCACTACGGCGTCAACGACAACGGCATAGTGAACTACGTCGACGGGGCCAACATCGGCGGCTTCGTGAAAGTCGCCGACGCGATGCTGGCCTACGGGATCGTCTGAGTGTGACGAACGTCAGACCATCTCTTTGAGCCCTCGGAGCGGACGCACCCGCACCAGGTTCCGCGCGGGCTTGGCCTTGAACATGACCTCCTCCTTCGTGAACGGGTTGATGCCCATGCGGGCCTTGGTCGCCGGCTTCCGGGTGACGGTGATCCGCATCATGCCGGGCACCTTGAAGACACCGGCGCCAGCTTTCGACAGGTCGGCCTTGATCAGGGAACCCAGCGCGTGAAACACGGCAGCGACGTCGCGGCGATGGATGCCCGCGTGCTCGCCTATCGTGCCGAACACGTCGCTCTTGCTGCGAGGCTTCGCCGAAGCACTGACCTTGAGCGGCTTGGTGAGGTCAAGCTTGGAGACAGGCCGTGTGGTGATCACTTTCTTCGTCTTCTTGGTCGGCATACTCACTCCTCCTCGTCCGTTAGGCGCACCGATGCACCGATGGCATCCGTAGACGAGAGTCCAGCCGATGTCCACAGCGGCACGGCTGCAACGTCGTCCCGCCCGGGGGCAACACGACCGGGGCGATCATCACCGTGACCTCACCGCGGGCGCGGATCGCGCCTTCCTCTTGCGGCGTGCGATGTCGCGTAGGACGAAGGGCCGAGGCCCGAAGGTGTTCGATCGCCCCGGACGCCATGGCATTGACAACTCGCGCGTTCGGCCTTGACGTCGGTCACCAGCTTGGTCGATAAGCGCCGGGCCGCCGTGACCCCGTATAACTCCAAGAGCCTCAACCTCCTCTGGGAGTTGACGATCTCGCAGTACAAGCTGAAGGACCAGAGCACGTTCTTCGGGGTCCTGTGGAGCTTCTTGAACCCGCTCTTCATGGTGGCGGTGCTCTTCGTGTTCTTCCACGCGCAGGTGGGGAGCACGGTCGAGCATTACGGCGTCTACCTCCTCCTCGGCATCGTCCAGTACACGTACTTCTCGAACGCGACCAACACGTCGATGCGGGTGCTCCTGGTGATGCGTCAGCTCACCAAGGACGCGGTGTTCCCCAAGGAGCTTCTGGTCTTCAGCTCGACGCTGTCGAACACCATCGACCTGGTCATCTCCATGCTGGTCTGCGTCGCTGTCGCCTATGTCTCCGGCGTGACGCCGTCGTGGAGCGCGCTCTTCCTCTTGCTCGTGCTGATCCTGCAGCTGATGTTGGTGTCGTGGGTGGGACTGTTGCTGGCGTGCGTGTTGCTTCTCGCTCGGGACATCGACCACATCTACCAGGTGTTCCTGCGCGCGCTTCTCTTCGTCACCCCGATCTTCTACCCGCGGTCCTTTCTCGGCGAGGGGTTGGCACACTACCTGGTGCTCTTGAACCCGCTGGCGCAGCTGATCGAGCTGTCGCGGAGCATCCTGCTGGACGGCGAGGTACCCTCGCCCGCCCACGTGGCGGCGTTGCTGGCGGTCAACGGGTTGCTGATTCTGCTCACCTTCCGCGTGTTCAAGGCCGTCGAGCCGCGCATGGCGGAATATGTCTGACGGCGCCGTCACCCTGCGCACCGGCGGGCTCGTCAAAGCCTTTACGGCGGGCACGCATCGACGCACGCTGTTCCAATTTCTCCGCGACCGCTTCGTCAGGCGCTCGACCAACGGTCGCCCCCGTGCGTCGCTCGACGGAATCGACATCGAGGCGCGCGCCGGTGAGATCATCGGCATCATCGGCGAGAACGGAGCCGGCAAGACGACGCTGTTGAAAACGATCGCGGGACTCTATGCGCCGACCGCAGGCCGCATCGAGATCAACGGCGAGGTGGCGCTGCTCGCCGGACTCGGTGCCGGTATGGTCGAGGAGCTCTCGGTGGCGGACAACATCCGCCTCTACGGCGCCATCTGTCGCCTGCATCGGCGCACCATCCGCGACCACTTCGCGCACATCCTGGCGTGGTCGGAGCTCGAGGGCTTCGTCGACGCCGAGCTGCGCACGCTGTCGACCGGCATGCGTACCCGTCTCGCGTTTGCGATCGCCATGCACGTCGACAGCGAGCTCGTCCTGATGGACGAAGCGTTCAGTGCCGGCGACAAGCGCTTCCAGGAGAAGTGCGATCGCTTCTTCGACGACACCAAGAGGCTACCGCGCACGCTGTTGGTGGCGACCCACAACCTCGAGTTCGTGCGCAACTTCTGCGACCGCACCCTGTGGCTGCACAAGGGCCGGCAGATGGCCTTCGGACCGACCACCGAGGTGTTGCCGCGCTACGAGACGTTTGCGCCGTGAGCGCTTTGAGGTGATCGTCGTCGATGACGGGAGCGCGACGTCGCTCGCCAAGGTGATCGTCGGGTTCGGATCGGTCTGGCCGGGCACGTGAATGCGGAGCGTCGGAGGGACGGCGCGTGGTCGGTAGTGAAACGGCACCGCCCGCATGCCGTGCGTCGTCACGACGACGCCGTGGCCGCGCGCCATCAAGAGTTCGGCCAGATTGTGCACCGATCGCTCCACCCCGCCTCGGGTGGATCCTGGAGGGCGTGGACAGCGTCCTGCCCTGAGGGGTCCCGCGCTTCAGAACTCGACGACGACGTCCGGTGTACCGTCGAGGCGCACGCTCTCCACGAAGCGGATCATGTGGTCGTTGAGCGACATGATGAGCGAGCTCGTGCGTGAGCCGTGGCCGAAGAAGCGCACGCCGCGCATGAAACTGCCGTCGGTGACGCCGGAGGCCGCAAACATGATCTCGGGACCCGGCGCGAGGTCGCGCTCGGTGAAGATGCGCTTCGGATCGGTAATGCCCATCTCCCTCATGCGCTCTTCCTGGCCCTCTTTGGTCGGCACGAGGCGGCCTTGCATGCCACCGTTCAGACAGCGGATCGCCGCGGCGGCGAGGACGCCCTCGGGCGCGCCGCCTATGCCCATGACCGCGTGTACGTTCGTGCGTCGGACGGCGGCGGCGATGCCCGCCGAGAGATCGCCGTCGGAGATGAGGCGGATGCGCGCCCCGGCGCTGCGAATATCCTCGATCAGCTTCTCGTGACGCGGACGGTCGAGAACGATGACGACCAGGTCCTTCACCCCGCGGCCGAGACGCTTGGCGATCGCCGTCAGGTTCTCCTTCGGCGTGGCGTCGAGGTGGACGGCGCCCTTCGCCGACGGACCGACGATGATCTTCTCCATGTAGCAGTCGGGCGCGTGCAGGAGGCCGCCCTTGTTGGCGGCCGCCAGTACCGCGATCGAGTTCGGCTCGCCGGTCGCGCACAGGTTCGTGCCTTCGAGCGGGTCGACCGCGATGTCGACCTCGGGATCTTCCGGATGCTGGCGCCCCACTTTCTCGCCGATGAAGAGCATCGGCGCCTCGTCGCGCTCGCCCTCGCCGATGACCACCGTGCCGCGCATCGGTAACGTGTCCATCGACTTCCGCATGGCCTCGACGGCGCAGTGATCGGCGTACTTGCGGTCGCCCTGCCCCATCGTCCGCGAGGCAGAGATCGCCGCCTCTTCGACGACACGCAGGAACTCACGCGACAGAAGCTGCTCGATGGCCATGCTCATTCCTCCTCGCGGGTGTGATGCTTCGGTGATGCGGCGGGCCGGAGAGAACGCGCCCGCCGGCGCGCCGGCTGCGGTCGCGCAGTGTGGCACAAAACCCCGCCGCAGCGGAAGCGTCAAACGGCGTGCGTCCTTCGAATGGGCGGCCGCGGAAGCGTCGACGAAACCGCCGCGCGCCCAGCCGTCAGCGGCCGCGGAAGCGCGCCGCCCGCTTCTCGAAGAACGCGCTGATCGCCTCTCCGAGATCCTCGCTGGCGACGAACGCCGCGTTCCACGCGGCGACGTACGCGAGCCCGTCCTCGACACTCTTCCCCTCGCAGTAGGCGAGCACTCGTTTGGTCCCGGCGACCGCGAGCGGCGAGTTGGCGGCCATGCGCACCGCCATGGCGTGCGCCGCGTCGACGACCGCCGCCTGGTCGGCGTACACGCTGTTCACGAACCCGATCTCGCGGGCGCGCTCGGCGCCGAAATCGTCGCCGGTGAAAGCCAGCTCGGCGACCTGGCCTTTGCCGATGATGGCGGGCAGCCGCTGCAACGTGCCGACGTCGGCAACCATCGCCATGCGCGTCTCGCGGATGCTGAACGTCGCGTCGGCCGCCGCGATGCGCACGTCGCAGGCAGTGATGAGATCGATGCCGCCGCCGATGCAGTAGCCGTGCACCGCCGCGATCACCGGCTTCGAGCACTGCGCGACCGCGGTGATCGATCCCTGCAGCCGCCCGATCGTCTGCAGCAGCCGCCGGCGGCCGGCGACGCCACCGCCGCCCTCCGCAATGCCGCCGCCCATCGACTTGAGGTCGAGGCCGACCGTGAAGTGCGGCCCGCGCGCCGCGAGCACGACGGCGCGGACGCCGTCGTCGGCGTCGAGCTCGCCGATCGCGCGCGGCAGCTCGTCCCAGAACGCCGGCCCCATCGCGTTCCGCCGCTCGGCGTTCGCGAGCCAGAGCGTTCCCACGTGCTCGTGACGATCGATCGCGAAAACTTCGTACGCTGCCATGACGCCGAAATACGCCACCCCCATCGGCTCGGCAAGCGACGCGCGCAGGTGGACACTCGCCACCCTCCTCGCTAGGAAACGGGGCGTGTCGGTCACGACGGCGCATAAGATCCTGATCGCGACCGCGATCGGCTTCTTTCTCGTCTACGCGCTCTGGGAGCTCGCCCACTACAACCAGACCGGCGATTCGCAGGCGATCGCATGGAGCCTCGCCGGCACCGCCGCCGCGGTCGCGCTCGCCGTCTACCTCTGGCGGTTCATCCGCTCGCTCGGCGCATCGTGACGATGCACGTGCACGGCATCGACCCGCACCGCGTCGAGGCGGCCGTCTTCGATCTCGGCGGCGTGTTTCTCTCCGGCGGCGTCGAGTCGGTGCGCGGCTTCGGCGCCCGCCACGGCCTGGCGCCGCAGAGCTGGGACGCCATCCGCGGCGAGCTCTTCCGCGAGGCCGGCATCTGGTCGGCATGTGAGCGTGGCGAGGTGACATTCGAGCGCTTCGTCGCGCGCCTGCGCGAGCTCGTCGCCGAGGCCGGTGGTGAGGTCTCGGAGACCGACGCGCAGAACTTCATGGGCTCGATGAGCGACGGCGCGGGTCAGCGCTTGCGCCACGAGATCGTCGCGGCCGCGGCGCGCGTCCACGCGGTGATGCCGACCGCGCTGCTCACCAACAACATTCCGGAGTGGCGCGACGGCTGGCGGAGTCTCCTCGACCTCGCGTCGCTCTTCGACGTCGTGATCGACTCGTCCGAGGTCGGCCTGCGCAAGCCTGAGCCGGCGATCTACGAGCTCACACGGACCAAGCTCGATCTGCCGCACGAAGCGATCTTCTTCCTCGACGACCTCGGAGTGAACTTGAAAACGGCGCGAGCCCTCCGCTGGCAAACGCTACGGTACGACGATACGACGCGCGTTCTCGAGGTGCTGGACGCGCTCGCCGACAGTCGTCCGCCGCGCCGCTGAGCGCGCCACCGCCGCTGAATCTTCCCGTCGCGGACGACGAGCCCTCTGCGACCCTACGTCAGGATAGGTCATCGGTGACCCCCCATCACTCAGCTCGCCTGCCGGCGTCTGAGATCTTCGTCAGTTCGCGGACGGCGGATTCGAATATCCTTCGCGCTAGAACAATGCTCAACGTGGGGGAGGCTCGATCGAGCCACCACAGTACCTTCCACCACGAGGGAACGACGATGATCGCTTTGTTCCGAGTGAGCTGGCGCAAGACCTTGCGTGCAAACTCGGTCGCGTTCATCGGCCGAAAACGTTCGAAATATCTCTCCGTCCATTCGCGCTGTGTTTCTTTCGATATCGAAGGGTGAGGGATGCCGTGAACGCCGCCGCCAAGAAGGGGCGTCCGAATCACGCCCGGACAGAGGACGCTGACGCGGATACCCTTCGAGGCAGCTTCCGCCCGCAGTGCCTTCGACAGGCCCACGACCGCATACTTGGTGGTCGCGTAGCTCGCCGTCAACGGAGCCGGCAGCAATCCCTGCATCGACGCGGTATTGACGATGTGCCCGTATCCTTGCTCGATCATGACGGGGTAGGCGACGTGCACACCGTGAATGACGCCTTTGAGATTGACGTCGAGGATGCGGTTCCAGTTCTCCATGGTGTGATCGATCAGCTCACCGCCCGCGCCGATTCCCGCATTGTTGAACATGTAGTCCAGACGTCCCCGCTCTTTCTTGGTCTCGTCCACCAAACGTTTCACAGAGTCGTGGTCGACGACATCCAAGTAGGCTGCCGACGCCTTCAGGCCGCGGCTCCGCATCTGGGCTGCGACGTCGTCGACCAGCTCCCGCTGCACGTCGGCGAGCACGACGTCGGCGCCGCGTTCCGCGAGCGCTTCCCCGAGCGCCCTTCCGATTCCCGACGCGCCGCCGGTGATGATCGCCACCCCACCGTCGAAGACCCGTATGCGGCTGACTGCGTCCATGGTTCCCGATGGCCGCTTAGCGGACCCGCAACGGAAGAGCCAGGTACGACACGCCCGGAATCGGGTTCCGGCAGTACGGCGGGATCTCGGTGAATCCCACCGCACGATACAGCGCTCGCGCCTCGGTCATGGAAGGAAGGGTGTCGAGAACGACGCGTGAGTACCCCACCTGACGCGCCTCGTGCAGCAGCGTCTCGGTGAGGAGACGACCAAGGCCACGACCCCGAGCCGCGGGGCGCACGTAGAGCCGCTTCATCTCGCAGTCGGAGCCCTGGAGAGGACGGAGCGCGACGCAACCGAGAACGGAATCGGCGTCGATGGCGAGGAGGAGTCGCCCGGCCGGAGGGGAGTACTCGCCCGGAAGGGACGCGAGCTCGCCGGCGAAGTCCTGGAAGCAGAGGTCGACATCGATCGCGGCCTGATACTCGAGCAAGAGCTCGCGAATCTGATCGATGTCGACGGGAGTGTGCGCGTCACGGATGAGGGGCATCGACGATCTCGGCTGCTCACCCATCGAGCACGGCCGCGACCGCTGCGATCAGGGCCCCGACTCCCATCGCAACGCGGAGCCATTGCCAAACGCTCCAACGCGCGAGCTCCGCCGCAACACCGGCACCGTCGATCGTTCCGGCGACGAAGCTCGCGTTCACGGCGCGGAAGTAGATCGGATAGAGCGCAAGGACGCCGACGACGAGCAGCGCGGACACCGCGAGTAGACCGGCGCCGGGGCGACGTCGAAAGGCGTACAGTGCCGACGCCATCACCGTGAATGCCGCAGCAGCCATCTCCAAGGGACCGTAAAACGCGACCAAGCGCGGCTCGTTGTCGCTGAACCACCGTAGGAAGTCCGCCGTTGGCAACGAACGCCAGTACGGTACGAGAACCGCGCCTTCCGCGAGCATCGCACCCGCCGAAATCCCGAGGGCGATCACCGCGATCGCGGAGATCCATCTCGACACGCGATCGCCACGACGCCTCATTCACCTACTTCCGAATGGCGTTTCGTCCCGCGTCCACGGTGGTGTCCACGCTGTTCGCCGCGGTACCCAGCGCCAGGTCGGTGATCGTTGAGAAACCACTCCACCGTCGATAACGTGCGTGACGTATGCTCGACTACCGTGCTCGAACGCTCGAGGTCAACGACCTCATCGAGGGGTCGAACCACGCGGATCGGTGGATGATGACGGGAACGCATCGCGGCGAGCTGTTCGGCATTCCACCGACGGGGAGGGTGGTGCGGGTGGAGGGAGCGACCTTCACCCGGCTCGGACCGGAGGGGCTCGTCATCGAAGATGTCCACTTGACCGATCTCGCGGGGCTGCTGCGGCAGCTCGGCTGACGGCTTCGGACTCGGATCTACAGCACAGAATCGAATACGTGAATTCCGCCTAGTAACCGGCGGCGGCGAGCGCCTTCTCGAGTTGCGTCTCGGTCGAGCCGTAGAACTGCTCCAGGGTCTTCGCGCGCTTGAAGTAGAAATGCAGGTCGAGCTCCCACGTGAAGCCGATGCCGCCGTGCATTTGAACGGCTTCGCCACAGACGTAACGTGAAGCGTCGCCGGCGTAGGCTTTCGCGGTGGCGCAGGCGAGCGCGGTGTCGGGGTCGCCGGTGTCGAGGCACCACGCGGCGCGATACACGGCCGAGCGCGTCGACTCGGTCTTGAGCAGCATGTCGGCGAGACGATGCTGCAGCGCTTGGAACGCACCGATCGGCCGCTTGAACGCCTGGCGGGTCTGCACGTACTCGAGTGTGACCTCGAGCGCACGGCTCATGAGGCCGAGCATCATCGCGCTCGCACCGACCGCAGCCAGCAGATCGACGCGTTCGAGCAGCTCGGGGCCGCCGATGAGGGCACCTTGGTGATCGAACGTCACCTTGCCGAAGCGCTGCGCGAGGTCGATGGTCTGGAGAGGGACGATGTCGTACGGCGCGCGGACGAGGACGACGCCCTGGCGCGTGGTGACGAGGAGCGCGTCGGTACGCGTGGCGAAGGGGACGAAATACTTCGTGCCGAGGACACGGCCGCTCTCGAAGCGCGTCGGCTCGAGGTGATTGCCGCTGAACGGTGAATCCTGGCGCGCGATGGTCACCAGGCTCTTGCCGCTCACGACGTCGGCGAGGAGCGCGTCCTGCTTGCCGGCAGCGGCGAGAAACGACGCCGCGAGGATGGCATCGAGGAACGGACCGGGGACGCAGACGCGGCCCATCTCCTCGAGGACGATCGCGAGCTCGATGGCGCCGAGATCCTGCCCGCCGGCTGCCGCCGGCAGCGTCAGGCCGATGTAGCCCATCTCGGCGAGACGCCGCCATTCGGCGGACTCGTAGCCGTCGGCGTTGTGCTCCATCACCGTGCGGCTCTTTTCGAGCGGCAGCTCGCTGCTGAGGAAGTCGCGGGTGGAGCTTTGAAGCAGCGCCTGATCCTCGGAGAGCTCGAACTTCACCGTCCCTCCTGCGGGAGGTTCAGGACCCGTTTGGAGATGATGTTGCGCTGCACCTCGGAAGAGCCGGAGTAGATGGTGCCGGCGCGCGACCACAGGAATTCGCGCGACCAATCGACGTCGAGGCGCGCCTCGGCGCTGGTGCGGACGAGCTGGCCGCCGGGGCCGAGGATGTCGAGCGCGGTCTCGCGGAAACGCTTGTCGAACTCGCTCCAGAAGATTTTCTCGATCGACGACTCGGGGCCGGGCACCTTGCCGTCGGCGAGGTTCGCGAGCATGCGGAGGCCGTTGGCGCGCAGCACCTCGTTCTCGACGAGGAGACGACCGAGCTTCTCGCGCACGGCGCCGCTCTCGCGGCCGATCTCCTTACACGTCCGCGCGAGCAGCCCGAGATCCCGGCCGTAGCGCTCCGCGGCCGCGAGGCTCGTGGCGCCGCGCTCGAACGCGAGGACGGTCATGGCGATCCGCCAGCCCTCGCCGATCTGTCCGACGAGGTTCTCGCGCGGAACGCGCGCGTCCTCGAAGAAGACCTCGCCGAACTCACTCTCGCCGGTGATCTGGCGGAGTCGACGGACAGTAATGCCGGGGGTGTCGAGCTTCACGAGGATGAAGGAGATGCCGCCGTAGCGGTCTTTCGAGTCGGTGCGCGCGAGGACGAAGATCCAGTCGGCCCACGGCCCGAATGTCGTCCAGATCTTTTGACCGTTCAGGACGAAGTGGTCGCCGTCGACGACGGCGCTGGTGCGAAGCGCGGCGAGGTCGCTGCCGGCGCCGGGCTCACTGAAGCCCTGACACCAGATCTCCTCGCCGGAGAGCATCGGCGGGATGAAGCGCCGACGCTGCGCCTCGCTGCCGTGGTGGATGAGCGCGGGACCGAGCAGGCCGATGCCGAGGACGTTCAGGATCGGCGGCGCGTCGGCGCGCGACAGCTCGGCCTCGAAGATCGACTTCTCCACTTCCGTGGTACCGCGGCCGCCCCACTCCGCCGGCCAATGCATGCCGAGGTAGCCCGCCTCGTAGAGCTTCCGCTGCCAGCTGCGGCGGAGCTCGATCATGCTGTCCTCGGTCGCCTTCGGGTCGCGGAGCTCCTCGCGCCACGGACGCCCCATGTTGGCCTTGAGCCAGGCGCGGAGCTCGTCGCGAAACATGACGTGCTGGTCGGAGAGCTGGAGGTCCATTGTGGTGTCCTTCGCTACGAGGGGATTGACGCGCCTGCAGAAGCGACGGCGTCGGCCGGAACGTCTGTCGAAGCCCTGACGGATTGGTCGAGGCAGGTCAAGGCGCCACGCCACCGACGTCACGTGGTCGTCTCACGAGAGCTCCACGGAGAAGCGGATGTTCTGCTTCGCCATGCCGTCGAGGACGATCTGCGCGCCGCCGCTGCGCATCATCCATTCGAGACGATGGTCGCGGTACTCGCGGACGAAGTGCCCCGACGCGATGAGCTGCGGCAGCATGTCGAAGCCCGTCATCGACTCCGCGGCGGAAGCCAGGACCTTCTGCGCGCTCGGTCGCACGCGAACGCGCTCGAGCCAGCCTTCGAGGGCGGAGCCCGCGGCGGGCGGAAAGCCGTTGAAGGCGGCGGCGTTCACGGCCGGAAAGACCGAGAGGTCGCCCCATCCGAAGGCGGTGCCGTTGAAGTACTGGCGGGCGGCGAGCTCGCGCTCGAGCCGCGTGTTGATACCCGCAATCTGCTCGCCGGCGCGCGCGAGCAACATCTCGGCGAGGTCGCCGGTCGCGCGCTTGAAGACGCGGATCTCGTACATCGCCCAGTTGACCGCCTCGTAGTACGTGTCGCAGAGTTCCTCGATCATGCGGACGCACGCGCGCTCGGCAGGCGACGACGGCAGCATCGCCGGCGTCGGCCACTTGTCCTCGAGGTACTCGAGGATGATCGTCGAGTCGAAGACCTTGACGTCGCCGTCGATCAGCGCGGGAATCTCGAGACGGGGATTCGTCGCCGCGAACTCGGCACTGCCGCCGGCGAGGATGTCGGGAATCTCGGTCTCGAAGGGGATCCCCTTCTCCAGGAGCGCGAGCTTGACTTTCTGCACGTACGGCGAGAGCGGATGTTCGAAGAGCTTCAACATGGCGACGATCCTCCTCCGCAAACGTTGGGTGTCGTCGCGAGCGCGACGTGGGCTCCTCATCGCACGCCCGCAGAGGGTATCCAAGCCCTTTGACAAAATAGTTCGACCGACCTAATTTATACCCATGTCGTTGGTCGAACGCCCAAGTTCCAGTTTCTCACCGCCGAAGGCGGCATCGGCGAGCATGGTGGTCGGACTCTCGCGACGGGGCTTTCTGCAGGCTGGTCTGCTCACGAGCGGCGCTCTCCTCGGCGCCGCCGTGCTCGCCGGCTGCGTGCGATCGATCCCCGATACCGAGCCGCCGGGCGACGCGTATCCTGACGTCCTCTCACGGCGTGAGCTCGCGATCCTCGCGGCGCTCGCTGATCGCGTCATCACCCCCGCCGCGGGCACGCCGACCGCCCGCGACGCGCGCGTCGCCCGCCGCATCGACCGCGAGCTCGCCTTCAATGACGGGTCGCTCGCCGGCGACGTCCGTGCCGCGCTGACGCTCATCGAGTACGGGCCGTTCCTCGATTTCCACCTGCGCCCGTTCACCAGGCTCTCCCCGGCGGAGCAGGATACGTTTCTTCACACGTGCGCCGAATCCGGCTGGACGCTCCGCCGAAATGCATTCGGCGGCCTGCGCTTTCTCTGCCTCTTTTTCTACTATACGGACGACCGCACCTGGCGCTCGATCGGCTACGGCGGAACGATGGTCGACCGCAAGCTCCCCGAGGCGGCGAACGCGCGCGAGGTGCTCGATCAACCGCTCGGGAGCGCGCGGGCATGATCCTCGAGTACACCGGCGTCACCGCCGATCGGCACGAGCGCGTCGACGTCGTGGTGATCGGCTCCGGCTGCGGCGGCGCGACGGTCGCGAAGGAGCTCGCCGCCGCCGGCCACTCGGTCCTCATCCTCGAGCGCGGCGGCTACTACACGAGCGGGCGCGGCGACCTCGACCAACGCGCCGACGACATGCTGGCGCGGATCGACGGCGGCCGCGGTCTCGACACCACGACCAACGGCCAGATCGGCTTGCTCTACGGCAACTGCGTCGGCGGCGCGAGCGTCCACTACTGGGCCGACAGCTGGCGCATCCCCGCCGATCGCTGCGCGCGCTACGCCACGCTCGGCGTCGAAGGGCACGAGGACTCCGACCTGGCACCCCACTACGCGCGCATCGAGCGCGACCTGAACGTCCACCCGGCGCCGCCGGAGTACTACAACCGGATGAACCTGCTCTTCGACCAGGGCGCCGGGCGCCTCGGATGGCACGTCGAGCCGGTGCCACAGGCGCGGAAGGGCTGCCTGAAGAGCGGCCACTGCTACCAAGGGTGCTCGTTCGACGCCAAGCAGTCGCAGCTGGTGACGCATATCCCGGACGCGCTCGCCGCCGGGGCGGTGCTCTTCGCCGATTGCCGCGTCGACGCGATCACCACCGACGCCGGCGGCCGTGCGAGCGGTGTGCGCGCGTCCTTCCTCGACCGCCGCAGCGGACGGCCTTCCGGTCATACGCTCGTCGCCGAATCGCGGTGCGTCGTGCTCGCCGCCGGCGGCTACGGCTCGGCCGTCATCTGGCTGCGGTCACGCCTGCCGAACGGCAGCGGGCAGGTGGGAAAGAACCTGTACTGCAACCCGGTGCCCTACCTGCACGCGATCTTCCCCGACGTCGTCGAGCAATGGTCGAACATCCCCACCGCCACCGGGACCAGTGATTTCCGCCTCGCGCGCTACGACGGCGACCGCTACCTCGAGGGCGGCTACCTCCTCCATCCAAACCAGCTGCAGCCCGAGCTTTTGGCGGTGACGCTCCCGGGGTTCGGCATCGAACATCGCCGGCTCATGGACGTCTTGCCGCGGATGGGCGGTGCCGTCGCGTGGATCGACGACGAGATGCCGGGCGAGATCACGCTCGATCGTCGCGGCCGTCCGCTCTACCACTACGAGATCCGCGGCGTCGACGAGCTGAAGACCCGCGACGCGATGAAGAAGCAGGCGCTCGTCCTCCTCGCCGCGGGCGCGACCGAGGTGATCATCCCCGACACACCCGGCACCCGCATCCGCGACCAGCACGAGATCGCGCGCCTCGACGACGTGGACATCGCGAACGGCGCCTTCCTCTTTGGTGCGCCGCATCCGGCCGGCAGCCTGCGCATGGGTGCCGACGCACGCACCTCGGTCGTGCGCTCGACACACGAGGCGCACGAGGTGCCGGGACTCTTCGTCGCCGATCCGAGCGCGTTCCCGCTGCCGCCGAGCGTCGATCCGTCGCTCGGAATCATGGCGTGGTCGTACGTCGCGGCGAACGCCGTGCGGGCACACCTCGGATGAGCGTCGCGGCGGCACAGCGGCCGAACCGGCATCGCCCGGGCACCGCCGTCCTCGCCAAAGGGCGCGAGCGGCGCGAGGCCATCCTCGACGCCGCGACGGCGATTCTCGTCCACGACGGCTACGCGCATCTCTCGACGCGCAAGATCGCGGCACGCGCCGCCATGCGGCCCGGTAACCTCCAGTACTACTACCGCTCCAAGCAGGACGTCGTGCGTGCCGTCCTCGAGCGCTACCTCGAGCGCGCCGTCGAGTCGGTGGAAGCGCGAATCGCCGCCGCCGACGACGGTACGCCGACGAGCCGGCTGCATTCGGCGCTCGACGGCGTCCTCGCCGATCAGACCTCGACGGAGAGCTGTCGCTTCTTCTGGGAGCTGTGGGCGCTCGCGGCCCACGACGCCGCGGTCGCTGACGCCATGCGCGAGTTCTACTCGCGCTACTGGCGCCGGGTCGTCGCACTCCTGCTCGCCACCAACCCCGACCTCGGGCGCCCGCGCGCGGAGCGGCGCGCCGCACTGCTGATCGCGATGTTCGAGGGACTCACCCTCTTCCGCTCGCGCCGGCCGCCGTACGCGTTGCCACTCCCCGCGCTCGAGAAGGAGCTCTGCGCGCTCGTCGAGCACCTCGCCTTGGAGGTCCCGTGATGGAACCGGCAATCTTGGATCGCTTTCTCCGTGGTCGCCGTGTCGCCGTCCTGGCCGTCCCGCGCGGCGAGCGGCCCCCGCTCGCAACGCCGATTTGGTACGACTACGACGGCGCGCGCTTCCGCATCCAGGTCGAGGCGACGAGCGCCAAGGCGAAGCTCGTCGGACGCCACCCGACGACGCCGGTCTCGCTCGTCGTGCAGAGCGAGGTGCCGCCCTACCGGTACGCGATCATCTACGGTACGGCACGGCTCGGCGTCACCGGCGACGCGAGGCTCCGTCGCAGCGTCGCTCGGCGCTACGTCGGACGCCTCGCCGGCGACACCTACGTCAAGCAGGAGGACGCGGCGGGACGGCACGCCGCCGACCTGCGCATGATCGAGATCACGCCCGAGCGGATCGTCACCCACGACTTCGGTCCCGACGCGGGCTGGTTCGGACGGCTCTACTTCGGAATCTACCGCTGGCTCCGACCGGTACCCGCCTGACGTCGTCCGGCGCGCCGGTCTCGCGCAACCCGCCGCGCCCTGCACCGGGACGCGATCGCCTCGGCGCGACTGCGGCACGCGCCGGCGCTCAGCGCGCCCGTGCCGCGCGCACGACCAGCAACGCGCGCGTGCGGGCGAGGGCGTCGCCGTCGCCGGGCACCGCGAAGGGTGCGGCTAGGAAATCCGTCGCGCCCGCCTCGGCAAGGCGGTCGAGCGCCGCGCCGACAGCGCTCTCGTCGCCGACGATCGCGACGTCCGCCGGTCCGGTGACGCCCTCGCGATCGAGCATGGCGCGATAGGACGGCAGCGTGCCGTAGATCTCGAACTGCGACGCGGCCGCCTTGCGCGCGGCAGCGGTTTCCTTCGTCACCGCGATCGGCAGGCCGACGACGACGCGTGGCGCCGGGCGCCCGGCCGCGGCGGCGGCCTCGCGAATGCGCGGTGCCGTGTGCTCGCGGATCGTCTTCACGCCGGTCATCCAGGTGATCGTGCCGTCCGCGGCAGCACCGGTGAGCGCCAGCATCTTCGGCGCGAGGGCCGCGACCAGGATCGGGCATGGCTTCGCGCCCGGAACCGACAGGCTCGCGGCGACGCGATACTCGCTTCCCTGGTGGCTCGCGCTGCCGTTTCGAATGAGCGGCCCGAGGACCGCGAGATACTCCTTCATGTGACTGTAGGGCTTCGCGAACGAGAGCCCGAACATCATCTCGATCACGACCTGGTGCGAGAGCCCGATGCCGAGCGTGAAGCGGCCGTTCGCCGCCGCCTGCGCCGAGAGCGCTTGCTGCGCCAGCGCGACCGGGTGGCGCGGGAACGTCGGCACGACCGCGGTCCCGAGCTCGATGCGGCTGGTCTCGCGCCCACAGAGCGCGGCGGCCAGGATCGCATCCATGCCGAAGATGTTGGCGAACCAGCCGCTCGCGAACCCATCGGCCTCCGCCCGCTTCGCCTGCGCCACCAGCCCCTGCACGTCCGCGGGCGCGCCCGCGATGTCACCGATGCCGATGCCGATTCTCATGGTGAGTTCCTCTCAGCGACCCGGCTGACCTGCGGCGAGGGCGCGGAAACGATAGATGTAATGGGGGCCGAGCTTGGCAATCGCGCGCCGCGAATGGAAGAGGACGCGGTTCAATTGGCTGTCGGTGGCGTACACCCAGCCGTCAGGGCCGAAGCTCAGGCCGTCGGGCCAGATGAGCCGCGGATCGCGCACCATCGTCGCCTGCCGTACTACCTCGCCGCCCGCCCGCGGTGGGTGCAGCACCGTGATCGCGTGATCTTCGATCGCCGTGAAGTAGATGTTGTCGTCGCGATCGATCGTGATGCCGTCGCTGATCGGCTTCGGTCCGTAGTCCTCGACCGCGGCACCGAGCTCGGCGGGCGAGAGGGTGGGATCACGGAGCGCCGCCGCCCGCACGCGATACAGCCGCGTCCCCGAGAGCGGACCGAAGTAGAGGTACTCGTTCGGAAGGTCGAGGACGATCGAATCCACCGCGACGCGAATCGGCAGGAACGCGAGGCGGAGGGTCCGTCTCTCGACGACGGTGTCGACGCGCTCGGCCGCGACCGACGGGTGGCCTTGCAACACACAGCGCGCCCGCCGCGCCGCGACGTCGTAGACGATCAGCGCCGGGCGCATGCGATAGGAACTGGTGTCGGCGATGTAGACGAAGTCGCGCTCGGCGTCGATCGCGAGGTCGTTGAGATGCGATCCCCACCCGACGCCCTGCTCCGAGCCGAACGCGAACTCGTGCACGAGCGCGCCGGTCGTGATGTCGAACGCGTAGAGCGCCGGGCGGCCAAAACCGTTCCGCCCGTGATCGAGAACCCAGAGCCGTCCCTTGGTGTCGAGCTTGATCCCTTGCGGCGATTGGAAACGGCTCTGCCACGCCTCGTCGGGATAAGGCCGCGACACGTCGCCGGGGAGGATCTCGGCGACCTTCACCGCCGGCGAGCCCTCGGGATGGTAGGTGATGAAAATGCGCCCGTTCGACGACACGGCCAGATTGCCGAGCACCGTAGCGAGCGTGGCGACGATCTCGAGGCCGTCGGCGCCGCGCAGCGGCGGGTCGTGACGCGCCCGCGGCGACACCGCGTCGGGATGGCACCCCGGCGCGACGACGAGCGCCGCGAGCATGCCGCCGATCAGCGAGCGCCGAGACATCGCGGCGCTGCCTAGCACGAATCGTCGCGCCGGGTCACGCGTACCCGGGCGCCCGGCGATGGCGGAACCCGATCGTCGCCGGGCGACCTTTGCCTAGCGATCGGCGCGGCGCGCCGACCGCCAGGCGTCGCCGAGGAGCGCGCTGTTCAGCCAGCGGAGATACTCGGACATCACGTCCCGGCTGTGATCGCGCGAGCGCCACCAGCCGTCGGCCGTGTACCCGTCGAGCCGACCGCTGCGGACGACGACGCGAGTCGGCGCCGGCAAGAGGCGCCGCAAGAGCCAGCGCGCGCGTGCGCTGTGCGTGCGCGGCACTAGATAGAGGACGCTCTGCAACTCCTCGGTCCGCACGTATTCGGCGGCGACCGCAACCTCGTCGTCGGTGCCCTCGACCGGTCCCGGCACCACCGTGATCGCCGCGGCCGGCACGCCGCTGCGCTCGAGGATGGTACGCACCAACGACGTGGTGTCGAGATAGGGGACGCCGAGGCGGCGCATCTCGGCGTCGAGCGGATCGACGACCCACTCCGGAATGATGAGGCGACGGCTGACGCCCTCGCGGTAGAGCCGTGCCGCCTCGAGGGCGTCGATGCGCGCCGCCGCGTTCGAGACCACGATGACGTCGACGGGCGTGAGCGCGTCTTCGGCGAGGAGCGCGCTCCCCATGGCGATCAGCAACGGGCGCCGCCCGAGCCACAGCGTCGCGAGGACGAGCGCCAACGCCAGCGCGACGATCGGTGCCCGGACGCCGCGCCGCCGCGACACCGCGGGGCTCTTGGGGGTGAGCGAGGTCGTTCGGCCTTCCATCGACGCGGAAAATGCTCGCACAGCGCCGCGTCTATTGATACACAGCGAAATCGGCCGAGAATGCGGAGGAGGATGTGATGGACGCAACGGTCGCGATGAGCGGCATCGGCTTCGCCGCCGGGATCGGTATCGGTGTGGCGATCGCCGTCGGCGCGTGGGTCGCCGCCCGGCGCGGACGCTCGGATGCACTCGCCGCCGCCGGCCACCGCGCCGCCGACCTCGGCGCGCGTCTCGAGGAGCGGACGCGGCGCCTGACCGAACTCGAGGGCGAGGTCGCCGCGGCGCGGAACGCTGAGTCACGGCTGCGCGCGGAGCTCGCAGCCGCCGCCGAGACGCAGGCGCGTCAGGCGGCCGAGATCGCGGGGGAACGCGCCGCCGCCCGCGACAAGCTCGCCCTCCTCGGCGATGCCGAGCGACAGCTCCGCGAGGCGTTCCAGACTCTCTCCGCCGAGGCGCTGCGTTCCAACAACCAGTCGTTCCTCGACCTCGCCCGCACCGCGCTCGGCGAGTTCCAGCAGACCGCACTCACCGACCTCGAGAGCCGCCAGCGCTCCATCGACGAGGTCGTGCGCCCGATCCGCGAGTCGCTCGCGAAGGTCGACGCCAAGCTTCAGGAGGTGGAGACGCAACGCGCGGGCGCCTACGCCCAGCTGAGCGAGCAGGTGCGCTCGCTCGCGGTCACCCAGCAGCATCTCCAGGGCGAGACCTCGAATCTCGTGCGCGCGCTGCGCACACCACACGTCCGCGGCCGCTGGGGCGAGATTCAGTTGAAGCGCGTCGTCGAGCTCGCCGGCATGCTCGAGCACTGCGACTTCTTCGAGCAGCAAACGGCAAACAGCGAGGACGGCCGCCTGCGTCCCGATCTCCTCGTGCGGCTGCCCGGGGACAAGTTCGTCGTCGTCGACGCCAAGGCGCCGCTCAGCGCCTACCTCGACGCCCTCGAGACCGACGACGAGGAGCAGCGCACCGCCTGCCTGCGCGAGCACGCGCGTCAGGTGCGAACGCACATCACCAAGCTCGCGGCGAAAGCGTACTGGGAGCAGTTCCGACCGACGCCCGAGTTCGTGTTGATGTTCCTCCCCGGCGAGGCGTTCTTCAGCGCCGCCCTGCAGCACGATCCGTCGCTGATCGAGTACGGCGCCGGTGAGCGTGTCGTCCCCGCGAGTCCGACGACCTTGATCGCGCTCCTCCGCGCCGTCGCCTACGGATGGCAGCAGGAGCGCGTCGCCGCGCATGCCGAAGAGATCAGCGACCTCGGACGTCAGCTCTACGAGCGCATCCGCGTGATGGCGGCGCATTTCGACGGCGTCCGCCGCGGTCTCGACGGCGCAACCGAAGCCTACAATCGCGCCGTCGGCTCGCTCGAGAGTCGCGTGCTGGTGACCGCGCGTCGTTTCCGCGAGCTCGGCAACGGCGTCCGCGAGGAGATCCCCGTCCTCGACGTCGTCGAGCGCGCGACGCGCGCACTGCAATCCCCCGACTTCGAGGTCGCGCCGCGCGACCTGGCGCTCACGAGCGCGGAGCTCGCGCGCGACGAGATCGCGCTGCCGCTCGCCGACGACGACCCGCCGATTGCCGCGCCCGAACCGGCGCTGGCGATCGCCCGCCGCTGACCGTCGCGTCGCTCGGAGCCGCCGGGCGCTTGTCGATGCTCGTCGCGTCGCTGAACGCGCTCGCGCTGGCGACCGGGTGGGGACGTCGTGAACTAAACCACGCCGCTCGCGGCGAGGCGGGCGAGCGTCGCCTGATCGAGGCCGAGCGCGTGGTAGACCTCTTCGTTGTGCTCCCCCAGCCGCGGCGCGAGCGTACGCCGGCGCGGCTCGGCGTCGCTGAAGCGGAGCGCGTTGCCGTGCAGGACGATCTCACCGAGCCGCGGATGCGGATGCCGCTCGATCATGCGGCGGGCGGTGAGCTGCGGGTCGTCGATCAGCTCGTCGGGGCGCGCGACGCGCGCGCACGGGACGTCGGCGCCGCCGGGACCGAGTGTAGCCAGGACCTCGGCGCAGGTCCGCTCGCGCACCCAGTCGCCGATGACGGCGTTCAGCTCGCGGCGACGCGCGGCGCGGCCGCGATGATGCCGATAGCGCTCGTCGCTGCCGAGCTCGGGCTTGCCGATCGCGGCGCACAGGCGGCGGAAGAGTTTGTTGCTGGCGGTGCCGACGACGATCCACCCGTCGCGCGTCTCGAGTGCGTCGTAGGGAGCGGTGAAGGAGTGCTGGTTGCCGACGCGCTCGGCGCGCATCCCGAGCCCGGCGGCGATCGTCGCCCACGAATCGGTGATCGCGAAGATGGCGTCCTGGTTCGAGAGGTCGAGGGCGCGTGCGACGCCGGTGCGCCCGCGCTCGAGGAGCGCGGCGACGACGCCGAGCGCGAGGAAGAGGCCGCCGACGAAATCCGCGAGCGCGCCGCCGGCGCGCACCGGTGGGCCGTCGGGAAAGCCCGTCATCGCCAGCAGGCCGCCCGCCGCCTGCGCGACGATGTCGTACGAGACCTCGCCGGCGCGCGGCCCGGTCGCGCCGAAACCGGAGAGCGCGGCGACGACGAGGCGGGGATTGCGGGCGCGCAGCACGTCGGGGCCGAGGCCCTTGGACGCCATCCAGCCGGCGCGGAAGTTCTCCACCACCGCGTCGGCGCCGTCGACGAGGCGAAGGAAGAGCTCGCGTCCCTCCGGGTGCCCGACGTCGAGGGTTATCGAGCGCTTGCCCCGGTTGGTGTTCTCAAAGGCAAGTGACGTCTCGCCTTCGGGTGCGGGTCCGTAGCGGTAGTCGTCGCCGGTCCGCGGACGCTCGATCTTGATCACGTCGGCGCCGAGATCGGCGAGCAGCGCGGTCGCGAACGGTCCGGCGACGACGCGGGTGAGGTCGAGGATGCGCAGGCCCTCGAGGACGCGACCGCCCATGGCCGCGCATGCTAGCAGCCGCGTCGGAATTGACCAGCCGTGACGCGCCGGCGCGTGCGCTGCATGCGATCGCGCCACGGCGCCTTGACCCTTCACGGGCACCGGCGCATGGTGGGCGCCGAAACGCTGGGGGAGTCGCGGCGGCGCGACTGAGAGGGCAGGAACCACCTGCCGACCCCTCGAACCTGACCCGGATCATACCGGCGGAGGGAAGCGACATGCCGAACGATCGCACGCAACTCGAGGCGGCGCGCGCCGCGATCATCACGCCGGAGATGCGGCGCGTGGCGGAGCGCGAGAACACCACACCCGAGCTCATTCGCGCCGAGGTGGCGCGCGGACGCCTGGTGATCCCCGCGAATAGGCGCCACCTCGCCGGGAGCGGTGGACTGCCCGTGCCGGAGTCACACGATCGCGCCGTCGCGTCGACCGTGCCCGCGGACACGAGCGCACCGACGCCCACGACCGGCCACCCCGGCGCTGCCGCCGCCGCGCGCTACTGGGTGAACCAGACCGTTGCGCAGCGCTGGCGGGAGATCAACGACCCGGCATTGCTGCGCGGCGTGCGCGCGCCGAAGCGGCTCGATCCGACGGGGATCGGCCGCCTGATCACCACCAAGATCAACGCCAACATCGGCGCCTCGCCGGTGTCGAGCGGCACCGCCGACGAGGTCGAGAAGCTGCGCTGGGCGCAGAAGTACGGCGCCGACACGTTGATGGACCTCTCGACCGGCGGCGACCTCGCGGCCTGCCGGCAGGCGATCATCGACCACGCGACGATTCCGATCGGCACCGTGCCGATCTACTCGATGATCGTCGGCCGCTCGATCGACGACCTGACCTACGACGTGATCCTGCGCGAGATCGAGCGCCAGGCGCAGCAGGGGGTCGACTACTTCACGATCCACGCCGGCGTGCTGCGCGAACACCTGCCGCTCATCGGCTCACGGGTGACCGGCATCGTCTCGCGCGGTGGATCGCTGCTCGCGAAGTGGATGCTCACGCATGGGAAGCAAAACCCTATGTACGAGCTCTTCGACGAGATCAGTGCCATCATGCGCCAGTACGACGTCACCTACTCGCTCGGCGACGGCCTTCGCCCCGGCTGTCTCGCCGACGCCTCGGACGCGGCGCAGCTGGCGGAGCTGCGCACGCTCGGTGAGCTCGTCCTGCGCGCCCGTGAAAACGGTGTCCAGGCCATGGTCGAAGGTCCGGGACACGTGCCCCTCGATCAGATCGGATTCAACATGCAGCTCCAGCAGCGTGTCTGCGACGACGCCCCGTTCTACGTACTCGGGCCGCTCGTGACCGACGTCTTTCCCGGCTACGACCACATCACGAGCGCGATCGGCGCCACCGAGGCCGCGCGGCACGGCGCCGCCATGCTCTGCTACGTGACGCCGAAAGAGCACGTCGGCCTGCCGAAGGCGCAAGACGTGATGGCGGGGTGCATCGCCTACAAGATCGCTGCGCACGCCGGCGACGTCGCCCGCGGCGTCACCGGCGCGCGGCACTGGGACGACGACCTCTCGCGCGCGCGCGCCGCGCTCAACTGGCCGAAGCAGTTCGAGCTCGCGTTCGACGGCGAGACCGCGCGCGCCCTGCACGACGAGGATCTCGAGGTCGACACCGACTTCTGCGCGATGTGCGGCCACGACTGGTGCAGCATGCGGATCTCGAAGGAGATCCAAGAGTTCGCGAGCGGCAAGGATGCGGCATTCCAACCGGCGCGCCGCGCCGCGCGGAGCCCGGACCTGAGCCCCGAGGGGAGGGCGCTGCTCGCTCGACGCGGCACCCTGCCGGTCGTCGAGGGCCGACATGCCTGTCACAGCGATCTCGCTCCCGACGCCGCTGACGCGGAGCGAATCCAGCGCCAAATCGACACAGGGGACGACATAGCTTCCGCGTGATCGTCCAACTGCGAGATGGCGTATCGCCTGCCTGCGACGTTGTTTCCGCCTGGTTAAGAGTACCGCTGGTGAATTGACAGCAGCGACGGCGTGCGGTACTTCGCACGTCTCGGGCGTGGTTGATGGTGTGTGGGGCGGCCCCCCAGTCCCGTGAGGTCAATCATGGACGGTGCCGCACGCATTCAGCCCGAGAGCTGCAGCCAGCTCTCTAGCTTCACACGTTACCCACTCTATCCTCACGACATCTCTATCCTCGCGACCTCGAGACATCGCTCAGCCACAATACGCGTCCGTGGCGCGATTACGTCCACTAGCGACGACTCGGATGGCACGACAGTGTCGCAAACGGCACTGCGTTCGCGTGCTGCCATCGGAGCACGCAACTGCACAAATCCAGAGCAATGCTATGGATTTTAGCTCTGATATCCGACATCGGCGCAATCGCTACCCAACAATGCACGATCGCAAGCTACTGCCGCGTGCAAGGGAAATCGCGGACTTGTCGTACGCGCTGTCACTCGCACATTGGAACGGTTCTTGATGCTCCGAACCTCGTGCGGGCTCGAAGTGTGGGCATGATACTTCAAGGCTTCAGACGCGGATGGCTGTGGCGCAGCGCTTGCTTAGGTCAATCGCTCGTGCCCGATCACGCCACGCTCGTCGGTCGTCAACGCATAGCGCAAAAGGCATGAGAGAGACTCCCATGAAGTGGTCGCTGCTGCTGACGGTACTGATTGCCGCCGCATGTGGGCCAACGCCGCAGAAGGACGCGGCGCTGCCGACGCTGGCGATGCCGGCAACGGTCGCCGGCGCACCCTACGTCGTGATCGCCGGGGACGAGCTCGCAATCAAGTTCTACAAGAATCCGGAGCTGAACGAGGACGTGACCGTCCGACCCGACGGCATGATCTCCCTGCAGCTCGTCGACGACGTGCCCGCGGCCGGCCGCACGCCTTCCGAGCTCGGCGCCGACTTGAAGCAGCGTTACGCGAAGGAGCTCGCCGAACCGTCGATCAGCGTCATCGTCCGGAAGACCGTGGGCGATCGCATCTACGTCGGCGGCGAGGTCGGCAAGCAGGGTGTCATCAATCTCGTCGGCGGGCTCACGCTCTTCCAGGCGATCCAGGAGGCGGGCGGCTTCACCAAGACCGCGCACCGCAAGCAGGTCGTCCTCATTCGCCGCACACCCGACGGCAAGGCGGTCGGCCGCAGCATCGACGTGCGGCCGGTGCAGACCGGAGAGCGTCCGCAAGACGACGTGATGCTCGCGGCCAGAGACGTGATCTTCGTGCCGCGCTCGAAGATCGCGGATGTCGACGTGTTCGTGGAGCAGTACATTCGCAACGCGCTACCGATCCAGACGATTCCGGTCTCCACCTTCTGAGGACCAGCGATGATCGAGCAACAGATCCCCTGGCGTGACTTGGTGGCGGTGCTACACCGCCGTCGCACGCTCATCCTACAAGTCTTTCTCGCCGGAGTGGCGACGGTCACGATCGGTCTGTGGATGAAGGGTCCGACCTATCGCGCGACCGCCACCCTCATGGTGACCGCCGACCGCGCGAAGGTCGCCGTATCTCCGGACGCCAATACACGACCGGTCGTCGATCGCGTGACCGACGAAGATCTCAACTCGGAGGCGGCGCTTCTCAAGAGCGACGCATTGATCCGCGAGGTGCTGCAACCCTATTGGAACAAGCGGCCGCCCCAACCAACACCGAGTCTCTTCGCGCGCCTCGTGAACGGCGTGATCAACCTGGTGACGTTCCCGCTGCGGCTCCCGAGCCTCCTCTACGTCGTCATGCACAATGTCCCCGCCTCGACGCCGTTCGACGACTGGGTGGCTGGTACGGCGCAGAATGTCGGCGTCAACCCGATCCCCAAGTCGAACCTCATATGGGTCTCGTTCGAGTCCGGCGATCCGGCGTGGGCCGCGGAGTTCGTGAACAAGCTCGTGGCGCAACACATCGAGCGTCACACGCGGTTGAACCAGCAGTCCGAGGCGCGCGAGTTCTACGAGCGGCAGCGCCAGCTGCTCGCGCAAAAGTCGACCGACGCCGAGTCTGCGCTGCAGCAGTTCTATCAGCGCGAGCACGTCGAGCCGACGGCTCAGCAGCGCACCGGGATGCGCGCGCGTCTCGCCGAGCTCCTCACGACGCTCGCCAACTCGGAGACGGAGCTCGCCGAGGGTACGGCGCGCAGCGAGTTTCTCGCAACCGAGATCAAGAACTACCCGAAGAACATCTCGACGCAGGAGCGCGTCGCCGAGAGCCCGACCGCGCAGCTCATCAAGCCGAAGATCGTCGAGCTCCAGATGCAACGCAGCCAACTACTCTCGACCTACGCGCCGACGAGCGTCAAGGTCCAAGACATCGAGCGGCAGATCGCCGAAGCAAAACGGCTCATGAACGAGCAGAAGGACACCACCTCCGACACCACGACGGCGATCAACCCAGCGTACCAGGGGCTCGAGGTCGACCTCGCGTCGACGCGAGCGCAGATGGCGGCCGTGAAGGCGCGCGTCGACAGCCTGCAATCGCAGATTGCCGACTTCCGCACGAAGGTCGCCCACCTCGACGACATCGCATCGGTGCAAGAGCACCTCGAGCAGCAACTGACCGCCGCCAAGGAAGCGTACGGCACTTACGCCAAGAAGGAAGAGGAGGCGCGCTTCTCGAGCGCGCTCGACGACTCCAGCATCGTCAACATCGCGATCGCGGAGCCCGCCGAGACGCCGATCTCGCCCGAGAAGACGAAGAGTATGATGATTTTCGCAGTCGGGGCAATCATGAGCCTGCTCGCCGGCGTCGGTCTCGCCTTCCTGCGCGACCGCCTCGATCCGACGGTGAAGAGCGCCGCGGAGGCGCACGGCGTCACCGGCCTACCGATTCTCGCGGAGGTGTCGTCCTAGTCCGAGAGAGTCTCCGACTCGACGCGTTCCCAGCACCATGTACGCCAGCCACTTCCACCTGCGCGCCGAAGCGTTCTCGCTCACGCCTGATCCGGCGTTCCTCTACCTGAGCCCCGGACACGCGGAGGCGCTCGCGGCGTTGAAGATCGGCCTCGAGGGGCGCCGCGGCATCATGGTGATGGTGGGCGAGGTGGGGACGGGGAAAACCACGCTCCTCTACTCACTGCTGAGCGAGCTCGGTGAAGGCATCAAGACCGCCTACATCTCGAACACCAAGCTTCGCTTCGACGACATCCTGCGGCAGGCGCTCGCCGACTTCGGCGTTCCGTGCGCGAGTCGCGATCGCGTCGAGCTGCTGGCGGCGCTGAACGGATTCCTCCGGCAGTGCGCTGCCGACGGGACGACCGCGGCACTCGTCATTGACGAAGCGCAGAATCTGAGGAACGACGTCTTCGAGAACCTGCGACTGCTCTCGAACTACGAGACCTACACCGAGAAGCTGCTCCAGATCGTCCTCGTCGGCCAGCCGGAGCTCGAGACGAAGCTCAGGCAGACGAGCCTCCGTCAGCTGAGGGAGCGCATCGCCGTGCGCTGCAACATCAATCCGCTCACGCGCGACGAGAGCCGGCGCTACCTCGAGCACCGATTGCAGCGCGTCGACGGTACGAGCGCCGCGATCTTCACCGGACCCGCGAGCGCGCTGATCGTCCTAAAGGCGCGCGGCATTCCGCGGCGAATCAATATCCTCTGTCACACGGCGATGCTCTTCGCCTTCGGACGCGGCGCGCACCTCGTCACCTTCGCGATCGCACGTACCGCGGTGCGTGAGAATGAAGGCCGTGGGCTCGTAACCATCGGCCGGGGGCTGCGCGCCAAGCTCACGAACCCCGACGCGTCGGCGCTCCTCATGGGCTCGCGGTTTCGGCCGTGGTGGGCGGTCGCGGGATTCCTCAGCGCAACCGTCGCCATGATCGGCGTCGGTCGCCTCGACCCACGCTCCGAGCCGACGGACGCGACCGCGTTGACCATCGGCGCGCCGCCGGCAACCGACGGCTCCGGCGACGAGAGTTCGCGCCCGTCCCTACACGCCCGCGACTACGACCGCTTGAACGCGGCGATCGAGACGCTCGCCAATGCGATCGCGCTGCGCAAGGCGGGCGGCGATTCGCCCGAAGCGCCGACGGTAGCAGCGGAGGCAGCCGCAGTAGCGCCGCCGGCGGCGGAGCAACCTACTACGCCGAGCCAACCGTATCGCGAGGTGCGCGTCCCGCGTGGGACGACGCTGTGGGCGCTCGTGAAGGACGTCTACGGCGAGGAGCATCCCGAGCTCATCGATCTCATCAAGAGCGCCAATCCACAGATCGTCAACGCCAATCGGATCCTCGCCGGTGACACCCTGCGCTTTCCCGAGCTGAGCACACGACGGCGATGAGCAACTACTTCCAGGTTCTGAAGCGGATCGAGAAGGACCGTTCCGGTGGCGCGGCGGCCGCGCCCGCTGCCGCCGCGACCGCGCCGGAGCGCCTGCCCGTCGAGACGCACGTCGAGACACCCACGTCGCCGGTGGCACCCGTCGCGCCCGCGCCAGCCGTACCCACTTCGTCCGTGAGCGTGATACCGGCGTCGACGCGGCCGCTGCGCGCGCTTCCCCCGACCACATTGTCGAGCGTCGCGACGGCGACTCCCGCAAGCGCTTCGCACGCCGCGACCCCACTCGCGCCCGCACGCCCGGCCTCGCACCCTGAGACCGCGTCGCCGCTGCGGCCTCCCGCGCCGCCGTCTTCCGCGCCGCCGTTTTCCGAGAGCGATCAGCGCGGCATCGCCACGTTGTTCGACAACATTCGCACACTCGCGAGCAGCCGCGCGACGCGTACGCTCGTCTTCGCCGGCGCGATCGGCACCGACGCGGTACACGCCGTGACCGAAGCCCTCGCACGCCACGCGCAGCGCCGAGGCATGGTTGTCTTCGTCGCCGAGCTGACACAGATCGACGGCGTCCAGATGCTGGTTGCGCGCACGCCGGTAGCGTCGCGCGATGCACCGCACGCACTCGCGATCGACTTGAACGGCGGCGCCGCTTCCGACGAGCTGAACGCCTGGGTGGATCGCACAACGGTGACCAGCGACCTCGTCCTGCTCGAGGGGCCACCGCTCGCCGACTCGATCGACGCGGCGTTGCTCGCTTGCGCCTGCGATGGCCTGGTCATCGTGGCGAACGCGGAGGTGACGCCGCGCAGCGCGCTCCAGGTCGCGGCGGAACGCTCGCAGATCGCCGGCTGCCGCACCCTCGGCGTCGTCATGAACGGCACCAAGCAGCGCGTGCCGAACTGGATGCGCCGGCTCACGGGGGGGGCGTGATGGCTCCGCGACGCAAGGCGCTCCTCACTCTTCTCAAGCTCACGGATCTCGCCGTGGTGACGGCCGCGCTGGTCACAGCGGTGTCGTTCGTGACCGGGGGCGCGATGCTCCGAGGTGCGCCGTCCGTTCTCGAGATGCGCCTCTCGCTCCGGCGCTTCCTCTTCGCCGGCGCCTATCTCGTCACCTGGCATTTCATCCTGAAGCTCCGCGGGCTCTACAACTCGTATCGCCTCTCGCCCGCGTCGCGCGAGCTCCGGGACATCAGCATCGCGGTAGTAATCGCGGTCGCACCGCTCTTGATGCTGCGCGTGCTTCCCGGCACGGAGCACCTGACCGAGAAGTTCCTGGCGATCTTCGCGCTCGTATCCTTCGCGGCGCTGGCGGTGGAACGTCGCGCATTGCGCGCGGTCGCGCGTCGACTGCGCGGGTATGGCCGCAATCTGCGCGACGTCGTCATCGTCGGCGACGAGAGCAGCGCTCTCGATGCCGCCGTCAAGCTGGTGCAGCGCGAAGGGCTCGGCTATCGCGTCATCGACATCCTCGGTCTCGAATCGTCGACGACGAACGGCGCGACGAACGGCAACGGCCATGGCGCGCAGAACGTGATCGGTAGGCTCGAGGAGGTCCTCGCCAAGGAACCGATCGACGAGGTCTTCCTCGCGATGCCGCTCGACCGCACGCAGCCGCTTCTTCAGCCGCTGATCTCACTGTGCGAGGAGCAGGGCACGACGCTCCGGGTCGTGGCGAGCCTCGCCGTCCTCGACTGGTCGCGCGCCGCCGTCGACACACTTGCGGGACAGCCGGTGCTGACGATCTCGTCGGGCCCGCCGGATTCTCTGCGACTCGTCGTGAAGCGGGTGATCGACCTCTCCCTCTCGACGGCCGGGCTGGTGCTCTTCCTGCCGCTCTTCGTCGCAATCGCGATCGCGATCAAGTTCGACTCCAAAGGTCCGATCTTCTTCGCGCAAGACCGCGTCGGGCTCAACCGGCGCCGCTTCAAGGCGCTCAAGTTCCGCACCATGGTCGACGGCGCCGAGCTGCTGCAACCGGGGCTCGAGCCGCTGAACGAGGCCGAAGGGCCCGTTTTCAAGATCGAAGCCGATCCGCGCGTGACCCGCCTCGGACGTTTGTTGCGACGTCTGAGTCTCGACGAGCTGCCGCAGCTCGCGAACGTGCTGATCGGCGACATGAGCCTCGTCGGCCCTAGGCCGCTGCCGGTCCGTGACGTCAATCGCATCGACGTCCGCTGGCACAAGCGTCGCTTCAGCGTGAAGCCCGGCATCACCTGCCTGTGGCAGATCAACAGCCGGGCACCGAAGTTCGACGAATGGATTCGCTCCGATATGGAATACATCGACAACTGGTCGCTCGCCCTCGATCTCAAGATCCTCGCCAAGACATTGCCCGCGGTCATTTCCGGGCAAGGCGCTCACTGATGCTGCTCCCGGAAGGAACCCACACCGTGCGCCCCGAATGCGCGACTGCACCCGTAACCGTGATCGTTCCCTGCTACAACGAAGAGGACGGTCTTCCCTCCCTGCTCGGGCGCCTGCGCCGGATGCGCAAGACCACCGGCTCCGACGACTGGCATTTCCTCTTCGTCGACGACGGCAGCACCGACGATACTTTCGGGCGTTTGCTGCGCGCGGCGCGCGACGAGTCCTGGATCGAGGTCGTCCGGCACCACGAGAACCTCGGGCTCGGGGCGGCGTTGCGTACCGGCTTCGCGCACGCGCGCTCGCCCGTCATCTGCACCATCGACAGCGACTGCACCTATCCGCCCGAGAAGCTTCCCGAGCTGGCGGCGCTCATCAACAGCGGCTCGGAGATCGTCACCGCTTCGGCCTGGCACCCCGAGAGCGCGGCCGCCGAGGGAAGCCGGCTGCGCATCCAGCTGAGCCGCCTGGTGTCGGCGCTCTACAAGCTCCTCATCGGACAGGACGTCTACACCTTCACCTGCCTCTTCCGCGCTTATCGACGGGAGACGATTCAGCGCATCCGTTTCCGTTCGAACGGCTTCGCCGCCGTCGCCGAGATGATGCTGCGCGGGATACTCGCCGGTTGCCGCGTCGCCGAGGTGCCAATGCGCCTCGAGAGCCGCCGCTTCGGCGAGTCGAAGCTCAAGGTCAGCGACGCCGTCATCGCGCACGTTCGCCTGCTCGTGATGACGGCGCTGATGGTCAGCGCGCGGCAGGCTCGCGGTCTACGCAGAGTCGGCAAACTCGCAAACTGAAACCAGAAAGGATCCCCCACCAAATGCGAATCGGACTCATCGGACTCGGCCGCGCCGGCGGCGTGCACTTCGACGCCTGGAAACTCATGAAGGGCTCACAAGTCGTCGCCGTGTGCGACCCCTCGCCCGTCGCCCGCCGGCGCGCGCGCGACCTCGGCATCCGCACCTACACCAACCCGAGCGTCATGCTGCAGACCGGAGAGCTCGATGCGGTCGTGATCGCGGCGCCGCCCGCCGATCACGCCGATCTCGCAACGCAGTGCCTCGAGCGCGGCCTGCACGTGCTCTGCGAGAAGCCGCTCGCGCTCACCACCTGGGACGCGTTGAAGATGCTCCAGACCGCGAGCCGCCGGCGGCGCGTGCTCCTGCTCGCCACCAAGTTCCGCCACGTCCCCGAGCTCGCGACGGCGCGCGATCTGATCGCGTCCGGCAAGATCGGCGATCCGGTGGCATTCGAGGTGAGCTTCTGTAGCCCCGTCGACATGTCGCGGCGTTGGAACTCGCAGCGCGCGCGCGCCGGCGGTGGCGTCATCATCGACAACGGCTGCCACGCCTTCGACATCGTGTCGTACCTCTTCGGCTCGGTGACGCGCGTGCAGGCGAACCTCCACAAGTCGCAGCAGCGCGTTTCGGTCGAGGACGGCGCCACGATCCAGGTGCGCGCCGGCGACGGCGTCGTCGGCAAGCTCGACGTGAGCTGGAGCTTGTCCACCGGACGCGACAGCTACGTCACCGTGTACAGCGCCAAGGGCACGATCGAGATCGGGTGGCGCAGCTCGCGGGTGAAGTTCGGCACCAAGGATTGGGAGCCGCTCGGCGGCGCCTACGACAAGATCGACGCCCACCGCCGCATGCTGACCTGCTTCGTCGAGGCGTGCTCGGGTCAAGGCACACCCTGGATCAGCACCGTCGAGTGCCTGCGCACGGTTGCGGCCGTCGAGGCGGCCTATCGCTCGATTCACTCCGGGGGATGGGAGTGGGTGGACATGAAGGGCATGCGCGAGCGGCGCGCCAGCACACGCGGGCGCGCGCCGGCAGCGGCGGCCTCGGCCGGCGCATGAGCGCGGAGGCGGCCCCTCCCCCCTCCCCCCCCCCGCGCATCCATCCCACCGCCCTCGTCGAGCCCCGGGTCGAAATCGGCCCGGGGACCTCGGTGTGGGACAACGTCCACATCCGTGGCCCGGCATGGATCGGGCGCGACTGCATCATCGGCGAGAAGACGTACATTGCGTATGGCGTGCGCATAGGGACTTGCGTCAAAATCAACGCGCAAGTCTATGTGTGCACAGGCGTCACCATCGAGGACCGGGTCATGATCTCCGCGGGGGTGATCTTCACCAACGACCGCTATCCGCGCGCCTTCGCGATCGACGGCGACGGCCTCGCCTCGTCCGAGCCGAACGAGGACACGCTGCAGACGGTCGTACGCGAGGGCGCCACGATCGGCGCCGGGGCCGTGATCGGCCCCGGTTTGCAGATCGGTGCCTACGCGATGGTCGGTATGGGTGCGGTCGTCACCGCGGACGTGCCCGCGCATGCACTGGTCTACGGCAATCCGGCACGGGTCCGCGCCTACGTCTGCATCTGCGGCGAGCCGCTGCCGCGCGTCGAAAGTTCGACACCGGCAGCAGCCGTCGACTGCGGACGCTGCGGACGCGCGCGCCCGGTCGTCGAGGTCGAATGATCGACCTCTTGGCCCGCGATGCCGCCTCGAGGTTCGGCATCGCCGCCGTCCTCGAGACGGAGAAGATCCCGTATCGCCCGGTGGCGACCGTCGGCGACGCGACGGGTCCGCTCGTGGTCGCGACGCACGACCTCAGCGAAGCCGAGATCGCGGCGCTAGACGGGCGTGCCGCGCTCGTGCTGCACGGCGGCGAGCGTTTCGCGCGCGCGATGCTCGGAGCCGCCGGCGCGACCGACGTCGAGCGCGCCGCGACCCTCCCCGTCGACGCTGCCCTGTGGCCGGCGTCGAGCGTGGCGCTCGCGCGCGAGCTCGGCAAGGAGACCCTGCGCCTGCCGCCGGCGCCCGTATGCAAGGTGTCGGCGATCACGCGCGGCCGCGTCCTCGCTACCCTCGCGGACGGCGCCCCCGCGCTCGCCGCGCATGGCCGCTGCCTCTGGTCGGCGATCGATCTCGGCGCCGCCTTCACCAACCTCCTCACCGAACGCGCCGTTCCCGTCCGCCACGAGTCCGCCGCGGCGTCGCCGATCCGAGTCGCGGCGCGCCGGCTCGTCGAGCATGCCTACTACGCGGCACCCGAGGCGATGCGGCGCCGTGTGCAACGACGCTGGTACGCGGCGCTCGAGCGACGCCTCGAAGGCCTCGGCGACGCCGCCTCGGAGTATCCGATCGACACCTGCGGCTGGCTCCTGACGGAGCTGGTGACGGCGCTGGTACGCCGAGTCGCGGGCGGTCTAGTGCGGGTGGCGCGCTGGCCGGCGCCCTATCGCGCCGCCGCGACCCTCACACATGACGTCGAGCCGCGGCGGTTCGCGTACACGCGCGGGCTCTCGGCACTCCTCGACGCGGCCGCCGCGAGCGGCCACGCCGCGACCTTCGGCCTCGTCGCACGCTCGAGCACGCGTTGGCTCGACGACGCGGCGGTCGCCCGGCTCGGCACTCACGGGGTGCTCTGCCACGGGCTCGCCCACCGCGGTGAGAACGTCTGCGGTCGCGACGACGTACGGCGCGACGTCGAAACCGCACGGAGCGAGCTCGAGCGTCGGCTCGCGCGCCCGGTACGCGGCTACCGCAGCCCGCGCCTCGATCGCTCGCCCGACCTCCTCTGGGCGCTCGACCAGGCCGGCTTTTCCTTCGACTCGTCCTATCCGGACGTCGATCGCGAGAACATCGCGCACTTCGGCGGCGGCGTGCGTGTGAACGTGCCCTATCGCCCGCCGATCGCGAGCGACGCGGGCGCGCTGCGCCCGAGCCGTTGCCTCGAGCTGCCGCTCACCGCGCCCGACTGCATCCAGCCGCTGTTCGGCGGCACCTCGATCGCGGAGCTGCGCGCGCAGGTCGCCGCCAAGGCATCCTACCTGCGCGCGACCGGCGGCCTCTACGTCGCGCTCGTCCACGGCGGCGTCTTCGGAGCCGATGATCAAGCGCGGCGGACGGCGCACCTCGAGTTCGTCGCCGGCGAGCTCCGCCGTCCCGACGTGTGGCTCGCGCGCGCCGAGGACGTCGCCGACTGGTGGTGCCGCCGCGAGGCGCTTCGCGTCGCGGACGACGCGACCGGCCTTCGGGTCACGAATGACGGCACGCAGGCGATCAGCGGCGCACGCGTCATCATCGAACGCGAGGGCGGCGAGCGCTCGATCGACCTGCCGCCGCTCGCCCCCGGCGCCACGATCACCATCACGAGCGACGGCCCGAGCAGCGCGCCGTCGCTTACTGCGCCGCGCACGCGCGCGCTGCCGGCCGCCTGAGGACGCGATGGCGACCAACGGCACACGCATCGGCATTCTCGGCGGCGGCATTGCCGGGCTCGCCTGCGCCCACTACTTGCTCGAGCGCGGCTATACGCCGATCGTCTTCGAGGGCTCGGATCGCCTCGGCGGTCTCGGCACGCACTTCGACCATCGAGGTACGGCCCTCGATCGCTTCTACCACGTCATCCTCGATTCCGACGCCGAGATCTGTCGCCTCCTCGCCGACCTCGGCATCGCCGACCGTCTGGTGTGGAGCGAGACCGGCATGGGATTCCATCTCGGCGGCAAGCTCTACGGCTTCAACAGCGCTCTCGATCTCCTACGCTTTCGGGCGCTCTCCGTACCCGATCGCATCCGCACCGGCCTCGGCGCCGCCTACATCACCAAGGTGAAGCGCAAGGGACTCGATCTCGACGACGTCCAGGCGGGGGAGTGGCTGCGACGGATCTTCGGCCGCAGCGTCTTCGAGCGCATCTGGCTCCCCCTCCTGCGCGCCAAGTTCGGCGATCACGTCGACACCGTTCCCGCCTACTGGGTGTGGAACACGCTCAACCGCGAGAAGAACGGCGACCAGGAGGTGAAGGGCTACCTGCGCGGCGGCTACCGCGGGCTCGCGGAGACGCTGCGCGACACGATCGTCGCGCGCGGCGGCGAGGTGCGCCTCGAAAGCCCCGTGACCGCCGTCGAGTCGAACGGCACCGAGGTGCACGCCGACGTCGCCGGCCGTGACGAGCACTTCAAAGCCGTGATCTCGACCTTCCCGCTGCCGCTCCTGAAGCGCGTGGCGCGTGGCGCGCTCGCGGCATCGGTACCGCTGTCAGACCTCCAGTACCAGGGGTGCGTCAACGCGGTCGTGGTCTCACGGCAGCGCCTCGAGCGCTTCTATTGGACGATCGTCGTCGACCCCAAGTTTCCGTTCCAGGGCGTCGTCGAGACCACACACGTGATTCCACCCGAATGGATCGGCGGCCGCCACCTGGTCTACACCATGAACTATTGCGACGCCGGCTCGGAGCCCTACCAGCGCCCCGATAACCTGGTGAAGCGCCAGGCCCTCGAGGGTCTGGCGGCGATCTACCCCAAGTTTCGCGTGGAAAATGTCGAAGATGTGTACGTGTTCCGCGCACCGTACGTCGAGCCGGTGTGGTCGGTAGGCTATCTGCGCAAGCGACCGGCACCGCGGATCGCCGATAGCCGCGTCTATGTCTGTACCACCGCCCAGGCCTATCCGCGCGTCACGGCCTGGAATACCAGCGTCGGCCTCGCTCGCGAGACCGTCGACGCCCTCGTAGGAGACCTCGGATGAGTGAACCGATCACACTGCCCTCGGACGCCGACAAGACCGGCCGCGACTTCGGAGACGAGGAGCTCGCCCTGCTGCGCGAAGTCATCGAGTCCGGCACGCTCAACTGCACCAAGGGCACGCAGGTGAAGGCGTTCGAGCAGGCCTTCGCCAAGCGCTTCGGGATCCCGCACTCGCGCGCCGTCACCTCGGGCACCGCCGCCGTCCATACCGCGATCGCCGCCATCGATCCCGAGCCCGGAGACGAGATCATCACCACCTCGATCACCGACATGGGCGGCATCGCACCGATCCTCTATCAGGGCGCGATCCCCATCTTCGCCGACGTCGACCCGGTGAGCTTGAACGTGACGCCCGAGGCGATCGCGTCGCGCATCACGGCACGCACGCGCGCGATCATCGCCACGCACCTCTTCGGCAACCCGTGCGACATGACCGGCATCATGCGGATCGCCGATGCGCATGGCATTCCGGTGATCGAGGACTGCGCGCAGGCGTTCCTCGCGACCGATCACGGCCGTCTCGTCGGCACCATCGGCGCGATCGGCGCCTTCAGCCTCCAGCAGGGCAAGCACATGACGACCGGCGAGGGCGGCATCGTCGTCACCAACGATCCGAAGCTGGCGCGTTGGATGATCCTCTTCAGCGACAAGGCGTGGGGTTACGGCGATCCGAAGCCCGATCACTACTTCCTCGCCCTCAACTACCGCATGACCGACCTCCAGGGCGCGGTGGCGCGCGCGCAGCTCGCCAAGCTCGACGGCGTCGTGGCGCGGCGCCGGCGCACCGCCGCGCAGCTGACCGAAATCCTCGCCGGCACCCCGGGCATCACCTTGCCGCGCGCCCTCCCCGAGGCGACGCACGTCTATTGGAAGTACCCGCTGATCGTCGACCCCACCGTCATCGCGGGCGGCAGCGACGCGCTCGGCGCGGCGCTGAAGGCAAACGGCGTCTTCTGCGCGCCGCGCTACATCCAGAAGCCGGCCTTCGAGTGCCGGGTGTTCACCGAGCGGAAAACCTTCGGCAAGAGTCAGTTCCCCTACTCGCACCGCGAGCGCGAGGACGGCACCAAGATCGTCTACGACACCGCCGAGTATCCAGGCACGATGCAGGGCCTCGAGCGCGTCGTCGTGCTACCGTGGAACGAGCTCTACACCGACCAGCACGTGCATTTCATCGCGCGCGCCGTGCAGGCGGCGGTGGCGAAGCTCGCCGGCCGTCCGCGCGGCACGGCCAACGCGTCGTCACACGCCGACGCATGAAGAGCGAGAGGACCCCGTCATCGTGACCTCCACGCCTCCATTCGCCGTCTTCTCCTGCGACCTCGACACGATCGATCGCCACCTTCAGGGGTACGGCATCGAGGATCTTCCGGCCTGCGATCGCATCTATCGCACCGCCGTTCCTCGGCTCCTCGATCTGTTGAAGGAGCTCGGCGTGCCGGGCGTCTTCTTCTTCATCGCCCGCGACGCCAACAGCGAGGCACCGCTCCTGCGGCAGATGGTCGCCGCCGGGCACGAGGTCGCGAGCCACTCGATGACCCATCCGCAACCGTTCCGCACCCTCGGCGACGCCGCGCTCGCCGAGGAGGTCGACGTCTCGCGCACCCGCCTGTCGGCGGCGAGCGGCGCCGAGGTCATCGGCTTCCGCGCACCCGGCTGGGACGTCGACGACCGCGTCCTCGCGCGCATCGCCGCCGCCGGCTACCGCTACGACGCCTCGATCTTCCCGACGCCGGTCCTGATCGCGAGTCGCCTCTCCGCGTACCGCCGCAGCGCCAACAAGGGCTCGATCTTCTCGATGGACCTGATCGGTCACGCCTTCGCGACCGCCGTACCCCACCGTCTCGGCGCGGCGACCAACGGCTTCGTCGAGTTCCCGATCTCGGTGACGCGCTGGCTGCGGCTGCCCGTGTACCACACCTTCCAGTACTTCGTGCCGCCGCGGCTCTTCGCACGTGGCGTGCGCGCGCTGCTGCGCTCGGGGCGTCCCGTCTGCTACGAGTTCCACGCCGCTGATCTGCTCGACCTCGCCGGCGACGACATCGATCCCCGCATGGACCGCCATCCCGGCATGCGCCTGCCGCTCGAGCAGAAGCGAGCGATGCTGCGTGACACGCTGGCGACGATCACGCGCGAGCGGCGCGTCGTCACCTACCGGCAAGCGCTCGAGGAGCGGCTTGCCGCGTGAGCGTGCCGCGGGATCAGGCGATGCTCGCTCCCGAAACACGCGCGCCGGCCGAGGCGACGTTCCCGGCAACCGCCCATGTGTACATCTGCGGCGTACGGATCGATAACGTCACCAAGGCCGAGGCGACCGCCCGCATGCGCGGTTGGATCGAAGAGCGCGCGTCGCGAGCGCGCGCCATCTACATCGTCAACACGCACACCATCAATCTCGCCTGCGAGCTGCCGGGATTCCGGGACGTGCTGAACGCCGGCGATGCCGTCTTCGGCGACGGCACCGGTGTGCGCTGGGCCGCACGCCTCCAGGGCGTTCGGATGCGCGACAACCTCGTCGGGACGGATCTCGCTCCGTACTTCTTCGCCGCCACCGCCGGCGCGGGGTATCGCTACTACTTGCTCGGCGGCACAGAGCCCATCGTACGCGCCGCCGCGGACCACGTCGTTCGCACCTACGGTGTCGCGCTGGCCGGCTACCAGCAGGGGCATTTCCCACCGCGTGAGAACGGCGACGTCATCGATCGGATCAACGCCTCGGGCGCCGACGTCGTGCTGGTCGCGATGGGAAACCCCGTGCAGGAACGCTGGATCCACGACAACCGTGATGCCCTTCGCGTCCGTCTCTGCGTCGGTGTCGGCGGTCTCGTCGATCACTGGGGCGGAGCCCTCCGTCGCGCCCCGCAGTGGGTGCGCGACCGTGGATTCGAGTGGGCGCAGATCATGCTGCAGCAGCCCCACAAGTGGCGGCGGTATCTCGTCGGCAATCCCAAATTCCTGGTCCGCTGCGTGCGCGAGATCCGCGTACGCCGCCGTCACGACACGCATGCTGCCCGATGACCGACGTCGCAACCTCCGTCACCGCCGCGCCACCCACGCGTTCGAGCCTGCGTGCGAATCTCGCTTTGCTCGTCGTCAGCGTGACCCTAGCTCTCGCGGCTCTGGAAATCGGCGCACGAATCTTGCTACCGGCTCCCCTGCCATGGCGATATCCTCAGCTAGGCTATCGTCCTGATCCGGACCTGATCTTCTCCTTCGCACCTGATCAACACGGCTTCAGCGCCGATAAGGAGGTCGTCATCAACGAACGCGGCATGCGCGGGCCGATCGTCGAGTACGCGCGTTCTGCCGGCACGCTACGTCTGCTGTTCCTCGGCGACTCGATCGGGTTCGGGTATGGCGTCCGGGACGACGAGGTCACGGCCGCGCGTGTCGCCGCGTCGCTCGACCACCATGGCATCCGCAACGAGGTGATCAACACCGCCGTGCCCTCGTACAACATGCGGCAAGAGGTGACGCTCCTGGAGCGTGACGGAATTCGATACAAGCCCGATTGGGTGGTGGTCTGCGTGTGCTGGAACGACCTTGCCGACAAGTCGCGGGTTCGTGTCGACGACCATGGTCAGCTCACGGACGATCCGACCGCCACGGAGCCGCTCAGCGTTCGCTTGAGCGAATCGCCGTTCGGGTACGCAGCTCGGAACGTCCTCAAGGAGTCGCGAGCGCTCTATGGTGGGCTCGAAGGATGGCGTGCCCTCATGAGCCTTCGTACACCAGATCCGCAGACGGTCTTTCGCACCAACGTGCTCGAAGGCCACGATACGCCGCTGATCGCGGCGGGATGGAACGACATCGCCACGCTCCTCCAGCGGCTGAAAGACCTCGGCGATCGCGAGCAGTTCCGTCCCGTATTGGTCGCGTTCCCCATTCCGATCGCGGTCGCGCAGCCGTTCGCGAAGAGCTCGTATCCAGCTCGGCTGCAAGAACTCGCCGCGCGGGAAGGAATCCCGGTTCTGGATCTGACACCGGCTTTTCGCGCCTCCTACCACGGCCACGAGTCGCTCTTCATTCCCTACGACGGCGATCATCCGAACGCCGCCGGCCACGAGATCGCCGCGCAGGAAATCACACGCTTCCTCACTGCCGACCCGCAGCGGATCCACGGATAGCAATGGCCGATCTCGGACTTCGCTGGTTGCTGAAGAAGGCCGCGCGCAGGGGGATGGCCGTCACGGCGTCCGCCAGGAGCGCAACGCCTCGACGGCGCGAGCAGCACGCGAGCCTGCGCGTTCTCACGTACCATCGTTTCGGAGAGGAGTCGCACGATCCCTTCTGCGTGCGGGCGGCGGACTTCGAGCAGCAGATGGCGCTCCTCGCCAATGAGAGTCTGCTCGTGTCGTTGAGTGACCTGGAGGAATTTCTTGCCGGAGCGCGGAACCCACCGGATGGGGGCATTCTCGTGACCATCGACGACGGATGTCCTTCCGTCCGTACGGTCGCGCTGCCGATTCTCAGAGAGTACCGCATTCCGGCTGTCGCGTTCATCCCGGCGGGCGAGGTCGCAGAAGACGGTCGTCATGGTTCCTCCAACCGGGAGCATCCCGACGATCGCATGTCGTGGACCGACCTCGAGGAGCTCGCGCGCGCGGGGATCGTGATCGGCTCGCACGCGTGGACGCACCACTCGGTAGCCCGCATGCCGATCGAACGCGCGCGCGAGCACGCCGCGCGCTCGCGAGAGGCGATCGAGCGACGCCTCGGCACCCGCGTCACGGCGTTCGCGTATCCGTTCGGCACCCGCGCCGACTACAACACGGCGACGGCGGCTGTGCTCAAAGAGGTCGGGTATGCGTGCGCCTTCACCTCGCAACACGGGGCGATTCGCCCCCACGCGGAGCCCTTCACGTTGCCGCGCGTAAAGGTCGAAGGCGGCGAGGGGCTCTGGATGTTCCGCGCCCTCGTTCGTGGCGGATTGGACGCCTGGGGGTGGATCGATCGCACGCTCTGGAAGCTGCAGGCGGCGGGAACATGATCCGATGAACGACGTCGTATGGCTCACCGCCCCGGACGGCGATCGATCCCGCGCAGGCTCCTTGTGGGAACAGGTGGCCGCGCGCGGGTGGATCCCGAGGAACCGCGAACGTGTCGTTATTCATGTGCAGGGTGCGCGGCAGGACGCGCTCGTCCGCGACACCGCGCGCTCTCTCGTCGCGTTTCTCGCCAAGAGCTCTACGCCACCGCGCATCGACATCATCGATCCACATGGCGACGCCGCCGACTGGCCCGGCGCCGGCGTCCTCGATCCCACATCCGGACCTCGCTACAGAACCGACGTTGCATGCCTGCGCGACGGTGCGTTGATTCCCGAGCTCTGGTTCGACGCGTTCTTTCTCGTCACGATCGCAGCCGCCGCGCCCGATCGTAGTCTCGGATTGCGCGTCATCCTTGCCGCGCAGGCCGACATGCTCGAAGCACCAGGAGCACTCGATCTCGACGCGATCGTCGCGGCGCATCGACTGATGTCTTCGAGCCTGTGTATCAGCTGCGGCTCGATCACCTTCTCAACGCCGGAGTCGGGATCGTGGTGGGCGGCCAGCCCCAACGACCTCACCCTCGAGCGGGCAGTCGCCGCGGCCGCGGGAGTGGGATCGGACCCGCTACCGATCTTTCGGCATCTTGCCCGCCACGAGGCGGACGGTGGCACGATGGAGATGACCCGCGGTGAAGCCCCGACCCTCCGCGGCTACCTCGAACCCCGATGGCGAGTCGGTCTACGGCGGAGCGCCTCCAATTTCGCCCACGGGGCCCGGCGCGTCGGGCAAGACGTCCGCCTGAGCGCGCAGAATCTCCGTCGTTTGCCCTCGTTCGTCCAACGTCGTCTGCCGGATGTTGTGCGCGCCTGGAGGGTGACGTGACCGCACTCCGAGTCGCGGTGATCGGCTGTGGCGCCGTCTCGGAGATCTATCATCTGCCGGCGCTGCGTCGTTGCAGTCGGGCGCAGCTCACCGCAGTCGTCGACGCCGACGCGACCCGGGCCGCGAATGTGGCCCGCCGGCACGGAGCCGCCCTCGCGATCACGGACTTCCGGGAGCTTCCTGGCAAAGTCGACGCCGCGGTCATCGCCACGCCCAACACGAGCCACGCGGACATCGCGTGCTTCCTCCTGGATCATGGCGTACACGTCCTGTGCGAGAAGCCCCTCGCCACGACTCTCGCGGACGCGCAGCGTATGGCGCGCGCGAGCCGACGCGGTTCGGCTCGCCTCATGGCCGGGCAGTGTCGACGTTTCAACCCCAACGCCGAGCTCGTGCGGGAGCTCATCGCACGTGGTCACCTCGGAACCATCACGCAAATCTCGGCGGCATTGGGCGGGCGCTACGGACAGTGGCCGCAACGCACGGATTTTCGACGCGACCGCGCGCTCTCCGGCGGCGGGGTACTGCTCGATCTCGGAATCCATCTCATCGATCTCGCCTTGTGGCTCGCAGGCGAGGAAGCGACGGTGGCTCGTTACGAGTCGACGGACACGATGAATTGGGGCGTCGAGAACGATGCCGAGGTGACGTTGGAATTCACCGGCGGTGGCCGGGCGCTGCTTGCGTGCAGCTACACGCATGGCTTGAATCGCACCCTCCGTGTTCAGGGAACCCGCGGGTGGGCGGAGACCAGCGTCGACGGGCTTCCCACCGTGACGTTCTTCGGTGAGCAGTCTCGCCTGTGCCAGCGGGCGGGCGCTCAGCACCTGTTGGTTCCGGAAGCTGACGTCTATAGCAGCCAAATGGATCATTTCGTCGGAGCGGTCCTCGACGGCAGCCCGTTCGCGATCGACCTCGATCAGGTACTCGCGGGAGTGCGACTCGTCGAAGAGTGCTACCGCGTAGCGCGGGCGGCATGACGGCAAGCAACGCGACGCTCGTCACCGGCGCGACCGGATTCATCGGCAGTCGCCTCGTCGAGCGGCTACGAGAGCGCAACACCTCGATGCACGTACTGGTGCGTACCAGCGTGGCCGGCGAGCGTTTTCGAGCGTTGGGATGCAAAGTGTTCTTGGGAGACATCACGCTACCTCATTCGCTCGACTCGGCAGTCACCGGCTGCAAGACCGTGATCCACTGCGCCGTCGGCGGCAGCGACCTTCAGCAGGCGCGCGAGATCAACGTCGAAGGCACGCTGAGCTTGATCGACGCCGCGGCGTCCCTCGGCGTCCGCCGCGTCGTGCACGTGAGCTCGGTCGTGGCGCACGGTCGCGATTGGCCGTTGGTTCTGGACGAGAGCGCACCGCTGCACTTCAAAGGCGATCATTACGCCGTCTCGAAGGCGGAGAGTGAGCGGGCTGGGTTCGAGCGTGCCCGATCGACGGGGATCGAGTTCGTCGTCGTGCGACCCACGATCGTCTACGGCCCGCGGTCGGGGCGCATTCTCGTCGATCTCGCGCGAGTCAACCTCGAGCGCGTCAAGCTGATCGGCAGCGGGGACGGCTTGGCAAATCTGATCTACCTGGAAGACCTCGTCGACGGCCTCCTCGCTGCGGCCGAGCATCCGCAAGCGGCGAACGAAGCCTTCCTCATGTCGGGTGAGTCTCCCGTACCGTGGAGCGACTATTTCGCGGAGCTCGCGCGCATGTGCGGGAAGCCGCCGCCGCCGTCGATCGGAGTATCCCGCGCTCATGCCGAGGCGTGGTGGGCGAAGTGGCACTTCCGCTTCACGCGCTACCCGAGACGCATCGAGGACACGGATTTCGCGCTCATGTGTCAATCGTCCGCGGTCAGCATAGCCAAAGCGCGGCGACTGCTTGGCTTCGCGCCGCGCGTAGCGCTCGTAGAGGGCATGCGGCGAACCGAAGCGTGGCTCCGCGCAACTGGCTTTCTCGCTCCCCTGGGCGGAGAGCTCGCCGCCTGACGCCGGCCTACGAGCGCCCGTTCAATGCGCACTACCCTTCTCAAGAACTTCTCGTTCCTCACCGCCAGCAGCGTGCTGATGCCCATTGCATCGATGGCACTCGTCGTCGCGATCAGTCGCCTCGGCGGCGTCGAGATGATGGGAGAATACTCGCTGCTGCTGACGTTCTTCTTCTTCGGGCAAACGTGCTGCACGGCCGGTCTGCAGATCTTGATTACACGCGAGGTCGCGAGATCGCGTGTCAAGGCAGGGGCCTATCTGGTGTCCGGATCCGCGATCGGAGCGATCGCAGCCACGGTGATCTCGGCAATTCTCATACCGTCTTTCATGTGGACCGTTCCCGGAGCCGACGTCGAGATCGGCCTCCTGCTCATGGCGGCGGCGCTTTTCCCGACCGTAGTCGTCGCGTTCGGCGAGTCCGTGCTGCTGGCGTTCGAGCACGCAGAGGATTTCGTAGTCATCGGCTTCGCGGAGACGCTGATTCGCGCCACTATCGGCACTCTTCTCGTCTGCCTCGGGTACGGCATCATCGCCATCGCGCTGACGTTCTTTCTCTGCCGCGTGGCGGCCGCGTGGGCGACGGTGCACAGAATGCGGCGGCGAGATCCCGAGTTGATACTCACATTCGATCGCGACTGCTTCTCCGAGCTCGCTCATCAGGTGCCGATAGTCGGCGCCCTCCCGATCCTCAACTCGCTCTACTGGCGCCTCGACACACTCATCCTGACGTGGATGCGTGGATTGGCCGACGTCGCCTACTACAGCGCCTCGACTCGGATCTTAGACATCACTCGCAACCTTCCGCAGGCCTACGCACGCGCGCTCTATCCGATACTGTCACGCCTCAGACATGAGGACGAAAAGGAATTCGAGCGTCTATCGCGCGACTCGCTGCTCTGGGTCGTGGTCGCGACGTTTCCGCTCTCGCTCACGACATGCATGCTCGCCCCGTGGATTGTCACGGTGCTGTACGGGAACGCCATGAGGCCCGCGATTCTGGGCTTGCAGATCGTGGCATGGCTGATGATCCCGTACGCGCTCACCAGCACGCTCGCGCAGATCCTCTTCGCTTCCGGCAACCAGGCGCTCGACCTTCGCGTGAACGTGATCGCGGTTACGGTGGATACCTGCTTGAACTTGTTGTTCATCCGACAGTGGGGGTTCATCGGTGCCTCGATCGCCGTGCTGATATCGATGACGCTTCACGTGAGCCTGCAGTACCACTACGTGCGACAGCGAGTCTTCGACCCGGCCGCGCTCGCGACGTTCGCACGCCTCACGGTCGTCGCGCTGGCGTCCGGGCTCGTCTCGTTCGGTGCGTACCGCTACAATCCTTTCCTGGTTACCCTCGTCAGCCTCGCATGCTACGCTTTCGGATTGTGGGCCATCGGGGTCGTGCATCGACATCACCTCGTCTTGGCCGCGAAGCGGACGGCGGCCGCGATCCGCTTCGGATCGCATCGACTTGCCCGGATGCGAATTCCCACATCCTGAAGATCCACCGTCCCCGGACAGATCCACTCGTGTGAGAGATGGCGATAGTGCTCCTCGCATACCTGATCGCAATGATGTTGGGCATGAATTGGGACTCTCATGGCGGTATGCAGGTTTATCCGATATCGTGGTTCTTCCTTGGATGCGCCACCGGCGTCCAGGTACCCGTCGAACGTGAAAAGCGGGAGAGCGCACAATGCTCGGTGGCTCTCGGGGCCGTGGCGCGAAGCGGGGAGGGGCGATGGGGTCCACCAAGCCGAAGCTGCTCGTAGATTTGATCGTGGGGGCGCGGCCCAACTTCGTGAAGGTGGCGCCGGTGCACCGCGCGCTCCGTACGCTCGGCGACTGGCTGCAAGTCCGACTCGTGCATACCGGACAGCACTACGACACCAACATGTCGGACGTGTTCTTCGCAGAGCTCGGTATCCCGGAACCGGACATTTTCCTCGGCGTCGGCTCCGGAAGCCACGGCGCTCAGACGGGCGCAATCATCAATCACTACGAGGAAATTCTACTAGCGACGAAGCCGGCACTGACGCTGGTGTTCGGCGACGTTAACTCCACGATGGCCTGCGCCATCGCCGCGGTAAAGCTCGGCGTCCCCATCGGTCACGTGGAAGCGGGCCTGCGCAGTTTCGATCGGACGATGCCCGAGGAGATCAATCGGGTCGTGACCGATCACCTCGCCGACCTGCTCTTCACGCCGTCGGCCGACGCCAACGTCAATCTGGAGCACGAGGGTATCTCGTCGGAGCGGATTCACCTGGTCGGCAACGTGATGATCGATACGCTCCTCGCTTCTCGCGACAAGATCCGCGCCGCGCCGGTCCTCTCGCGACTCGGCATCACATTGCGCCACTATGTCCTCTTGACCTTGCACCGTCCGAGCAACGTCGACAGCGACGATAGTCTCGGGCGCGTGTTGCTGGCCCTGGAGAGCGTCCAGCGCCGGATTCCGGTCGTTTTTCCGATTCATCCCAGAACACGCCAACGTCTCGAGTCCGGCAATCTCCGGACGCTGGTCGGCCGTCTGAAGAACGTCCGTATTCTCGATCCCCAACCCTACTGCGATTTCCTCCGCCTCATGAGTGATGCTGCCTTCGTGATCACGGACTCCGGTGGCGTGCAGGAGGAAACTACGTGTCTCGGCGTGCCCTGCCTCACGGTGCGCCCGAACACGGAACGGCCGATCACGGTGCAGGAGGGAACGAGCATCTTGGTCGGCAACGATACCGACGCCATCGTTCGTGAGTCCGAGCGCATCCTCGACGGGAAGCCGAAGGTCGGGCGAGTCCCCGATCTCTGGGACGGCCATGCAGCGCCTCGCATCGGTGCGATCATCGAGGCCTATCTCAAGCCTAAGAGGGCCGTATGCGGCAGGACCACACATGGATTCTGATTTTCCTACCGAGTTGTTCTCTCGCGTTTCCACCTCTGAAATTCAGCATCTGCTTCGCCTCTCAAAGAGGCTCCCGGTGCAACGTTACCGTCGCATCCTCGCCCGGTGCCTCGATCTGACACCAGCGGAAATCGCCTATCGCGTCCGCGTAATGTTCGGACACGAGCACGACGGCGGCTCGCGACGGACCGGGCTGCACCCGCCTGCCGCAACGTCACGAGAGAGCGTACTCGATGCGCTCGACCGACGCTTCATCCTGTCGCGATGCGCCGCGGAGAGCGTCGTATCTGCCCTCGCCACGGACTCCCAAACAGCCGCGCGAGTACGGGAGGAAGCTCGCCTCGTGCAGACCGAGGGCGCCCGCATCTTCGACCGGGCAGCCCTTCTCGACCCTGGGACCATCGACTGGCAATCGGACCCGCGGGTCGGACGACGACTGTGGCCGCAGATCCGGATGGACGAGACTGCTGCGGTTCATGCGACTCGTGACCCAGATGGTATGGCGATCTCCGACGTGAAGTACGTATGGGAGCTGAGTCGTCATCAGCCGCTGATGGCGCTGGTGCTCACTCACCGCATCGACGGCGATCCGAAGCCGCTCCTGCATGCGAGCGCACTGCTGGAAGGATGGATCGCCCAGAACCCCGCCGGAATCGGTGTGAATTGGGCGAGCGCCCTCGAGGTCGGAGTCCGTAGCCTGTCGTGGCTCTGGATGATGGCGTTCGTGCTCGATTCCCGCCATTTGGCTCCGGCCCAAGCCGCACTCTGGATTGGGAGCCTCGGCGATCACTATGAATTCCTCCGCGGTCACCTGTCCGTCTACACGGATCGATCGAACCATCTGATCGGCGAGGCCACCGCGCTGTGGATGCTCGCTTCCGTCTTTCGCGACTTCCCCGACGCCGATGTCGAGGCCGCGCGAGCGCTCGGGATCCTGTGCGCCGAAGCTGAAAGACAGATTACAGTGGATGGAGTGAGCTGCGAGCAAGCGACCGGATATCATTGCTTCGTGCTCGACTTCTACCTGCAAGTCGCCGCGCTCGCGCGCAGACAGCAGTTGCCCCTGCAGGCCGTCCTCGAATCACGCGTCGTGGCGATGCTCGACTTTCTCGCTCGCCTCGCCGGCGTCGGTGGCGCGCTCCCGCAAATCGGCGACGGCGACGACGGAAGGGGATTCCCGTTCGCCTGCCCGGTGACAACGCGCGAACGAACGGAGACGCTCTTGGCGCTCGGGGCCGATCTCTTTGCCCGCCCAGAGTGGTCGCCCGCGAGCAGCGTGCCGCGGACGCTTGCGCGTCTCTTGGGAGGAGCCGACGACTCGGCACCAACGGCCCGCCCTAGAGTCGTCTGCGACCGTAGCTCCAAACTCTTTCGCGACGGAGGTTATTGCTTCTTGGAGGCCGTCACCGAAGGAGGCGCCGCGCATCAGCTCATCTTCGACGTCGCTCCGATGGGCTATCTTCCCAATGCACCCCACGAGCACGCCGACGCCCTGAGCGTGCTGGTACGCATCAATGGTACTTTGGTCTTGGCCGATCCGGGAACCGGTACCTACACGGGATCACAAGCCGTCCGCGATGGGTTTCGCGCGACCGCCTCGCACAACACCGTTACCGTCGACGATCTCGACCAAGCGGACGTGTTGGACACGTTCAAGTGGATCAATCCGACCCCCACCTGTGTGCTTGATTGGCAATCCAGTTCCGACTTCGACTACATCGCCGCCCTTCATGACGGCTACCTAAGGCTGCGGAGACCGGTCGTCCATGTCCGGGAGATTCTCTTCGTGCGACCCGACTACTGGATCGTCCTCGATCGCATCATCGGACGCGGCAGCCATCGCGTGACCAGCCGATTTCATCTACCCCCGGAGATCGGCTTCGAACAGCAACACGATGGCATCTTCGATGCGGTCCCACGCGGCACCGCGGACGGGCTTCGGCTTGTATTCCCGGCTTGGCGCGGTCAACCCGCGTCGGCTGTTCGGATCGAACGAAGCCCGTGGTCGCGAGGGTACGGAGCTTGGGAGAGCAGCACGCGCCTCGCCGTGGAGGTCACCGGCGACCTTCCGCTGACGCTTTTGACCTTGCTCGTACCCACCTCTAGTGGGCAGTCTAGGCTTGAGGTGACGGCGCTGGAGACGGAGGCTGAAGAGACACCGATCGGCGAGCGACCCCAAGAGGTTACCCTCTGTCGCCTCACGTGCCCAGGCACGCCCGCGCGGGTGGACCGGTTGGTCCGCCGCTGTGGCGGTCCCGGCCGGATAGCCGGGACCCAAGAGATCGTCTTCATCGGTCGCACTGGAGAGAACGAAGTGGTTCGTTCGCTCGGGATGCATGGGGTGAACCGGACACTAGGCCGATAGCATGCGCGTCCTTCACGTTTGCCACAGCACGTACCCGGACGTGACGGGTGCGAGCATCAGAAGCCGCTACATCGCCGAGACCCAGGCGCGCCTCGGAATCGAACCACTGGTGATCAGCTCGCCCTTTCAAGCACCTGCGGATCCAGGCCAGAGCAGTGGCGTCGAACGACTTGCGGGAATCGAATATCACCGCTGCTTCGACGCACGCTACGATCAGCGGTTCATGGTAGCGCGCAAGTCCCCGCTGACACGATTGCGCAAGCTGACGGCGCTACCCTCGTTCACTCGATTCGTTCGTCGCGTCGTTACCGAGCGCCAAGTCGACGTGATCCACGGCCACAGCTTGTTCTTTTGCGGTCTCGCCGCGGTGTTCGCCGCCCGGAGATTGGGCATTCCGTCGATTTACGAAGTTCGATCGCTCATCGAGGACACTCTCGTGCGCGAAGGGGGCGCGACAGAAGGGAGCGTGATCTATCGGGCGTACCGATGGTTTGACGACCTCGCGATCCGGCTCGCCGACCACATCATAACGATCAGCAAAGGCCTACGTCGGGAATTGATCGAACGAGGGGTCCTCGACGCACGGATCACCGTCATCGCGAATGGTGTCGACGTCCAGACACAACTGCCAGCTCCGGACCCTGACCCACAGTTGCGCTCGCAACTCGGCTTCCCAGTGGATGCATTCGTCCTTGGATACATTGGGACGCTCTTCGCCTACGAAAGCCTAGAGGTCGCCATCGAGGCCATCGCGACCCTTGGGCCGTATCATCGAAGCCTTCGCCTACTCATCGTCGGCGATGGTCCCGCGCGCAAAGCGCTGCTCGATCGTGCCGTGGCGCGTGGCGTCGGGGAGAACGTCCGGTTCATAGACCGCGTTCCTCACGAGCAAGTCGGGAGATACTACGGACTCGTCGATGTCTTCGTCTTGCCTCGGTTGCCCAATCGATTGACGGATCTGGTAACCCCGCTGAAGCCGCTCGAGATTATGGCGCGAGCAAAACCCATACTCGCAAGTGATTGCGGCGGACATCGTGAGCTGATAATCCATGAGACAAATGGATTCTTGTACAATGCTCGATCACCTTCGGGGTTGGTGGATGCAATCGTCGCAGTCTCCAATCGTCGATCGGAGTTGCGAGAATTCGGCGTTAAAGCGCGTGAATGGGTGGCAGCGCATCGCTCGTGGGAAGCAGCCGTCCGTCCCACCATTCCGCTTTACGAAGAATTGGCTCTTCAAGTCGCCGCACATGCAAGGACGCCGTACAAGCGCCGAACACCCGCGTCAGGGGTAAATTGAGCGCCGGTGGGTGACGACGTCGTTCGGATTCTCGCATGGCCGTAGATAGAACTACCATTGCCGATACGCAGGCGCCTGGTAGGTCGATCGCGTACAGACCTGAGCGAGGTACTCGCGACACAGGCCGTGAGCGCCTCAGCCGCTACTCGACCTCGATCGAACGGTCGTCGTGATTGTCGATGCGTCAAGCCGAATACAAAATAGAAGAGATGAGCCATCGCAGGCTCCGCGTACTATCGATTGCCAGCGCGTACCCCTCGCCACCGATCGGTGGTACGCGCATTCTCATCTATCACCAGCTGCTCGAGATGGCTCGACATCACGACGTCGATCTGATTGCGGTTGATTGTCCGACAGGCTCCAATTGTGATTTGAAAGGACTCGATGCTTGCGCGTCCGTTCGCCTCGTAGACCTAGCTGAATCAGAACGCCAATGGACAGTACTCGAACGCATCCGTTGGAGCTCCACCTCGGCACCGTTCTTCATGTACCAACGATATTCACCGCGCGCCCAAGACTTGGTCGATGAGCTCTTGGCACGCTATGACTACGACGTCGTCATCGCCGAGGACAATGAAGCCGGCCTGTACGTACGCTCTCGCCATAGCCCGCCAAAGGTTCTGACCAAGCACTCCATCTTGAGCGTGCAGCGCGAGCAATTAGCGACGATTGCGATGTCCAGCGCACGGCGTTGCGTCGATCATCTTTACGCGCAATTGTTGCGCCGACACGAGCGTCGCGAGGCGGCTCTCTTCGACATGGTCAAGCTGCCCACGGAAGCCGATCGTCGTGAGTGGCAACGCATCGTCGGCTCCCATCATGACCCTCTTGTCGTGACCAACGGGGTTGATACCGAATATTTTGCCTACGAAGAGCGCACGGGACCAGTGACCCATCTCATTTACACGGCGAGTTTTGGAGCCGTTCCGAACGTCGATGCGGCACGTTTGCTTGTCGACGAAATCTATCCGAGGATTGTCCACGCGGCTGGCGAGCTTCCGTTGTACATCGTCGGCAAGTCCCCGCCGGATGAGCTCCGAGAGCGAGGTCGCCGTATGGGGGTGACCGTCACCGGGACAGTTGCCGAAGTCCGACCGTTCTTCGCTGGCAAACCGATCGCGACTATCCCCCTCAGGGTGGCTTCCGGAATCATCAACAAGGTTCTCGAGCCGATGGCGATGGGAGTCGCCGTAGTCGCGAGTCCTTTCGCCGTTGAAGGTCTTCAGACCGATCCCGCCAACGTCTGTCTGATTGCCAATACCCCGGACGAATTCGCCAGGGCAGTCGCCATGCTCCAGGTGGACCCGGAGCTTTACCGTCGCCTCACCCATGCTGCGCACGACTACGTCGTGACGCAGCATTCGTGGCCCGCCCTCATGAGCAAGTATCGACAGGCCGTCGAGACGGTCGCTACCGGGACATGGCGCGTGTCGGCGACCTCACTCGCGCGTTGTCCCGAGCGCGCACGGCAGACAAGCACCGCACCGATAGAGGGTGGAGCGGGGGTCCCCTCTCCCGATATTCCGTTCAATCGCTCATGATGTCGCAACTCTCGACACGCATTCGCAGGTCAATGCAAAACCCGACCACCGTGCGTGACCTTGGGAAGCAACTCTATACTCATCTGCCACCATCCGCACAGGAGATTCTCCTCTCGGCCTACTTTTTTCGGAAACGCCGCCGGATACACAACGAAGTCTTCCACGCTAAGTTGACCGAGCTACGCGCTTCTGAGCACCTGCAGGACCCTGACGAATTCCGCGCCATGCAGTGCGTGCTATTGAAGCCCATCGTGAGCGCAGCGGCAAACACACCACACTACCGAGATCTCTTCGCGCGTCTAGGAATCACGAGTGCCGACATCAGCACACCGGAAGGTCTACGCTCGCTCCCGATCCTTGACAAAGACGTCGTTCGCCGAGATCCGGCGCAATTCGTCGATCCGATCGCGTGCGCCAATGGCAGCACGGTTGCCTTCACCAGCGGTAGTACCGGCTCCCCATTGCGAGTCGTGCTCGCGCCGGACTACGAAGCGCTTGAGGAGGCCTTCACCGCCCGCCAATGTGCCTGGGTAGGTTTGGGCGATCGCGATCGGCGGATTCGGCTACGTGGAGACCTAATCGTACCGGGTTCCTCAACCACTGCGAAACCATGGCGTAGAAATTTTGCTGACAATGAACTGCGCATGTCGTCATACCATCTATCGCCGAAGACGGCCCGCTACTACGCCGATCGGATCATGCGATTCTCTCCGCAAGCCCTCATTGCGTATCCGTCCTCGGCGAACCTCCTCGCAAGTTTTGTGCGGGACCTCGGCCTCAAATGTCGCATCCCTTTCATTTTTACGTCCTCCGAGACGCTCACCTCACTGCAGCGCGAGACAATCGAGCGGAATCTCGGTGGAGTCATCCTTGATCACTATGGGTGCACCGAGGCCACCGTTGCCATCCAGCAGTGCGAACGGGGCACATATCACGTTGTACCTGAGTACAGCATCACGGAGTTCGTTCCTACCAGCGGTAGCACGGCACACGACGTCTTCGACATCGTGTCCACGGGGCTCCTCAACACTGCAATGCCCTTGCTTCGCTATCGCACGGGCGATCGCGTCCGCATCGCCGGTGACCAGCGATGCGCCTGCGGCCGTGCGTTCCCGTCGATCACGGAGATCCTCGGCCGGGACGACGACATCGTCGTGACCCCGCGCGGTGACCACGTTGGCCGGCTCGATCACGCGTACAAGGGTCTCTCTGGAATCGCAGAGAGCCAGATCCGACAAGAGTCGCCGAGTGAGCTCCGCGTTCTCGTAGTACCCAGCACAGGGTACAACGACGCCGTCGAAGCCCAGCTCATCGCCAACCTCCGCTCCCGCTTAGGCGATATGGATATCCTCGTGGAGAGGGTCAGCGCCATCCCCCGCGGCCGGAACGGAAAGTTTCGCGCGGTGATCTCGACGATCCCTCGGTCTCCCCAACCATCTCGGTCAACTTCGGCGGAGAGTCTCACTGACGTATGCGCGGGTTCTCCGATACGGAGATGATACCATTGTCTCCAATCGGTAAGAGTCTGGAATGGTCTCGCGACGACGCGAGGACGCGAGGCCGCTCAAGCGTGCTGTTGGTCGGGCCTCGCTCCGACGGTCCACTCGTCGGAGGTATCGAGACCGGAATCGACATGATTCTGCGATCGAGCTTGGTGAGCCGCCACGATCTCACCTTCTTCAACTCCTATCGCCCCCCGAACGCCGGTCAACCGCTCATCGGACGACTTGGACGTGAGGCTCGCAGCTTCGCCGCGTTCGTTCGGATGTTGTTACGACACCGCCCTGCCGTCGTACACGTAAAAACCGCGGAATCGGTCAACTTCTTCCAGGGCGTAGTCTATGTCCTTCTGGCCCGAATCACTGGATGCCGCGTCCTGTTGCAGGTCCACGGCGGGGCGTTCGATTCTTGGTACGAGGGGCTGTCCAGCCGAACGCAAGCCGTCGTTCGAGCGGCACTTCGACTACCTCACCGATTGATTGTGCTCTCGGAGTTCTGGCGTCGACAGTTCGAACAACTGTGCCCTGAGCGGCCCGTCTCTGTGATTCCGAACGGCGTGGAGGTGGACAACGCCTCGCCGCGAACTGCGAGACAGCGTCCGGGTCTTCATGTGATCACGATAGGCGCGATCGGAATTCGAAAAGGCCATTTTGACATCGTTGAAGCAGCGCGCATGCTCAGCGATCTCGATATCGTGTTCGACTTCGTCGGTCCGGACGAGTACGGCGGCGAAACCGCGCAGGTTCGGCAACGTGTATCCGATCTGGGCCTGGACAAGTACTTCGAGCTTACCGGGCCCCTAACGGGACACGACAAGTGGGATGCCTTAGCCAAGGCCGATGTCTTTCTGTTGCCGGCCCACAACGAAAACATGCCGAACTCCGTTCTCGAAGCAATGGCTGCGTCCCTGCCCGTGGTCGCGACAGATGTCGGCGCTGTCCGTGAGATGCTCGGCGACGCGGCCATTCTGGTGCCGATAGGAGACCCCGCCGCGATCGCCGCGCAACTTCGAACACTCCATGACGACCCAAAGATTCGTTTCGAGCTCGGACTCGCAAACCGCGAGCGCGTCGTCAATTCCTACTCCTTCGCGTACGTCGAACTCCTGCTAGGCAAGCTGTATACCTGCGCCGACATCCACCCGGATCTACCGCCCAGCGCTCGCTGATTCTACAATCCCCGGCTCGTCTCGGCACATCCACGTCGACTCCGTCACGATCGGCCACCCCGACCGACCCGAGCTGCCGTCGCAAGCTCCCGCTCCTCCAGTTCCTTCGCCCCCAGATCCAGCTTTCGCGCCGCCAACACGAGTCCCAACATCATCCACAAGTAGAGATCATTTGGTACGCAGACGCTGGAATCCCAGTATTTGTCCCAGCTCACGGCGACCAGCCCACCGAGGAGACCTATACATGTAACGCCCACCTCCCCATCCATTGAGTGCGCCCCACGCCAGGCTTGTTGGATAGCAACCGCTAGTAGCCATATAAGGCCCCCCATGCCGAAGACCCCCGTCTCGGCACCACGCAGCAAATAGACATTGTGAACAATGAATAGCCATTTGTCCTCAAGGTCAGCCGTTAGATATTGACGAAATACGTAGCCGTATGTACCTATGCCGACCCCAAATATAGGATTAGCAACCATTACGTTCATCGCCATCCGCATCAAACTTACGCGTTCGTTGTAATCCGATTCGTGATTTGCTCCCATCCGGGTCATGATGCCGGGCAATGTGACGCTGAGCACAAGCGCGACCGCAATGACGAGGCGCACGAGCGTCTGTCCAGTTATCACTCGCCTCTTGACCCCGACTATTACAATGGCGATCGTCGCGTAGATGGCACCAGCCCAGCAACTCCTCGCAAACGTCAGAATCAGCGCAATGCCGCCGAGAATGCTCGCGATCGTGGCACCACGGCCTCCCGCGCCACGACCGGACACCAACGACGCGGCCAGTGCCATCATAAGCGGTGGCGTTATGAACATCCCGAACGCCAGCGAGTTAGTGCTCACCGTACCCCCGTGGCGCTGCAACTCACCAGTGCTTCTCACCGTCTCACCGAGGACAGTAAATGTCACGCCTATTGCGTTCTCGACAAAATATACACACGACTGCGACACTAATAATATAATGATGAGTTGCTTCACGAACGCCAGATCAGCGCTTGAGTCAACGCAATTGAGTGTCACCAGAAACAAGAGATATAGTTGGCTTAAATATAGAAGGTAGAAGATCCCGAGAGTCTTCTCTGACGAAGGAATCAATGAGAGGATCGTAGTCAATACGATGAGGAGGATTGGTTTCGCGAATGGCTTACCCCAATCGATTGCTAGCTGTTTCGTCGATCGACGTCTATTGAAAGCTAGCAGAACGCAGAGCGCCATCGCCGGAATCATCGTCAGAGGTAGTATCACACCCGTTGGAATTGAACTGCCGATCGATTGATACCCTGGTTCGGTCAGCTGCAGGTTCACATGTGCCTGTAGACTGAGAATGAGTATGGCCATCAGATACTTTCGTGCCGGAAAGAACATCGCCACGGCACCAGCCGCAGCGCCGATACACGGGAAGAGAATCCAGCGCGTTTCGAGACCGCCCAGGCACAGCAGGCCGATTCCAATGGCAATGCCCAGGAGCAGCGGCGCAAATGATCCGATCCGCGTCGGCGTTCTCAACGACGCGTTGCCATGAGTAGGTGCCGACGTCACTTGATTCACCCCCTAGCGCAACATCAGAGCGTGGCAGAGGGCAAGGATAGCACGCCTACGCACGAGCAACTCGACGTGATCGTAGGGTCGAGCGGTCGACACTCGAAGAGCGCTCGCGACATGACCTGCAACGCGCACATACGAACTACCGCGCTGCCGCATTTCCGATCCACGAAGCGAGTGTCCGCTCCTCACGCATAGTCCTCACTAGCCGCGCCGCGCGTCCGAGCGGTAGCCGCTACCTGATGTCGCTGATTCGCCCCCTCGCGCTTCGGCATGACCGCACGCGGCCACATCGCTCCAGCGCGAACGAAAGCGCCGGGACGGCTCACCAGACTTCAACACCTAGCGCGGCACCGGTGTCGACGCGCTGCTCGGCGTCGACAGATGCTTCGCGACGAGCGCAGCAACAGGCTCATTCCACACTTGCGCGACGGCGCGTGCCCCCCGAGACGTATAGTGAACGTCGTCAACGAAGTCGGACTCGGCGACCACGCGCTCCGCGACCTCCGCCAACGGCACGTTGGCATCGTGAGCGACACTTCTAACGATGCTGTTGTACAGCATGAATCCCGGATCCTCACGTTGACCTTTACGGGCCGCCTGGGTTCCAAGTACAATGTCAACCTCATGTGCGCGCGCCACGGCGACTATGCTTTCGAGGTTGCGCCGAAAGAATCGACTACCGACCGCATAGTCTCGCTTGGTATCATAGTCCTCGTAACCAAACTGCAAGAGTTCGACCCGATTCGTCGCGATACGCGCTAGCCTTGAAACTCTTGCGAGAGCCCCCCAGAGACCGCTTCGGTGCCGGAAACCTAAATAGTATGAAGTCAAATACTTATTCCCGTAATCCGACGTTGCTCTCTTACCGAAGTAATTGACCGATAAATCATTGATGTTGTGATATATCGTAATGATGTCAGGCTGGATCTCGAGAACACGCAAAGATAGATTGACCAACGTATGGGCCGAAGAGAACCCATTGCCGCCGGCATTCAATACGGTAACCGTCGCGTTAGGAAACCGTTCCGCGAGGAGATCTCGAAGACCATGAGGATAACTGTAGGCCTCAGGGTCGTGAGCGGGAAGTGTCGTCGACCCCCCGAAGCAAACGACCCGAACCTCTCCCGGTCGCTTCTCAACCGTTACCCTCTCACCCTCCTTGAACACACGATCATTTCCGTCAGCGTACGGTGCGGGAATTTCATCGGTCGTGAAAAAGGGACTTAGGAAGGATTGCGGATTGTCGAAGAATCCTCGACCAATGGAGTACGCATAGATCCTTACACCGATCTCGAGGAGGATCAGCGTCAACGTCAAAGCGATAAAGACAAGGAGAATGTTCGCTTTCGCCGTCGACGCGGGATTCGTAGATTGGAGATCGAGTGACGACATCAATGACGAGTGACCTCGCAGCGCATGTCACCTCCCATATCAGATATTGACGACAACCCGATATCCCTTGAATATCTATATATGCCGGATCAAGAACCGTGTCACCACCCGACATGCGACCATCGGAAAGATCACCGGCGGGGCCCCCGACAACTTTGGAACCGCGGTCAGCTGGATCGTCAGTACTTCCTCCCTGGCGAACCTAGCTTGGCAGCCCGTTGGAGAAGTCCGAGTTTCGACGATGACGAACGCCGAAGGTTTCCGCGCGCAACGGCGGATCAGCGTAAGTCCCGATCGCGACCAGCGCCGCGGTGTACGTAGGAGAGCCGCAAGGAGCGTGGTGACAGCGACGGCGAGCGCTCGCAGCATCGCCGCGAGCCCTTGAAGGCTTCGCGGCGTACCGATCCCGAAGAGATGCCGCATGACGAGCCCGAGATTGCGCGCCCCGTCCGTGAGCAGGTAGCGCTTCTGGACGTTCTCGACGCCCCGCAGCCACGTTCGCCGTTGGTTCCCGCTGCCGCAGGTGTGGGCAAAGCTCCGCTCGACGCGTTCCGAGCGCAGCCGTTGCAGGCGGCGATTGCGTCGTCCTCGCACCCGGCGTCGATTCGCCCGAAACGCGAGCTCACAGGCGACGGGCTCGTCGTGCCACCGCCGCCATCCGCACTCCCGCTCGGGAATGTACGTCCGCAATCCCCATGCGTCGCGGGCCGCAAGCGTCGCGGTCGCGTGATAGCCTTTGTCCGCGACCACGTCCTCGACGACGACGGGCACCGCCGCCTGGGCCACGTACGCTTCGGCCTGGCTGCACGCTCGACTCCAACGTCGCCGCATCCCCCGCATCGCCAGGATAGGTCTGCGGCGCGAGAATCACCTCACTGTCGAGATCGATGACATGCTCGGCCTTGTACGCCAAGTGCGTCCCGCCGTCTTTGAGCTCCGTGATCCGACTCTCGGGATCACTGGAGAACTGCCACGCCGCATTCGACACGCGCTTCTTCCGCCGCCGATCGAGGCGCCGGGCGTATTCCTCCGTCGGCGCCACCACGCCCTCGTCGACGGCGAGCCGGCGAATGTACTGCTGCCACGACTCGCCGGTGTCGTGGCGGACGATCGACTTCATCGCAGCGTTCGCCTCCAACGTCGTCGCGTCCACGGCGACGGTCTTGCCCCGCAGCAAGCCCTTCGTCGCGGCGAGCTGCAAGATCCGCGCGAACACCGCCTCGTGCACCGCCAAGGGCAGGCGCTGGCGCGTCACGGTCAGCGACGAATGCTCGGGCACACGATCGGCCACGTTGAGGCCGAGGAATTCCCGTAACGCCAAACTGTCGCTGCACCGCCACGCGATCCCGCGCTGCGAGTCGATCCCCTCGAAGTACCCGACCAGCAACATCCGGAAGTAGATCCCCGGCGGGATCGACGGCCGCCCCTGCGTCTCCGCGTAGTGCGGGACGCACTCGGCTTCGGCGAAGCGATCAAAGTCCGCCTCCGCCAGCAGCGCGTTCACCCGCGTATAGATAGGGATGGCCGGCGACCGTGGCAAGGTCGTCGCCACCCACATCGTTTCGTTCCGCTCCCCGCGCCGTCCCAGCGCCATCGCCACCCCTCCCACCAGTGTGCACTATACTTGAAGCGCTCTTGCGTGCACGCGCTCCGTGCGGCTTTTTCAACGGGCTGTTAGATTAGTTTCTGTCGCGAAACGCCTCTAGCCCGCGTGGGACAAGGGTTTCCAGCGTCCTAGCAGGCGTCATTTGCGAGTCGCGCGGCGTCGATTGTTCAAGGAAGGGCGCTTTTCGTCGCGACTTTTGGCTGTGGATTTCGGTT
>JACQEO010000056.1 GCA_016200545.1 Deltaproteobacteria bacterium | reverse complement strand
CGCCGCGCTCGTGAAGCGCCACCTCGTGCAGCGCCTTGAACGACTGGGCTACCGAGTCCAGCTCGAACCGGTCGTGGTCGCGGCATGAGTTCCCATAACCGCCGGCGGGATTTTCGTGGCAGGCCCCTCGTGTTTCCTTCTGTGAAGCGGCGCCCCAGGTCAAGCAGAAATGTCTTCTCTGAATTTTCCTTCTCGGGGCTCTCTCTCCTTATTCTTCCCGCTGCGGGATACGCGGATGCGATTGGATGCGCAGAGCGCCCCGCGAGGTTTTGTAGGGTGCCCCAGCGGTCACGACATCGACGCGAGCCGGATACCGGGTCGTGGGCGGTCGTGGAGGAGGGCTGCTGATCGCATCGCGGTGCGCGTGCGCGGGGGATACCGAGGGATGCACCGCGTGCGCGGCGTCGATCCTGGGGCAAGTGCGGCGGTCGTTTTCTCCGTCAGATCGCGTGCGTCGCAAACGGACGTTTGTTGCGCACGTAAGCTCCGCCTCTCCGGACCGCGCGTGTCATTAGACCCCTGGGCGAGCCAAGCCGCGAAACGCCGAGCAGGGTGACGAGCGGGCAGCCTTTTGACGACTACCCCGCTCGTCACTGGTGGCCTACGGCGTGGTGAGCGTCGGCACGCAGAGCAGCGCGGGCTTCTTTAGTGTCCAGTGTCTCCGGCAGGAACTGATTGTTGATGAAGATGCCCTTGCGCTTCACGAACTTCACCGCGTCCGTCTGCTTAATCGCGTAGCAGAGGAGGTGCTCCGGATGTGTCGGTGCCGTCGCGTCCTCGCCGTTCTTGTCGACGGGATTGCAGAGAAACGCCGGCTTCTTCACGGTCACGGTCATCGACCCGAATTGATCGGCGAGCGTGACGCCGGGCCCCGCCACGAACTTCGGCGTGCCGGAAGTGACCGCGGTCTTGTAACACTCGAAATGATCGGTCACGAACGCCGCCGGCGGCGGCGGGGTAGCGCTCAAGTTCTTGGCGGTCGGCACGAAGAGGTGCGCCTGCTTCTTCGCATTGACGAAGAGGCCGCTCACGTTGAACTGGTCGACCACCTTGATGTTCATCGGGAAGACGGGCTTCACCAGATTCTTAATCGGGTAGCCGGTCAGGTGCTCGGGATGCGTCGGTGCTGTCGGGTCCTCGCCGAGCTTGTTTGTCGGGGCGCAGAGGAACCCGGGCTTCTTCACCGCGTCCGTTGACGAGCCAAACTGGTCGACGAGGGACACGCCCGGCGGGTTCGCGATGCCGGGGAACTTCACCGAGCCGCTGGTGGCCCCTGCCTTGTAGCAGGTGAAGTGGTCGAGAGCCCCCGGCGTCGCGATCGCGCTGGGCGTCGGTGTTGGACCGGTCGCCGTCGGGCCACCGGGGGTCGGAGTGCCTGCAGGGGTCGGCGCCGAGCAGTCGGCATCGTCACCTCCGCCGCAATTTGCAGGACAGCAGCCGTCGCCGTTCGCACAGCTCGTGATCGGCACGCAAATCGACGGCGTTCCGGTGCACGTGAAGCACGGCCGTCGTGAGGGAAGGGGCAATGTCCGATAAGAGGCGATCCGTCAACCACGCGGGTAATGCGTCCTATCGACGATCGACCCGTCATCGAGCGCGACGTGTGCGACGGGCGGGTGCGCTGACCCCGCGGTTCGGCGTCAGCGTGATTGCGCGCGGCCTCGCGCCTGCACCTGTGCGCGTCGGGTCGCGATCGCGTCCGGTGTGACCGCGCGCGCGTGCTCGCGCGAGCGCGCGCTCTCGAGACGCAGGCCGTCGGCGAAGGTCGTCGCGAAGCGGTCGTCGACGAGACGCTTGTAGGCACGCATCACCTCGGGCACGCACGACCGCATCTCGGCGGCGAGCTCGCGGCACACCCGGAGGAGCTCCGCCGCGGGTACGACGCGGTTGACGAGCCCCCACGCCTCGGCACGCTCGCTCCAGAGGTAGTTGCCGGTGAGCGACAATTCCTTCGCCGCATGATGCCGATCGCGCGGCTGAGCTTCTGACTGAGACCCCAGCCCGGCATGATGCCGACGCGGGCATGCGTATCGGCGAAGCGCGCCTCGGTCGACGCGATGAGAACGTCGCACGCGAGGGCGAGCTCGAAGCCTCCGGTGATCGCGAAGCCGTTGATGGCGCCGATGATCGGTTGCTCGCAGGCCGCCATCGCGCGAATCACGTCGGCGCCGGCGATCGCCGCCTCGGTCGCGTCAGCGCCGAGCCCTTGATCGCCGAGCTCCTTCAAGTCGAGACCGGCGCAGAACGCGCGCCCGGCGCCGGTCACGATCACGACGTCGGCCTCGGGGTCACGGGCGAGCGCGGCGAACGCGTCCACCAGCGCGGTCCGCAGCCCGCGGGAGAGCGCGTTCATCGCCTGCGGGCGGTTGAGCGTGAGGGTGACGACGCCCGCGGTTTTCTCGATGCGGAGCACGGGTTCCGGCATGGGCCTCCTCCTGTTTCCGAGCCATGCATGATAGGTCGTCGTCGCTGGCGGCGAAAGCTGCGGCCGACACGATGCCGACGACACCCCCGACCGAGCCGCTCCTCCGCTTCCGTCGCTGGTTCCACGCGGCCCGCCGTGCCGGCATCGAGTTGCCCGAGGCGATGGCGCTCGCGACCGCCGACCACGCCGGGCGGCCCGCGGTGCGCTTCGTCCTGCTGAAAGAAGCCGACGCGCGCGGCTTCGTCTTCTTCACCGACGGGCGCAGCCGCAAGGGACGCGAGCTGCGCGAAAACCCGCGCGCCGCGGCGGTGTTCTACTGGCACGAGAGCGGCAAGCAGGTGCGCGTCGAAGGCCGCATCGAGGAGGTCACCGCCGCCGAGGCTGACGCCTACTGGGAGACCCGGCCGCGCGGCAGCCGTCTCGCGGCGTCGGTCTCGACGCAGAGCGCGACCCTGCACAGCCGTGCGCGGCTCATCGCGGCGTGGCGCGGCCTGGATCGACAGCTCGGGAAGGGCGCAATTCCGCGGCCGTCGGCGTGGACGGGTTACCGCATCGTGCCGTCCGCGATCGAATTCTGGCGGCGCGGCGAGGCCCGGCTCCACGACCGCGTGCTCTACGTGCGACGCCGCGGCGGTTGGAAACGCACGCTCGTGCAACCCTGAGCTTCGCCAGGCGAGAGGAGACATACGATGTCGGGATTCCTCGTTCGACTGCTCATTAACGCCCTCGGGCTCTGGGTCGCGCAGGCGATCGTGCCGGGGGTGGAGATCACGGGCGTCGGTACGCTGTTGGCCGCCGCGCTGCTGCTCGGGATCGCGAACGCGGTCGTGCGCCCGCTGATCGTGCTGCTGACGCTGCCGATCACCGTGCTGTCGCTCGGGCTCTTTCTGCTGGTGGTGAACGCCGCCATGCTGGCGCTCGTCGCCGCGCTCCTCGAAGGCTTCGTGCTGCGCGGCTTCTTCTCGGCGCTGCTCGGCTCGCTGGTGGTCTCGATCACGAGCTGGATCGCCGCCTGGTACGTCGGGCCGTCGGGACGGATCGAGGTCATCGTCCGCCGCGACGTGTTCTGAGGCGAAGAAGGTCGACACGCGCATTTTCGAGGTCATGTCCATGCTCCATTGGGCGTTCCTCGCGGCGGTGGCCGTCACGACGCTCGGCGTGCCGCTCTACGCGTGGGCGGTGCGGGGGCGGGCATACGCGGTGTTTGCGCTCGTCATCGTGGGGTTGGCGGTGCCGGGGGCGGTGGCGATGGACGCAAGACTCGCGGCGTGGCTACCGGACGCCGGCGCCGTCGCGCTGCGCGTCGTCTTTCTCTACGGGATGGCGGCGGCGGGCATGCACCTCGCGGCGCTGGTGCGCCCGCGGCTGCGCGGCTTCGCGTTTCGTCTGGGCGCGAGCATTCCCGGGATGACGTTCGTTGCGGCGGGGTTTCTCTGCGGGCTCTGGCTGCTCGCGATGTCGCCGCTGCGGCAGGTGCTCGCGAGCGTCGGGTGGACGTCGGCGCTCGCGGCGTTGCGCTGGCTCGACCTGCTGCCGCTCGCGGTCGCGGTGATTTCGGTGCCGACCTCGGTGCGTCTCGTCGAAGAGGTGGTGCGGGTGCCGCTCGCCGCCGACGGGCCGCCAAAGGTGTCGCGGCTGCCGGCCGCGCGCTATCGCGGCCGGGCGCGACCGCCCGCCGATGCGCGTACGCTCCGCCTGGTGCAGATCGCCGATCCGCACCTCGGACCCTGGCAACCGGTCGCCAAGCTCGTGCGTACCCTCGAGCGCCTGCTCGCGCGCGCACCCGATCTCGTGCTCCTGACCGGCGACTTCCTCACCATGGAAGGCAGCGGTACGCCGGGCGCGCTCGCGCAGGCTCTGGCGCCGCTCCGCCGGTTTCCGGAGCGCTGCTTCGCGATCTACGGCAATCACGATCATGGGGTCGCGGACGAGGTTGCGGCGTCGCTCGCGGCAAACGGCGTGCGGCTCCTGGTCGACGACGAGGCGTTGGTCGAAACGGCGCTCGGTGCGGTGCAGATCGTCGGTGCCGACTACGTCGGGCGCGGGCGGCGCGCGCACTTGCAGACGCTGCTGGCGCGCTTTCCACGCCGCGACGCGCACCTGCGGCTGCTCCTGCTCCACGATCCGCGCGGCTTCCGACACGTGCCGATCGGCGACGTCGATCTCACGCTCTCGGGTCACACGCACGGCGGGCAGCTCGGTCTCGTCAGCCTCGGGCTCCCGTGGACGATCCTCACGCGCAGCGCGTGGCCCGATCACGGCCTCTTCGGCCACGGCTCGAACCGCCTCTACGTGCACCGTGGTACCGGCTTCTACGGCTTTCCATTGCGGATCGGCGTGCCCGGCGAGGCGTCGGTTCTCGAGGTGGTGCGCGACGGGATCAGTCCTCGCCGCGCTTGATGCCCTGCGAGAGACCGGCGCGTTCCGCGGGCGCCGCGCCGCGGCGGAGCGCGGCGTCGCCGTAGCGCGCCTGGATGGTGTCGACGGCGCGATTGAGGCGCGCGCGCCGGGCGGCATCGCGATCGGTTGCGAGGAGTCCCATCTGCTCGCCGGCGGCGGACTCGAGGCGGCTCACTGCGACGCCGAGGAGACGAATGGCGTCGTGCGGGGTGGCGCGGACCAGCAACGTGCGTGCGGCGGCGGCGATCGCGGCGCCGTCGTCGGTCGCGTCTGGGAGCGTGAGCGCGCGCGTGACCAGTGGATAGCGACCGCCGCCGAGGGCGCGTGCGAGCTTGAGCTTCAGCGTCACACGCCGGCCGCGCACGTGATCGCGACGCAGCCGGCGCGCGATCGCCTCGGCGTGCGCTCGGATGGCCTCGCAAAGACGCTCACGCGACTCGACGTCGCGCGTGAAGGTCTGCTCCTCGCCGTACGACTTCGCCTCACGATCGGCGGCGACCGCGCGCGCGTCTTCGCCGCGGGCGAGGCACGCGAGCTCGACTCCCCAGACGCCGAGCGCCGCCGCCAGGCGTGCCTCGGGGATCGTACGTAGGTCGCCGATCGTCGCGATGCCGAGGGTGGTCAGGCGTGCCCGCGCCACCGGCCCGACGCCGAAGATCCTTCCGACGGGAAGGGGCGCCAGGAAGGCGCATACCTCGTCGGGTGCGACGGCGAGGAGACCGTCCGGCTTGGCGAGGTCGCTGGCGATCTTCGCGACCATCTTCACGGGCGCGATGCCGACCGAGACTGCGAGGCCGGTCTCGGCGCGCACCTCGGCGCGCAGCCGCGTCGCCACCGCCACCGGGTCGCCGAGGAGGCGCGTGCTGCCGGTCATGTCGAGAAACGCCTCGTCGAGCGACAGCGCCTCGACGGTGGGCGAGTAGCGGTCGAAGATGGCGAAGATGCGCCGGCTCTCGCGGCGGTACTTGCGCATGTCGCCGGCGACGAACACCGCATCCGGGCAGAGCCGACGGGCATGGACCGTCGGCATCGCGGAGTGGATGCCGAAGACTCGCGCCTCGTAGCTCGCGGCGGCGACGACGCCGCGCGCCGAGCGGCCACCGACGATCACCGGCCGGCCGCGCAGCGCCGGATCGTCGCGCTGCTCGACGGCCGCGAAGAAGGCGTCCATGTCGGCGTGGAAGATCGTCCGCGCGCTCGGCGAGCGCATCACGCGACCTCGGCCGCGCGACCGCCGCCTCGCCGCCTGGTTCCGGGGACGCGCGCTGTATACACTCGGGCGTGCCGGACGTGGATCGGCGTACGTTGGAGGAGATGGTGGCCGTGAACGATGCTTTGCACGATATTCCCGCGCTGCGCTGGTTCGAGGAGGCGCTCGCCGCGCCGTACGACGATCGCCGGGTGCTCGTCGACGGCTGTGCGATTCACTATCTGCGCTGGGGCGATGCCGCCAAGCCCGGCCTCGTCTTGGTGCACGGCGGCGCCGCACACGCGCACTGGTGGAGCTTCCTCGCCCCGCTGCTGACGCGACAGTACCACGTCGTCGCGCTCGACTTGAGTGGGCACGGCGACAGCGGCCGGCGCGAGGAATACCCGCGCGAGATCTGGGCGCAGGAGGTGATGGCGGTGGCGGCCGACGCCGGCATCGTCGGCGCCCCCGTCCTCGTCGGGCACAGCCTCGGCGGCCTCGTCAGCATCGTCGCCGCGTCGCTCTACGGCGACCGCCTCGCCGGCGCCGTCATCGTCGACTCGCCGGTGCGCGCGCCCGACCCGGAGAGCGAAGAGGGCGCGCGCGGCCGCATGTTCCGCAATCCGAAGACCTACGCCGACCTCGCGACCGCGCTCGAGCACTTCCACCTCATGCCGCCGCAGCCGCTGACCAATCCGTTCATCATCCGCCACGTCGCCTGCCACTCGCTCCGCGAGGTGGCCGGCGGCTGGACGTGGAAGTTCGATCCGCGCGTCTTCGTCCGCGACTCGACGAAGCCGATGAGCGACTACCTCGCCGACGCGCGCTGCCGCGTCGCCGTCTTGCGTGCCGAGTTCAGCGATCTGGTGCCGCCGGAGACCGGCGAGTACATGTACGAGCTCCTCGACCGCAACGCGCCGATCGTCGAGATCCCGCAAGCGTACCACCATCTCATCCTCGACCAGCCGCTCGCTTTCATCGCCGCGCTGCGCGCGCTCCTCGCCGATTGGGAGCACACCGTGCCGCGCCGGCCGCGCGTCTGAGCGCGTCGCGGTGCCGGCGCGCCCGCGGCTCCGCCGCCCCGTCACCCACGTCATCTTCGACATGGACGGGGTGCTGCTCGACACCGAGCGCTTCTACACCGAGGTGACGCAGACGATCGTCGGCCGCTACGGCAAGACGTTCGACTGGTCGGTGAAGGGCAACATGATCGGGCGCAAGGCGCTCGACGCCGCCCGCTATCTCGTCGACGCACTCGACTTGCCGATCGCCCCCGAGGAGTACCTGCGCGAACGCGAGGCCGGGCTCGCGGCGCTGATGCCGACGGCCGAGGCGATGCCGGGCGCGCGCGAGCTCACGACGGCGCTGCATGCGCGTGGCGTCCCGCAGGCGCTCGCGACGAGCTCGTCGCGGTCGTTCTTCGAGTTGAAGACGCGTCGCCACCAGGCGTGGTTCGCTGCGGTCTTCACGGTCGTGATCACCGGTGACGATCCGCGGCTCACACGCAGCAAGCCGGCGCCCGACATCTTTTTGCTCGCCGCGCGCGATCTCGGCGCGTCGCCGGAGACGTGCCTCGTCGTCGAGGACGCGCCCGCCGGCGTCGCGGCGGCACACGCCGCCGGCATGCAGGTGATCGCGGTTCCCGACCCGGGAATGGACCGGACACGCTACGCCGACGCGGATCTCGTCGTCGGCTCGCTCCGAGAGATCCATCCGGAGATGCTGATCACCTCGTCTTGATCCTTCGCCGGGTTACGCCGCATCTTCGAGATCGACGTTCTCGCGTGCTCCTCCACGAGCACGAAGTGCTCACGCTCAGCCCCGCTCTCGGATCGGGTTCGGGTTCGCCCCGGTCGGTGCCACCGACACGACCCAAGGGCGCTAATCCGCCCCGTCATTGAGGGAAGAAGGGCAAGTACGCCGAGGGAAGAAGGGCAAGTACGCCGGCGCGCGGCAACGTCGGATCCGTGATCTGTCAACCACGCGAGTAATGTTTCCTACCGACCTACCGACATCCTGTGCACCATGACGGTGCACACGACTCGCGACGAACGGGTTACGCCATACCGAGTTCGATGGTTCCCATGGGCAAGAACAAGCGACCGGGTTGATCGGCCAAGGCAGTAAACTGGTACTTTTCGTAGAAAGCGCGTGCGCGATCGTTGATGGGATCGACAACGACAGCGACCGAGCCGACACTGGCAGTCGTCGCCAAGCTTCTGCCTAATGCGTCGATGAGAAGATGTTCGCCCAACCCGCGACCCTGATGTTGCTTCGTGACGGCGAGGCGCCCGAGAAGCGTTGCGGGTAGCATCGGGTAGCGCGGCAGCTTGCGAGCGGATGCCACGGGCAGCGCGCTCGCGTCCGCCGTCATGTTTGAGAGCGTGTAGTATCCGGCAATGACGTGCGGCTCGCTTGAAGGGAGGGCAACGAACACTGCGGCAGTGTGGTTCGCCATCTCCTTTCGAGCCCGCTCATGCAGGTAGCTGTCGAGGGAAGGCTGGCCGCACTCGAAATGCGTGCGATCGTGGTGTGCCGCGAGCGGTTCGATCCGATAGGCGTGCGCTGGTGCCCGAGCGCCTGTCACTCAGCAGTCGCGAACGCGCGGCGATACCGCTTCATTGCCTGCGCGAGACGGCCACGCGGCGCGGGAGGCTTGAGCAGCGCACTCACAAACGTCTTACAGTCGCGCTCGCTGAGCGTGAGCACTTCGTGCTCGTGGAGGATGCGCGTTGCCGCTTCATCGGCGGCGCTCACAACGAAATCTGTAACGGATCGACCTTGAACGGTTGCCGCACGTTCGAACCGGGACTTCTGCGCCTCGGTGACGCGCGCCTCTAGCCGTGCTTTGCGCGTGCTCCGTGCTTCGGCTTCCTTAGCCTCAATGATCGCTTCCATCGTCAGTCCTCTTGACGGATAATTGTACGGCTCGGTGCCGTACGTGTCAAGTTGTTCTTGACCGGCGCAAGTAGCGTGCTTGATCGCTACCCAGCCCTGCGCACCGCATACCGCATAGGGACAACCGGGTGTCAGCTCCCGCGAAATTGGGCACGTCCCCGCCCGTCGCGCTCGTGTTACGCCCGTAACGCGTTCCGGTCGGAGGCTCGGAACGACAGACACTTTTCGGCGTCGCGAACGTTACGGCCCTCGCGCGCGCTCGTGTCACTTCCGAGCGCGGCCCGCTGCGAACTGATACCGGCCTTTCCGCTCGCTTCCGAAGCAGACACAGCTACTTATACGCGCCGCGCGGTGCGCCTGACTTGCCCATTTTCTCCGCGATAGTCGGCACCGGGCACGACGTCCCACAACGCCCGGAGCGCCGAAACGCCGCGCTGTTACTCGGGCGAGCAATACGGTCGCCCGTGCAGGGCGAGCGGCGCACGAGCGGCGAACCGCAGCATTGTGAGCGCGTGCCACAGGTATGCGAGAGGCCGCGCGATGGGAAGCCGTTGTCTCAGCATCGGCGAGGAATACGCCCGCCGTTACCTCCCCTGCGCCAAGTGCGGTCGCTCGTACCGCGTCGAATGGCCGCTCTCGGCCGACGTTGGTTTCTGCCGACCATGCCGGGGCGAGGGGTGTTCCTGGTGTGCGATCGAGTACGAATACGATCCGCGCCCGGACGCGGATCCGTGCCCATGCAGCTACTGCGGCCAGCACTGCACGTCACAGTGTCGCGACGCCGCGTCGCCGTGCGGCGTGTGGCCGCGTCCATAAGGCAGCTTTGGGGTATCCATCTAAGCGGAGTAAGATGAGGCGGTGACCTCGGCCCCGCTGGCGAGCGTGCGCTACCCAAGATCCACCGGCGAGTTCTTGGCCTGGTTCTCGACCGATGCGGACTGCCTGGACTACCTCGAGTGG
>JACQEO010000012.1 GCA_016200545.1 Deltaproteobacteria bacterium | reverse complement strand
CGTCCTGGGCTACGACGATGTTGGTGCACCCCGTTGCACACCGCAGAATGATCCGTGCCCGCAACGCCAGAGCCTGCGCCGTCTTTCGCCGCCTCGTCCACCGCTCGAGCGTCTCGCGCTCGCTCGGTGCCACCACCAGCCTCGCCTTCGGCCGTCCCAGTCCCGCCATGTGCCCGCACCTCTCTAGCAAAGATGCCGGGGGGCCGAATACTATTAGCACGAACTTCGGGAACAGGACACTATGGCCCAAGCGCGAATCGCATCGTCGCCGCGGCGATCGCGGATGGATTGAAGCGCCTCGGCCGGTAGTAGCGCGGCGGGCGCGCCGCCGCAGGGCGTGTCGACTACTCGTCGCCGCCGGCGGAGGCGAAGTCGTTCAGGTACGCCATCCCACGGTCGAGGATCGGCGCGATGTCGGGATCGGTCTCAGGACCCTTCTTCGGCTTGTAGGCGACGACGGGCGCCTTCACGAAGCGGCGCAGCATGCTCTCGAGCGAGTAGTCGGCGCCCTCGAACTCCGACGTGTGATGGATGGAGCCGGTCGGGCACGGCTCGCTGCAGAGGCCGCAGTACATGCATTTGGCGATGTCGATGTCGAAGCGGTTGAGCACCATCGCCTTGGTCTGCTGGTCCTTCACCGCCTCGATGACGATGCAGTCGATCGGACAGGCGCGCTCGCAGGCGAGGCAGCCGGTGCAGATCTCGAGGTCGACCTCGAGGATGCCGCGGTAGCGGAACGGCAACGTGTCCTGGATGCGGATCGGAACCCGGTCCGGATACTGCACCGTGTAGGGCCGGCGCATGAAATGCGAGAAGGTGACCGACATCCCCTCGAAGATCGTCGCGACGGTCTCTTGTATGTTGCGAAAATAGCCCAACGTTCGCTCCTGAAGCCGCGCCTAGATGATGGGGCTGTAGTAGTAGTCGACGGCCCGCAGCTTGGCGCGGCGAAGCTGGAACCGCACGCGGAGGAAGAAGCGGACGAGCACCGCGACGCCGGCGAGCGTCATCGCGATCTGCACCAGACGGTCGACCCGAGCGGGCACGACCGTCATCCAAATCGCCGTCCCGACCAGGTTCACGAGCGCGATCGGCACCATGTACTTCCAACAGAGCGACATCAGTTGATCGACGCGTACCCGCGGCAAGGTCGCGCGCACCCACATGGCGATGAACACCCAGAAGTACGACTTGAGGAAGAAGACGCCGAACTGCAGCACCGCCAGCAACACCGGGTTATCGGTGACGTGCGGGATCTGCCAGCCGCCGAGGAAGAGCGTCGTGACGACGGCGCCGATCACGTAGAGGTTCCCCCACTCGGCGAGGAAGAAGAGCAGGTAGCGCATGCCGCTATACTCGGTGCAGAAGCCGGCGACGAGCTCGGACTCCGCCTCGGGGAGATCGAACGGGGTGCGGTTCCCTTCGGCGAGCGCCGCCACGAAGAAGATGAAGAAGGCGGCGAAGGTGAACGGGCTGTGGAAGAGGAACCAATGCCAGGGCGCCCAGCCTTGCGCCTGGATGATGCCCTGCATGCTGAGCGTCCCGGTGAGCAGCACGATCGGGAAGATCGAGAGCCCGGCGGGGATCTCGTAGCTGACGATCTGCGCCGCCGAGCGGATACCGCCGAGCAGCGACCACTTGTTGTTCGACGCCCAGCCCGCCATCAGCACGCCGACGACGACGAGGCCGGTGACGGCGGTGATGTAGAGGACGCCGATATTGAGGTCGGCGATGACGAGCGTCGAGCTGAAGGGAATCACCGCGAAGGTCGCGACGAAGCCGATCACCACCAGATAGGGCGCGATCGAGAAGAGCACGCGGTCGGCCGCCGTCGGGATGATGTCCTCCTTCAACATGTTCTTGATGCCGTCGGCGAGCCATTGGAGAAAACCCTGCGGGCCGACGCGATTGGGTCCGACGCGCGACTGAATGCGCGCCCACACGCGCCGCTCGAGCCAGCTGGTCACACCCGCGACGGGCAGGACGAACACGAAGACGACGATCGCGCCGAAGACGAGCATCGCGAGCGCCGCCACCAGGTGGTAGGGCACGCCCGCGAGCGCGCCGCCCTCGCCCGTCAACTGGAGAACGAGCTGCTTCATCGATCGATCTCCGGCGCAACGAGGTCGAAGCTCGCGACGACGGCGATCAGGTCGGCGAGCATGAGGCCACGGCTCACCTTGTCGATGATGCTGGTGGCGGTGAACGAGCCGGTGCGGATCTTCACGCGATGCGGATACTCGCTGCCGTCGCTCACGCAGTACCAGCCCATGTCACCGCGCGCGCTCTCGACCCGCACGTAGGCGTCGCCGGCGGGCGGCTTGAACTTGCGCGGCACCTTCGCGAGCACGGATCCCTCGGGCACGCCCGCGAGGGCTTGGCGGAGGATGCGGCACGACTCTTTCATCTCGTTGATGCGCACCATGTAGCGATCGAAGCAGTCGCCGACGGTGCCGACCTCGCCGCTGCCGATCGGCACGTCGAACTCGAACTCGGGGTAGACGGAGTACGGCAGGTCCTTGCGCACGTCGAACTTGACGCCCGACCCGCGCAGGTTGGGACCGACGAGGTTGTAGTCGATCGCCTCCTCGGCCGTGATCACCGCGACGTTCGCCAGGCGCTCGACGTAGATCTTGTTGTACGAGATGAGCGCGTTGTACTCGTCGATCAGCGGTTCGAAGCGATCGAGGAAGGCGACCGCCTTCGGCACCCATTCCGGCGGCAGGTCCCAGGCGACGCCGCCGATTCGCATGTAGTTGAAGGTGAGGCGGGCGCCGCAGAGATCCTCGAGGAGATCGTTGATGTACTCGCGCTCGCGGAGCGCATGCGTGAACGGCGTATAGGCGCCGATGTCCATCCCCATGCTACCGACCGAGAGGAGGTGGCTGGCGATGCGGTTGAGCTCGCAGGCGATCACCCGGCAGTACTCGGCGCGCCGCGGCACCTCGATGCCGGCGAGCTTCTCGCTGACCATCGCCCAGCCTTGGTTGCACGGCATCGCGGCGACGTAGTCGACGCGGTCGGTGTACGGCATGAAGCCGTGGTAGCCGACCTTCTCGGCGATCTTCTCGATCGAGCGGTGCAGGTAGCCGACGTCGGGGATGGCCTCGCGCATCACCTCGCCGTCGGCCTTGACGATGAAGCGCAACACCCCGTGCGTGCTCGGGTGCTGTGGTCCCATGTTGAGCGTCATCTCTTCGGTTGCGAGGCCGCCCGGCCGCTGCACCTCGACGTCGTATCCGCCCAAGCTCATGCGTCGTCTCCGCCCTTCACAGCATGCTTTCCCGCTTCGTACTGATGCCGTGATACTCGGTCGGCTCGACGAAGTCCTTCCGCAGCGGGTGCCCGACCCAGTCCTCGGGAAGGAGGATGCGGCGCAGGTCGGGATGCCCGTCGAAGACGACGCCGAGGAGATCGAAGATCTCCCGCTCCTGCCAGATCGCCGTCCGCCACACACCCGCGACGCTCGGCATCGCCGGGTTGTCGCGCGGTACGCCCACCTTGAGGATGCAGGCGTGGCGCAGCCGATACGAGATCAGGTGGTAGACGACTTCGATCTCGTGGCGCGCCGGGTAGTCCACACCTGACTGATTGGAGAGGCAGTCGAACCCGAGCGCGGGATCGGTTTTCAGATACGTGCACACACCGACGATCGCTGCGGGGGCGACGCGGATGGCCGGTTCCATCCCGCTCTCGAGCGTCCCGATCGCGTCGCCGAACCGGGCCTGGAGCGTCTGGTGAAGGGCGGCTGCGTCCACGGGCTTCGGGTGCTGCTACGCCTCGGCCGCGGCGAGCTCCGCGCCGCTCCGCCGCACGAGCCACTTCTCCTGCATCATCTTCTCTTGCAGCTTCAACAACCCCTCTGTGAGCGACTCGGGACGCGGCGGACAGCCCGGCACGTAGACGTCGACGGGAATCACCTTGTCGACGCCGTCGCAAACCGAGTACGCGAGCTGGAAGAGGCCGCCGCAATTCGAGCAGCTTCCCATCGAGATCACGTACTTCGGATCGGGCATCTGGTCGTAGAGCACCTTCGTCCGTAGCGCCATCTTCAAGGTGAGCGTGCCGGCGACGATCATGAGATCGGACTGGCGAGGGGTGGCGCGCGGCACCGCTCCGAAGCGGTCGAGGTCCGAGCGCGGGCCGCCGGTCTGCATCATCTCGATGGCGCAGCAGGCGAGGCCGAAGAGCATGTACCAGAGCGACGATTTGCGCGTCCAATTGAGCATCTCGTCGATCTTGGTGGTGACGGTGAACTCCGGCATCGTGTTCAGCAGGGACACGTGATTTCCTTGCGGCGACTAGGCCGCCCTCGAGAGGTCGGTCGGCTGCTCGGCGGGCAGCTGCTTCACCCACTCGAGGTCGCGCTTCACCCACACGTAGACGAGGCCGATCGCCAGCACGCCGATGAAGAGCAGCAACTCGGCGAGCGCGTAGAGTCCGCGGCCGCTCAGCAGCCAGTCGCGGAACACGGCCACCACGGGATACATGAACGCGATCTCGACGTCGAAGATCACGAAGATCAGCGCGACCAGGTAGAATCGGATGTTGAAGTTGATCCAGGCGCTGCCGGTCGGGGGCTCGCCGCACTCGTAGGTGTCGAGCTTCGGCGCGAGTGGGTTCGACGGGCGCAGCAGGCGGCCGAGACCGAGCATCATCCCCGACAGACCGAGACCGAGCAGCAAGAAGACCAGGACGTTGGCGAAGTCGAAATACATCGTCAGTCAGCCAATCTCGCCAGATGTAACAGCATCCCGACGAGGAAATCAAACCAGCCGCATCCTCAATCGAGCCGAGCCGAGCGCTTTGCGGCCGGCGGTGTGCGCGGGTCGTACGCGGCCGCCGCCCGAGTGAGCACGTCCCGAACGTCAGCGTCGAGCACCCTTTCGAGGTCTCCATCCTTGAACCATGCAATCGTCTTCACCGACTGCAGTCCGCTCGCCTGCCCGCCATAGAGGGCGAGCAACGCGGCGACGCCCTGGTTGATGGTCAGCCCCGAGCCGAGCAACGCGGCGATGTCGACGTAGTCGCGGGGCTCGACCCGCTGCGTGACGGTGGCGAGCTTCGTTGCGAGCAGGTCGAGCCGGGACGCGATCCGGGCGCACCCGTTCAAATGGATCGGATCACCGACGCGACCGAAGTCGATTCCGCCGAAGAACGACAGCTTGATCGTGGCACCGGCCTCGTCGGTGACGACCGTGAGCGTGTTGGGCTCGTCCTGGAGCGTCTTGGCCTCCATCAGGAGCGGGCAGCCACGGCGGAGCACATCGCGATCGAGATCGTCCGAGGAGAAGAAGTCGAAATCGCGCGACTGCCGGTGGCCGACATGCAGCGCAATCGCGGTACCGCCATACAAGACCCACCCACGCGGAATCTCGTGGAGCCGGTGCTCCCAGAATGCTCGCTGGGGCGGCGGCAGAACGTCGAGGCGGATCACGGACCCCCGGCTTGGGGCGATTCGGCGACCCCGAAGCGCAAACGCCAGAAGTGATCGGACTTCGGATCGAGCTCGCCGGGGCGCGCCTCGAGAAGTACCTGCCGCAAAGCCTCACGCCCCCAGACCTCCTCCGCGGCGACGTAATCCTCCGGACGTGCCAGGCGCAGGATCTGGCACAGCAGCTTGCGCGGATCGTCGAGGGTCACCGCAGGCTCCTGCCACCAGACGTAGGTGCGCGCGAGTCGCTCTGCTTCGGCGACGCGATCCATATCGTACAGCATACCACGGACGTCATCGGAGTGCTGCCGCGTTCGAGCTCTCGACCTGACGCGACGGCGCAAGCCGCCTTCCCGGCCGGCGTGTCGTGGGCGCATCGCCGCCGCGTGCATCACCCTGGCCGACTGCAGCAGTGTACGCACGCCCGCGCTCATCCTGTTCGGAGCTCCGCCCTCGCTCGCGGACCCCTCTTCTGTTGCAGAATTGGGTAGCGCGGGGGAGCTGGGCGGCGGCACCCGAACCGGGCCCCGCGTGTCGAAAAGGGAGAAAGGACGCAGGGAGGAAGTGCAACCCGACGTCCGACGACATGGCATTTCGCCGACCAGGCCTTCTGTAAACTCCCATCGTTATGCCGCTTTCGGGCAGGCGGGAGCACGCGGTCGTGCATTCGCGCAAAACCGTGCAGCAGTGAGCATGGGCGAGATCCCAAATCGATGCTTTTCGCGGCACGACCGTTGCTTCTTCTCGCGGGGGAAGCGGTAGTCGTCCCAAAGGTGCCGAGAAACGTACTGCGCGTCGATGGCCATGCCCTGTCTTCCACTCTCGCACCAGCCACCGCGCGTCGTGTACACCCGGGCGAACGCGACCGGCATTGCGGGCTGCGTGCGGCTCGGCGATGCGCGGAGGAGCGTTTGATCGTTGCAACCGCTTGCGGCCGCGCTCGGAACTCCTCGGCCCCGTTCGAGATTTCGAGTGCCGCCGGCCTTCGGGACCGGACGCGGGGACGGCGCGCAGTCGCCCTGGCGCTCGTCATGTTCGTTCTGGTGCCTCTCCGGTTCGCCCGCGCGGATTTCTCGTTCAACACCTTCTCGTTTCCGGTCGGGGAGAGTCCGAAGGGCATAGGCATCTCCGACTGCAACGGCGACGGCGTGCTCGACCTGATCGTCGCCAACCAGAACTCGAACGATCTGACGATTCTCCGCGGGACCGGTGGCGGCCACTTCGAGTTCGGCAACACCGTCCACTCGAACGACCCGCAGCCCGTTGCCGCGGTGTGTGCCGACCTCACCGGAGACGGCCTGATCGACATTGCCGTGCTCAGCCGGAGCGGCGCGCGGGTGACGATCTACAAGAAGACCGACACCGGCTACGTGGTGCTCGGCTCGATTCCGGTCGGCTTCGGCAACTACGCGGCCGCGATGGTGGCCGCCGACCTGACCGATGACCACATTCTCGATCTGTTGGTGATCGACTATCGCTCCTCGAAGCTCGTGCTGCTCACCGGGACCAATTCGGACACCTTACCGTCCGTCACCACGATTCCGTTGCCGTTCGAGACGGCAGCCGTGACACCCGTCGGCATCGCGGTCGCGGACTTCAACCAGGACAATCATCCGGACATCGTGGTTGCGAGCAGCCACCCGCCCTACGCGATGGTGATGCTCGGCGACGGCACGGGATTTCAGCCGCTCCAGGGCGCCGTCGTGTTCCCGTTCTCGAATTCGCGCCGGCCGCCCCGCTCTCGCGCGATCGCGACAGGCGACCTCAACAACGACGGCCTCCCCGACATTGCCATGCTCTCGACCGAGGGCACGATCAGGATCTATCTCGCGAACAGCGCGGGGGGCTTCGACCCGCAGAAGGACATCGTGGTCTCGCCGAGCACCGCCAGGATCGCGATCGGCGACCTCGACGGCGACGGCCTGATGGACCTGGCGCTCACCGACGAGGGGTCGAATAGCGTTCAAGTGCTGCGCGGGGCGGGCGCGGGGCGATTCGCATCGCCGGGCGTCTTTCCGAACAGCATGGTCGTGAACCCGTCCGACGTCGCGATCCCGCGTCGCCGGGTGGTCGATCCCGAAGAGTCGCTCACCAGCACCGAGCTCGTCTACCTCGATCAGAAGCACACGGCGCCCGCCCTCGAGCTCCTCACCGCCGACGGACCGACGACGGATCTCACCATGACGCCGCTTCAGCCCTTTGCGAAGGGGGAGAAGCCCCAAGCGTTGCAGCTGGTGGACATCACCAATGACGGCCTGCCCGATGCGATCGTCTTCGCGAAGACCCAGCACGGTATGAAAATGAGCGTTCTGCGCGCGAATGCGCTCGGTGGCTACGATCCGCCGGCGAGCGTCCTCGACCAGCTGCTCGACAAGCTCTTCAGCGACTACTTGGCGACGCAGATCGCGAACAGGATCACCACCGTGCTCTCCGGCGATCTTGATGGTGACGGCAACCCCGATATCGTCATCGAGGACGCCAAGGGCAAGGTCGTGCTCTTACGCGACGGCGACGGCCAGGGCCGATTTCGCGAGGTGCGTTCCATCGCTCAGGTGAACCCGAAGGTTCCGATCACCATGGCGGACTTCACGGGCGACGACATCCCCGATCTCGCCGCGATGCGCACGACGCGTGACCGTGGCGGTTTGGTCGTGCTGGTGAATGACGGTCTCGGCAACTTCACGGCCAGTCCGCTTACGGGGGCGGTCCCGCCGCGTCTCGGCACGCCCCTGCTCGCCGGCGACTTCGACAACAACGGCTTCATCGACCTCGCGTATGCCACCGCACAGAAGGGCTTCACGGTCCTCTACAATGAGGGGATGGGGCCCGAGACCAGCGCCAACCTGACGCCGACGCCCCGGCCGCTGCGCTCGCTCGCTACCGCCGATTTCAACGAGGACGGCATTCTCGACATGCTCGTCGGCTTCGGCTCGCAGGCCGCCCCCTTGATCTACAACGGCCTCGGCGACCGGCGTTTCGCCGCCGGGCAGGCAGGGGTGCCGGCAAAGAACGCCACCAAGACGACCATCGTCGATGTGAACGACGATCTGCACCAGGACGTCGTGACCTGCGGTGGGGGCAACGCCGTCCCGACCTGCGACCTGTACTATGGAAACGGCGCCGGCGGCTTCAGCACGACGATCCCGGCGTCGGCCGCGGAGGGCGATGCGCAGTACGTCGGGCGGCAGATCCGCGGGGTCGCCGCGAAGGACTTGGATAGCGACGGGGCGGTCGACTACGTCGGGGTGAGCCGGAAGGACAACGACGTCGTCGTGTTCTTCCGGAGTCCGACGTCGGAGGGCGTGACCCGGGTCGTACTCGACGGCGCGACCCAGCGGCCGCGGGCGGTCGCGATCGGCGACGTGAACGGCGACGGCCTCCCGGACATCGTCACCATCAACGAGGTCTCGCGCGACGTCAGCATCTTCCTCAACCTCGGGCAACGCCACTTTGCCACCGCGACGAACCTGCCGTTGCCGGGGAACAACGGGATTCCGACCGCGCTCGCGCTCGGTGATCTCGACAAGAACGACAAGCTCGACATCGTGGTCACGCAGAACGGCACGAACGCGCCGAACGTCGTCCTGCTGATGAACCAGGGCAGCGGCGTCTTCACTACGACCACCCTCGCGGCGGGTGCGGGGACGCGAGACGTCCAGATCGACGACTTGAACGGAGACACGTTCCCCGACATCGTCGTCGCGAACTCTGGAGCCAACACCGTGTCGCTGCTGATGTCGGCGACCGGCGGAGGCTACACACGCACCGACCTCAACCCAGGCGGCTTGCAGCCGTCGCAGGTCGCGATCGTCGACCTGAACAACGACACCTACAAGGACCTCGTGATCGCCAACAAGCGGGTGGTACCGAATGACAAAGTCGGGAACGTCGCCGTATTCCTGAACGATGGCACCGGCACGTTCCTGGGTCCGCCGCTTTTGCACCAGCGCGGCCGCGAGATCCCGAGCTCGATTTGCGCGGGCGATTTCGACGGCGACGGCGATATGGACGTCGCGGTCGCGAGCGGTTCGAGCGATGACATCATGGTGCTGCGGGGACGCGGCGACGGCACCTGGCGGCGCGCCGAGCGCACGTTCCCATTGGTCCAGGGGGCGCGCTCGCTGTTCTGCACCGACGTCGACAACGACGGCAAGACCGACGTCGTATTCAGCGTCCAGACCGGCGGCGACATGCACGCGCTGCGCTCGACACTCTAGCCCTACCTTCGCACGGATGCGATGGAAATCGAGATTTCGAGGTAAGGCCTCAGTGTCCCCTTCTGGGAGGGTGGAACCCCTCACCTTCAGGTGACGCCTTCAGGAGGCTTGCGGTACGGTGGGCGCCATGCGCACGTACCGTCGAACTGCCCACACCGTTTACGAGTTGCACTACCATATCGGGTTCAGCACGAAGTACCGCAAGCCGGTGCTGAAGGGCGAGATTGCGACCGACGTCCGGGCGCTGATCCGGGAGATCTGTCGGAGCAACGACATCGAGATTCTGGCAGGGCACGTGCGGCGGACCACGTGCACCTGCTGCTCAGCGTGCCGCCGCACCTGGCTCCGAGCCGCGTGATGCAGGCCATCAAAGGGAAGACATCGCACCACCTGCTGATGGACCGGCGGAAACTGAGGGAGGAGTTCTCATTGAGGAGAAGAAGGGCAAGTACGCCGGCGCGCGGCTTCGTCCAACCCGTGATCTGTCAACCACGCGAGTAATGTTTCCTACCGACCGCCGTCCAGGGCGACTGCTCAGCCGCCGCGACGCCGCGGACGCACCGTCGGCACGCCGTCGGCGTCGGTCCGCACCTCGACGTCGGCGTCGAAGACCTCGCGGATGGTCGCCTCGGTGATGACCTCCGCCGGCGCGCCGTCGACGGCGAGGCACCCGGCGCGGAGGAACACGAGACGCGGGAAATACATCGCCGCCACCGTCAAGTCGTGAAGGACGGCAACGACCGTCAGCCGCTCGTGGCGGTTGAGGTCGACGACGAGGTCGAGGATCTCGATCGCGTGGCGCAGGTCGAGGAAGGTCGTCGGCTCGTCGAGGAGAAGGACGCGCGGCTCCTGCGCGAGCGCCCGGGCGACGATGACCCGTTGGCGCTCGCCGCCCGAGAGCTCGGCAAGGGGGCGATCCGCGAGGTCGAGGACGCCGGTCCGCGCCATCGCCCGCTCGGCAGCGGCGACGTCGTGCGCGCGCTCGAGGCCGATCCCGCGCAGATACGGCGCCCGTCCAATCAGCACCATCTCGGCGACGCGATACGGGAAGGCGATCGCGGTCTCCTGCGGCACGACGGCGATCGCCCGTGCGAGCGCGCGCCGGTCGTACTCGCGGAGGTTGCGGCCGGCCAGTCGCACGCTGCCGGCCGACGGCCGGCGCAACCCCGAGAGCAGCCCGAGCAACGTCGACTTGCCCGACCCGTTCGCGCCCGCGATGGCGAGCATCTCGCCCTCCCCCACCGTCAGCGTCACGGCACGGATCGCCGGCCGGCCGGCGTACGCGAAGCTCACCCGCTCCGCCTCGAGCAGCGCGCTCACGCGCCCGCCCTTCGTCGTTCGCGGCGGAGCAGATACGTGAAGAAGGGCGCGCCGCAGAGCGCGGTGACGACGCCGACCGGCACCTCGGTGCCGCCGAGCGCGGTGCGCGCGATGGTATCGGCGCAGACGAGGAAGATCGCGCCCCCCAAGTAGCTGCCGGGCAGCAGCAGGCGGTGATCGGCGCCGACCAGCATGCGGACGAGGTGCGGGACGACGAGGCCGACGAAGCCGATCATGCCACTCACCGAGACGACGGCGCCGACGAGGAGCGACGCGGCGACGAAGACCACGAGACGGGCGCGCTCGACGTCGACGCCGAGCTCGGCGGCGCGATCGTCGCCGAGGCTCAGGCAATCGAGGTCGCGGGCGCGCATCACGAGCACGCCGAGGCCGGTGAGCGTGTAGAGCGCGAGCGCGCCGACCACGCGGTAGTCGCTGGCGCCCAGACTTCCCATGAGCCAGAAGAGCACGCCGTGCGCCTGGTAGAAGTCGACGACCGAGTTGACGAACATCAGCAACGCACCCGCAAACGCGTTGTAGATGACGCCGACGAGCAGCAGCGTGTAGGAGTCGAGGCGGCCGCCGACACGCGACGCGCCGACGACGATCCACATGCTGGCGAGCGCGCCGGCGAAGGCCGCCGCCGGGACGACGAGCGTGCGTCCGAGAAAAACGGGATGGAGGACGAGCGCGCACACTCCGGCGAGCGCGGCGCCGCTCGACACCCCGAGCAGGTGCGGGTCGGCGAGCGGGTTGCGCAGCAACGCCTGCAACGTCGCGCCGGCGGTCGCGAGCGCGCCGCCGACGATCGCCGCCAGGAGCACGCGGGGCACGCGGGTGCGAAAGAGGATCACAGCATCGGGGCTCGTCATCGAGGGATCGAAGGCGCGGCGCCAATCGAGTCCCACGGGACCGATCGCGGCGGCGGCGACGAGGGTCGCCACGAGCGCGAGGAGCAGCAGGCCGTGTACGCGCAGCAACCGCCGCCAGGTGAGATGCGCGATCACCATGCCTCGGGGTGAATGAGGCGCGCCAGCTTCTCGAACGCGGCGGGCAGACGCGGACCCGGGCGAAGCGCGCGGTAGTCACGAAACGCATACACCCGCCGCTCGCGCACCGCGGTGAGCGAGGGCAGTCGTTCCCAATATCGTGCCCCCGCGCTCGATTCCTCGGTCCCCATGCTGCTGTCGATGATCACCTCCGGGTCGCGCGCGATGACATACTCGACGTTGACGTGCGGCCACGAGCTCGCGGGCGGCGCGACGTTGGCGCCGCGCGCCGCGACGATCAGCTCGCCGAGAAAGCTCGTCTCGCCGACGGCGATGAGCGGATCCTGGCCGATCGCCATCAGCACGCGGCGCGGCGGCAGCGCGGCGACGCGGCCACGAACCGCGTCCATGCCGCGATCGATCTCGGCGACGAGACGCTCGCCCGCCTCGGGAACGCCCGCGGCCGCCGCGATGCCGCGGACGACGGGCCCGAGATCGGCAAGGTGCTCGGGGTCCGGCGTCTCGACGCGGATGCCGAGCTGGCGGAGCGCCGCCACCGCCTCGTGATTGCCGGGGCTCGGGACGCCGATCACGATATCGGGACGCTGGGCGACGATCGCCTCGACGCTCGGCGTGAGAAACGAGCCGACCTTCGGCAGTCGCTCCACCTCCGCCGGGTAGTCACAGTAGGTCGAGACCGCGACGACGCGCGCGCCGACGCCGAGAGCGAAGAGCGTTTCGGTGACCGACGGCGCGAGCGAGACGATGCGCGTCGGCGGACCGGTCGTCGGCGCCGACCGGCCCGTGGCGGGCGCCGCCGCACCGACGCACGGCGCACCGACGAGTGCCGCGAGCACGATGAGGGCGAGCCTCACGCGTGCGCGCTCGTGCCGCGCGCGGCGGCGAGGTCGGCGTCGGCAGCGCGCGCCGCCGCGACCAAGCCGCCCGCGAGCGCCGGGGCACTCGCGAAATGCAGGTGCACGTAGCTCGCGAGCGTCCGCCGTGACGTGAAGCCCTCGCGCGCGCTCACCCCCGTCGCCGGGTCGCCCACGACGTAGGCGCGCGCGAGCGACACCGGCACGCTCGAGTCGTCGAGCGTCGATCCGTGAAACTCGTGGCCGCGGGCAACGAGCGGCGGCAGAAAATCACAGGCGATCGTCACCTCGCGATAACCCAGCGTCAGCCGCTGCGGCAGCATCCGCGTCCGCAGCGGCAGCACGCCGGCCATGGCGTGCGTCCGGCCAGTCTCGTCCTCGAGCGTATCGCCGAGAAGCATGAGGCCGCCGCACTCGGCGTACACCAGCCCACCGGCCGCGGCGAAGGCACGTAGCGCCTCGAGCAGCGGTAGGTTCGCCGCCAGACGCGCCGCGTGCACCTCGGGATAGCCGCCGCCAAGGTAGAGCCCGCAGGTGCCGCTCGGGAGACGCATGTCGCAGAGCGGGCTGAACTCGACGATCTCAGCGCCGGCGGCGGCGAGGAGCTCGAGGTTCTCCGGATAGTAGAATGAGAACGCCTCGTCGCGGGCGATAGCAATTTGCGCCCGTACGCGCGGCCGCTGCGCGGCCGTGCTCCGCTGCGCGTCGGGACGTGGGCTCAGCCCACGTCCCTCCACCCCCGCCATACCCTCTCGCTCCGCTGTGCCCTCTCGCTTCTTTGTGCCCTCCCTTTTCTCTGCGCGCTCCTCCTTCGGAAGCGGCGTCACCGCGGTCGCTAGGCGTAGGATCTCGTCGACGTCGAGGTGGCGTTCGGCGGCGTCGGCGAGGACGTCGAACGCGACCGTCGTTTCCGCGGCGGTGAAGAGGCCGAGGTGACGCTCCGGGAGCGCCAGCGCCGCGTCGACGGGAAAGCCCCCGAGGCACGGCGGCAGGCCGGCGGCGGCGAGCGCGTCGCGGAGGAGTCTGAGGTGGCCCGCACCACCGATGCGGTTGAAGACGACTCCGGCGATCGTCACCGCGAGATCGAAATCACGGAAGCCGCGCACCACGGCGGCGGCGCTCCGCGCCATCGCGCCGGCATCGAGGACGAGGAGCACGGGAAGATCGAGCCACTTCGCGATCTCCGCCGTGCTCCCAGCGTCGCCGGTCGAGGAGAGGCCGTCGAAGAGACCCATCATGCCCTCGACGATCGCGACGTCGGCGCTCGCCATCGCCGCGCGCATGCTGGCGCGGCAGGCGTCGGCGCCGAGCATCCAGCCGTCGAGCGTACGCGCCGGCCGGCCGGCGAGTCGGGCGTGATGCCCGGGGTCGATGAAATCCGGACCCACCTTGAACGGCTGCACGACGAGGCCGCGCCGGCGCGCCGCCGCGATCAGCGCCAGCGTCAGCGTCGTCTTGCCGCTTCCGCTCGCCGGCGCGGCGATCAGCACGGTGCCTGCTCCCGCATCAGAACGCGGCCCGGAGTCCGGCCAGGAAATTGATCGGGGGTGCGCGAAATCCGAGCGCCTCGTCGTAGCGCGCGTCGAGGAGGTTCTCGACCTTCGCGAACAGCGTCAGGTCGCCGCCGCGCGGGAACATGCCCTCGAGAGTGTAGGACGCGGCGAGATCGACCTTGGTGTACGCGGGGTTCTCGTCGAAGGCGAAGCCCGCCGCCGGGTTCACGTCCTGGCGATCGCCGACCACCCGCAGGTTCAGATTCACGTCGTAGTGCGTGCGCGGGCGCAGGAGATCGCGGCCGGCGACGTTGACGGTGACGCCACCGCGATGCTTCGGGCGGCGCAAGAGCGGCGGCGTATCGACGCGGAACAGCCGTGCGTACGAGGCGCCGATCGTCACGTCGGGGTCGCGCCAGACGAGGACGCGCGGCGCGATCTCGACGCCGCGCACGTGGACGGTGCCGACGTTCTCGGCCTGGAACGATCCGTCGGGCTGCGGCTGGCCCTCGATCAGATCGTGCGTCACCCGATCGAAGAGCGCGAGCTCGGACGTGGCGCGGCGCTGCCAGGCGGTGTCGACCACGCCGACGCTGTATTCCCGGCTGGTCTCGGCGCCGAGATTGGGATTGCCGAAGTTCGGAAAGAAGAGCTCGTTGAAGGTCGGGGCCCGGAATCCCTCCGCGTAGCCGGCCTTCAGCCGGACGCCGGGGATCGGCAACGCGTACGACACCGACCCGGACGGGCTCACTGCGGTGCCGAATTCCTGATTGCCGTCGACGCGGACGCCGCCGACCCCGAGGAGCGCGCCGTCGAGCAGCCGTAGCTGCTCCTGAAAGTAGCCGGCGACGTTGCGCCGGCTCTCGTCGAAGTGGTCGTTGAAGGTGAAGGCGGGGTCGACGGTCAGGGAGCGGATGTTCGCCGACCGCTCCTCGAACTCGATACCGGCGGTTGTGATCATCAACTGCTTCCAATAGTGGTTCAGCTGGATCTCGCTGGTCACGATGCCGCCGGTGATCGTCGAGCGCGTATCGCTCGTCTCGGCAGCGTCCGGCGGATCGTTGAAGTGCTCGTCGGAGTGCGCGAAGCTGCCCGCGACGCGTAGCTCGAGGTCGGGGATGAGCTCCTGCTCCCACTCGCCCTTGATCAGGTAGAGCTCGTCGGATTGGCGCGCGTTCGGATCGGGCGCGGCGAGAAAGTTGTTGCTGTTGATGAGGCCAACGTCGGCATTGGCGTAGCGGAAGAAAAGGCGGGCCGTCGCGTGCTCGGCGACGTCGTAGTCGAGCCGCAGCGACGCGGTGCCGTTCCGGTAGTCGTCGTTGTGCGCGTGGAACCCTTGGGTGTCGAGGTACGCGCCCGCGACCGAGTAGCGCAGCCGCCCCATCTGCCCCGCCGAGCTGACGGCGCCGTGTCCCGTCGAGCCGTTTCCCCCTTCGCCGAGAACGCTGCCGTGCGGCGCGCCGCCGCCGGCGCGGGTGATGACGTTGATGACGCCGCCGATCGCCTGCGAGCCGTACAAGGTACCACCGGCGCCGCGCAGCACCTCGATGCGCTCCACGTTGTCGGTCGTGAGCGAGGAGAAGTCGAACGCGCCGAGGGTCACGCTGTTCACCTCGACGCCGTCGATGAGGACGAGCGTCTGGTCGGCGTCGGCGCCACGCAGAAAGAGCTCGGTATTGGTGCCCCGCGAGCCGTTCTGCACGACATCGACGTCCGGCACGTCGCGCAGCAGCTCGACCACCGTCTCGGCATGCCGCTGCTCGATCTCCGCCCGGTCGATGACGGTCACCGTCGTCGTCGTTTCGTCGAGACGCGTTTCCGTTCGTGTCGCGGTGACGACGATCGTCGCGAGCGGCTCGTCGCTGCCGCTCTGGGTCGCGCCGGACACGGTTCCGCCGTCCTCCGCCGCGTCGGTCTCCGCGCTTGCGGCGGGAGCCGCCTGCGCGCGCGCCGTCCCTACGCCGCACACCAATGCCACCGCCGCGATTCCGACCAAGACACTCCCGCGCATCGTCTCTCGTCGCATGATACCTCCACCGCCCGTCAAAGCGGGCGATCCGTGGGCCCGTCGAGGACGAAGCGGTAGCGCAGCTGACCGTGGAGCGCGTCGGCGACGCGGAAGCGACTTCGCCGCGCCACGGTTACGGCGGCGGCGTCGAGGACGGCGAACCCGGACGATCGTCCGATGCTCGCCTGCTCGACGGCGCCGTCGCGGTCGACGTGGAGCTCCACGTCGACCGTCCCTTGCCAGCCCTCTCGCCTGGCGCGTGCGGGGTAGTCCGGGATCGGGCAGATGGTGCACCACGGGCGCAGGTCGCCGCCGCCGCGGCCGGCGCCGGCACGGGCGTCACGCGTCGCGCCGCCGTCGCCCGTCGCCGTGTCGTCGACGCCGCCGCCGACGGCGGCGGTCGCGCCGTTCGCGGCGCGCGCTGTCGTGGCGTCGGCGTCCGTCGCGGCGGAACGCGACGGCGCCGCGGCAACCTGCGGCGCGCGCACGGCGGAACGCGACCGGCGCGCGACGGACACGTGCGAACGCTGCGGACGCGGCTCGGCCGGCTCGGCGGCGGTCGCGGACGCGGCCGTCGCGTCCGACACCGCGGCTTCGCCCGGCGCGCCGTCCACACCCGCACCGTCGTCGCCGAGGACGGCGACGACGATCGGCCGCTCGGAACCGAGTGGCGCGCGCCGCGCCGACAGCAGCAGCAACGCGAGGAGCAACGTCGCATGGCAGCCCAGCGAGAAGCCGAGCGCCACAAGGTAGCGCGTACGCGTGGTGACCGTGGTGGTCTCTCGTCTGCCTAGCACTACTCGACCCCGGTCCTCGCAAGGGAAAACCGGAGCGGCAAACGCCGACCCGCGTGCTCAGCTAGCCACCCTCCCCCTCGGAAGGCCGTTCTTGGCTCTGCATCCGTCGCAGATGTCCTGGCTCGGGGATCGTCCTCACGTGACCGCCTTCCCGACCGCCGGCCGACTGCCGGCGTCCAGTGGCACTGAGATCACGCTCGTCCCCCCTCACAGTTGCGGGGCAGCTCCGGCATCACACCGGCTTCCCTGCGACGGACGGGTACTGGCAGGCGAATAATACGGGCGACGCATCCGTGTCAATCGCGGGGTCGCCGACGGTACCGTCCTCCAGTACCGTCGCCGACGGCGCGGTTCTCCGGCGAGCCGGCGCCCGTCGCCACCGCCTCTCGACCCGCTGCACTCTCGGCGCACTCGATGGTAAGAACGCGCATGGACGTTCACGTCGATCCCGCCACGGTGGAGCGTGACGTCGCTGAGATCAAGCGGCGCGGTTTCGTCGTCCTCGAACGATTCCTCGGCCCCGACGATGTCGCGGCGATGCGCGCCGCGCTACGGCCGCACCTCAGCGCCGAGCTCTTCGGCCGGAACGACTTCGAGGGCCATCGGACGGAGCGCATCTACTCGCTCGTCGGCCTGGCGCCGATCTTCGCCGACCTCGTCGAGCACCCGCGCATTCTCGCGATCTGCGACGCATTCCTCGCCCCCAACTATCTGCTTACCGCTTCGCAGGCGATCAACATCCATCCCGGCGAAACGCCGCAGCCGCTGCACACCGACGACCTCTTCTATCGCATTCCGCGTCCGCGCGACGCCATCAGCATCAGCACGATCTACGCGCTCGACGCCTTCACCGAAGAGAACGGCGCGACGCAGATCGTGCCCGAGAGTCACACCTGGGCCGACGACGCCATCGCGCGCCTCCTCGCGCTGGTCGACTTCACGACCGTGCCACCCGACGCCCGCCAGCCGCGCCCCCCAGGGCAGCTGCCGGAAGCGTTGAGCGAGCGTCTCGTCGACGTCACGATGGACAGCGGCTCGGTCATCGTCTTCCTCGGCACGCTCGTCCACCGCGGCGGCGCCAATCGCAGCACGACTCCGCGCCTCGCGCTCTCCAACCAATACTGCGAGCCGTGGGCGCGCCAGCAGGAAAACTACACGCTCTCGATCCCGAAGGAGACGGCGCGCGCGCTGTCGCCACGGGTACAAGCGCTTCTCGGCTACAGCATCCATCCGCCGTTCATGGGCCACGTGAACGGCGTGCATCCACTGCGCGTCCTCGAACGCGCCTGAGCCGCGCTCCCGCACCGCACCGGCGGCGCACGCAAACCTCGCGCCTGCGGGCGAATCACGCTATGGTGAAGCCCATGCTGAAATCCACTCCGGCGCGGCGACGCGGATCGAGCCCGGCCGCGCCCGCGCACCCGCTGGCCGGCACCACGATGAGTGGCGCCGACATGATCCTCCAGGTTCTCGCGGACGAGGGCGTCGACACCATCTTCGGTTACAGCGGCGGCGCCATCCTTCCTACGTACGACGCGGTCTTTCGCTTCAACGAAGGCCGCGCGGCGGCCGAGCAGATCCGCCTCGTCGTCCCCGCCACCGAACAAGGCGCGGGCTTCATGGCGGCAGGCTACGCGCGCTCGAGCGGACGCGTCGGCGTCTCGCTCGTCACCTCCGGCCCGGGCGCCACCAACTCCGTGACGCCGGTCCGCGACTGCCAGGCCGACTCGGTACCGATCGTCCTCATCTGCGGCCAAGTGCCGCGCGCGGCGATGGGCACCGACGCCTTCCAAGAGGCGCCGGTCTTCAACATCATGGCGTCGTGCGCGAAGCACGTGTTCCTCGTCACCGACGAGCACAAGCTCGAGGCGACGATGCGACGCGCCTTCGACATCGCGCGCAGCGGCCGTCCCGGCCCCGTCGTCGTCGACATCCCGCGCGACGTGCAGCTCACGCAGGGGATGTTTCACGGCGGCGGCCTGCTGCCGCTACGCGGCTACCAGGAGCGCGTCGAGGCGCTCGCTGAGACGTCTATCTCCGGACGCGACGCCGAGGCGTTCTTCGCTCTCCTCGCGGCGGCGGAGCGCCCGCTCATCTACGCCGGCGGCGGCGTCAACAACAGCGACGCCGCGCCCGAGCTGCGTGCCTTCGCGGAGCGCTTCGGCGTCCCGGTGGTGACGACGCTCATGGGCATCGGCGCCGTCGACACCACGAGCGAGCTCTCGCTCCACATGCTCGGCATGCATGGCACGGCGTACGCCAACTACGCGGTCGAGGACTGCGACTTCCTCTTCGCGGTCGGCTCGCGCTTCGACGACCGCGTCGCCGGCAAGGTAAAGGAGTTCGCGCCCAACGCCACGATCGCCCACCTCGACGTCGACGCCTCCGAGATCGGCAAGGTGAAGCAGGTCGACTGGGCGCACGTCTCGGATGCCAAGCGGGGTCTGACGCAGCTCCTCAAGGCGGGCGCCGGATTCAAGAAGAGCTTCGCCGCGTGGCGCGCGCACGTGCAGCGCCTGCGGGCGCAGCACCCGCTCGACTATAACCGCGGCTCGAGCCAGATCCAGGTCGAGTACGTTTTGAAGACCCTCAACGAGATCACGCGCGGCGACGCCATCGTCACCACCGGCGTCGGCCAGCATCAGATGTGGGCGGCGCAGTACCTCGATTTCATCCGCCCGCGGACGTTTCTCACCTCCGGGAGCATGGGCACGATGGGCTTCGGCCTCCCGGCGGCGATCGGCGCCCAGCTCGCGAACCCCGGCAAGCTCGTCATCGACGTCGACGGTGACGGCTCGATCCGCATGAACCTCGGCGAGCTCGAGACGCTGACGAACTACGACATTCCGGTGAAGGTGTTGCTGCTGAACAACCTCGGCGACGGCATGGTGCGGCAGTGGCAAGACCTCTTCTACGCCAATCGCTACTCGGGGTCCGACAAGACGCTGCACAAGAAAGACTTCGTGAAGGCGGTCGAGGCGGACGGTTTCGGGTTCAGCCGCCGCGTCGTCGACCCCGCGCAGGTACGCGCGAGCCTCGAGGAGTTCGTGCGCTTCTCAGGCCCGGCGTTCCTCGAGGTGATGGTCGATCAGAGCGCACACGTCTACCCGATGGTCGCGCCCGGGATGGGCTACAAGGACATGATCACCGGAAAGTTCATCGCCCCCCGCGAGCACAAGAAGTCCGGTGGCGACAAGGACCCGACCGGCTACTTTTGAGTGAGTGTGCCCGTGCTCGCCCGCGGTCGCGGTCGCGGCGTCGCGCTCACCCGTCCTCGCCGAGGATCGCCTGGATGAGCTCGACGACCCCGGCACCATGCGTGCCCGTGGTGACGAGGTCGGCGTGCTCCTTGACGGTCGGCAGGGCGTTGGCGACCGCGACCGCGCGCCCACAGAGGGCGAGGAACGAATGATCGTTCTCGGCGTCGCCGATGCCGACCGTGTTGCGCGCCGCGAGGCCGAGCTCGGCGAGGGCCGCGCTCAAGCCGGTCGCCTTGTTCGTCCCGGAGGGCAGGACCATCACCGAGCCCTTGTTGAAGACGACGTGCAGCTCGAGCCCGAGTTCGTGGATGACCTCGAGCACGGCGATCTCGTGCGGGCTCACGGTGGCGACGATCACGCGGCCGACCGAAAGCGGCACCCCGCGCGCCCGCAGCGCCGCGACGAACGCCCGCGGCGGTGGCTCCGCGAGCCGCCGTTCCTCGCGTGTGTCGGGACGGTAGAGGAGCGCGCCGTTTTCCGCGACCACGCGATCGAAGAGCTCGAGGCGACGGAAAACGGTCGTGAGCTCGTCGAGCTCACGACCCGTGACGAGGATGAGCGTACGGCCGCTCTCACGCAGGCGCTCGAGCGCCTGCACCGTCTCTTCGTCGACGCGGCCGTCGTGGGCGAGCGTCCCATCGTAGTCACACGCGAGCGCGACGTAGCGCATCGACCCTCCCAAACCGGGCGACCCACGTATCCGCGGCCCTGCGTGGCGTTCGCCCTATGCAAGTCTTACACGGCGAGACCGCCACAATCATCCTCGGACCGACGTCGCCTCCGCGCCACCGGAGTTGCATCGGCTGCGCGCCTCCCGCACGGTAGAGAGCGTCACGAGGACGCGATGCGCTGCATGCAAACACGAACCGTCGAGGGACCCGAGCTCGACGTCCCGGTGCTCGACTACCTCCTCTTGATCGTGCTTCTCCTGGCGTGTCTCGCGCCGATCTTCGTCCTCCGCTAGCAAGAGCGCCGCCGGTGCTCGCGTGCCGCCGCGAGTGCCATTCGTTGCCTCGCCGAGTCGCGCGTGGTAACGCGCCCGCACATGCGCGCGCAGCGCTCCTCGACGTGGATCGCATGGGCGCTCGCAGTGCTCTTCGTCGCGACGTCGCTCTCGCGTCTCGTACCGGTTTGTCTCGATCAGCTCGCGGCACCATTCGACCTCATTTCGGAAGGCCCGCACATGTGCACGGTCAAGGCGATCGAGACCGGCTCCAACATCTACGACTCGCGATCGTTCCTCGATCTTCCCTTCTTCATGACGCCGTACACGCCGCTCTACCACGTCCTCGTCGCCGCGCTCCCCCAGCATCCGGAGAATCCCTTCTTCACCGGGCGAGTCGTCGCCGCGCTCTTCATGATCGCCGCGGCGGCGAGCCTCCTCGTCGTCGCCGGGCGCGGCCAGCGTGCCACCGCCGCGATCGCAGTCGCGGCCTTCTTCCTGATCCGCCCCGTCACCGGCAACACGGCATACCTGCGCTCCGACAGCATGGCGCTGTGCTGGTCGGCCTGGGCGGTCGTGCTCGCGGCGCGCGCGCGTGCACCGCGCGCCGTGCTCGCGACCGGCGCGCTCTGCGCGCTCGCGGTCGCGGCGAAGCAATCGTTTCTCGCCGCCCCCGTCGCCTGCGTGGTGTACTACCTCCTGACCGACCGGCGGCGTCTGGGCTGGCTCGTCCTCGCGGGTACCGTCGTCGGCGCGGCGTGCGGTCTCGCCGCGTGGGCGTATTGGGGCAACGGCTTTTGGCTCGCCGTCACGATCCCGGTAACGGACTACCCGCGTGACATCGAGAGCTTCTTCCTCCACTGGCACATGATGTTCGCCCAGCCGATCTTCGTCTTCCTCCTCGTAACCGCGGCCGTGGTGACGGCGGCGTCGCTCGCACGCGAGCGCGGCGCGGCGCTCGGGACGCCCTTCTTCGCCTACATGCTCCTCTCCTGGACGTTGCAAACGTGGGTCATGACGGGCGTCGGCGCCGAGAATCACAATCTCATCGAGCCGGTGCTGGCGACCCTATTGTGGATCGTCGTCGTGGCACGCCGCTACCGGGAGAGCGTCCGCATCGATTGGCCGTGGGCGCTCGCCGTCGCCGCCCTCGGCTTCTGTGTCGCGCTCGAGATGCGGAACCCCGACCGATTCTCCTACTCGTACACCACCGCCGCGAAGACCGCGCGCTACGTACGCGCGCGTACCGCGGTGGAGGGCGCGCTGCACACACTCGGCGTCGATCACGGCCGGATGCTCAATCTCAAGAACTCGCAGGTCGTCCACGATTTTGCCGGCGAGATGGCCGTGAACGACGTGTGGATGTACATCACCGTGCTGTGGAACAGCCGGCCGGAGACTGCGGATCGCTTGATCCATGCGATCGAGGCGGAACATTTCGACGCGATCTTCACGTCGCCGGGCGTCGTCTCGGCGGCGCACGACCCGGGACAGGGTCCCTGGGCGCGCATCGTCCGCACCGTCTTCGCACACTACGCGCTCGCATACCATGGCGAGGAGGTGAACGTGCTCACGCGTCGCCGGATCGGCCTCGCCTCGTGACGACGAGCGCGCCGAGGATGGTGATCCCCAAGGCGAGCGCGACCGGACCGAGCCAGTCGCCCCAGGCGAGGACGAGGGTGGGTGGCCAGCGCCCGGGCACGACGTTCGCGATCAGTGTCACACGCTCGTTGACGCCCGCGCGCTCGACGATGTCGCCACTCGGTGTGATGACGGCGGATATTCCCGTATTCGTCGCGCGCAGTTGTGGGCGGCGCGTCTCGATACTGCGGAAGGCGGCGCCGAGGAGGTGCAAGCGCGGCCCCGCGCCGGTCGCGAACCACGAATCGTTGGAAAGCGTGACGATCAGGTCGGCGCCCGTGCGCACCGCGGCTGTGGCGAGCCCTGGATCGAGGACGTCGTAGCAGATGAGCGGCGCGATCCGGATCGTGCGTCCGTCGTGCAACATGAGCGGGATCACCCCGCGGCTGGGTGCCGGCCCCGTAGCATGACAGCGCGCGCGTTGGCTACGGAAAAATGATGACGCGACTCGCCAACAACGCGGCGCTCAGTGGCGCCGCTCGAACGCATCGACACCGGCGCACGGATTGCGCCGCAGACGATGCGTCGCGTCGAGGATGTAGGCGTTGGTGAGGTTGTGATCGACGCAGAGCGCGCGCAGGCAACGTTCGCTCGAGCCGAACGCGCGGACACCGCGCGGCGTGTCACACTCGAACGCGCTCGCCGGACCGTCGGCCTCGATCCGGAGTCGCGGCGTCGTCCGCGCGACGTGCTCGCGACCGCCACGGCGCGCGGCGGCGCTCGCGATCCGCGGCGTGCAGGTCGCGGCGGCGAGCGCCATACGGAGCACGGAGAGAACGATCGCCGTCGCAACGACTCGACGCATGACACGACGCTAGCGCCGCACACCGGCGCGCGCACCGCTACTCGGCGTCATCGCGGCCGCCGCTCGGCGCTGGCCGGTCAGCCACGACCCGCCGCTCGCACCGTTGGACTTGCCGCCCGTCGAGGTGCGAATGAACGAGCCCATGACGGCATTCCGGGACAGCACGATTCTCCTCACCGGCGCGGCGAGCGGCCTCGGTCGGATGATGGCGCGCACGATGGCCGCCGAGGGCGCGCGGTTGGTGCTTTGGGACGTCGACGCGCGCGGCCTCGAGGCGACGCACGCCGAGCTTGCGGCCACCCGGGCGCCGGTCACGACCTACGTCTGCGACCTCAGCGACCGCGCCGCGATCGCGGCGACCGCGGCCCGCACGCTCGCCGATTGCGGCCCCGTCGACATCCTCGTCAACAACGCCGGCGTGGTGTCCGGGAAGACCCTCCTCGACGCCGCGGATGCCGACATCGAGCGCACGTTCGCGGTCAACGCGCTGGCGCTCTTCTGGGTGACGCGGGCGTTTCTGCCGGCGATGCTCGCGCGCAACCGCGGCCACGTCGTCACGATCGCGTCCGCCGCCGGCCTCGTCGGTACGTCGCGGCTCGTCGACTACTGTGCGAGCAAGCACGCCGCGGTCGGCTTCGACGAGTCGCTGCGCTTCGAGCTCCGGCGCGAACGCAGCAAGGTGCTGACGACGGTCGTCTGTCCATTCTACATCTCGACCGGGATGTTCGCGGGCGTGCGCACGCGCGTTCCGTGGCTGCTGCCGATCCTCGAGCCCGAGTACGCCGTTCGCCGCATCCTGGCGGCGATTCGCACCGACCGCCGCCGCCTCATCATGCCGCGCGTCGTCGTCACGACCTATCTCGCCCGCGTGCTGCCGGTCGCCGCCTTCGACGCCATCATGGACTTCCTCGGCGTCAGCCGCAGCATGGACGAGTTTCGCGGCCGCACGCCTCACTGAGTGGCCCGGCGCGCAGCAGGCTCTCGATGAAGGCGCGATCGGCGAGCAGCGAGGTGTCGCCGAGAAACATCTTCCCGTAGCGCTCGAAGTAGAGAAGCTGCTTCGCGAGGAGGAACGTGCCGCGATCGAAGGCGCTGCCGCGGCCGCCGTACTGCTCGACCCCGACGTGCATGCGGCGCTGGCGGCGGAACCGCGCGAGCGCGCCGCGCACGCCGCGGCGCTCGACGACCCGGCCCTCGGCCTCGGCGATCTTGCCCTGGATGGCGGCGAGGAAGCTCCCGAGGCTCGCCTCCGCGAACGGACGCGTCAGCATCGGCTCGACGATCGCGCGCGAGAAGGCGGCGAGCGCCGCCTCGTCGAGGCCGAGCCCCTCGCGCAGCGCCGGCCCGTAGGCGTCGATGAGGTCGGCGGCGACGTCGTCCCACGCCGACGCGTCGCCGAGCGCGCCCTGGATCGTGCGGCGGAGGAAGCGATGCGTGCGCGCGTCGAGCCTGCCGACGATGCCCCAGTCGACGACGCCGACGCGGCCGTCGCGGAGCAGGAGGACGTTGCCGGCGTGCACGTCGGCGTGAAACGTGCCGTCGCGGAGCGCGGTGATCAACCACGCGCGCACCAGCTGCTCGACGAGCGGCCGCGGCTCGAGGCCGAGCGCGGCGATGCCGGCGAGGTCGTCGATCGGAATGCCGTCGAGGAACTCCATGGTGAGGACTCGCTGCCCAGAGAGCGCCGGCAACGGCTCCGGCACCACGATCATCGGCAGGTCGAGGTCGGCGAGGAGGCGGCGATGATGCATCATCGCGCGCGCCTCGTTGCGCAGGTCGAGCTCCTCCGCGAGCTGCTCGCGAAAGCCGTCGAGCATGCGCACCAGCTGTCCCGCCTCGGGAACGCCGACGCGGAACGCGAGGAACTCGAAAAGCGGCCCCATCAAGCGGAGGTCGGTCGCGACCACCGTCTCGATCTCCGGTCGCAGCACCTTGATCGCGACCGTCCGTCCATCGTGCAGGCGGGCACGGTGCACCACCGCGATCGACGCGCGTCCGATCGGCGTCTCCTCGAAGGCGGCGAAAACGTCCGCGAGCGGCGCGCCGAGCGCGAGCTCGACCGCGGCGCGAACGTCCGCGAACGGTATCGCCGCGCCGGTGTCGAGACAGGAGCGGAACTCGTCGGCGACGGCGTCGCCGAAGGCGCCCGGCGCCGACGCGACGAGCTGCCCGAACTTGACGAACGTCGCTCCGAGCGCCTCGAAGACCTCGCGCAGCGGTCGCGCGAACGCGTGATTGGGAAGCGTCGCACCGACGAACCGGCGGGCGGCCGGCGGACCGAGGCGGTGCGCGACGACATCGACGACACGCGCCGCGCGCCGGCGCAGCGCGCGTCGATCGGGCGTCGGAAGCCGCAGCGGAAACGGCGGTGCGGGCGACTCGAGCGGAGTGGACACGACCCGTGAGGTCTAACAGGGCCGACCGGCGCCGGCCAGGCAGCTACGATCCGGCCGGCAGGCCCCGGCGAAGCTCGCTTGCCCTCGCGAGCGCCGCATCCTACACCCGGGCGATGCGCGACGAGGATCTCATGCGACGCGCGATCGCGCTCTCCCGCGAGCAGCTGCGGACGGGCGCGGGCGGCCCGTTCGGCGCCGTGGTCGCCCGCGCAGGCGAGATCGTCGCCGAGGGCGTGAACCGCGTCACCTCGACGAACGATCCGACGGCGCACGCGGAGATCATTGCGATCCGCGCCGCGTGCCGCGCGCTCGGCACCTTCACGCTCGCGGGCTGCGCTATCTACACGAGCTGTGAGCCCTGCCCGATGTGTCTCGCGGCGATTTACTGGGCGCGCCTCGATCGTCTCTGCTTCGCGAACGGCCGCGCGGATGCCGCCGCGATCGGCTTCGACGACGCGCGCATCGACGCCGTGCTCGCCCGTCCGCGCGCCGCGCGAGCGATTCCGGCCGTCCGCGTGCTCGCGGACGAGGCGCGCGACGTTTTCGCCGCCTGGACGGCGAAAACGGACAAGATCCGCTACTGACCGATGCGCGCCGACGGCCTCTGCCCCGCGAGCGTGGCGCCCGTACGCGCGCCGCTCGGTGGCGATCGTGGGCTCCGCCTCGGACTGATCGGGTTCGGCCATCTAGCGCAGCAATACTACGTCCCGGCGTTGCGACGGCTCCCGGGGATCGCCGAGATCGCCGTCGCCGATCCGCTGCCGACGTCGCGGGCGGCGGCAGTACGGGCGCTCGACGAGGTCGCATGCTTCGCCGACGCGGCAGCGCTCCTCGCCGTCGAGCCGGACGCCGTGGTCGTCGCGACGCCTCCGTCGACGCACCTCGCGCTCTGGAACACGCTCGCCGCACGCGGCGTCCCGGTGCTCATGGAAAAGCCGTTCGTCTTACGCGGCGAGCTCGCGCGGGCGGCGCGCGGACCCGATGTCGAGCCGCTCCTCATGATCGACTTCAACCGCCGATTCTGGCCGCCCTACGTCCGCTTCGCCGAGCTGGTGCACGACGGCGCCGTCGGCACCCTGCGGACGATCGAGCTCGCGCTCCACGTCGACGTCGCGTCGTGGTGCACCGTGACGGCACACCGTCTCGCCGCCGGCGAAGGCGGCGTTCTCTACGACCTCGGGAGCCAGGCGCTCGACGTCGCATGCGCCATCGCCGGCGCCGAGCCGGTGCGCATCGTCGCGCACGGCACCAGCCGGCGCTGGACGTGCGATCACTTGCACCTCGAGGCCGAGCTCGCGACGGGCGTGCGCGTCGTCTGCGATCTCGCCTACGAAACGCGCACGTTCGAGCGCGTCGTCGCGGTCGGCACCGGCGGCGCGCTCGCGCTTCCCGATCCCAACATGCGCCTGCACGTGATTCGCGCCGACGGCCCGCTGGCGCGCGCGCGCCGTCGCGTCGCCGACGTCGCGACGCTCGGCTACTACGGCGTGTGCCGCGGACGCTCGATGGGGCGGGCAAGCATCGAAGCCGCCCTGGCACGCTTCGTCGCGGCGGCGGCCTCGGGAGCGCCGTTCGCGCCGGGGTTCGCCGATGCGGCGCGGAGCACGGCCTGGCTCGATGACGCGCACGTCGAGTTCGGACCGTGAGCACGCCCGCGCCGCGCCGGCGCCTGGTGATGATCGGCCTCGACGCCGCGGAACTGGCGCTCATCGAGGCGGAACGCGCGTCGCTCCCGACCCTCGATCGCGTGCTCGCACGCGGCGCGGTCGGGCGGCTCGCGTCGACGGCGAGCGCGCTCCCCGGCTCCGTGTGGCCGACCTTCGCGACCGGCACCCTTCCCGGCGTGCACGGCATCTACCACCATCTGCAATGGGACTCGACGTCGATGCGCATCCGTCGCGTCAGCCGCGACTGGTTGCCGTCCGAGCCCTTCTGGTACGCGCTCGAGCGCCGCGGACTCGAGGTCGCGGCGCTCGACGTACCGATGACGTTCCCGCCGCGACTCGCACGCGGCGTCGAGATCCTCAACTGGGGATCGCATGACCAGCTCGGCCCGTTCGCGGCGCGCCCGCGCGCGCTCGGCGACGCGCTCCGCCGCCGCTTCGGCGCCCGCCATCCGATGGGATACGAGATCCCGGTCACCAAGACCCCGGGCGAGCTGGCGCACATCCACCGCAACCTCGTCGCCGGCGCGCGCCGCAAAGGCGAGGTCGCGTGCTGGCTCTACGACCAGCGCGACTGGGACCTCTTCCTCACCGTCTTCGGCGAGACGCATCGCGGGGGGCACATCCTCTGGCCGGAGCGGAGCGACGGCGAGTCCGCGACGCTGACGCCGCTCCTCGACGTCTATCGGGCCGTCGACGCGGCGCTCGCGACGCTCCTCGACGCCGCCGCGGCGCGTGCCGCGACCGTAGTCGTGTTCGCACTTCACGGCATGGGGTCGAACACCTCGCAGGAGCACTTCGTACCGCAGATCATGGACCGGGTGAACGCCGCCTTCGCGTCAGGGGCGCACCCGGCGGCGTCCGCCGGCGCCGCGCCCGCACCGGCCGCGCAGGGCGGGATCGTCCGCTGGCTTCGCGAGCACGTGCCGGCACAGGTGCAGAACGCGATCGCGCAGGGGGTCCCGGTCGCGGTGCGCGACGCCGTCGTCAGCCGGCAGATCACCGGCGGACACGATTGGGCGCGGACGCCGGGACTGGCGCTCCTCGCCGATCTGAACGGCTATCTTCGCTTCAACGTACGCGGGCGCGAGGCCGCCGGTTGCCTCGATCCCGACGGCGCGCCGCTCGCGGCCTATCGCGAATGGGTCACTGCCTGCCTCAGGAGTCTTCGCATCACCCCGGAGGGCACGCCGTTGGTCGGCGCAGTGCTCGCCGCCGGCGAAGCGTTTCCCGGACCGCGCAGCGCGTTCCTTCCCGACCTCGTCGTCCGCTGGACGGACGCACCGCCGGCCACCCACGCCAGTTCTCCCTTACTCGGCGAAATCACCGCCGAGCTCGCCACCGGACGCGGCGGCAACCATCGCTTCGAGGGCTTTTGCGCCCTGCTCGCGCCGGACGCCGGCGCGCTCCCGCCGCTCCCGTCTCACATCGTCGAGCTCGCCGCGTTCGCGGGCGCGCTGCTGGGCACCGCCGGGTCAGTCGACGCGCGCGAGGTCTGACGGCGCCACGCGGTGCCCGCCGGCGACAACACCGAGGGGATCGAGCGAGTACACGCCGGCGGTGGCGCTCCCTACGCGGTGCGACCCGTCCGACCGGTCAGCGCGGCGCGCAGCTCCGTGACCAAGGCGGACGCAGCCGTGACACGCGCCGCGGTGCCGAAGACGTAGAAGTCCGGCCGCTGCAGCACGACCTCGACCTCGTGCTCGGCGAACCAGTCGGCGTAGACCCCGTCGAGGTCGCGTACCGGGCCGTCGGGACCGATCTGCGCGGTGACGCCCCCGAGCGCGGCGAAGAACGCCGCCGACTCCGGATCGAGATGCGCGCGCGGATCCGCGGACGGACTGAGCAAGGTGAAGCCGCGCCCGACGACGTCGTCGAAGAGTCCCGTCGCGGCGCCGCGCCGGACACGCCCTTGCACGAAGAGTCGGCCGGCACACGGGTCGCCGTCGAGGAGCACGCCGGCGCCGATGCCCAAGGGCGGCGGCGGCGTGACGAGCTGTCCCGATTGGACGGCGGCGCTCATGAGCGCGTCGCGCGCCGCCGCCTCGGCGGGATCGGCGATGCAGATCACCTTGCCGAGCTCCATCGAGAAGTCGATGACGGCACGGACGTGCGGAACGCGCTCGCTCGGGTAGGTGTCGAGGAGCGCGGCGGGCGCGGTCCGCGCGAGGACGAGGTCGAGCTTCCATGCGAGGTTCACGGCGTCACGCAGTCCGGAGCACATGCCCTGGCCGGCGAACTGCGGCATCTGGTGCGCGGCGTCGCCGGCGAGCATGAGGCGACCCTTTCGCCAGATGTCGACCCAGCGTGCCTGGAACCGATAGACGGTGTGACGCTCGAGCGTGGCGTTCGCGGGGGTAATGTTCCAAGGGGCGAGCAGGCGCCACGCGGTCTCCTCGCGGTTCAGGTCCTCGATGGACTCGCCCGGGAGCCGCATGAACTCCCAACGCCGGCGACCGGGGCCGCCTGAGACGAGCGTCGTCGGACGCGTCGGATCGCAGATTTGGATGTTGAGTGGCTCCCAGACCTGCGGCCGATGCGGGACGACATCGACGATCAGCCAGTCGAAGAAGAACCCGAGGTCGGTGACCGTCGCGCCGAGCCGCGTGCGGACGAAGCTGTTCGCACCGTCGCAGCCGACGACGAAGCGCGCCGTGACGTCACGGTGACGACCGTCGGAGCTGGCGACGTCGAGCGTCACCATTCCATCGTGGTCGCCGTCGTCGTCCGCGGTGATCCCGACCACCTCCTGGGCGCGATGCACCGCGACTGTGGGGAGCGCGCGCGCCCGCGCGTCGAGCACGCGCTCGAGCTCGGGTTGCGCGAACATGTTGGCCTCCGGCCACCCGGACGCGCCGGCGGCATTGCTGGCGAAGCGTAGCAAGGTGTCCCCGGCGGCGTTCCGCCATTCATACACGTCCGCCACCTCGGTCCTTCCGACGACGTCCGCGGCGACACCAGCGGTCTGGAGGATGCGGCCGACCTCGTGATCGAAGTGCACGGCGCGCGGCAGCGGGTACGCGGCCGGCTGCTTCTCGAAGACGCCGACCGTCCACCCGCGCTGCGCGACCAGGATCGCCAGCGCCTGCCCGACGGGGCCGTAGCCGACGATCGCGACGTCGTAACGCGCGTCCATCGCGCCTAGAAGCGCAGCATCTCGAACGGGGTCGTCCCCGCGGGGAGCGGCGGCCGCGCGACGAGCGTCGCGAAGGGCTCACCCGCCCGATAGCGCGCCAGCAGATCCTCCGGGTCGAAGACGACACCGATCGGGTTCGCCGCGAACTCGCCGCTGTGCATCCAGCGATTGGTCTCCGCCGCGGTGGAAAAGTTGTCGACCTGGAGCTCGACGCGGTTGGCGTCCGGATCCTTGTAGTACAGCGACGTCGTCGGGCCGTGATTGATGCACCAGAAGGGCTCGACGCCCGCATCTTTCAGGCGCGCGAAGGTATGGAGGAGATCGCCGAGGTCGGCGTAGGTGAACGCCACGTGATCGGTGCCGGCGGCGAACGGCGGCTGATCCTCGAGGCCGGGAATCTGGGCGATGGCGATGCGGTGGTGCTCCTCGTCGTAGCTGAGGAACGCCAGCATGCCGTCCGAATGGACGACCTCGGCCCCGAGCACCGTCTGGTACCATTCCACCATGGCGTCGAGCCGCGACGTCCGGCGCACGATGTGCGCGAGCTGCGTGGGCGTGACGCGCCCGCGATCCCCGGCGAGCTTGGCGATGCGATCTTCCGTCTTCATACGAGACCTCCCTTGTGCGGAAATGAGAGCTACCGTGAAACTGACGTTCATGCCATCCGATGCCACTCGCCGCACGCGCCGCCGTCCCACGGGGCGACGGAGCGCGACGCCGACGACGCGCTAGAGCTCGCATCAGCGTTCGTCGAGCGCCGGCACCGCCCGGAACTGCGCCAGCAGCAAGACGTCGTAGAGCGCCTTCAGCACGCCGCCGCAGACGAGCGGCCAGCCGACCGTCGAGTACGTGAGCATAGCGCCGGCGAAGAGCGGCGGCAGCGCGGACGCGAGGCTGCGCGGACCGTTGGTGACGCTCGCCGCCGCAGCGCGCTCCTCGGGCCGGACGACGGCCATCACGAAGGCCTGACGAGCCGGCACGTCCATCTGCGAGAGCGCGGCGCGCATCAGGAGGCACGCGACCGCCAGCGGCAAGCTCGGCACCAGCCCGGCGGCGACGAGAAACAAGTTCGCCGGCAGGTGCGTGTAAACCATCGTGCGCACCAGGCCGATGCGCGCCGCCAAGATCGGCGACACCAGCTGCGAGAGTCCGCTCAGCAGGCCGGCGCCGAAGAAGATGGCGCCCGCGACGGCGACCGACAGCGCGAAACGCTGGTAGAGCCAGAGCACGAGCAACGACTGCACGACGAAACCGCCGCCGAAGGCGTCGAGGCTGAAGAGCACCGCGAGGCGTACGACGACGCGTCGCGAGTGTGCGAGCGGCGCGCCGCGCACGGTCTCCCGCGTTTCGACCTCGGATCCGAGCCGCAGATAGAAGGCCGCGATCACGATCGCGACGAGCGCGTAGAGGACGAAGCCGGAGCGCTCCGCGAGCAGGACGTCGACGCCGTACGCGTGCGCGACGACGGCGGGAAGCCCGCTCGCGAGCGACCCGAGCGCCCCCATGACGTTGCCACCGATATTGTACCAGGCGAAGAGGCGGGTGCGCTCGTGACCCGAGACGGTCTGTGCCAACGCCGCCTGCTCCGTCGGTAGGAACACGCTGACGTCGCCCGCGGACGGATTGAGCGTCCCGATCACGGCGACGATCAGCAGCGGCCAGAATCCGGTCGCGCTCACGAAACCGATCCCGGTCAGGAGCATGAGCGCCGAGGCGCCGAGTAGCACCGGGCGACGCGAAACGCGGTGCGCGGCGAGACCGAGCGCGATCGTGAGCGCGGCCGAGCCGAAGAGCGTCCCGGTCACGATCGCGCCGACCTCGAACGGCGTAAACCCGAGCCGCGTCAGGTAACCGGCGAGCAGGACGCTGACCAACCCGTCGACAAACCCGCGGAGCGCCCGCGCCACGACGATGCGGCGGGCGTCGGCGCGTGCTTGCGAAGCACGGTCCCCCGTCATGGACCCGCTCCTTTCAACGAGTCAGCGGGACGAGGGCGCGATCCTCCGCCACCTGGACATTCCACTGCAGGCGCGTGCGAATCGTCTCGGCGAGGCTCGCCGCCGCCGCCGACTCACCGTGCACCACGTAGGTCACACGCGGCGCGCGGCGGAAGCCGGAGAGCCAACGCAGGATCTCTTCACGGTCGGCATGGGCCGAGAGGCCGTCGAGCATCTCGACCCGCGCACGCACCGGAACGTTCTCGCCATGTATGCGCACGCGCTGGGCGCCGTCCTGCAGCGAACGCCCGCGCGTTCCGGCCGCCTGATATCCCACCAGCAGCACGGTCGTGCGCTCGTCGGGTAGGCGCTCGTTCAGGTGATGCAGGATGCGGCCGCCGGTCGCCATGCCGCTCGCCGAGATGATGATGATCGGCTCGTGGACGGCATTGAGCGCCTTCGACTCCGCGGGCGTGCGCACGAGATGGTACTGGCGACAGCAGAGCGGGCGGCGCCGCTCGTCCATCAGCAGCTTCATGTCGAGGTCGTGATCCTCGTGATGGCGGCAGTAGATCTCCGTCACGTTGATCGCCATCGGGCTGTCGACGTAGACTGGCAGGGACGGAATGGCGCCGGCGTCCTCGAGCGTGCGCAGCGTCCAGACGAGTTCCTGCGTCCTGCCGACGGCGAACGCCGGAACGACGAGCGCGCCGCCGCGTGCGATGGCTTCGTTCACGATGCGCGCCAACGCCGCCGGCGCGTCGCGCGGGTGCAGGCGATCACCGTAGGTCGACTCGACGAGGAGGACGTCGGCCTCCGCAACGAGCTCCGGATCGCGAAGGATCGGCCGATCCCAGCGCCCGAGGTCTCCCGAATCGACGAGCGTCACCGGCGTACGCTCACCGACGCGCAGTTCGACCGTCGCCGAGCCGAGAATGTGCCCGGCGCGTCGCAGCAACGCCGTCGTACCGGGCACGACCGTGAAGTGCTCGCCGTACGCGTGCGGCACGACACGCGACAGCGCCGCTTCGGCATCGTCCGCCGTGTAGAGCGGTAGCGCAGGTTTATGCTGCGAGTAGCCGTGGCGATTCGCGAACCGCGCCTCTTCTTCTTGCAGGTGGGCGGAGTCGAGCAACAGCACGCGCAGCAGGTCGGCGGTACCCGAGGTGCAGTGGATCGCGCCGCGAAACCCCTCGCGCACGAGCCGCGGCAGATAGCCCGAGTGGTCGATGTGCGCGTGGCTCAGCACCACCGCCTCGACGGCCGCGGCAGTGAACGGCGGCGGCGTCCAGTTGCGCAATCGCAGCTCCTTCAGCCCTTGGAAGAGGCCGCAGTCGAGCAAAATCCGGTGACCGTCGGTCTCGATGAGGTACTTCGATCCCGTGACGGTCCCGGCCGCTCCGAGGAAGCGCAGGGTCGCGACGTCAGCCATCGCGCGAGGAACGCATCAGTGCGCTGGTCGTCTGTGGCGCGTCCACTCCGCGTTGCTCGAGCGTGCTCTGTCCGAAGAACTGGCACGTGAGCGTATGGGTTTTCTTGTCGAGGTTCATTCGACGGCGACCGTCAGAGCGATCGCGGTGGCAAGTATGAGCGTTCTGCGATTCGGCGAGGAGGGCCTCCGTGTCCCGCGGAACTAGGTGTCCCGCGGGACGATCGCCGGGGCTTCGAGGCACTTCTCCGTTGCCTGACGCTGCCCGTCGCGGAACTCGCTCCAGAACCGCTGGCGATCATCGGGGCGGCGATGCCCGTCTCGAGCGCGCGGCTTCTGCGTCGCGATCGAACCTGCCAGGCCACGCAACTCGCCTGCCCTTCGCCAGCACCACACCCGATAGCGCTCGAGCGCGTGAGCCACGCGTGTCAGTACGCCACCGAGTGCCCACCGCGGCATGAGATCCACCTTACGCTGAATGGCCGGGTTCGCAAGATCGATCTCGACACCGCATGCGACAGGCACCCGTCGGTCGGTGCGAAGTTGACTCCTCGCGTCGCGGCCGATAGCCGCATGCGCTCGCTACCGCCAGCGCACGACAGCTGCTAGACTGGTTCGATCAGCACGGGATCACCGCCGGTTGCGCGGATACCGCGGATACCATGAAAGAACGCCACGACCACGAACACGACGCTTCCCCCGCGGAGCTGATGAAGCTGCGCGACCAGCTTCGTAAGGCGGTTGGAGTCGAGGTCGTCTCGAAACCGAAGGCACCCCGTTCCTCGATCGTCGGGCGATCACGCGTACGCAAGCCCGGACGTCGGTGAGCGTGGGCGCCTAGGCCAGCTTCCGACGCTCGAAGCGGACCTTGATGAGAGCTTTCCGAGCGCGGTCGTGAAGCGCCGACGCGACCGCGGGGATCTCACTGGTCGATCCGTCGAGAACGATGCCGAGGGTGCCGAGCTTCAGCGCTTCCTCGTTGCGGGTGACGCCCCCATCGTTGGGAACGAAGAGGAGCCGGCGCCCGTCGAAGCAAAGCTCGCCGTCGATCGGCCGGCCGCGTGAAGGCGTGAAGCTCGCAATACGTCGCAGTGTCTCCGCCATATCGGGCTGATTCTACGCGTTCCTGAGGGGATGCACCAACCGGCGGGATCACGGCCTGACGGACGTCCATGCCGGGTCGTCGGTCACCAGCTGGTCGAGCCAGGTGAGCAGGCTGGTGCTGTTCCGGCACCGTCGATCGAATCGCTACAGGGCGATCTGCTTGGGCGGCCGCACGACGATCTCCGCGACGTTGACGTTGATCGGCTGCGTGACCGCGTACAGCACGGCGTTAGCGACGTCCTCCGCGCTTCCGAGCACCTGCTTCATCAGCGGCTGCAGCGTATCCATGACCTCATCCGGGAGCCGCTCGCCGCGCTTCACCTCGATCTTCATGCCCGTCGCCCGCACGAAGTTGGCGACAAAGGTGGGAGCGAAGTTGCGCGCAAAGTTCGTCGCGATCGCGCCGGGCCGCACGTCGACGACGCGGATCGAGTCCTCTTCGAGCTCGCGGCGGAGTGTGTTGCTGATACAGGTCACTGCGTGCTTCGTCGCCCCGTAGACGCCCGAGTCGGCGCGTTGGGCCGCGATCGAGGAGATGTTGACGATGTGACCCTCGACCTTGCACTGGCGCATCGCGCGCACCGCCGCCTGACAGCCGGTGAGCAGGGCGAGGACGTTCGTCTCCAGCATCGCGCGCCACTCCTCCGGGTCGGCCTCGACAATCGGCGTCGGATAGGACAGCCCCGCGTTGTTCACCATCACGTCGAGCCGTCCGGTTTCGCGGACCGCGCGCCCGACTAGATCCTGAACGTGCGTGACGTCGCGCACGTCGAGTGCGACCACCGTCGCACGCCCGCCATCCTTCTCGATCCGTGTCTTCGATTCCTCCATCGCGTCGCGTGTGCGCCCGGCGAGGTAGACGTGCGCGCCGGCGGTGCCGAGCCGCTCCGCGATCGCGCGACCGATGCCGCTCGAGGCGCCGGTGACGACGGCGGTCTTGCCGGAAAGGGGTCGGGCCTGGCTCATGGTGTCCTCCGTGGTCAAGTGACTGCCCTGACAGCCCCGAGAAGAGGAGTCAATGCGGGCCACGCCGGGCGCGAGGCTGCTTCGTTCCGAGGCTGCTTCGTTCCGAGGCTGCTTCGTTCCGAGGCTGCTTCGTTCCGAGGCTCGCTATGCGTTCGCCCGAGGACATGGCACGATCCGCACGAGTGAGCGCGTCCAGACCCTGCGGATCGGGCGAGTCGCAAGCACCGCCGCGTTTCGACGATACCTTTCGTCGTGGGCTCGAACGCCTCGTCCTCTGGCGTCGCGACGTTCGGCGCTTCCGGCACGACGCGCTCGATCCGGCGCTGCTGGAGCGTCTCGTGGGCTTGGCCTCGCGTGCGCCGTCGGTCGGCAATAGCCAGCCGTGGCGATTCGTCGAGGTCGCCGACGTTGCGCGGCGGACCGCCGTACGTCGCGATTTCCTCGCCTGCAACCAGGCGGCGCTCGAAAAGTACGAGGGCGAGCGGTCCCATCTCTACGCGAGCCTGAAACTCGCCGGCCTCGACGACGCCCCCGTACACCTCGCGGTCTTCGTCGACCGCGCGACGAACGTCGGCCACGGCCTCGGCAGGCGGACCATGCCCGAGACGCTCGAATATTCGGCCGTACTCGCCGTCCACACGTTTTGGCTTGCCGCCCGTGCGCACGGCATCGGCGTCGGATGGGTGTCGATCCTCGACCCGGCGGCGGTGGGCGCGGTGCTCGAGGTCCCGCCGACGTGGCACCTGATCGCGTATCTCTGCGTCGGCTACCCGGCCGAGGAGCATCTCGATGCCGAGCTCGAGCGACACGGGTGGCAGGAACGACAGGACTCGCCGGCCCTCATTGTGCGGCGCTGATTCGGTCGTGCGAGCAAGCGCGGTCTCGCAGCATAGGCGACCCTGAGGTAGACGGGACATATGGTTGCGGACGCAGGGGTTTCCAAAGGGCACGTGGGTGCATCTGGACCGACGGTCCCGCTGGCGGTGGACGTCGCCCGTCGGCTGCGAGAGCTCGAGACCCTGTACGAGAGCCTACGGGCGATCACCTCGACGCTCGACCTGACCGAGCTCGTGCGCAAGGTGCTCGACACGATCAACAGCGTCACGTCCTGCGAGGCTCTCTCCCTGCTACTCCACGACGCCGAGCGCGGCGAACTGGTGTTCGCCGCGAGCGAGATGCTCTGTGAGGAGACGCTCGTCGGAAGGCCCCTCTTGGCCCGGTCCCTCGACGTCGAGCGCGACGATCGGCGGCTCACGATCCCCCTCCGGCGTGACGACGGCGAAATCGGCCTTCTCGAGCTCCGAGATCGACACGACGGACGACCGTACGACGGCACCGATCGGACGCGCATGCAGGCCTTCGCCGCCGAGCTCGCGCGCACGCTCGATCCCGCAACGATCGCCCACGATGAGGCGGCGCTCGCCGCCGCATTCGCGCGCGTCGCGGCGGTAGTCTCGAGCCGAACGTGCACGCTCGTGCTCCGCGATCTCGACGGCCGCGATCTCGTCTTCACCTCCTCGCACGTACTCCGACCGGGCGTCGTGGACGGGACGCGCCTGCGGCTCGATCAAGGGATCGCCGGCTGGGTCGCCCAGCATCGCGAGCCTCTCTGTCTCGAGAACGCCAGCGCCGACCCGCGCCACGATCCTACCCTCGCCCGCAAGACCGGCCTGGTCCCCCACAGCATGATCTGCGTCCCGCTCGTGCACCAGGAGGCGCTGCTCGGCGTGCTCCAGGTGATCAACAAGCCGGACGGCGGGAGCTTTACGCCGGACGAGCTTCGACTCGTGCAGACGCTCGCCAACCAGGCAGCCGGCGCGATCGCCCAGGCGCAGCTCTATCGCCGGGTCGAGCGCGCATCGCTGACCGACGATCTCACCGGCCTCGGGAACACGCGACGCTTCAACTCCGAGCTTCCGGCGATGCTCGCGCGTGGGGACGAGGTCTCGCTGCTGGTTCTCGATCTCGACGCGCTCAAGGGCATCGTCGATCGTCACGGGCATCTCGTCGGCAGCCGCGCCATCGCCACCGTGGGCCGGCTGATCGCCGAACGACTGCGCCCGGGCGATGTGGCCGCACGCTTCGGCGGCGACGAGTTCGTCGTCGTGCTGCCCGGGACCCCGACCGCGACCGCGGTTGCCGTGGCGGCGACCATCGCAGAGGCCGTCGCCGGGTGCACTCGTCCGGACGGTCTCGACGTCGACATCTCCGCGCTCACCGCGAGCATCGGTGTCGCCACGCATCCGCTGCACGCCACGGATGCGGAGAATCTCTTCCGAGCCGCCGATACGGCAATGTACCGCGTCAAGTTCGGCGGCAAGAACGGCGTCGCCGTCGCGGTCGAGTCGCCGTAGACCGTGGCCGCGCCGTGCGCGGCGCGCGCGGCCGCGGATGACGCCGTTCAGCGCGTGCCGACGACGACCGCGGTGCTGTTGTCGCGCCCCCCGCGCTCGTTCGCGAGCGCGATGAGCGCCTGGCACGCGGCGGCGTAGTCGTCGGCGTGCCGCTCCACGATCGAGAGGATCTCGTCGTCGGTGATGAGCCCGTGCACGCCGTCGGTACAAAGGACGAAGCACTCACCCGGCGCCAGCGGTTCGATGCGCCACGTGGCGTCCACGGTCGGCTCGGTCCCGAGCGCTTGACTCAGCACGTTGACGGCGATCGCATGGTCTTTGGTCAGGCGCTCGATCTTGCCGTCGCGAATGCGGTAGATGCGGCTGTCACCCACGTGGCAGAGGTTGGCAAAGCCGTCCGCGAAGTGGAGCGCCGCGACGGTCGTCCCCATCCCACGCTGACTCGAGTTGGTGCTGGCGCAGCGGAAAATCTCTTGATTGGCGTGCTCGACGGCGATCAGGAGGCGGCGTGCTCCCACGCACGGGTAGCCGCGTGCGTCGTGGAGGGGCGTCAAGTCGTCATCGGTCAGGAGCTCTTGAATCTTCGACGTGATCGCACTCACCGCCGTTTGGCTCGCAACTTCCCCGGCCGCATGACCGCCGACGCCGTCGGCGACGAGGAAGAGATCGAGGTCGGGCAAATACGCGAAGGCGTCCTCGTTCGTCTCGCGACGTAGCCCCCGATCAGAGAGCCCTGCTCCCACGACCGCCGTCATCATGCTGCAATGTTTCCACGATGGCAGGGCGTGACGCAAGCACGGAAGCAACCCGGCGTCGATGTCGCGGTACGAGCGACCCGTCCCCCTACGCCCTCAGCGTGATCTGACCTGGTAGCGGACGAAGCATTCGAGGGTCTTGCGCCCCGGTACGATGCGACCGCCGCCTGCAAGCGTCACTTCCTCACGAGTCACGCGCAACGTGTCGCCGCCGTCGGTGAGTACGTACGTACCGTTGGTGCTCCGATCGACGAGAAGGAACTTGTCCCCGCGCACGATGACGTCGGCGTGGTGGCGCGACACGACATCCTCGGCGATCGTGATGTCGTTGTCGTCGTCCCGCCCGATGGTCAACTTCACGCAATCGGTGCCGAGCGCGAAGACCTGCGAACCGAAGCTCACCTCGAGAGCAGCGCGACAGCCCCGCATCGTCCGATCGCCGGCGCTCACGGTCGCGTCGTCGCGCCTCCAGAGGTACTCATAGACGAGCACCCAGTCGGGGCGACCGCGCAAGGATAGCTGGTCGATCAGACGTACCGCTTCGCACATCTCGGGGGGAAGAGCGCCATGGGTATCGCCGGAGAGGAAGATCTCGTCGGCACCGGCGAGGGACACGAGGCGCGCGGCGACGTTCACGACGTCGCCATACACGTCGCCGCCATCCAACACAGCCGTGCCGGAAGCGATTCCGACGCGGACATGCACACCTTCGCCGTGGAGCGCGCAGTCGGGAGCCCCGAGTGCGTGGTGCATGCCTGTCGCGGCGTGGACGGCCTGTTCCGCCTCATTGAACACCGCGAGGATCGCGTCGCCGATACGCTTGATCACCCTGCCACCGAATCGACAAACCTGCTCCTCGAGTAGGCTCAAGCAGGCCGAGGTGAGGGCAAAGGCCGCCGCGTCGCCACGAACGGCGTACATGAGCGTGCTACCGCTGATGTCCACGAAGAGCACGCTGACCGGAGTGGCCGAGCTACTCGGGGTCGCGTCTCCCTCGTCGGCGGGGTTCGTCGTCACGGTTGATCGCCTATCGGTGCGTCCGAGATAGCATACCGACAACGAGAGCATCCAGCCTCACGACCCTCTCGAGCCGAACGCCTCGCCTCCCCTGATCTCGGCGATCGCGGCCTCGGCGGCGCGCTCGCCGCGCTCGCACATGACGGCGGCAGCGGTGAGGTCGCTGCTCGTGTACTCGTCGAGCTCAGGGCGGATGAGCACGTCGATGAGCGGCAGGCTACGCGCCACATGCTCCTGGCTGGCAAGTTCGATGGTGCGCATCGCAATCGCGAGAATACGGAGCCGCCCATGCAAACCCTGGGGAGCGGACGACGGCGGGCGCCGCTGCACCGGCCCCCGCGTCGGGCGCGGCGACAGATCGATCGCGACGACGCGTTCGTACCCCGCGCTGCGCGCGACGTCGGCCGGGAGTGGATCGCATACCCAGCCGTCCACCAACAGGCGGCCGTCGCATCGCACGGGTCGAAATACGGTCGGGATCGCCGACGTGGCATCGAGCGCCAGCGTGAGCGAGCCGGTATGGAAGACGACCGTCGCGAGCGAGACCAAGTCGCCCGCCACCGTGAAGAAGGGGATCGCGCAGTCCTCGATGCGGCGGTCGCCGCAATCGAGGGCGATCAGCTCGGTCTTCTTCCTGCTGCCGAAGAACGCCTCCGTGGGTAGGCGGACGTCGAAGAGCGCCTTCCACGGGCTGGCCGCGATGCCCGTCAGCAAGCGCTCGATGTCGACCGCCGCCCACCCGATCGAGACCAGCGCTCCCACGACGCCGCCGATGCTGGTGCCTACGATCGCGTCGAACTCGACACCATGGCGCTCGAAGGCGCGTAGCGCGCCCACGTGTGCGAACCCCTTGGCACCGCCGGCGCCTAGTACCAAGGCGTTTCGGCGGGCGAGGATCTCACGCGCGACCGCGCGCAGCGTTCGACGCGCCTCGGGCGGGGCGAAGCGCGCCGCGCCGCCGCCCACGTCTACGATGGCCCGACTCTCCTCACCGTCGGCGCCCGCTCGTGCAGACGGGCGTCCGGGGGCACGGACGAGTCGCAGCATGCGCTGCGCCGGCGGGACGCGCACGCGCGCAGCGAGCTCGACGCGGGCGCGACGGCAGGTGTGGACGGCGTCAGGGTCGCCGTCATTCACCACCCAGTAGAGCCCATCACACTGCGAAACGCCGTGCGCCACCGGCTCCGTCCGCGGCAGGGCAGCGGACAAGATGACTCGGTCGTAGCGGTGCCGGAGCTCGGCAACGAGCGCCGCGATCGGCGCGTCGGCGGCAACGTCTCGGCCGAGTTGGACGACCGTTGCCTGCGTGCGGCCCGCAGCCGCGGCCGGAACGAGCAACCGGCGCAGCGTCCGCGTCAGGTCACCGAGATCGTCTGGGAGTGGCTCCTGCGCCGCGGCTGCGGCGCTCGGTGTACAATCGACGACCGCCACTCTTCCGCCACCCAGTTCGGTAATGCATGCGGCAACCTCGCCGGCGAGATCGAGCGTGCTGTCAACCGCCGCGCCGGCCGCCACGAACGCACACGTGCGCGCCCCGAGCCGTTCCGCCGCGGCACGACGCTGGAGACTGCGTATGAGACCCAGGCTCAAGCGGGTGTGAAGCGTCGGATGCTCGCGAAAAAGCGCCCGCAACGTCGCCCCTGGGATCTGGTACAATACCGATTCCATCGCAGCGACCGCCGCCGCCGCACGTGGTTCGCCGGTGAGCGCGGCCATCTCACCCACGTGCCCCGCACGTGCCACCTCGTCCAGTAGATGCGCGCCGACGGCCGTCGACTCGCGTACGTGGACGAGGCCGGAGCGAACCACGAAGGCCACGTCGCCGCGAGTGCCCGCCTCGAACAGGACGTCGCCCTTGGCGAGAGCGACGCGGGTCATCTCGCGCGCGAGCGCCGCCCGAGCCGCCGCCGGCAACTCGGCGAAGAGCTCGGTGGCGGCAAGAAACGCTGCGAGATCGTCCGCGCTTTCCATACTCACGCACCGAGCGAGGGGCGCGGCACGTACTGCGCCATCTGCTTCGCGAGCTGCCGCACGAGCTGCTTCGTCGTGATCACATCGCTACCGAGAAACGGTTGTAATCCCGGGGGCTTCCTTGCTAGCGTTGCGCTAAATTTGTGCGCGTCAGCGGCGCAGTACACACCGATCGTGGCAGGGTTCGGCGTGAGAACCAAGACAGCTACGGTTTGAGCGCAGGACTCGGGCTCTATCTCGTCGCCGATGGCATGGGGGGCCAGGCGGCGGGCAAGCGCGCCAGCGAGGAAGCGACGCGCATCGTCACCCAGGCGCTGGAAGCAAGCAGCGGCGGCGGAGCCGGGGGTGAGGAGCGCCTGCGGGACGCGATCGACCTCGCCAACCGCCACGTCTGGCAGCTCTCGCAGTCCGAGCCCGGGCTGCTCGGCATGGGCACGACGATCGCCGCGGTGCTGATCGCGGATGGGATGGCGTACATCGGCCACGTCGGTGACTCGCGTGTGTACCGCCTTCGCGACGGGAAGATCGAACGCCTCACCCGCGACCATTCGTTCAGCGCCGAGCTCGCCGAGCGCGGGATCGAGCTCCGAGACGACCGGGTGGGGAGCCGATACGCCCACCTCCTCACGCGCGCCGTGGGTATCGCACCGACGGTCGAGGTGGAGCTCACCAGCCAGCGCATCGAAGTGAAGGACACGTACATCATCTGCTCGGACGGAATTTACGGGCTCGTGGATCCCTCCGAGATCCAGCAGATCATCGAGGCCGACGCGGACCTCGCGCACGTGTGTGTCGCCATAGTGGCGCGCGCCAACGCCGCCGGCGGGTCAGACAACAGCACGGTCATCGTCCTACGCGTCGAGCCGAACGAGGCAGGCGAGCGCGCGTGATTCTCTCCGGAAAATACGAGGTCACCGAGAAGGTCGGACAGGGCGGGATGGGAATCGTCTATCGCGTCCGGCACCTCGATCTCGACACCGTCCTCGCGCTCAAGATCCTCCCCCGCGATCTCTCGCAAGACGCCGAGCTGGTGGAGCGCTTCCGACGCGAGGCACGCGTGATGGCGCGGTTGAACCATCGCAACATCGTGCGCGTCTACGACTTCGCGAAAGACGGCGACACCTACTACCTCATCATGGAGTTTCTCCAGGGGAAGAACCTCCACCAGTATCTGCAGCACAGCATGCGCGCGATGCAGCGCCCCCTGCCGCTGCCGGAGGTGTTGCAACTGGGGGTGCAGATCGCAGAAGCGCTGGCCTACGGTCACGAGCAGGCGCCAGCGGTGGTCCACCGCGACATCAAGCCGAGCAACATCATCGTCGAGGAGGACACCGCCCGCGCCGTCGTCACCGACTTCGGTATCGCCAAGCTCATGGGGGAGACCCAGAGCGATCTCACGCGATCGGGACTGTTCGTCGGAACGCCCAAGTACTGCGCTCCGGAGCAGCTCCGGCACGACGATGACCTCGACGCACGTGTCGACATCTACTCGCTCGGCATGGTGCTCTACGAGCTCTACACCGGGCGTCAGTTCTTCGCCGGACTGAAGGACCACGAGGTAATCGGACGGGTGCTCTACGAGAAGGTCGAGAACTCCGTCTCGTTGCCCGATGCACCTTCGGACTTCACACGCGTGGTCGAGCGCGCCATCGCCCGCGACCGCGACGCCCGCTATCCGACCGCCGCCAGCTTCGCCGCCGATCTCCAAGCATGCCTCGGCCTCGTAGGCGGCAAAGCGAAGGGAGCCGACGCCGCGGTCCCAAGCGGAGACGAGACGAACGTCGGCGACATGGGCGCGATCGACGCGCAGATCCGCGCCCTCGAGCGCAAGCGTCTCCATCGGCAGACACGCCAGACCCAGATTCAGTGTCGCGAGGCGCGCACCGGCGCCGAGAGCGCGGGTGCCGCCGAGGAAGCGGCCACGGAGTTCGGACGCGCGCGTACGCGCGAGGCGGAAGCAGAGGAGCGCCTCACACACAACGACCACCAATCCGCCGCGGCGCTCTTCCGCGAGGCAGCGGCCGCTTTCGAGAGCGCGATGACGCTCGCTCGCGAGCGGCGGCAGGTTCGCGTCATCGAGGAGGCGCGCGAGGCGATGCAGGTGAGCGCCGGTCGTGCGACGGCCGCGGGGGCGGCTGAGCTCGCGCGCGAGCTCCTCGAACGTGCCGAGAGACTAAGCGCCGAGGCAGAGGAGAGCGCCACCCGCCGTGAATACGAGGCCGCCGCCACCGGATTCCGTCAGGCGACACAGGCGTACGATGCCGCCAGTGACGCGTCCGAGCGCGTGCTGCAGCTGCGCGCGCTCGAGGCGGAGATCGCGAGCGTAGTCGCGGCACGCACACAGGCCGAGAGCGTCGAGGCGGCCCTGCTCGTCCCCGAGCTATTTGCAAGCGCGGTCCGCGATCACGAACGGCTGGAGCGTACGCGCGCGGCGGGCGAGGTCATGATGGCACGCGAGCTGCTGGTCCGCGTGCGCGACGCGTTCGTCGCGGCAGCGAGCGCCGCGGTCGAGGCCCGTGAGAGACGCGCAACGGCGGTGGCCCGCGAACGGATGACGGTCGCGGGAGACGCAGCACGCGCAGCCGGCGCGGCCGATCTCGCAACCGAGGAGATCGCGGCGGCGACGGCCGTCGCCGTCGAGGGCGCGCGTGCCGACGGGGCGAGCGATTGGGAACAGGCGCAGCGCCTCTTTACCGACGCAGCAGAACGCTACGAGAAGGCACGCGAACTGGCGCTCAGCCGTGGCGAGCAGCAGCGCGTACGTCGCGAGCTCGCAGAGGCGCGAAAGGCCATGGAAGCGGCCCGCAACGCCGCCGAACACGCTGGAGCCCCCGAGGCGGCGGCGACCGTCTTCGGCAGAGCGGACGAGTTTGCAGCGCACGCTGCTGCGGCGGCGGCAGACGACCCGGCGCAAGCGGCAAGTGAGTACCGGCGCGCGGCGGATCAATACGCACAGTCCACCGAGGTGGCCGAGCGGCGTGCACAACGCCGCGTCGTCGAGGCGAAGGTGGCGGACATCGCTGCCGCACGCGCCGCTGCCGTCGCCGTGGGTGCACAGGATAGCCCCGCCTTCCGCAGCGCCGCGACGGCCGAAGCCGAGGCACGGGAAGCGCTCGGGGCCGACGATCTGTCGGTAAGTAACGTCGCCGCGGAGCGCGCTCTCGTGGAGTACCGCGAGGCAGGAGCGGCATCGGAGCGTGCGCAGCACTCGCGGGACGCGGACCAGGCGCTTGCACGCGTCACGGCCCGCCAGGCCGAAGCGCTCGAGGTAGGTGCCGATCGGGCGGCAGTGGATACCTACGCGGCAGCGAAGCGTCTACACGCCGAGGCAACCGAGCGGCGCGAGCGCGAGGACTGGCAGGACGCGATCGCTCACGCAGCGAAGGCCGAAGAACGATTCACGCAGAGCATTCACACCGCACTCGAGGCCCTTCGCAAGGAAGTCGCCACAGCGAGAGAGGCCGCCGAGCAAGCGGGCGGGAACCTGGCAGAGGGGAACGAGGCCGAACGCGTCGCTGCCGAGCGGGTCACCGCCGGCGCGTCGGTCGCTGCGGCGGCGGCCCTTCGTGAAGCGGCGGAGCACCACCGTGCCGCCGTCACCGAGCGGCGTGGCGCCAGCGAAGACGCGCAGGAGGCGGCGCTCGCGGCGCAACGGGACGCGACCGGAGCGGAGACGCCGCGCCTGGCGCCCGATCTCTTCGCGGCCGCCTCGCGGAGTATGGCGATCGCGGAGGAAGTGTATCGCGCCGAGCGATTCGATGACGCGGCGATCGCCTTTGCGAAGAGCGCCCGCGTCTTCGCCGAGGCGAAGGCTGCGGCCGACCGTGCACAATCGCGCGAGCACGCGTTGGCGTCCCGCGGACGCGCCGCAGAGATGCGCATGCAGGCCGAGCGAGCCGGCGCCGTGGAGCTCGTGGGCGAACATGACCTGCAAGCCGCGGCGCGGATCTTCGCCGACGCCGAGGGCGCCTTGGCCGACGAGAACTTCGCGGCGGCCGACGCTGGGTTCGGCGCGGCGGCGTCGGCGTTCGCGCAACTTCTCGCGTCGAGCGAGCGCGCGCGTGCCGAGTACGATGCGCGCGCAGCGGCGGAGCGCGCCCGCACCGCGCGGAGTCTCTGGGGCTCGGCACCACGCGGCCTTCGCGCACGCTGGCGCGTTCGCCGTGCCGACCGCCTCCTCGAGCACGGGATGGTCGCGCTCGACGCGGGAGACCTGGCGCGTGCGAGCGCGGACTTCGAAGGTGCGACCGCGCTCCTCGATTCGCCGCCTCCCACCGCGCTCGCATCGCCGGCCGCGCCGCCGGCGGCGACGACGATCGTCTCCCACGGCACACCAGCCGCCGTCATCGCGGAACCGGCCACCGTGGTCGCACGGGGCGCCTCGGCCACCCTCGTGGTGGGCGACGTCATGACCGGAGCCACGGCCGTTCCGGACGCCGCCGGAGCGCCGACGATCGTCGGCAACGTCAGCCTCGAAGACACCGCTCTGGGCGAAGCGGGCGGTGAAGCGGCGCGGCTCAGGGCACCATGGCGTGCTCGGCAAGGCGCGTCGAGACGGCGACCTCCGCGTGCGGCGGCGCTCGCCGCCGGCAGCGGAGTACTCGTAGCGGTTGCTCTGCTTGCCTTGGGGCTTGCGACGCGTCTCCGGACGACCGTCGTACCCACCCATGACGTCCCGGCCGCACGGTCAGAAAAGAACCCCGCCCAGGAGGCGCAAGTCGAGAAGGCGCCCAAGACCGCGCCCAAGAAAATCGACGAAGTCGCCGTCATCGACACCGCCCCTGCAGTTCCGACGGTCGTGCCGCCCCCGCCGCCTCCGGCGCCGCGCATCCAAAGCGTCGAGCCGGAGGAAGCGGTCGTGCGGCTGCAGCAGGGCGAGTCGGCGTCCTTTGGTATCCAGGTCGCAGACGCGCGTGGTGTCTCCTATCGCTGGAGCGTCGGCGATCGCGTACTCACCGATGCCAGCGGACCGACCGTCACGGTTCCGGTCGAGAACGATCCCCAGCAGATCACCGTTGTCGCCCGCACGGCGGGCGGCGAAGCGACGCACAGTTGGAAGCTGGCGTCGCTGCCGCGTGCGACCGCCGTCTCCCCTCCCCGTCCCCCGATCATCGAGGCGAGTCTACCCGCGGATCGCGCCGTCGAGCTCGAGGCGGGAAGCCGCAGGCAATTCGCCGTCACCGCCAAGGACCCGAGCGGTGGCCGGTTGAGCTATGCCTGGTCGATCGACGGCCGGCCCGTGGGACGAGATTCCCCGACGTTCGATTTCACACCCGGCGCCGCCGAGGAGGGCGAGGTGCGCCACGTGAAGGTGCAGATCGCCAGTGCCACGCATCAGACCGCGGCGACCGAGTGGATCGTGACAGTACCGCAGACTGCCGTTCGCATCGTGAACCGGAGCCCTGGTGGCGATGTCGCGGCGACCATCGGGGAGCAGCAGGATTTCGTGGTCGAGGCGCGTGCGGGAGCGCGCGACGCGGCACCACTCTCATACCGCTGGTCCGTCAACGGTCAGGCGGTACCGAATGCGAGCGGTCCGCGTCTCGCGTACAAGCTCGATCGTTCGCTGGCGGACGTTCAGGTCTCCGTCGAAGCGCCGGGGCGTCAGGCGGCGGTGAGCCGCTGGCGCATTCGCGGCGAGTCGGTTCCGACGCCGAAGATCGACGCCCGGGCCACTGCGCAGCGCGAGATCGAGCAGTGGATCGAGGCGTATCGCAAAGCCTACCAGGACAAGAACGTCGACAGCCTGATCGCTCTCGGCGTCGTGCCGGCAAACCAGAGAGGTAAGATGGCGCAGATTCTCGACGATCTGCAGGATCTCGAGGTCCGCATCGCGTCGCGCACGATCGACGTCCAGGGCGACGATTCCGCGACCGTCACCCTCACCCGTATCGACGGCTTCCGAACCGGCGGCAGTCGGACCGAGAAGACGATCGCCATCAAGAAGACGCTGCGTAAACGGAACGGCGCCTGGGTGGCGCAATAGCACGGGATCCGCTTGACCCACCGCCTTCTCGCACGCTAGACGACCACTGGGTGAGATGGTGAGGTCCTTGGCGGGTTCGCGTCGGCACTCCAGCACACACCGCTCGCCGTTCGGTCCGTCGATAGTCGTAGCGTGCGCGCTCCTCGCCCTCGGTTCGCACGCGGCGGCGACGGTCGTGCAGCAGGTCGACTTCGACGCGCAATGCGCAACCGCCGACCGGATATTCGTCGGCACAGTGCACGCGGTCGCAGCAAGGAAGAATCCGCGCGCGCCGCAGTACTTCGAGACCATCGTCACGTTCGCCGTCGATGAGGTCGTGGCGGGCACCGTGCCGCCCGAGATCGATCTCCGCCTGACGGGCGGGACGATCGGCGACGAGCAACAGTCGATCGACGGCATGCCGGACTTCGAGGTCGGCGAGCGCTACGTGGTCATGTTGGAGGCCGACCAAGCACGGCCGCTCGTCAGCCCGTTCGTCGGCTTCAATCAGGGCGTGTACCGCGTTCTGCGCGACGCGCGGGGCGCGTACGTCGGCGATCGTCACGGCCTACCGCTCCCACAGCTCGCGACCTCGGTCGCCGGCGCCGCCGCGGAGACCTACGGTCGCCCGGCGGGCCACGTCGACCTCGCGGCCTTTGTCGCCGGGATCCGCGCGGCGCGCGCACGATGACCTGCCGACACCCCCAGCGCTGGTCGGCGGCACGCGTAGCGGTGACCCTACTATGGATCGGAGCCGCGGGCGGACTGTTCCTCGCGACGCCTGATGCGGTGGACGCCCAGTGTCCGGCCTTGCCTGGCGACGCGTTCGCGTTCCTTCCCCTCAATCCACCCACCGATCATTGTCCGGCCGTGCCGGCCGTACACTGGGCAGATCCCCACATCGTCTTCGAGTGCGGTTTTTTCGCGGACGGAACGCACGGGGTCGACTGTGGCGAGGATGCCGCCGGCTGCGTCGAGCTCTGTCGCGGCGCCGCCGACCTTTGGAACAGCGACCTGCCCGACCGCTTCACCTTCGTCGAGGCGGATCCATCGACGCCGGTTGCGTTTTGTACCTCGGGTTCCAACAGCGGTGGTTTCGACGGCCGCACCTCCATCGGCGGGAGTGCGACGCTCTGCGATAGCAGCGCCTTCGGCAGCAACATCCTCGCGATCACGCTCAGACGGACGGTCGCGAGCGGTCCACGGACGGGTGAGCTCCTCGACTCGGACATTACAGTCAACACCGGCTTCCACTTCGATCCGAGCCTCTTTCGCCACGTCATCGGCCACGAGCTCGGACACGTCCTCGGCCTCGATCATCCGGACCAGTGCGGGCACGACTTCAACGTGCTCATGCGCTCGGTCGTCGGCGCGTCGAGCAACCCGTGCTTCGTGGAAGGGCCGACGACCGACGACGTGAACGGCGCCGACTTGATCTACGCGCTCGTCGGTCCGACGCCGACGGTCACACCGACACCCGCAGCAGGCTGTGGCGACGCCGACGGGAGCGGGAGCGTGACGGTCACCGACGGCGTGCAGACGCTGCGCGCCGCCGCAGGACTCTCGAGCGCGTGCACGCTCGCGGTCTGTGACGTCGACGGCAGCGGCGCGATTACCGTCACCGACGGCGTCAACGTGCTACGCGCCGCCGCGGGCCTGCCGGCCATCCTCAACTGCGGCGGCTGACGAGAGGCGTCGCGGTGGTGGACTAGAAGGTCACCTCGACACCGACCGTCGGCACGACGACCGCGCGCAGCCCGTCGTCGTTGAGCGGAATCGTCGCGGTCGCGAAGGCGATCGCTTGCGGACCGATCGCGAACTTGCCGCCGACCGCCAGGTCGAGGATGTCGTTTCGATGAACGTTCACCAGAAGCGGGCGCCCATGGAACGGCGCGGTGGTTTCCGTGAGCTGACCATCCTGGACGGCTGGCAGCCGCGCCGAGCTCGGGATGCGCGCGGCCGGCGCAAACTCGCTTCGACCCAAGAAGTCGACGGTCAACGCGGCGAAGCTCGCCACCTGCGCGGTGATACCCGCGAGGTACTTGGCTTGGCTGTGATTGACGTCGTTGCAGTTGAACTCGACGCCGGCCTGCGCGTGCGGTTCGAAGATCTCGCCGACCGTCTGTGAGGCGATGAGGAACGTGCCGAGCCGGGTATCGCCCGTACCCTGAAAGTTTCCCGGACTCCCGGTCGGAAGCACGAGGTCGAGCAACCCCGCGAGTCGCACGGGATTCGTCACCGCGAGATACTTCGAGCGCAGCCGAATGTCGCCGACCCCCAGCGCGCTACCGCGCGCCGCGAAGTCGTCCACCTGGTCGGGGCGCGACGCCGGCGTCAGCAACGCGGCGAAACGCGGATCGAGCGTGCGCTCGGTGACCTCGCTGCGCACAAACGTGCGGACTACCGGAATGTCGATGTTCACGTCGAGGTCATCGAGGACGCCATAGGTGAAGCTGAAATCGACGAGCTGGGCCTCGAGATCGAGATCGGCTTTGACCTGCGTGAAGGTGGTCTCGGGCGTCAGGCCGGGGAACTTCGACGCGAGATCGGGGCGGCGAAGGCCCGCGAACGCGCGCTGACTGCCGATGTTCGCGATCTCGACCCGGCTCGTCAGATTGTCGAGGTCGTGCCCGTTGATGCTGTCGAATTTGATGTAGGTGTATGAGACGTTGGCGTTGAACTTGTGCGCGCCCACGGTAACCGCGCGTTCGGAGAACAGCGGGCCGAAGGTCTTTGTGGACCGTTCGTAGACGTCGAGCTGCGGGTTGAACTCGTAGGTGAACCCAGCCGAAGTCGACAAGCTCGGGATCTGGTTCGCGACTTGCGACCCGATCACGGAGCCGAGCGGTGCGAGCGCCGCGGCGATGACGCCGCCCTGCGCCGCCGTCGGCTCGCCGAGGGTTGCGCGTAGGTTGCGGGCTTCCCCAACCCGTACGCCGCCGAGCGACACCGCCGCTACGACGAATACGACGACGGACACCCGTTTCCTCATAGTCCCCCCCTCTCCAGCGAGCCCGACGCGTCGCCTCTCGGTGACACCTTCGCCTGAGAAACTACGAAACGCTCGCGGTCACCGTGAACGAATTTGGATCGCCCGTTCCGCCCCCGCTCGCCGTCGCCGCCTTGCTCGTGCTGCCGAGGTCACCCACCGCCAATGTTTGCCCGGCGACCTGGTCGAAGGTGCAGGTGATGGTGATGGGGAACGTGAGGTCGGACGTATTCGCGACCGATAGGATCAGATTGCCATTGTCCTGGTCGTTCTTGGTGAAGATGCCGCCCGCAGTGGTCGTGCAGCTGACGCTGTCGGCACTACCCGTGAAGCTTCCCTTGGCGGTCGGGTACGTCGCGGTGAACTGAAACCCATCCAGGGCGGCAGTCGCCGTGACGGCGAACGCGACGGTTCGCGTCGCGCCCGGGCCCGGCGTCGCCGTGGGAGCGGGAGCCGCGGGAGTTGCGGTCCGGACGGGCGTCGCCGTTCGAGTCGCGACCGGCCCGCCTCCGTTGTCGTTGTTGTCGTTGCCGCCGCAACCGGCGCCGAAGGCGAAGGCAACCACAACACCCAACGCCAAGACGTGAAACGTGACCCGAGATCTCATACGAACGTCCCTCCTCCGTGCAGAGTGCCCCTTCAACATGCAACCCGGTGCGAGTACGTGCAGTTACCAGACTCGTTGCAGAACGGTCAAGGCTCGCTCGGCGACGCCGAACCGCAACCGCAGTCGCGAGAGATGCTAGACACGCGTCAGCTCGCCGGTGTTGAGATCGAGGTTGAACAACGCCGTCTCGCGATCGTCCAACGTTACGACGACGCGCGCATTGATCGACCCGTCGAAGACGAGGTCGACTCGATTGATGCTCCCGAGGTCCTGCTGAGTAGCGCCAGCGATGGCCACCGACCCGGAGAGGAACACGAGCTGTCCCTGACTGTTCGTGGTGATGGTGAGGTTGTCGAATGCGAGATTGAAGTTGCCGAGATTGGAAAAAAACCCGAGCGACCCACCGAGGGTTGCACTCGTCTGCTGGTCGCGAAAAACGATCTGTCCCACGATATCCACGGATTCCGACGTCGCGAGATCCTCGACTGTCAGATCGAATCCGACGCTCGACGACCCGACCGTGATGCTCCCGTCGAACTCGACACCACCGAGCTGGCACGTGCTGAAGATGACCTGGTTGTTGGTGAACTCGACCGTGCCGCCGACGCCGTTGTCGCAGTTCTCGAACGACTGCGCCGCGCGTTGAGCGGCGCCGGATCCGGGTATGAACCCAAGCCCGACGTCGAGAAACGGTCGAACCTGGTCGATGATCTGCGCCGCCTGTGCGCTCACGAGATTGCACGCATCAATGGATGGGAGGCCGGCGGCCTTGCGCAGGATGTTCACGCCGTCCGTTACCGTGATCGTTCCGCCGCCATCGACATCGCATACCGACAGCGTGCAGACGCTGGAGAGGCCGGCGGCGGCACGCAACGCCTGCACGCCATCGGTGACAGTGACGGTCCCGCTACCGTCGGCATCGCCGCACACCTGCGCATAGGCACGCGTCCCTACAGCTCCCACGGCCAGGGACAGCGCCGAGATCATCAGATAGCGTCTTGCGATCACACCCATCCTGAACCTCGAGCGCACTAGTCGATTTCCGGCGCCGGTTGGAAGCTGAGCGACATCTGCACCGGGCCCGCCGCGCCCACGATCGGGCTTTGCCGCAAGATCCCGTACTGGCTGAGCACACCATTCACCAGAGTCGCCGGACACAGCAAGAAGCTCTGGGTGCCGAGGTTCTGCGGGAAAGAGACGTTCAACGTGATTTGTCCCGAGAGCGCGGAGAGCGGCAGCTCGTAAAAGCCGTCGAAGAGGTTGCCCTGCGGGTCGGCGACCGCGAATACCAGCACCGCATTGCTGTCGGCGGCGATCGCGGCGGCCAGCGCCTCGGCGTTGAAGGGCACATTGACGGTGTTGGAGCCGCCGGCGGTGGCATTGCCGTTGCCGGTCGGCGTGCCGATCGTCGAGGGGGCGCTGGGGCCCGGAATCGGGGCGGCCCCCACTTCCAGCGTCCCGCGTGTACCGTCGGAGGTCTCCACGCTATCCACGAAGCCACTCACCTCGGTGTTGCAGGTAATGGTGGCCCCGAGATTCGCGGCCACTCGTAGCACGGCGACTCCGTCGGTCACGTCGACGTGGCCGCTACTGTCGACGTCGCAGATCTGCTCGGAGCAACCGCTCGAAAGACCAGCGGCCCCGCGCAATACTTGCACGCCGTCGGTCACAGTCAAGGTTCCGCTGCCGTCTGGATCACCGCAAACTTGAGCCCAGAGCGGCGCACCCGTCATCAGAAGAAGCGCGCCCCCGCAAAGTACCTCGAGAACCCCATCCATCGAACGTTCCATCTCACCCTCCGTGCCCCTGACCCACGGATGGCGTGGTACCAACGGTCCCCGGTTCCTGTCAATGCACGCTTCGAATGAGCCCTGGCCGGATCCATCGCAGAGCATCGTCGCTGCGAAACCGCACGGCGTGGCGGGCCGGTCGCGACCAGCCTTTCGCTTGCTCTCAGCCCGTCGCGGTCGACTGCGCTGCGGTTCGTAGTTGCCGGCGCCACTGCTGCTCGTCGACCGGCATCGGTACCGTCGTCTGAACGAACTCGAGCAGGGTGGCCGCGAAGCGCCGAGGATCATCGCGGTACGGAAAGTGGCCCGCACCGGGGAAGATCTCGAGCCTACTTCCCTGGATTCGCTCGTGAGCATCGTGCGCGTGGCGTACGGGGATCAGCGGATCATCCTCGCCCCACACGATCAGGGTCGGGAGCGCGGAGGCGAGATAGAGCCGGTCGGTCGCGCTCACGCGCTGACCACCCAGATCGATGATGCCCCGCACGGTGTGCAGGAACACCTGGCGCGCCTCGGGCTCCTCGAGCGAGGCGAAGTTCCGCCATATCTCTTCGAGATCGGCGCTCGCCCGGAAACCGATGCGGCCGAGCATGTGCGCGACGGTGCCGACGCTGTGGCGTCCCGCGACGCAGAGCCAGGGGAGCACGACTTCGGCCCCCGGGAGTGCCGCCGCACGCAGCAGCGGGTGGAGCTCGCGACCGAGACCGCCGCTCGACACCAGCACCAGGCGCTCACAGCGCTCTGGAAACTGGTAGGCGAACTGCAAGGCGACTCCGCCGCCGAGCGAGTGCCCGACGATCGTCCCCCGCTCCTCGCCGAGCGCGGCGAGTAGGTCGCGAATCCCATTCGCGTAGGCCCCGAGCGAATAGTCGCCCCGCGGCTTGGACGATTCCCCGTGACCGAGGAGATCCGGGGCGATCACCGTGTGGCATCCACTCAACCGGGAGATCGTGTCCTCCCACGTCGCAGAGCTTCCCGCGATCCCGTGGAGGAGGACCAAGAGAGGGCCGCTCCCGGCGTGTCGATAGCTGAACCGATGTCCGTGGAGGATGATCTCGGCTCGCTCCATCAGCATTCCTCAGTGTTCAGCGCCGCCTCGCGGAGCGCACGCCGCGCTCTCGTGTCCGGGCCCCGAGCTTTCCGAGGCACCGGGTGCAGATGATCGCTCGTGGGCCCGGCCGCTCTCGCACGCCGATCGCGGCCCGGTCCCCCTTGCGCAGCACGGCGTTGCACTGACCGCAGACCGCGTTGACGTTTAGGACTGCCTCCTGCCAACCGAGAACGTCGGCGGCCGTCGGCGCGCCCTCCTCTTGGGTGATCGACAAGGCAATGTTGGCACTGTCGGTCACGATGTCCTCTACGAGACCGAATGTGTTGAGGAGGACGTGCCGTAGCACCGTCGAAACCGACAGCCCCAAATTCCGAGCTCGCCTTTTGATGTGGCGATCGAGTGATTCGGGAACCCGCGTGTGGAGCACCCGCTCCTTGCGCGCGTGGAGATCGATCGCCGCGCCGACGTCTCGTTCATCGGCCGGCGCAGGATTGCGGATACGATCGATCATCGGCGGGATAGCCAAGGCTTCCTGACGCGTTCGTCGAAGATCATCGACGGCTCCCGATCACAATGTGATCGTTTGTATACAGAGGCCGCGATCTCGTCAATCGACCCGAACTTTTGCGGGAAGGATGCGGCTAATCGGCGACCAGGTGCGGGTCGCCGGGCGGCGGGTCGCTCACCCAGACGTACGAGTGCGCGGCGCCCGCGGTCGTGCCGTGAACGCGAAAGGAGGAGCCGAGATCGCCGCTGTTTCCACCCTGCACCGTGATCGCCACTCCCCCGAGGACGAGTCCGTCGAGATCCTCCAGGGCGCTCGTGTACCGCTGGCGACCTGCGTAGTAGGCCTCCTCGCCGGTCGCGACCTGCCGGACGGCGGAGACCACCTGCGTGTCCAGACTGCGCGCGCGCGTCTCGGCGTAGTGGGGGATCGCGATGGCAGCGAGGACCGTGATGATGGCGACGACGAGCAGGAGCTCGAGGAGGGTGAAGCCGCGTTCGTTGGTGAGCGCCATGCCGCCAGGGGGGAGCAAGCCCGGTGCCCACCACGCGTCGCCCGGCGCGCGCGCGATCAGGCGTCGACTTTTTACCTGCCCGGTCGGGTTTTTACGCGCTCTCCCGCCATGGCGAGCGCCGCGGCGACCACGAGGATGCTCGGTCGTCGGGCCGTCTCGCACCGCTGCACGTCGCCGACCGGTCGCGCACACCTGCGAGAATGGATATGCAGCGCCCGCTCAAGCATCGTCGATCCTCCGCCAGACCGTCGCGAGCCACGGCTGCTCGGCCCGCGGCAAGCCCATCGGTCGATAGTAGTGCTCGAGCTCAGCGAAGCCCGCGACGCCGAGGTGGCCGCGCCACCCGCCGAGGTCGTGCCAGACTCCGTAGCGGCCGCCCTGCCAGCCTTCGCCGCCGTTGCCGCGCGGGTTCGACGCGAAGAGGACACCACGCGGCCGCAGCGCCGCACGCAAGTCCTCGAGCACCCGCGGCAGCTCGGCGGTCGGCACGTGGAAAAGTGAGGCGTTGGCGAACACTCCATCGAAGCGCGCCGGCGGAAGGTCGAGCGCGAGAAAGTCCTGGTGGAGCACCTCGCAGCCTGCATACGCGCGCGCCATCGCGACGAAGCGCGCCGAGCCGTCGAGGCCGACGGCTTCGTGGCCGAGTTCGCGGAAGGTGACGAGGTCGCGCCCGGGCCCACAGCCGAGATCGAGGATCACGAAGGGTCCGGGCGCGTCGATGTGGCGCAGGAGCGCGGCCACGTTTTGGGTCACGTCGTGGCCGCGGGTGGCCTCCCAGAACGCATCGGCACCGGCGTCGTAGTGGTCGAGGGTGCGGCGGGAGATTGCGCGCCGGTCGGCGACTTCGATGGTTCTCGTGCGCGCCAGGGTCGACTCCGGACGTGTCTTCTATCATCCCCGCATCTGTCGTAGGCAACGTCACGAGGAGACGAGCCATGGCGAACGTGAACCGTGAGATTCATCTCAAGAGCCGGCCGACCGGGATTCCCACTTTGGCGAACTTCGAGATCGTCGACGCCGCGATCCCCAAGACCGGACCCGGACAGTTCTTGGTACGCAACGTCTGGATGACCGTGGATCCTTACATGCGCGGACGCATGATGGATCGGAAGAGCTACGTCCCACCGTTTGCGATCGGTCAGCCACTCGACGGCGGGTCAGTCGGGCAGGTGGTCGAGTCGAAGCACGGTGGCTTCAGCGCCGGCGACTACGTCTGCGGTTTCGCCAGCGGAGGCTGGCGCGAGCACTACGTGTCCGACGGCACGATGATCCAGAAGGTCGATCCCGAGCTGGCGCCGCTGCAGTCGTACTTGGGTGTGATGGGCATGCCCGGCATGACCGCCTACACCAGCCTGCTGCGCATCGGCGAACCCAAGTCGGGGGAGACCGTGTTCGTCTCCGCGGCCGCGGGCGCGGTCGGCTCGGTCGTCTGTCAGATCGCCAAGATCAAAGGATGCCGCGTCGTCGGTTCGGCCGGCTCCGACGACAAGGTGCGCTGGCTGACCAAGGAGGCGGGCATCGACGCCGCCATCAACTATCGAACCGCCGGTGATCTGCTGAGCGCCGCCCAGCGCGCCTGCCCGCAGGGTATCGACATCTACTACGAGAACGTCGGCGGCGAGCACTTGGAGGTCGCCCTCGAGCTGATGAACAAGCACGGGCGTTTGGTGATGTGCGGCATGATCAGCCTGTACAACGCCGTCGAGCCGCCACCGGGACCGCGCAACGTGATCAACGTCATCGGCAAGAGTCTCAGGATGCAGGGCTTCATCGTGTCCGACTTCCTCGACATGGTGCCGGCCTTCTTCGCCGACATGGGGCGTTGGCTCGGCGAGGGCAAGGTCAAATGGCAAGAGACGGTGGTGGACGGCATCGACAACGCCCCGCAGGCGTTTCTCGGACTTTTCAAGGGCGAGAACAACGGCAAGATGCTGGTCCGTCTGGGGCCGGACCGACTCTGATCGAACTCACCATGATTGTACTCGGCCCGGGTTCGAAGATACGTGCCTATTGGACCATCGACCACGTCCGGCGAGGAGTCTCCCCATGAGCGATTTCACGGTGAAAACCACGACGCAGGAACCCGATCTCCCGACCGCGATGCAGGTCGTCTACCAGTGGAACTACGACCCCGAGATCGAGGAGCTTCGCAACCTCTACGTAAAGGCGGCCGAGGCGCAGTGGATCGGCGAAAAGGATCTCGACTGGGATCGACCGATCGATCTGGTGAAGTTCTCGACCACCCCGCTCGGCGCGGGCGTGCCGATCGAGAAGACCTCGTACTGGCGCTCGCTGCCGGAGGAGACGCGATCCGAGCTCGTCCGCCGCACGGCGGCGTTCCGGCTCTCGCAGTTCCTCCACGGCGAGCAGGGCGCGCTCATGGTGGCGGCCCAGCTCGTGAACGCGGTTCCGCACACCGACGCCAAGTTCTACGCCGCGACGCAAACGATGGACGAGGCGCGGCACGTCGAGGTGTTCGCCCGCTACATCGCGAAGCTCGACGAGATCCGGCCGATCGCACCGTCCCTCAAGGGCATCCTCGATCAGACCCTGGAGACGGGTGACTGGATGAAGAAGCTCGTCGGCATGCAGATCGTGGTCGAGGGGCTCGCGCTGTACGCCTTCCGCGAGATGCGCAACCTGACCGAGGAGCCGCTGCTCAAGAACCTCCTCACCTACGTCGCCCGCGACGAGGCGCGGCACCACGCCTACGGCGTGCAGTACATCGAGCGCTGCGTACCCTGCCTCGGGGCGAAGGAGCGCGCGGAGCTCGAGGACTTCGCTCTCGAGTGCGCGCGCAGCTTGATCGATCGCAACGCCCAGGGCTTCTTCACCACCCTCCTCCAGATCTGGGCGGAAATCGGCGTCGACCCGGCGGTGATGTTTGCGAGTCTCCACGATGAGCGCGAGGAGATCACGCGCGATCTCCCCCGCGGCCGGCGGCTCGGCCCGGTGCAGGGCTTCGTCATCCCGACGCTCCGGCGCTGCGGGCTCCTCTCCGAGCGGGTGGCCGAGCACTTCCACGGCTTCCTGAAGGACAACTTCGGCGCGCGCGTCGCCGGCGCGAACGTGGAAGAGTTCCTGCAGTACTTGCCGGAGCTGCCTGCCGATACGGCGCGGTGGGTGATGGGCGAGCTGCAGTAGCTCGCCGGCGTGGCGATTCGCACGTGTCTCGGTCGCCGGACATAGCGCCCGCAGGCGGCCGGCCTACATGACCCGGAGGATGATGTTCACGCTCATTCCCACGAGACTGAGGACGCCAAAGGTGTACGCAACCGTCCGCCACGGCTGCAATCCACCGAGGTAACTCGCGGTGTGCGCGATCCGTGACAGGGTAAAGCCGACGAAGTACCAGGGCGCCGCGTGCTCCGATGCACCTACCAGCACGTACGCAACCCCCAGCGCGAGGAAGATGGGAATGTTTTCCACGTCGTTCCTCCATACGTTGGCGGCACGCGCGACCTGCGGCAGCTCGGCGGCGACGGAGGTGCCCGTCCCGAAGACGCGCGCGTCCTCGGGATTGACGAAGGTCTTGCGGGTGAGCCGATAGTACGCCTGATAGTTCGAGACGAAGAGCGTTTTGAAGAAGAGCACCACCGAGCTGACCGCGTACCAATAGAGGGCCGTTGACATCGTGTTCCTCCTCCGGCGCGCTTCGTTGCGCCGTCGCACTGCATGGCACGGATGCCGACTCGAACAAAGCCCGACGCCGCGGTACTCTCCCGATTCTCCAGCGCACGAAGACGCGCCGCCCGCTCAGGTCAGCGGAACGCCGAAGATCGCTGCGATGATCCAGGTGACGAAGCCCACGAAGAGCGGGATCGTGAGGTTGTCGTCGATACGCAGCGGCAGGAGCTCGCATCCCGCCGCAGCGAGTGCGATCGTGGACGCCGCCCCGATGATCGTGAGCGCTGACGCGTCGGTGCCGTAGCCAAACACGAGCGCCACGATCGCGAGCGTCGCCGCGAAAAAAGCGAGCGAACCCTCGAGGCTCCGGTCGCGCGCGATGCGCCGGCGGCCGTATCGGATGCCGACCACGGCGGCGAGCGGGTCGGCGACGGCAAGCGTGTAGATGGCGACGAGCGCCGCCAGCTTCGGAACGCTGATGATCGTCAGCAGCACGGCGATCGCGTAGGGAATCATCGCGGACTCGCGCACCTGCTCCTCGGCTCGGACGAGCAGGCGGTTCACCCACGGTGCGTGCCGCGCGACGACCTCCGGGTACGCGATCCGGACGCGATCGACGACGTAGACGATGCACGCGATGGTCCCGAAGATGTGGATCACCTGCTCGTGGGTCAGCAGGAGGGCATAGGCCGTCGCCGTCGACGTACCGTTCGCGAGGTGGAAGAGCCGTCGCCCGAGCTGCAAGTCGTGCCGGGTCGCCGACGGCGCGCGGTCGGCGGGAGCAGCCGGTGCCCCGTCAGACGTTGCACTCGCCGACGTCTGGTCCATCACCACACGTCAGGCTCGAACATCCGGTCCTGCCGCACCCAGCGGCGTTTCAGGATCTCCCGTTGGTCGGGGTGCGTCAGCACGTAGAGGTCCTTTCGCTCGATGGCGCGCACCACCCGACGCGCGACCTCTTCGGGCGTGATCGTGCTGCCGACCATGCCGGCGGCAGATGGGATCACCGGCTCGCCCGGGTTTCGCAGCTCGGCCGGGCGGCGTGTCACCGAGTTCTCGTTGATGTTGGTCGCGACGATCATCGGGCAGAGAACGCTGACGCCGATGCCCTGCCTGCTCACCTCACGATGCAGCGCCTCGGTGAGACCGACGACCGCGAACTTCGACGCACAGTAGACGCCGAGCCATTGCATGCCGACCAGGCCGGCCATCGAGGCGGTGTTCACGATGTGCCCGCCCTGACCCTGCGCCAGAAGGCGTGGCAGGAACGCCTCGACGCCGTGCACGACGCCCCAGAAGTTGACCCGCATCGTGAAGTCCCAGTCGGCGTGCGTCGCCGTCGCGATCTCCCCGAAGGTGGCGACGCCGGCGTTGTTGCACACGACGTGCACCGCGCCGAAGCGGCCGACCGTCTCCTCGGCGAGCGCGCGCACAGCATCGAGTACGGTGACGTCGGTCTGCACGGCGATCGCTTCCGCACCGCGCGCGTGCAGGCGCTCGGCGACCGCCATGGCGGCGTCGAGCTGGAGGTCCGCGAGGACCAGCCGGGCGCCGCGCGCCGCGAAGGCCTCCGCCATCGCGGCACCGATGCCACCGCCCCCGCCCGTGATCACGGCTACGCGTCCCTGGAAGTCGTCCATGCGCCGGAAGCTATGCGAAGGCGCGCGCCCGGGGCAACCTCGTCGTGGGCATTCCGGCGCCCGCCGTCGCAGGCTGGGTTGCCTCGTCTCCACCTGCGTGGAACAAGGCCCCCCATGCGCACTTCACTCGCTCTCTGCATCCTCGGCCTCACCATCACCCTCGCTCCGGCGCGCGTCCACGCCGACACGAAGTCCATGGCTGCGCACAAGGCAGCGCAGCAGGCAGCCGAGGCCGGATACTCGGACGTGAGCGTCTTGCCGGCGGGGATCATGGGCTGGAAAGGCGCCGGGCAGCCGACCGGCCCGTCGGGAAGCTAACCCAACGCGTGGCCCCGCGAACGTCGAACGGCGCGATCAGCATGCAGCAGCCGCTCATCATCGAGGCGGCGATCAACGGCGCCACCCCGAAGGCGATGAACCCCCACGTGCCCCGGACGGTCGACGAGATCGTCGCGTGCGCGTGCGCCTGCATCGAGGCCGGCGCCGCGATCGTGCATCATCACAACGACGACGGCCTGCTCGATGGCCGTCATGCGACGGAGCCGTATCGCAAGGCTTGGATCGCCATCTACGCGCGGCATCCGCAGGCGCTGCTCTACCCAACGATGGGCGGGGGCGGTCCGCGGACGCACATTCGAGAGCGCTACGCGCACGTCGAAGAGCTCGCCGACGCCGGCATGCTCCGCATGGCGATCATCGATCCCGGATCGGTGAGCCTCGGTCCTCTCGATCCGGACGGTACACCGGCGGCAATCGACCTCGTCTACCAGAATACCTTCGCCGACGTCCGCTATATGACGGATGTCTGCCGTGCGCGTGGCCTCGCCGCACACGTATCGATCTTCGAGCCCGGCTTCCTGCGCGTGGCGCTCGCCTATCACGCCGCCGGGCGTCTCGTTCCCGCCAAGATTCAGCTCTACTTCGGCGGTCCCGTGTTGCCGTTCGGCCTGCCGCCCACCGCGGTGAGTCTGGATGCCTACCTCGCGATGCTCGCCGGGAGCGGCCTGTCATGGATGGTCGGAGTCTTGGGCGGCGACGTCACCGAGACGCTCGCGCAGCTCGCCATCGAGCGCGGTGGCCACGTGCGAGTGGGTCTCGAGGACTACGCCGGTCCGCACCAACCGCGCAATGAGGAGCTGGTGGCCGAGATCGTGGAGAGGGCGCGGCGTTCTGGCCGAGCCGTCGCCACGCCGGAGCAGGCCGCGCAGCTCCTGGGCGTGCCGCGCGTGTAGGTGTCGACGACGGTCCATCGCCCACCGTTGCGCGTCGTCCGAGGGAGGCAACACGCGATACGCTTCGCGAGATCGCACTCGATGTACAGATGAGGTGAGAGTCGCGCAGGCATTCGAGCACGCGCGGCGACTCTCGCATTGACATCGAGCGCGCGCGCACCTCAAGATGAGTGCCTAGGGGGTCCTGCGATCATGAAACAACCACTCCGATCATGCGTGTTCCTGCTCACCACGCTCGTGCTGCTGGCATCGCCGGCGGCGCGCGTCGCTGCTCACGAGGACGGCGGCGACGGGATCACGCTCCGCGCACCGCTCGACGCCGTCGATTGCACCACGACCCCGCCCACCATCACGGTACTCGGGCTCACGATCGACATCAGTACCGCGACGATCGGCGGCAGCGGCGAAGGTGACGGAGGTGGGGAGCATGACGTTCTCGTGCACGACAGCGACGGGAACGAGGGTGACGACGGTGGTGCGCACGACGGCGAGGGGGCGGGCCACCCGAGTGGCAGCTGCGCGGATCTCGTCGCCGGGCAGTGCGTCGACGTGACGTTCGCGAGCGACGCGGCGCCTCTCGTCGCGACCAAGGTGAAGCAATGCGGTGAGGATGACGGCGTCGAGATCAAGGCTCCGCTGCAAGGCGTCGATTCCGGCGCGCAGACCGTCACCCTCCTCGGTCTCACGATCGACGTCAGCACCGCCACCCTGAGCGGTAACGACGGCGAGGGCGACAGCCAGCCGATCGATCTCGGTCAAGCCATGCCCGGGCAGCGCGCCGAGGTTCACCTCGACGCCACCAAGCCCCCGGCGCTCGCCACCGAGGTCGAGGTGCGGATCGACTCCATGGTCGTCCTCCAGGCGCCGCTCGACGCCGTCGATTGCGCCGCGGCCCCGCCCACCGTCACCGTGCTCGGCCTCACAATCGACGTCAGCACCGCGACGATCCACGCCGACTGTGACGACGGCGAGGACGATTTCTTGGCCCCCGAGAGTGCCGACGAAGGTGACGAACAAGGTGACGACGATGGTGACGAGGACGGCGGCCACGGCTGCGGTTGCGCCGCGCTCGTCCCCGGCAAGCTCGTCCGGGTGGTCCTCGCGAGCGACGCCACGCCTCTCGTCGCGACTCAAGTGAAGCGAGGCGGCGAGGACGACGATGATGATGGTGTCGAGATCAAGGCACCGCTTCAAGCCGTCGATTCCGCCGCGCAGACCGTCACCCTCCTCGGTCTCACGCTCGACGTGAGCACCGCGGGTCTCGACGGCGGCAGCCCCCCGATCGATTTCACCCAGCTCGTGGTGGGGCAGATCGCCGAAGCTCACCTCGACGCTACGAAGCTCCCCGCGCTCGTCGCGACGACGCTCCAAGTGACCAACGTCGGCAGCGACATCGACGTCGAAGTCGACGACCCCAGTGGAACCGAGATCGACGATCCCACCGACGACGTGAACGTCGACGTCACGGACACCGTGACCGTCCGCCGCAGCGTCGGCGGAAGACGCCTCAAGACCACCACCACGGTCCACTTCCACACCACCGCCCACGGCAGCTTCCACTTGAGCGGTCTGCCGCCAGGCTCGGCGAAGATCAGCGTGACACGCGTCCAGGGTGGCGTCACGATGGCACGAAGCCGGAGCGCACGCCTCAAGAGCAACAAGGCGCACAACCTGCGTCTCCGTCTCCGCCGTATGCACTGACGCGCGCGGGGCTGCGCCCGTATGTGACCACGGACGGGATCGACGCCGCGGCTCGAGCCGGCGCAAGGTCTAGGAACGCTCGCCGACCAGGAGGTTCCCATGCGGCACGTCATCAGCATCGTCGCTATCCTTTCCGTACTATTGGGAAGCGACGCGGTCGCGCGCACCAGATGCGGCGATGACCCGAGCGATGCTGCGGCGGTGACGGCGGCGGAAGCCGCGGTGGCCTTGCAGTGCGGCTGCTGCGCGCCGCACTGGGGCTACGCGGCATGCGTCACGTCGCTTCTGCGCGCGGCGCACCGCGCGAAGGCGCTCGCAAGCCGGTGCATGATGAAGGTGCGACACGACGTTGCGCACGCATGCCCGCTCGTCAAGTCATCGACCGCGTGCGCGCTGTGTAACGCCGACAGCGACTGCCCCGCTGGCGCATTCTGCGAGTGCCGTCGTGGAAGCTGCACGAAAACGGCGGGCGTCTGCACGTCCCGCCCACAGGTCTGCCCCGACGTCGTGGCACCCGTCTGCGGCTGCGATGGGACGACCTACGGGAACGACTGCCTCCGACAACAGGCCGGCGCGTGCAGGTTGCACGACGGGACCTGCGTCGCGACGGGCGGCTGCCTCGATACCATCGCCGGCCAGTGCACCGGACAGACCTGCTCACCCGCCGACGGGTGTCCGCTTCCGAACGAGTTCTGCTCGCCGGCGTGCGGGTCACCGCCCCCGACGGGCACGTGCTTCGACACACTCGCGCGCAAATGTACGAAGGAGACTTGCGGCCCAGATCATCCCTGTCTGCCGAACGAGTTCTGTGTCGGGACGTGCCCGCCACCCCCGCCGACCGGGAGATGCTTCGTCACCGTAGATGGGCAGTGCAGCGCAGAGTCATGCGGACCCGGCGCGCCCTGCCGCAACCCGAACGAGTTCTGCGATCCGCGCTGCCTCGGGACGACGTGTGGCATCGACACCGACTGTGAAGACGGGAATCCGTGCACCGTCGACCACTGCGTCAGCGGCACCTGCGAGCACGCGTGCGTGTGCGTCACATTCAACGGCGCGTCGAGCTGTTGCCCGGGGCCGGCCGCGCTGTGCGCGATCCCGTGCGGCGTGAGTGCCGATGGAACGTGTGGCGGCGCATGTTCGATCGACGAGGTCTGTACCGCGACGGACGACGGTTGCGACTGCGTGTCGAGGACACTCACGTGTGGCGACACCTTTCCCACGTGCGACGGGAGTTGCCCGGTCGGCAGCACGTGCACGAGCTTGACCGGCGCGCCGGCGTGCCAGTGCGTGCCGATCGGTTGCGTGGGCTGCCCGAACCCGACGCCGACACCCATAACCGATCCGACTCCCCTCTCCGCAACAGCAACAGCAACACCCACAGCCACACCCACACCGACGCCGTTGCCGCCGGGAACCTACGCCAATACAGGTGGGACGTGCCGATGGACGATCGACTGCCCCATCCTCGCATTCGGAGACCACGGGAATCTCTGGCCGTATGCACCGAACGCGACCAGCGGAACGTTCGGGAACGGGTGGGTGCAGTGGAGCCTCGGGCCCTACCCGACTGCACCCGTGAACACCTGTAGCAACTTCACGGGAACATCCACGTACGCGCAGCTTCCTACTCCGCGCGTGCAGGGAACCGTCTATCGGTTCACGCTCGAGGGCTCTTGCTCGGGCGTGGATGCTGACGGGAAATCCTACGTCCTCACCACTACCCAGAGCTTGGAGACGTACTATTCGCGGGGGGGCGGTGGAAAAGGTGGTGGAGGGGCCGGCTGGAAACTGCGCGACACAGGCGGCACAACAGCCATCGACTATCCGTAGCGCTCCGTGGGGATCATTCGCGAGGTGCTTGCCCGGTTCCAAAAGGACCGGGCTCTCAGTCAGGGTGCGGCCCTCGCCTACTACGCCGTCTTCTCGATAGCGCCCCTCCTCGTCCTCGTGATCGCGATCGCCGGGATGGGGCTCGGTCGAGTGGCGGCCGAGGGGGAGATCGTCCAAAAGATCCGGGAGGTCGTCGGATCCGAGGGTGCGTCGATGATCGAAACCATGGTCCGCGAGGTGATGCGCCCGGCCTCGGGGATCGTCGCGACCGTCGTGAGCTTTGCGACCATGTTCGTCGGCGCCTCGGGTGCATTCGGTCAGCTTCAGACGACGCTCAACGACATCTTCCGCGCCGAGCCGCGCCGCGGCGGTATGCGCGGTGTCCTTCGGCAGCGACTCGCGGCGTTTTCGATGATCCTCGGCATCGGCTTCCTCCTCCTCACCTCCTTGGCATTGTCCGCGGTCCTGTCTGCCGCTCACCAGCGCCTCATCGAGCACTTCCCGGTCTTCGGACCGTCCCTCCCGATGCTCAACTTCGGCGTCTCATTTGTCGTCCTGACGGCGCTCTTCGCGCTCGTCTACAAGGTGCTGCCCGACGTGGACCTGCACTGGTACGACGTGACACTCGGGGCCGCCGTCACGTCGATCCTGTTCATCGTCGGTGAGAGTCTACTCGGGCTCTACCTCAAGCGTGCAGGCGCGAGCTCGGTGTACGGTGCGGCCGGCTCGCTCGTCCTGCTGCTGCTCTGGATCTACTACTCGGCGCAGATCCTGCTGCTTGGGGCGGAGTTCACCGAGGTCTTCTCACGACGCTACGGCTCGCGCCGGCCTCCCGATGAGACGTCGGCGGTCAGCGCCGAGGCTCACGGCCGAGCCGGCTGGTAGTCACGGGCCGTAGTACGCGTGCCGCCCTAGTGTCCTGTTCCGGAAGTTCGTTGACAAAAGCGTGCCAAGGAATTGAGGATCTCGTCGGCCGTTTTGGTCCAGACGAAGGGTTTGGGATGTTGGTTGTTGAGACGCAGATAGTCTCGGATCGCGCCTTCCAGTTCG
>JACQEO010000055.1 GCA_016200545.1 Deltaproteobacteria bacterium | reverse complement strand
CCACTCTGCTCCCGAGTGGATGGACGCGAAATGCGGCGTAGATGAGGACGTCTGCGTCGAACGCGTCCATCAGCCTCGCGCCCGACCGGCTCGAAGGTCGGCAACGAGCGCATCGGCGCGCTTTCGGGAAACGCCCTTGGGGACAGGTCGCGCGACGCGGCGCGCTGCCCGGAGGCGCTCACGCAGGTCGGCAGCCGAGACGAGTGCACCTTCACCCCTGCGCACTCGAAGTGCATCCGGCCGGACGACGACCGCGACCGGCTGGCCGTGGCGGGTAAGGGTGATCTCCTCGCCATTCGTGACCCGGTCTACGAGGTCGGGGAGCGCTGCTCGAGCCTCGCTGATGGACAGCGTAGTTGCCATCCTGATTTTGTACTCTAGCGTACATCACCGTACAAGAGGCGCCTTTCCTCCTTCCCTTCCGAGTGGATCGAGGCTCAGCGGGTCTGTGCGCGCGGACGGTCGCACGTCTCAAGTACTTGATGCTGGTGGAGGGACTCGAACCCCCACTGGACTGATTTTAAGTCAGCTGCCTCTGCCGTTTGGGCTACACCAGCGAACTGCGAGAGGCGGCGAGCGGATTCGAACCGCTGCATCGAGGTTTTGCAGACCTCTCCCTTAACCACTTGGGTACGCCGCCGCAGCGGAGCTTCTTACTACACGGCGCGCGCGGCGTCGACACGTCGTCGTTGCTTGGGAGACCCGATGTTTCTAGAATCTCGAGAGTCATGCACGCTTCGCGGCTCGCCGTTTCGTTCCTCGTCGCACTGCTGCTCCTCGCGCGTCCCGTTTCCGCCGAGGTCTATCGCTGGACCGACGAGACCGGGCGCACCCACTTCGACGACGATGTCGCGCACGTGCCGCAGGGACAGCGCGACAGCGCGCGTGTGTTTCAGATGAAGGTGCGGCCGGCGGACCAGCCCGGGCCCAAGACGGACGGCTCGACCCAGGGGGCCTTCGCCGCGGGACTCGCCCGCGAGCTCGGGCTGCAGACGGTCGCGACACAGAATCCGGCGTCGCTGCTCTCTCTGGTCGGCATCTACCCCTCGACCGGCTGGTATCCCAACGCGCCGTTGTCACCGGCGGTCGTCCAGGAGGTCGTGACGGCGACACGTGCCGCGGCGCGGGCGCGGCGCCTGGCGCAGCCGGAGGCGAGCGCGGAGGCCGTAGTGCTCAGGATCGCCTCCTCGCTCGGCGTCGCGGCGCCGCCGCCGACGGCGCTGCCGGAACCCGCGCCGCCGCCGATCGTGGTGGCGCCGAACATCGTCGTCGAGGCGCCGCCGGCGACGGTCGTCGTGCAAAACATTCAGCCGGCGCCGCAAACGGTGCTCTCGAACTATCCCACCTTCGCGTTCGGCATCCCGTTCGCGCCGCTCGGGCCGGTAGCGGTCGGTCCGATCCCGAATCGCATCACGCCGCTGTCGGACCCGGGGGGGCGGCTGCACGGGTCGCTCATCACGCCGCTCCGGCCTGGCCCGTTCATGCGTCCGAGCGGCCCGTGAGCATCGCGTAGCGCGGCGCCGCGCCGCCGTACCATCGAACCCGGAGGTCTCACGATGAAGCTCGACACCGTGCTTCCCCCTCTTGCGCTCGCCGACGTGCCCGCGCTCGCGCGCGTCGCCGACGATCTCGGGTTCGACGCGCTGTGGACGGCGGAGACGAGCCACGACCCATACCTCCCGCTCGCGCTCGTCGCCGAGCACACGCAGCGGATCCAGTTCGGCACCTCGATCGCGGTCGCGTTTCCGCGCAGTCCTCTGGTGCACGCGCAGATCGCCTGGGACTTGCAAGCGCAGTCGAACGGCCGGTTCCTGCTCGGCCTCGGCACCCAAGTGAAGGGCCACAACGAGCGGCGCTTCGGAATCCCCTGGGAGGCGCCGGGACCGCGCCTGCGCGAGATGATCCTCGCCATCCGCGCCATCTGGGACTGCTGGCAGAACGGCACCAAGCCGCAGTTCGAGGGTGAGCACTACCGTTTCACGCTGATGACCCCCTTCTTCAATCCCGGCCCGATCGCGCACCCGAAGATCCCGATCTACATCGCGGGCGTGAACCCCTACATGTGCCGACTTGCCGGCGAGCTCTGCGACGGTTTCCACGTCCACCCCTTCCATTCGATTCGCTACCTGCGCGAGCATCTCCTGCCGGAGGTGGAAGAAGGGCTCGCCAAGGGCGGACGCACGCGACCGGACCTGACGCTCTCGACGAGCGCCTTCGTCATCACCGGCGCCACCCGCGAGGAGATGCAGCGCGCGAAGGACGCGGTCCGCATGCAGATCTCCTTCTACGCATCGACACGCACGTACATCCGCGTCCTCGAAACCCACGGCTGGGGAGACACCTGCGTCCGCCTGAACGAGAAGGCGGCCAAGGGCGACTGGGCGGGTATGGGAGCCGAGATCACCGACGAGATGCTCGAGGTCTTCGCGGTCGCGGCACCGTACGACGATCTCGCGGCCACGGTGCAAGCGAAGTACGCCGGCATTCTCGATCGCGTCGCCTTCTATGTCCCCTTCCACGCGGGCGCCGACGACGCGCGCTGGAGGCGCATCGTCGACGCGTTTCACTGAGCGCACGCGGCGCTGATGCTGCGGCGCACGAAGAGCGACGCCGGGCGCGGGACGCGGGTGCGCTTCACGACGGAGGGCGGGCGCCGGATGGTCAGCGTCGAGGGCGGCGGCCTTCCCGAGATCGAGCGGCGCCGGTTACGGCGTTTGCTACAACCTCTGCCGATCGCCAGCGGTACGGTGGTCGTGCGCCGCGACTGGGCGGGGCGGCGCCGCGTCGCATTCAGCCGTGAGATCCCCGAGCACGTGCAGCAGACGATCCGCAACATCTTCGGCAACCTCTCGCGCCTCGGCGCCCCCTGACACATCGTCTGTGCCGCGGGCGACGCGCCCACCCTCGGCTCACGGCGCCAGACCCGCGATCTTGCAGGCGTCGCGCCGTGGCATGGAACTCGCTCCTCCGGCACGCGAGGAACGAGAGCCAATGCGTCTAGCCGATTGTCAGCGCCCCGCAGCTCCGCTTCCGACTCCGCGCCGAGCACGCCGTGTCGACCCCCCCCTCCTGATCGGCGCGGCGCTGCTGCTGTCGGCGCTCCTCCATGACCCACACGCGCTGCTGCCGACGGGCGCGTTGCTCTCGTTGCTCGCCGCGCTCGTCGCGCTCGGGGCGCTCGCCCGCCGCCCGCCGCAATCGCGAACGCTCCCGCTCGACGGCGACGCGCACCGGCTTGCGAGCGAGCTCGAGCACACCGTCGCCCGCCTCACCGCCTCCGAGGAGCGCTTCCGGTCGATGATCGAGCACGCGGGCGCGCCGATCCTCACCTTCGACCTCACCGAGACCATCACCTCGATGAATCGCGCCGCCGAGCTTCTCTTCGGATGGGACCGCGACCTCTTGATCGGCAAGCCGGCGTGCCGCCTGCTCGCCGACGAGAGCGTGCGCGCGATTCAGCGCTGGACGCGGGCAAACCTCCTCACGCCTGCCGAGCCGGCGCTGATCGACGTCCGCGCCGTCCACCAGGAGGGGCGCGTCCTCCACCTCGAGGCGCAGCCGGCGCTGCTGCGGACGAGCGGCATCCCGACCGGTACCGAGGTCGTGTATCGCGACGTCACGGCGCGCGCCGAGCTCGAGCAGCTGCGCGCCGACTTCCTCGCCATGGTAGGTCACGATATCCGCAACCCGCTCGGCGCCATCTTCGGCTACACCGAGATGATGCTCGACAGCGCCTGTCCGCCCTCGCCCGAGCATCGCGAGCTCCTGCTGCGCATCAACACCAACACGCGCACCGTGCTGACGCTGGTCGGCAACTTCCTCGACGTCTCGCGCATCGAAGCCGGCCGCATGGTCATGTCACGCCGCTCCCTGAACCTGAACACGGTCGTGCGCAGCACCGTCGAGCAGTACGCGGCGCACGCGCAGCTCATGGACCTCGCGGTCGATGTCGTCCTCGACACCGAGCTGCCCGAGATCGTCGCCGACAGTCTACAGCTCGAGCGCATCACCGCGAACCTGCTCACGAATGCGATCAAGTTCACGCCCCACGGCGGTCGCATCACCGTCCGCACCGAGCGTCTGCCGTCGAGTGTCGCGCTCGCCGTCTCCGACACTGGCATCGGCATCCCGCCGCACGAGTTCTCCCGCATCTTCCAACGCTACGCGCGCGCCGGCGACGGTACGCAGGAAGGCACCGGGCTCGGCCTCTACATCGTCGGGACGCTCGTCGAGGCGCACGGCGGCTTCGTCACCATCGACAGCACCGCCGGCGCGGGCACGACGTTCACGGTCTATCTGCCGATCGTCGACTGGCGCACTCCCACGGTCGATGCCGCGGCGCTACCCACACCCCCCGCATCCGTCGCGCTCCACTGAGCGGGCGGCGCTACGTCCTCCACCCCGCTACGCGTCCGCCTCTACGCAGCGGCGCGCGCGTGCGAAGACCGACGCCAGCATCGCACGTGACAGCTTCCGCGTCTGCGTGTTCTGACGACTGGGGTGATACGAGGCGATGAGCGTGAGCTGACCGAGCGCCGTGACGGCGCCGTGGGCGAAGCGCGGCAGCGGTCTCGGTAGCGCCGTGCCCCGCGCCCGCTCGGTCGCGAGAACGGTCGCAAACGCGACGCGTCCGAGCGCCACAACAACGCGCACGCGCACCAGCAGCGCACGCTCACGCAGGAGATACGGTCGACAGCGCTCGAGCTCGCCGACGCTCGGCTTGTTGTCGGGCGGTGCGCAACGCGCCGCCGCGGTCACGTAGGCGTCGCGCAGCACGAGGCCGTCGTCGCAAGACACGGAGTGCGCCTGATTTGCGAATCCCGCCTCGTGCAGCGCGCGAAACAGCCAGTCGCCGCTCTGGTCGCCGGTGAACATGCGGCCGGTGCGGTTGCCGCCGTGGGCGGCGGGCGCGAGGCCGACGATCAGGAGACGCGCCGCGGGATCCCCGAAGCCCGCGAGCGGCCTTCCCCAGTAGGTCTGGTCGCGGAACTGGCGGCGCTTGCTGCGCGCGACGAGCTCGCGATGCGCGACGAGCCGTGGGCAAAGCCGGCAGCGTACGATCGCGCGCGCCACACGCTCGAGGCCGCGCGCCGCGTCGGCGCGCCCCGACTCACTTGCCGACGTACCGCACCTGACCGCCCACGACGAGCACGGCCTTCGGGATATCGCCGTCGCGCACGCCGTGATGCACGCGCAGGTGGGCGACGAACGCGGCGCGCTCGCGAAACGCGTGTGCGTGCGGCACGCAATAGTACGGCGCATGATTCACGGCGACGACGCCCGGCACCTGATGATGCGAGCCGCCGAAGGGGAAGACGACGCCGGGAGACGGACTCTCGAGCGGCACCTCGATGAAGAGGTCGGTGTGTCCGACGCCGACCTTCCCCGCGACAGCGCCGCTGTTCGGCGCGGTGGTCCCGCCCATCTGCCCGTCGGCACGGTCGCCACCGGCGACTACCAGGAGAAGCACGGCGAACGCGCACGCCAGACGTCGACCGTCGAGGATGCAGCGCATCGCTTGCGAGTATCGCACGCCCGCCAGTGTGCGAGAACCGGTCGTCCGCACCACCCGACGGCGATCGTCCACGCGGAGACACCCGCGCGCCGCGGGCTTGCGTCGGCCGTGCGCGTGCGCGACATCCCGCGAGGGAGGACTCCCGTGGAGATCAACGGCGTCGCGCACGTCATGCTCACCGTCAGCGATTACGAGGCGTGTCTACCGTTTTACGAGCGCCTGCTCCCGTTTCTCGGGCTACGCCCCGTCTTCAAGATGGACGGCTACCTCTATTGTGTCGGCGGACGGACGGCTCTCGGTATCATGCGCGCCGACGACCGCCATCGTGACGAGCGCTTCGTGCAGACGCGCGTCGGCCTTCATCACGTCTGCTTTCGCGCCCGCGAGCGTGTCGACGTCGATGCACTGTACGAATTCCTGAAGACGATCGGAGCGACGATCGTGCATGCACCCGAGGAGGGCGCGTGGGCGCCGGGATATTACTCCGTCCTCTTCGAGGATCCGGACGGCATTCGCCTCGAGATGAACCACGTTCCCGGCAAAGGACTCCTGAAGGACGCGCCGCCGGCATGATGTCGGACCACCCTCACGCCTGCGCCCAGGTCGTCAGCTCGGCGGTCGCAGCGCGTGCACGATCCCAGAGAAGCTCGAGCGCGCGATCGGGATCCCATCGACCCGCCACCTCCCCGGCAATCGGCATGCGCGTCTCGTGCGGCGACTCGAGAAGTGTCACCGTGAGGAACGGGTACGTCGCCACCCAGTCGGGTACTCTCGAGTCCGAGAAGTACGGCAACCCGGTCGCGGTGGACGCGCGACGATCGACGCCGGATTCCCTGAGCATCGCGAGCTGCGAGCGCCGGACGTCACGCGCGGTGCGGTGCAACGCGACGGCCTCTTCGACGAAGTCCCGTACCGCCGACTCCGCCTCGGCGACGCCGAACTCGAGCGCGGCGATCGCCGCCTCGGCGTCGCCGAGACGCCGCTCGTAGACGACGATCGGCACTCCCGGTCGCGCCGCGTCGTCGACGCGCGCGAGCGCCGCGCCGGCGGTGGCGGCGCGACGACGGAGATCCGCCGACGCATCGCCCCGCGGCGGTAGCACCGCCGCCCGTCGTGGCCGCGGCGTGACCACCGCGGCGAGCGCGGGCGCCGGCGCCGCGTTACCAGGAAGCGGCGGCGGTATCGGCCGCGGGGGCGCTGCCGGTGTTTCTCCGTCCGCACGCGCCGCGACTCGGGCGTCGATTGCCGGTGTCGTCGCGGCGATCCCGAGCAGGCGTCCCTCGCGCTCGACGCCGAGGAGGAGGACGAGCCCTTTCGCCATCGCCTCGGCGGCGGCGCGCTCGAGATCGGCACAGCTCTCGACGCGAAGACCGTTCGCCTGGCGGATCACGTCGCCCGCCTCCAGGCCGGACGTGGACGGCGCGGCCGCCACCAGTGCGGCACCGCCGTGGTCCATGATTCCCCGTTCCTCCACCGCGATGCGAAGAGCGGCAGGAAGCGCGCACGAGGCGGCGTCGGTACATCGTGCGCCCGTGCTCACTGCGAACGTCGCGACCATCCCGCTCGCGATACACAGACGCCGGACTCGCGAGCTCACCACGTTTCGCCGCATCCATGCCCCCATTTTTCCGGCGCCCTCTCCCCCCTTTCGTGAATTGCCAGCCTGCGCAGGCTCGCCTAGTCTCATCGATACACGGCGACTGCGATTCACCCTCGCGTGCGTACCGGAAACGGCGTGAGCGCGAGTGGGGCGGAGGGAAAGGGGGTCCTCCGCCCCTTTTTTATTGTGCCGAGAAACCACAGGAGCCGCGCAATTGCCAGCTGTCGCGCAATTGCCAGCTCGCAGAACCGCGGGAGCACTGCTAGTGCTCGCGCATGCCGCGCCACGAGCTGCACCTGCCGCCCGTCGCCGCCGCGCCCGCCTACTCGTCCGCTGCCGCTGCCGCCGCCGGCGTGCGCTGGGATCTCGTCGAGCTCTACAGCGGACCCGACGATCCGCGGCTCGCCACCGATGCGCGCGACGCGCACCAGCGGGCGGAACGTTTCGCCGCCGCGTGGCGGGGCGCGTTGCGCGCCGGGCCGACCGCCACCGAGCTGCTGCGCGCGCTTCGCGAGTACGAGGCCATCCTCGAGGTCGGGCAACGGCCGGGCTTCTATGCCTCGCTTCTCGCCGCCGCCGACAGCGGCGATCCGGTCGTACTCGACCTCGAGCAGCGCACGACCGAGGAGCAGGCGGAGCTACGGACGCTCCTCGTCTTCGTCGATCTCGAGCTCACCGCTCTCGACGACGACCGCTTCGCGGCGCTCGTCGCCGATCCCGTCCTCGTCGACTACGCGCATTTCCTGCGCACCGTGCGGCGCTTCAAGTCGCACCTCTTGAGCGAGGACGAAGAGCGCGTCCTCGTACGCAAGAGCGTGAGCGGTCCGGCGGCATTTGCGCAGCTCTACGACGAGCTCACCGCCTCGCTGCGGTTCCGCCTGCTGGTCGACGGCGCCGAGCGCGTGCTGACGGACGGCGAGGTGATGGCGCTTCTCCACCACCCCGATCGCGAGCTCCGGCGCCGCGCGCTCCGCGCCTTCCTCGACGAGTACGCCGCGCACCAGCTCCCGCTCACCGCCGTCACCAACGCCCTCGTCCTCGACCATCGTATCGACTGCGAGCTGCGTGAGTATCAAGACCTCGCCGCGCCCACGCACCTCGCCAACGAGCTCGATCCCGCGACGGTCGCGGTCATGATGGACGTGGTGGAGCGCCACTATCCGGTGATCCGTCGCTTCCTCACCCTGAAGGCGCGCATCCTCGGCCTGCCGCGCCTCGCGAGCGCCGATGTCTACGCGCCGATCGACGGTGTCGCCGCGCAGGTGCCGATCGCCCACGGGCGCACGATCATCCTCGACGCGTTCGGCCGCTTCAGCGGCGCCTTCGCCGACCTCGCGGCGGCGTTCTTCGACGGCCGCTGGATCGACGCCGAGGTGCGTCCCGGCAAGCGCCACGGCGCCTTCTGCGCCGCGTGGAGCCCGCGCCATCATCCGTACGTCCTCGCCAGCTACGCCGGGACGAGTCGCGACGTCGCCACCTTGGCGCACGAGCTCGGACACGGCCTCCACTCCACGCTCGCCCGCCGGCAGACCCTGCTCAACTACGATGCGCCGCTCGTCCTCGCCGAGACGGCGTCGGTGTTCGCCGAGATGCTCGTGACCGATCATCTGGTCGCGCTCGCGCCCGACGTCGCGACCCGGCGTCGTCTCCTCGTCGAGACGCTCGACGAGATGTACGGCACCATCTTCCGCCAGCACGCGCTGACACGTTTCGAGCTCGCGTTGCACGCGGCGCGCCGCGAGCGACGGCTCTCGGCCGACGACATCGGCACGCTGTGGTGGGAGGCGCAGAATCGGCTGCACGGGGACGCCGTCGAGATGGATCCGGCGTACCGTCACGGGTGGAGCTACATCCCGCACTTCATCCACAGCCGCTTCTACTGCTACGCCTACGCCTTCGGCGAGCTGCTCACTCTCGCCCTCTTCCAGCGCTATCGACGCGAGGGCGCGCCGTTCGTGCCACTCTACACCGAGCTGCTTGCGAGCGGCGGCAGCGTCGAGCCGGCGACGCTCCTCGCGCGCGTCGGTTTCGACGTCACGCAGCCGGCGTTCTGGGAGGCGGGCTGCGCCGCGATCGCCGCGCTCGTCGACGAACTCGCGGCGCTCTGCGACTGAATCGGCGCGCACGAGGCCGCCGCTCTCCGTTGCGTTCGCCGCGCGTCACCCGGGAATCAGGGCACGGTCGCCTCGCGCTCGAGCCGCTCGACCAAGCGATACAAACCGAGGCCGCCGAAGAAGCCTCGCGCTTCCTCGAGCTGTACACCGCGCGGCCGCAGATCCTGGAGCTCGACGTCGAGCGCGACGTCGTCGCGCAGCTCCGCGAGCCGACGGCTCAGCCGCACGCGCGCGGGATCGGCGCCGAGGGCGCGCGCGACGGCAGCGGGCAGGTCGTGCAGGTGCGCCAGCAGATCCTCGACGTCCGTGAAGCGCGCGAGGAGCGCGCGTACCGTCTTCGTCCCTACACCCGTCACTCCGGGGATACCGTCGACGCTGTCACCGACCAACGCCAGGTAGTCGGGAATCTGCTCCGGGCGCACGCCGAAGCGCTCGCCCACGGCTGCCGGGTCGAGGCGCAGCTTGCCGTCGAAGCCGATCCACGTCACCGTGGGCGACACCAACTGGACGAGGTCTTTGTCCTGCGTCAGGAGCTCGATTGGACGCCCACCGGCGCCGAAGCGACGCACCGCGGTCGCCATGACGTCGTCGGCCTCGTAGTCGGCGGCGACCGCGCCGGCGTACCCAAGCACGCGCGGCGCTTCGATGCAGAGCGCGAACTGTGGCTCGAGGTCGGCTGGTGGCCGCCCGCGATGTTGCTTGTACGCGGGAAAGAGCCGCGTGCGGAACGAGACCACCGGATCCGAATCGAAGGCGACGAGGACGAGCGGCGGCAGCCGCGGGCGCAACTTGAGCAGCGACTGCGCGAAGCCGAGCACCGCATGCACCACGACGCCGTCGGGCGCCCGCAGCTCCGGCAGCGCATGGTAGGCGCGGAAGATCAGGAAATGACCGTCGAGAATCGCGAGCGGTTCGCGCCCGACGTCCGGCGGCCGCGGCGTGCTCTCGTGCGCCGTCATGCGATCACGAGCCGGGGCGCGGCCGCCGGCTCCCCGCGGTCGAGGTGCGCGTGCTCCCAGCGGCGGAGATCGGCGAGGAGCGCGGCGATCGCGACGCCGCGCCACGTCGGGGCGTACGGCTCGACCTTGGCGCGCCCCGCGGCGAGGAGCCGGCGCGCGCCGTCGACGTTGCCGCCCTCGGCGTGGTGCAGCGCCACCGCGATCTGCAACAGACCCTGGACGACGATGCGCGTCGCGCCGCTGACGCGGCGCCAGAGTGCTTCGAGCTCCTCGTGCACCTCGAAGTAGAGCCGCGCATCGAAGAGCGCCGCGGCCCGTCGTAGGCACGCGCCGAGATCCGCCTCCGCGCCGTCTTGCGCGTTCGTGACACGCGTCCCGCCAAGCTCGGGGCGCGCGCTCCGGTGCCCACGCTCGCCCGGCGCCGGCGTCCTCCAATACGCCTTGCTCGCGAGCCGCGCGCGCTGGACGCGCGCCAGCGCCTCTGCCCGAACCGGCACGAAGGCGAGAGCGAGAACGACATGCACGACCGCCGCATCGGGCCCGCAGGTGGCGTCGGCATCGCCGGCGTCTTGTGTCCCACCGTCGCCGGCCGCGGCGCTCCCCACGACGACGATACGGGTTGCGACCAGCCGCGCCACCGCGGCACGCTCCACGGCGACGGCGTCGGTCGTCGCCAGCACGCGCTCGAGGGTCGCGAGAGCGTCGCCCGCGGCGCGTTCGTGGAGGGCGGCGACGATCACGTCCGCCAGCGCGTTCCGCTGCGCGCGCGTCATGCGCTCACGAGAAAAGCGCGGCGATCTCGTCGGCCTGGCGGGTCGCGTCCGCGCGACCGAGAGCGATCAGCTGGCGCGTATAGGCGGCATCGAAGAGCACGTAGGAGAGGAGGTCGGCCTCACCCTCGGGCACGCCCTGCGCCGCCGAGCGCATGACGAGATCGGAGACCACGCGGGCCGGCCACAGCGAGCGCGTGCGCTGCTTGTACGCGAGCCCGGCGAGACGGCCGAGGTCCTCCGACGGCCGGATCACGCACTCCCGCACCGGCTTGTAGTCGGCGCCGCGCCGCTCGCGAATGATCGCGTTGATCTTCGGCAGGAACTCGGAGCCGAACGCCTTCTCGCCGCCGGCGAGAATGGAGTTCACCAGACGCATGTGCTGCAAGTCGTAGTCGATGTGGTCGAGGAGGAGCGCGTTCAGGACCTTGCCGATGAGGTAGGCGGGATTGCTGTAGGCGACCTCGCGAGCACGATCCTCGTCGGGGGACGGCTCGTCGGGCGGGTGGCGCAAGGCGATCAGCAGCAGGCGATCGGCCCCGAGGCGGAGCGCCGGTGAGAGCGGCGTGTTCAGGCGCAGGCCGCCGTCGCAGTAGTAGTGATTGCCGATCCGCACCGCGGGAAAGAAGAGCGGGATCGCGGCCGAGGCAAGCGTGTGCACGGGACCGATGGTGGAGGCGCGCGCGACCACGTAGGGGTCGTACTCCCACGGCGTCAGGTTCACGCGCTGACCCTCGATGAATACCACCGCGCGTCCCGACGCGATCTCCGTACACGAAACGCAGAGCACGGTGCGACTGGAGCGCAGGTTCGGTCGCAGGTGTTTCCACGGAATCTGCTGCCGGACCAGCTCCTCGAGCGCCTTCGTGTCGAGAAGGCCCGGAAGCCGGTCGGGAAGATCCGCCCCCGCCACCGGTCGCGGCCAAAACTGATAGCCGAGGAGCCGCGAAGGAATACGCAGCAGGTCGGCGACGCTCAGCCGGTAGACGTGCTCGATCGTGAGCGAGTCCCACACCTGTGCCAGCCGTGCGGCGCGCGTCTCGTCGTCCTCGTGAAGGCTCGCGACCCAATAGCAGGCGTGGATCGCGCCCACCGAGGCGCCGCTCACGATGTGAAATGTCGGCCGGCGTCCGAGGCGCTTCGGTAGCTCCGCCATGAGAAACGAGAGCACCCCCGCCTCGTACGCGCCGCGCGCACCGCCGCCGGACAGCACGATGGCGATGCGCGGGCCGTCTACGCGCTCGTCCCCCTCCCCCGTCATCCGCGCCTCCACACTCACGACGGCATCGTAGCCGAGGAGCGCGGAGCGCGGAAGGCGGAACGCGAAGCGCCGCCGTCCCCCGTGGCATCCCGAGGAAAGCAACGCCCGACGAACCCGCAGCCGATCGCACGACAGGGCGCGGGCGCAGCGAATGCCAATGGAAACGCCGGCGCCGCGCGCGTGTCCAGCGCCGCCGCCAGCGCCGTGCTCGTCGCCTGTGCGTGCGCGCGCGCCGTCGCGAGGTCGACCGGCAACGCGACACGGCCGCCGGGCGCGCGTAGCCACTCGATCTCGACCTCGAGGGGACGGCCGGGGTGGGCCGCGGCGACGGCCAGCGCGTAGATCTCGAGCTGCACGCGATACGCCTCACCGTCGCGCGCCGGCGGCGCGTACTTGTAGTCGCGGATGACGAGCCGCGCGCCGCGCTCGCCGAGGACGTCGATGCGGCCGCGGACGAAGATCTCCGGCGGGCCTGCGAACCGCAGGCAGAACGGCACCTCGCGGCCGTCGACGCGCAGCGCGCCTTCCTTCGTCGCGAAGCGCGCGAGCGCGGCGACGAGGTCGCGACCGACCGCCGCTCGTTCCGCGTCGTCGAGGTCGCACGCACCGGCAAGCGCCGCGGCGACCGCGGCGGCGCGGGCCGCAGCGGGAAGCTCGAGGTCGAGGCCTTCGAGAGCGGCGTGCGCCGCGAGCCCGAAGCGGACGGCGTCGGCAGGCGGCGTCCCGCCCGCGGGCGCGGTCTCGAGCGCGCCGGCGGCGCGACGGTCGGCGCGCCCGCTCTCGCGTGTCTCTGCAACGCCGCGCACGTGCCGATACCAGAATTGCCGCGGGCAGCGCGCGTAGTCCGCGAGCGCCGTCGGGCTCACCACGAGGGCGCCGGGCGCGGGCGGAGGCGTGTCGCACACACGCGCGACGGCGCGGACGTCCGCGGGCGCGGCCGTCTCCGTGAGTGCGCGTGCGATGCTCGTCTCGACGGTGTCCCGCACCGGTGGCGACACGCGCGCGAGCAGCGCGGCGCTCTTCTCCATCTCGACCGCGACCGCGATCGCCTCGCCCCCCGGCCCCTCGCCCGGCGCCTCCACGATCATCCGCTCGGCCGCACCGGCGACGAAGGCGGCTACGGTCTCGCGACCGAGGAATGACCAGATCTGCTCGCACCACGTGCGGTCGCCTTCCACCCCCTCGTCCGCGAGCGCCGATCGCCGCCCCTTTCCCTCGCAGAGCACCAAGACGTCGCGCGCACGCGTGCAGGCGACGTAGAGGAGACGCGCGCGCTCGGCGTCGGCGCGGTCGTGATCGTCGCGACGCCAGGCGTCCACGAGACGATGCGGCAACCGATGCCGCCCGGCGCCGAAGGTCGCCGCCGCGAGCACGCCATACTCGCGATCGACGAGTACCGGCGAGCGGTAGTCGCGCGGCGGCTCGCGTCCGAGGTCCGCCAGAATCACGACCGGGAACTCGAGCCCCTTCGCTTGGTGAACCGTCATGACCTGCACGGCCTCCGCGTCGCTCGTGAGGCGCGGCGCCTCGGGCTCGCGCGACTCGTTCTCGAGCAGCCGGCGCGCGCGCGCCACGAACTCCGCCGCCCCCACGAACCGTCCGTGTTCCACGGCACGCGCCTGCGCGATCAGCTTCCGCACGTTCGCGACCTTCTGCGCGCCGTGGAACTGTGCCAGGAGCACGCCCTCGAGGTGCGTCGCGGCAACGGCGCGCGTCAGGACGTCGGCAGCCGGGACGCGGTCGTGCACGGCGCGTAACTCGAGGAGGAGGTCGCGCGCCGCGCCGACCTCCTCGGCCTCTACCGTGGCAAGGTCGGTGACGGACCCGCCGGCAGTGAAGCACCCCGAGAGTCCGCCGGGAACGTCGGCGAGATGCGCGAGCACCTCGTCCGAGAGGCCGAAGAGCGGCGAGCGCAGGGCACCCGCGAGGGCGACGGCATCGTGCGGATCGACGACCGCGGCGAGGAGATGCACGAGGTCGCGGATTTCCTGGCATTCATAGAAGCCGCGGCCGCGCACGACCTCGTAGGGAATCGCCCAACGGCGCAGCGCGTACTCGTAGGCCTTCACCTGCGTCAACGCCGGCAGGAGGACGGCGACGTCCCGCGGGCGCCATCCCTCACCGAGGAGCTCGGTGATCGTCGCCGCGATGACCCGCGCCTCGAGCGCACGCGCCGGCGCCGCGAGCAGATCCGTGCCGCTCGCGCCGATCTGATTCACCAGGCTCTTCAGGCGCACGAGCGGTCGCGATGACGCCGAGACGGCGTCGACGAACGTCGTGGCGCCAGCAGCGCCTCCGCCGCCGATCGCAACGACGCCGTCCGAGCCGGCACCGTCCAGCGCGCGGCGCGGGCGCAAGCGTTGCGCGGGCGACCACCGCACCCGCCACGGCGCGCCGTCGGCGCGCGCCGCGAAGAGCCGTGCCGCAAGCCCGTTCACGAACGCGAGCAGCGGCGGCCGCGAGCGGAAGTTGTCGGCAAGCGAGCGCTCGCAGCCGAGCGTCGTCCGCATTGCGGCGAAGAGTTGCACCTCGGCGCCGCGAAACCGATAGATCGACTGCTTCTCGTCACCGACGACGAAGAGCTCGGCACCGCCGGCAGCGAGGCGACGCACCAGGTCGACTTGTGCCGGATCGGTGTCCTGAAACTCGTCGACGAGAATCGCGCGCACGTCGTCCATGATGCGGGCGGCGACGCCAGCGTGCTCCGCGAACAACCTGCGCGCACCGGCGATGAGATCGTCGAACGTGAGCACCCCGTCGCGCCGCTTGGCGAGGGCGAGCGCCGCGTCGACCGTGTGCACGACACGGGTGAGCGCGGCCGCGAGCGGCAGGCCGCAACAGCAGCCGAAGGCGGCGGCGATCGCGCCGCCGAATCGCGGGGTGCCGTCCTGCAGTTTGAAGGTGAGAAGGTCGGCGCAGGCACGCCACTCGGAGCGCTGGCGAAAGGCACGGCCCGCCGTGCTCGGAAAATCCCGCAGGGCGAGCAGGTCTTCGACGTCACCGGCCGTCCCGAGCGCGTCGAGATGCGCCCGCCAGTGCGGCCAGCGCTGGCGCAACTCCGCACCAGCCGCGCTCGCCGCGGCGCTCACCCGCGCTCCGGGCTCGCCGGCGACACCGAGCCATCCCGCCACAAGCGCACGCACGCGCGCCGTGTCGCGACGAAGGTCGGTCGCGGCGGCGCTGGCGGCCGCCTCCTGCCGGACCAGCGCCGGCCCGAGCTCGGTCGCAGAGAGTCCGCGCCGCGCCAGCTCGGCGAGGACGTCGCACGTGACCGGGACGAGGCCGGCCGAATCGGTCAAGCCGAAGCCCCACGCCTCGGCGCAGCGGCGCACGTCGTGATCGCCGGCGCGTAGACGCGCGAGCAGAATGCGCCGCACCTCGCGTTCGACGTACGCCGGCCCGTCGATCTCGTCGAGAACGGTCGCGCCGGGGCGCGTGCCGCTCTCGAGCGGGGCGCGCCGCAGCAAGCTCGCAGCGAGCGCGTGGATGGTACCGATCCGCGCCGACGCCAGCGCACGCTGCGTCCGCAATAGACCGACGCGCTCCGCTCCCGTCGCCGCCGCTAGCCGCGCCGCAATGGCGGCGCGGATGCGACCGCGCATCTCCGCTGCCGCCTTCTCCGTGAAGGTGACGGCGAGAACCTGCGCGACGTCGAGCGGCGCCGGCGCGCCGTCGGCACCGCACACCAGACGCACGTAGCGGGCGACCAGCACCGCCGTCTTTCCCGACCCCGCGCCGGCGCGTACGACGACGCTTCCCGGCGTCTCGACGGCGGCCCGCTGCTCGGCCGTGAGCTCGCGCACGACGTCGTCGCGCGGCACGATGCGTTCGTTCATTCGCCTTCCTCCGGCGGCGGCTCGTAGCGACAGATGTGGCGATAGGCGCAAAATCGGCTGCACTCACGCGGTGCGACGTCGAAGTGCCCCGCGGCGGCGTCCGCGACGAGCTCGACGATACGGCTCGCGATCGGTACCGACGATGGGTCGGCGGCGGCTGCGCGGCGGGCCTCCGGATCGCGCGCCAACAACGCCGTGGCGAGCGGACGGGTGATCACCTTGCGATCGGCGCGCATGAGCACGTAGCCGCCGGCGATCTTCGCGTCGGCCGCCCACGCGAGCTCGGGCGCCGCGGTGAGCGCCAGCGCGTAGACGGGAATCTGAAAGCTCGTCGTCCCCATGGCGCGGGCCGCATCGAGGCCGGCGGCGTAGTCGCTCTCGCGCTTGGCGTTCTTGTAGTCCAACACCCGCGCCGCGACGATCCGCCCCGCACCATCGAGCCAGAGGTCGGCCCGATCGAGCACGCCGGCGAGCGTGAGGTCGAGGCGCGCGTCGCCGACACCGGGACGATGGTCGGCGATCGTGAAGCGAAACGGCCACTCGAGGAGGCGACGCGCCGGCGTCGCCGCGCCCTCGCCGCGCACGAGCTCGCCGACGGCCGCGAGCGCGCGCGCCCACGCGAGCGCGAAGAGCTCGGGGTCGGCGGCATGCAGCTCGGCCGCGAGCGTGGCCCGACACTCGTCGGCGACGACACGCGCCGCCGCCACCGCCGCCTCGGGATCGGACGGGAGCGGATCACAGCAACGCAACACTGCCTCGAGCAGCCGATGCACCAAGATGCCCTCGTCGCGGACGTCGAGCGCCTCGTTCCCGAGCTCGTCGGCCTCGAGCCCGAGGACGCGATGCGCGAAGAACTTGAACCCGCACGCGCCGAGCTCGTCGAGGCGGCTGGCGCTCCACTCCGTGGCACGCAGGCGTTCGCGCCGCCCCGGATCAGGCGCGAGCCTACCGACGAACGCGTCGGCGAGCGCCTCCTTCGCCGCCGCGTCGCGCTCGCGATCCAAAAGGAAGTAGCGTGCCCGGCGTCGCTCCGTGCGGATGCGCGCAACGAGCCGCGCGAGCGTCCCCGGCGGTAGGCGGGCGCCGACTGCCGCCAAAATCCCCGGCCGCCCCGCGGCGGCCGCCACGACACCGGCCTGCACGAGCTCGCTCACGTCGGCGGCCGCTTCGACCGGCGGCACGCCCCCGTCATTCGCGGCCGCGACCACCGCGTCCTCGCCGACGATCGTCACGATCTCGTCGACGAACGGCGAGCGCACGAGCGCGTCGCCGCGCTCGTCGCGCGCCGGATAGCTGACGACGACGCGCCGCTCGGCCGTCGACAGCGCGAGATAGAAGAGAAATGGATCCTCGGCGGCGCGATCGGCGCTCGTCCGCAGTAGGCGCCCGAGCGGGGCGTCCTCCGCCGCCGGTCCGACGGCCGCACGCACGAGTGGGAGCGCGTAGCGATTCACCTCGCAGCGCACGCCGTCGCCGAGCAGCGCGTCCTCGGCGAGGGGCGCGGGAAAGCTACCGTCGTCGAGTCCGAGCACGAAGACGTCGACAAAATCGAGGCCGCGGGCGTCCGCGATCGGGAGCACGTGCACGCCGCTCGCGGCGGGTCCCGGCGCCTCGACGTCGATCGCCTCGACCGCCTCGCCGAGACGCGCGAGAAAGCTCGCGAGCGAAAGCCGTCGCGCCCCGAGCGGACCGAGCGCGGCGACATCGGCGAGCAGCCGCTCGAGCGCGGCAAGCGCCGCGCCCTCGCTCCACGCCTCCCCGGGCGCGGCGTCCCCCGAAGGCAGTGCCAGGCCGAGCTCACCGAGAACATCGAGGAGCGCCGCCGCGTGCGCGGCGAGACTCCGCGTCTCGGCGAGCGCGCCGAGTCGACAAACCGTCGCCGCCATCGTCGGCCCGTCGCGGCGGAGACGCGCCAGGGCACGCGCGCTTCCCTCGCGCACGCGCGCCGGCGCCGTACCGTTCGCGCGGCGCTCGAGGCGAGCCTCGGCGTGGGCAAGGCAGCCCGCGAGCGGGAGGGTCGCGGCGTCGACGTAGCCGATCGTCCCGAGCAGGCGCCGCACCCGCCGCGGCGCCGCGCCGAGATAGGCGCTCTCCAACGCCGCGCCGAGCGCGTCGCGCGGCAGCCCGTCCGCCACCGCCCGCCCCAGACGGAGCACCGCCTGCACCGACGCATGCGCCGCCAGCGGTCGCGTCACGCCGATCGCGAGCGGCAGGCGGTAGCGCCGCGCGACCTCCGCGAGGAGCGACCGGTACCTCCCGAGGTTACGCGCCAGGACTGCGATGCGTTCCGGCGCTACTCCCGCAGCGAGCGCGGCGTGGATCCGCCGTCCGATTTCCTCCACCTCGGCGGCGCGGCCCGGGGCGACGACGACGCGTACGCTTTCATCGAGCACCGCCGCGGGCGGCACCGGCGGCTTCGGCTCGACGAAGAGTCCCGTGAGGACGCGCGACAACGTCCCGGAACGACCGCCGCGCACGACGAAATCCGGCAACACCTTGTCGGCGATCGCCGGATCCTCGACGAAGCGGTTCCACGTGCGCTCCACGAAGCGCGTCGCGTCGACGTTCTCCCCGTGCGCCAGGGTGACGAGCTCGGCGTCACCGACGAGGCGGATCAGCGCCCGCGCGATCAGCGATTGCAACGGCGAGTAGTCGTAGATCTCCGCGATGACGAGACGGGTGATACCCGCCAGGACGCGCGGCCGGATACCCGCGCTCTCGTGCCGGTGGAGCAGCAGCAGTACGCGCCGGTCGCGGTCGTGGCGGTCGGCGCAGCCGAGACGCCTCAGGCGCCGCGCGTACGCCGCGGCGACGCGCGCGAGCCAGCGCAGGCTGCGGCGCGCCTCGTCGACGCGCGTCGCGCGCGTGATCGCGGCGAGTTCGGCGGGTCCGAGACACGCCGCCTTGAGCTCGCCGATCGCGCGCAGCGCCGCGGACGCGAGGCCCGGCCGCTCGCCTGTGGCCTCCGCGCCCAGCACCTCGCCGAGCGCGTCCTGCGCCAGGACGATCGCGATTGCCTCCGTGACGATCGGCGGCGCGCCGACGATCTCGCCGTCGAGCGCGTCCACCAGCTCCGGAAACGTCGTCAGGCGGTGGCCGAGGGAGACGTCGCCGGCGCGCGCGCGCGCCTTCAGGACCTCTTCGACCTTGAGCGCCGTCGGATAGATCGTGAGGACGGATGCGGTGCTCACGGAGATGTGGAATGCGAAGGCCCCGGCGACACGCCGGGGCCCTTGCGGCGCAAAAGCGGGTGAAGGGCTTCGAACCCTCGACCCCGACCTTGGCAAGGTCGTGCTCTAGCCAACTGAGCTACACCCGCACAGGCGCGGTACCTTAAGGGGGCGAGGATGGGCTGTCAACGGGCGACGCCGCGCGCGCGGCGCGCACCGCGCGATACACGCGCACGTGGTAGTCGCTCGCCGACCACAGCGCCAACGCCAGCGCGATCCACAAGAAGTACATCCCGGCGGCGTGGAAGTCGACGTAGACATATCGGTAGTGCACCAAGAGACCGACGAGCGCGAACATCTGAAAGATCATCTTGTACTTGCCGAGCTCCTCGGCGCCGAGCGTCACGCCCTCGCCGGAGGCGATGCCGCGAAGCCCCGTGACCGCGAGCTCGCGCCCAACGATCAGGACGACGATCCACGCCGGCACACGCGGCTCGCACGCCGTCATCCCCGGCGCGCACGGCATCGCCGCCAACATGATCAGCACCGAAGCGACGATGAGCTTGTCGGCGAGCGGATCGAGGAACTTTCCGAGGGTGGTGACGATACCGTACTTGCGGGCCAGGTAGCCGTCGAAGTAGTCCGTCAGCGAGGCGAGGAAGAAGAGCAGGGCCGCGAGAAGGCCGGCCAGCGGGCCGGGATCGCGCAGCACGTAGACGAGGACCGGCACGAGCGCGACGCGGAAGAGCGTGAGGACGTTCGGGGCCGTCCAGAGGAGCCGCGCGCGCCGCATCGGAAGATCTTGCACCCCGACCGCCATCACGCACACCGCCACGCCGACACCAACGAGCGGATCGGCTGCGCACGCGCACGACCCGACCGGGGTCTCACTGCCCGCGGGCGATCGCTTGCTGGATGTACTGTTGCAGGTACTGCTGGCGGAACTGTAGCACGCGCCACACGTAGTCGCGCGTCTCGGGGAACGGCGGAATGCCGCCGTGCTGGTCGACGGCGTTCTCGCCGGCGTTGTAGGCGGCGAGCGCCAGCGGCACGTTGCCGCCGTAGCGATCGAGCAACATGCGCAGGTGCTGGACTCCGCCTTCGATGTTCTGGCTCGGCTCGTGGATGTTGCGTACGCCGTGCAGCAACGCCGTGCCCGGCATCAGCTGCATGAGTCCACGCGCGCCCTTCGGCGACACGGCGCGGGGCTGGAAGCCGGACTCCGCCTTGATCACCGCTTTCACCAGGGCGCGATCCATCTGATAGCGCCCCGCGACCTCGGCGATGATCGGGTCGAACGCGCGCGAATCGACGACGAACGAACTGCCGGTGCTGCCGCTCGCCCCGACGCTCGGCCGCCGCGAGCTCGGCAACGGCTCCCGCATCATCACTTGATAGCCTTTGTCGGTGGGGACGTTCGTGAAGTGCAGGACGCCGTAGCGGTCGCGCTTGAGATAGATGTCGGCAGCGGCCGACCCGGCCGTCACGCTCTGCAGGAGTTCCATGAGGAGGGCGCCCACGACCGTCACCGCCGCCCGCCGTCCGACCCACGTCATCGGCCGCAACCATAGTCAACCCTATAGCCGGACGTCAACGCGTAAACGTACGCGCCGACCAGATTGTGTCACGCCCCGGGTCAAGAGTCTGACGGGGTGATGAGGGTGTCCTTGCGCCATCGAAGGTCGTCTCGCTCGGAGTAGTCGATCGTGTAGTGCAGGCCGCGACTTTCCCGTCGCATCAGGGCCGCGCGCACGATCAGCTCCGCTACCGTCGCGATGTTGCGCAGCTCGAGAAGGTCGCCTGTCACCAAGAAGTCCCAATAGTACTCACGGATCTCCTCCTGCAGCATCGCAATGCGTTTGCGGGCGCGCTCGAGGCGTCGGGTCGAGCGCACGATGCCGACGAAGTTCCACATCGTGCGCCGCACCTCGTCCCAGTTCTGGGTGACGACCACCGACTCGTCGCTGTTCACCGCCGTTCCCGGGTTCCAGTCGGGCATCGGCGGCGGCGGTGTCGCGTCGTGCGCCAGCATGCGACGCGCGTCGGCGGCGGCGCGATGGCCGAAGACGAGCGCCTCGAGGAGTGAGTTGGAGGCCAGGCGGTTCGCCCCGTGAAGCCCGGTCATCGCCACCTCGCCCGCCGCGTAGAGCCGGCCGATCCCCGTCCGTCCCTCGCGATCGGTGACGACACCGCCGCACATGTAGTGCGCCGCCGGCACCACCGGAATCCACTCGCGCGTGATGTCGATCCCGAGCTCGCGACAGCGTCGCAGGATGTGCGGGAAGCGCTCGGCGAGAAACGCCGGCGGCTGGTGCGTGATGTCGAGGTACACGCATTCGTAGCCGTGCACCTTCATTTCGTGATCGATGGCGCGCGCCACGACATCGCGTGGCGCCAGCTCGGCGTCCGGATGGTAGGAGCCCATGAAGAACGAGCCGTCTTGCGTACGCAGGCGGGCGCCCTCTCCGCGCAGCGCCTCCGAGATGAGAAATGACTTCGCCTGCGGGTGGTACAGGCACGTCGGATGGAACTGGAAGAACTCCATGTTGCCGACCGCGGCGCCGGCGCGGAACGCGATCGCGACGCCATCGCCGGTCGCGACGTCGGGGTTGGTCGTGTAGAGGTAGACCTTGCCGGCGCCGCCCGAGCACAGGGCGGTCGCCCGCGCGCGCACGGTGCGCACCGCTCCGCGCTGCCGGTCGTATACGTAGGCGCCCCAGCACGTCGGCGGGGCCCCGCCCGCGCGCGTGCGATCCGTCAGGAGATCGACCGCGAGCGCGTTCTCGAGCACCTGGACGTGCGGATGGCGGCGGACGGCGACGGCGAGCGCGCGCACGATTTCCTGCCCGGTGAGATCGCCCGCATGCAGCACGCGGCGGCGCGAGTGGCCGCCCTCGCGCCCGAGATCGTACTCGACGGCGTCGCCGGTGAGGTGCGAATCGAAGCGGGTCCCGAGGGCGATGAGCTCGCGGATGCGCGCCGGTCCCTCGTGCACGACCATCTCGACGATGTCCTCGTGGCAGAGGCCGGCGCCGGCACGGATCGTATCCTCGGCGTGCGCCTCGAAGGAGTCCTCGGGGCTCCACACGCTCGCGACACCGCCCTGGGCGTACGACGAGTTGCTCTCGTCGGTACGATCCTTCGTGACGATCGCGACCCGCCCGCTGTCGGCGACGCCAAGCGTGAAGGTGAGCCCCGCGATGCCGCTCCCGATGACGAGATAGTCCCAGGGCGCGTCGGAGGCGACCATGCGGGGCGGAGCGTACGTCGCACGATACGCCAGCGCAACAAGGTCCGTCCGCGGCGAAGTCGCGCTCTCGCGCTTCGCAGAACGTGAGCCCCGCCGCGTCAGCCGGCGCCGCCCTCAGGCGTCGAGCGTCTCCTCGTAGAGCTGGTGAATCGCGGCGATCTCGTCGTCGAGAGCGGCGGGCGTCCAGTTCGTCGTCGGAATCGGCGGATGCACGACTACCTCGACGGTCGTCGGACGGACGATGACCGCGTGCTTCGGTAAGGCGTCGAGGGCATTTCGGAAGACGATCGGGACGATCGGCACGCGTGCCGCCATCGCGAGATGAAAGGCACCCTTCTTGAACCGACCGGGCCGTGGCGTCGCACTCCGCGTGCCCTCGGGCGCGAGCACGATCGAGAGCCCCTGCTGAAGGGCCTCGACCGCCGGCGCCAGCGCTGCGACGGCGCGTTCGCGGTCGAAACGATCGATGAAGACCACGCCGGCGAGCGCGAACGCCGGACCGAAGATCAGGTTGCGGCGGATCTCCTGCTTCGCCACCCCGACGATGTCCCGCCGCAGCAACCGGCAGAGCAGCAGCATGTCGATGCCGCTCTGATGGTTGAAGATGAAGACGGCCGGTCGCTCCGCCCAGAGGTGCGCCTCGCCGATGACGTGCAGGTCGACGCCGGCGAGCGCCGTGCCGAGCTCACCCCACGTGGAAATCACGACGTTCACGGCGTGCCGCCAGCTACCGCCGAGGATCGCCGCCGGGACGCCGAGGGCGAATGCGGGGGCGAGGCTGCCGACGGCGAGCGCCGTGCGCGCGATCGCGAGCACCCCCGGCGTGCCGCGGCTGCGGAAGCGACGCACCGGCCAGCCGCGTCTGGTCGCGATCTCGGCGAGGCGGGCGCTCGGATTGGTCGGCCGCGGCCGGCCGACGATCTCGAGCAACGGCAGATCCTCCTCGCTGTCGGTGTAGAAGTAGCTCTCCCCGAGCCCGACGCCGTGCGCCGACGCGAAGGCGCGCGCCGCCGCGGCCTTGCCCTCCCCGTAGCAGGTGGGCTGGACGACGCCGCCCGTGAAGCGGCCCTCGCACACCTCGAGTCCCGTGCAGAGCACGTGCGGGATGCCGAAGTCACGCGCCAGCGGCTCGATCTGGTAGCGGGTCGCCGACGACACGACGGCGACCGTGTGCCCTCTGCGCAGGTGCGCCCGTACGAGCGCGCGCGACTCCGGGTAGACTTCTCCCGCCAGGTGCTCGCGGAAGATGTGCTCGGCGTTGGCCTCGAACTCGGCCTCGGAGCGTCCGCGCAAGCGCGCCACCGTGCTGGCGATGAACCCCGAGAAGCCGAGCACGCCCAACTGAAAGCGCACCGCCGCGAGCAACGTGCGCGCGAGCTCGGTCGCGCCCATGCGACCGGCCATCACGTCATCGCGGATGAACGCCGCGGCGGAGAAGCCGGCGAGAAGCGTCCGGTCGAGATCGAAGAACGCCGCGACCGCCGGGCCCGACGGGCCGCATTCGATCTCCGCGATCAGGTCGCCCGGGGCGCGCATCGACGGTCGAGACCGGGGTCGCGACCGCTCAGCGTTGATCGGCGGCTTCGAAGAGCACCAGTTGCCGGTGCTTGGCGGCGTCCTCGAACGCCACCGGATAACGGCCCGTGAAGCAGGCGTCGCAGAACCCGCCGCGCTTGCCACCCAAGAAGACGTACATGCCCTCCTCGCTGAGGTAGGCGAGCGAGTCGGCGGTGATGTAGCGGCGGATCTCCTCGACGTTGTGCGAGGAGGCGATGAGCTCGCTGCGGTTCGGCGTATCGATGCCGTAGTAGCAGGGGCTCGTCGTCGGCGGCGAGCTGATTCGCATGTGGACCTCGCGCGCCCCGGCGTCGCGGATCATCTTCACGATCTTCCGGCTGGTGGTGCCGCGCACGATCGAATCGTCGACGACGATCACGCGCTTCCCCGCGAGAACCTCGCGCTGCGCGTTCAGCTTCACCTTGACGCCGAAGTGACGGATCGCCTCCTGCGGCTCGATGAACGTGCGTCCGACGTAGTGGTTGCGGATCAGACCCATGTCGAACGGGATTCCCGACTCCTCCGCGTAGCCGATCGCGGCCGGCACGCCCGAGTCGGGAACCGGTACGACGACGTCGGCCTCGACCCCCGACTCGCGCGCGAGTTGATGCCCGAGCTCCTTGCGAGCGCGGTAGACGCTCCGCCCGAAGACCGTCGAGTCGGGACGCGCGAAGTAGATGTACTCGAAGATACAGGCCGCCGGCGCCTCCGGCGTGAAGGGGCGATACGAAGCGAGTCCGTCCTTCGACAGCACCACCACCTCGCCCGGCTCGACCTCGCGCTCGTAGGTGGCGTCCATGAGGTCGAGCGCGCAGGTTTCCGACGCCAGCACCCACGCACCTTTCAGACGGCCGAGGACGAGGGGGCGGAAACCGTACGGGTCGCGGACGCCGATCAGTTTATCGGTCGAGAGAAACACCAACGAGTACGCGCCACGGACCTCGCGCAGCGCCTCGACGACGCGGTCCTCGAGGGCCTCGCCGTGCGAGGCGGCGATCAGGTGGATGATCACCTCGCTGTCGACCGTCGATTGGAAGATCGAGCCGCGCTCCTCGAGCCGGGTGCGCAGCTCCTCGGCGTTCACAAGATTGCCGTTGTGCGCGACCGCGAGGCCGCCGCGCCCATACTCGACCACGAGCGGCTGCGCGTTTTTGAGATGGGAGGAGCCGGTCGTCGAGTAGCGGTTGTGGCCGATCGCGGACTCGCCGTGCAGGCGCCGCACGATGTCCTCGCGGAAGACGTCGGCGACCAGCCCCATCCCCCGATGCGACACCAGCACGTGGCCGTCCGCGGAGACGATTCCGGCGGCCTCCTGCCCACGGTGTTGCAGTGCGCAGAGACCGAGGTAGACGAGGTTCGAAGCTTCGGGGTGCCCGTAGACACCGACCACCCCGCATTCCTCGTGGAAGCCGTCGCTGGCGGACGCGCTCGGCGCCCCATCCCGCTCCGCGATGTCGCTCACCCTCGATGGTCTATCATTCTCCGAGGCGTCCAGCGAGGGTGCGTTCGAGCGCACTCCGCCAGCGTTCGCGCATCGCGAGCACCGGCAGGTCGACGAGGTCGCCGATCTCGAATCGCTGTCCGCGGACCTCGCCGATGGAGGTCATGACGACCTCGTCACGGTGCGCGAGCTCGCGCAGCCGCGTCAGGTGCCGGCGGCGGACGGACACGACGATACGCCCGTGGCTTTCGCCGAAAAGCAGCGCGTCGGGGCGAAGCCCGCTCTCGAGCTCGATGCGCGCGCCGACCGGCGGGCCGGTCTCGTTGGAGATGCAGCACTCCGCGAGCGCGACGGCGAGGCCGCCCTCGGCGACGTCGTGCGCGGAGCGCAGCAGACCCTCGCGCGCCGCCGCCAGCACGGTGCGAATCAACCGGCGCTCGATGTCGAGATCGATCCACGGCAGCGGGCCGCGCACTTGATGATGGATCACCGCCAAGTACTCGGACCCGCCGAGCTCCTCGCGATTGCGTCCGAGGAGGACGATCGCGTCGCCCTCGCCCTTGAACCATTGCGTCACGCGCTGCGACACGTCGTCGAGGAGGCCGACCATGCCGATCACCGGCGTCGGTGGGATACTGCGGCCTTCGGTCTCGTTGTAGAAGCTCACGTTGCCGCTCACCACCGGCGTACCAAATGCGAGGCAGGCGTCACGCAGGCCGGCGATCGCTTGTTGGAACTGCCACATCACCTCGGGCTTCTCAGGGCTGCCGAAGTTGAGGCAGTTGGTGACGCCGATCGGCTCCGCGCCCGAGACCGCGAGGTTGCGTGCCGCCTCCGCGACCGCGCTCACGGTACCGACGTACGGATCGAGGAGACAGAGCCGGCTGTTGCAGTCGAGCGTCATGGCGACGCCCTTCTGCGTGCCGTCGAGGCGTACGACCGCCGCGTCCGACCCCGGCCGCACGACGCTGTTGCCGCCGACGTAGGTATCGTACTGGCGGTACACCCACTCACGCGAGCACAGGTTGGGTGACTCGAGGAGCTGCATCAACACGTGGCCGTAGTCGCGCGGCTCGGCGAGATCGCGGAGCAGGAGACGCGCGCCCTCCTCGGGCGCGGGCTCGACGGCGGGCCGGTGGTAGAGCGGCGCGCCGTCGGTGAGCGGCGCGATCGGCAGGTCGACGACCTGACGTCCCTCCCAGGTGCAACGCAGGTGCCCGCTATCGGTGACGGTGCCGATCACCGCAGCGTCGAGGTCCCATTTGGCGAACAGCGCCCGCACCACGTCCTCGGAGCCGGCGCGGACGACCAGCAGCATGCGCTCCTGCGACTCCGACAGCAGGATGTCGTACGGCGTCATGCCTTCCTCGCGCAGCGGCACGCGCGCGAGGTCGAGGTCGATGCCGCTGCCGGCGCGCCCCGCCATCTCGACCGACGAGCTCGTGAGACCGGCGGCGCCCATGTCTTGAATACCGACGAGGTGCGCGCTGTAAGCGGGCGACATGAGCTCGAGGCAAGCCTCCAGCAGCAGCTTCTCGGTGAACGGGTCGCCGACCTGCACCGTCGGCCGCTTGCTCTCGGAGTCGGCGTCGAACTCCGCGGACGCGAGCAGGCTCGCGCCGTGAATACCGTCGCGGCCGGTCTTCGAGCCGACGTACATCACCGGGTTACCGACGCCCTCGGCGCGGGCGCGGAAGATGCGATCGGACTGGACGACACCGAGCGTGAACGCGTTCACGAGGATGTTGTGATCGTAGCCCGGATCGAACGAGACCTCGCCGCCGACGGTGGCGACGCCGATGCAGTTGCCGTAGCCGCCGATCCCCGCCACCACGCCGCGTACGAGATACGGCGTGCGTGGATGGGCGACACTCCCGAAGCGCAGCGAGTTGAGGTTGGCGATCGGGCGCGCGCCCATCGTGAAGATGTCGCGCAGGATGCCGCCCACCCCCGTCGCCGCGCCCTGGAACGGCTCGACGAAGGACGGGTGATTGTGGCTCTCGATCTTGAACACGACGGCGAGGCCGTCGCCGACGTCGAGCGCGCCGGCGTTTTCGCCCGGTCCCTGCAGCACACGCGGCCCCGTCGTCGGTAGCCCACGGAGATGGACGCGCGAGCTCTTGTAGCTACAGTGCTCGGACCACATCACCGAAAAGACGCCGAGCTCCTCGATCGTCGGCGCCCGTCCGAGCGCGGCCTCGATGCGCGCGTATTCGTCGGCCGTGAGTCCGTGCCGGAGTCCGGTCTCGACGGTGACCGACATGCTCACGGCCCCGAGACGACCTTGGCCGCGACCGGCTCGGCGGTCGCGCCCGCGGCGGCGATCACCGAGAGGAAGATCTTGCGGCCGTCCTCGCCCCCCACCAGACGCTCACAGGCGTGCTCGGGGTGCGGCATCATGCCGAACACGTTGCCGCTCGCGCTGCGGATGCCGGCGATCGCAGCGAGCGAGCCGTTGGGATTCGCTTCCGGCGTCACGCGCCCCTCGCCGTCGGTGTAGCGCAGCACGATCTGCCGGCCCGCGTCGAGCGTGTGCAGCGTCTCCTCATCGGCGACGTAGCAGCCCTCACCGTGCTTCACGGGGATCTCGAGAACGTCGCCGCGACGGCAGCGGTTGGTAAAGAGCGTGTCCGCATCCTCGACGCGTACGTGCACCGATTGGCAGAGAAACGCGAGGCCGCGATTGCGGATGAGGGCTCCCGGCAGCAGCCCGGCTTCGCAGAGGATCTGAAAGCCGTTGCAGATACCGATCACCACCCGGCCCGCCGCCGCGAACTCGCCGACGGCGCGCATGATCGGCGAGAACCGCGCCATCGCCCCACAGCGCAGATAGTCGCCGTACGAAAAGCCTCCCGGGAGCACGACGCAGTCGAGGCCGTCGAGCGCGGTGTCCTTGTGCCACAAGCGCACGACGCTCTCGCCGAGGAGATCCTCGAGGACGTGCGCCGCCTGCACGTCGTCGAGCGAGCCCGGGAAGGTGATGACGCCCCATTTCATATTGATTCTACCCCCGCTCGCTGCGCTCGCGATGGGCGTCGCGGACGGGAGTGAATCCCGCCCACTCCTGATCTTGCCCCCGCTCGCTGCGCTCGCGATGGGCGTCGCGTGCCGGAATAAATCCGGCGCGCTCCCTGGCTCGACTTCGTCTCGCGACGGTTCCACCAGGCTCCCTTGCTCGACTTCGTCTCGTGACGGGTCCGGCGCGCCTCCTGGCTCGACTTCGTCTCGCGACGGGTCCGCGATGCAACTCGTATGATCACGGGTTCTCGGGGTCGATCGTGAAGGAGAAGTTTTCGATGACGCGGTTGGCGAGGAGGCGGTCGCACATTTCACGGACGCGGGTCTCGACGCTGTCGCGGCTGACGTCGGCGAGGCGGAGCTCGATGAACTTGCCGATCCGCACCTCGGCGACCTCGGGATAGCCGAGCGTATGGAGCGATTGCTGGACGGCTTTGCCCTGGGGATCGAGAACGCCCTGCTTCGGCGTCACGAAGACGCGAGCCCTCCACCCCATGCGCGTCTCGCTCCTCGGCTCACGCACCGACTCGGCGCGCGATCTCCTGATACGCCTCCTCGACGCGACCGAGGTCGCGGCGGAAGCGGTCCTTGTCCATCTTCTCGCCGGAGCTGCTGTCCCAGAAGCGGCAGGTGTCAGGGCAAATCTCGTCGCCGAGGAGGATCTCACCGTGATGGCGGCCGAACTCGAGCTTCATGTCGACGAGGACGATGTCGCGCGCGGCGAGAAACGGCCGCAGCACTGCGTTGGTGCGCAACGTCAGCGCGACCATGCGATCGAGTTCCGGCTTGGTTGCCATCCCGAGCACCAGGACGTGCCACGCATTGATCATAGGGTCGTCGAGCGGATCGCTCTTGTAGAAGAACTCGACGATCGGCTCTGGGAGGGGCTTCCCCTCATCCAAGCCGAGGCGCTTCGCGAGACTGCCGGCGATCACGTTCCGCACCACGACCTCGACCGGCACGATCTCGAGGCGCTTCACCAGCATGCGACGGTCGTCGAGGCGGCGCACGAAGTGCGTCGGCACCCCTTCGCGCTCGAGCAGGCGAAAGAAGACCTCGGAGACGGCGTTGTTGATGACGCCTTTCTCGGCGATGGTCCCGCGCTTTTTCGCGTTGAAGGCGGTGGCGTCGTCTTTGAAGTACTGGAGCAGGAGATCGGGATCGCTGGTCGCGAAGAGTTTCTTCGCTTTCCCCTCGTAGAGGAGCTCCCGCGCTTCCACCGAGTCGTTCATCGGACCCCTCCGCGGGTCGCGCCGGCGGGTCGGGGCCGATCCGTCGCGCCGCGCCGCCGCGTGCCGCGATTGGTACCCAAGGCACGGTGAAAGAGCAAGTCCAGGTGTGCGAGATGTCGTGCGGGATCGAGCAACGCCGCGATCTGCGCGGGCGCGAGCCGCGCGCGAACTTCCGGATCCGCCGCGAGTGCGTCGGCGAAGCGCGTGCCACCGTCCCACGCGGCGTGGGCCGCCCGCTGCACCCAGCGATACGCCTCCTCGCGTCGCGCGCCCGCACGCACCAGCGCGAGCAACACGTCCTCGGACAGGACGACGCCGTGGCTGCGATCGAGGTTCTCGCGCATGCGTTCGGGACGGACGACGAGCCCATCGAGGACCGCCGTCATGCGCGCGAGCATGAAGTCGAGGGCGCACGTCGCGTCGGGCGCGATGACGCGCTCCACGGACGAGTGGCTGATGTCGCGCTCGTGCCAGAGGGCGACATCCTCGAGCGCCGCCCCGGCATAGGCGCGCAGCAGACGTGCGAGCCCAACCGTGTTCTCGGCGACGATCGGATTGCGCTTGTGGGGCATCGCCGACGAGCCCTTCTGTTTCTCGCTGAACGGCTCCTCCGCCTCGCCGACCTCGGTGCGCTGGAGGTGGCGGATCTCGACCGCGATGCGCTCGAGTCCGGCGCCAGCGAGCGCGAGCGCGGCAAAGAACTCCGCGTGTCGGTCGCGCGCCACCACCTGCGTCGCGAGCGGCTCGGGCATGAGGCCGAGCCGTCGGAGCACGTGCGCCTCCACCTCCGGTGCGACGTTTCCGAAGACGCCGACGACGCCGGAGACCTTGCCGACCGCCACCTGACGCGCCGCCCGCTCGAGGCGCTCGCGGTTGCGCACAGCCTCGGCGTGCCACCCGGCGACTTTCAAGCCGAAAGTGATCGGCTCGGCGTGCATGCCGTGCGTGCGGCCGATCATCAACGTGCGCTTGTGGCGTCGCGCGAGGCGACGGAGCGTTGCGATCAGGAGATCCTGGCCGGCGAGCAGCAGGCGCCCCGCCTCGTGCAGCTGGAGCGCGAAGCCGGTATCGAGCACGTCCGAGGAAGTGAGGCCGAGATGGAGGAACCGTCCTTCCGGACCGACCGACTCCGCGACCTGGGTCACGAAGGCGATCACGTCGTGCTTCACCTCCGCCTCGAGTGCGGCGATGCGTGCAACGTCGATCCGGGCGCGCCGGCGGACCGTGCGTACGGCGGCCTTCGGAATCGTGCCGCGTACGGCGAGCGCCTCGCACACGAGGATCTCGATCTCGAGCCAATGCGCGTAGCGCGCGGCATCGGTCCAGATCCTCCCCATCGCGGGGCGCGTGTAGCGCGCGATCATCGGCTCAACCGAGCGCCTCGAAGACGCACGGACCGGGCGTGTGCCCGCGCAGATCGCCGAGAAGAACGAGAGCGCATCCGTCCGGCACGAAGAGACGCTCGGCCGCGGCGACGACGTCATCGTTACAAACGGCATCGACACGGCGCGCGATCTCCTCCACCGACACCGCACGCCCAAAGTACAGTTCGTTCAACGCCAGACGCTCCATGCGCTGATCGGAGGTCTCGAGGGCGAGCAGCAAGGTCCCTTTGAGCTTGCCTTTGGCGCGCGCCAGCTCGTCGGCGGGAAACCCCTCGCGGCGGATGCGGCGCAGCTCCGCGAGCACGACGTCGACGACCTCCTCGACCCAGCGTGCGCGCGTGCCGGCGGCGATCCCGATGTAGCCGGTATCACGATACGACTCGACGAAGGAGTCGATCGAGTATGCTCGTCCGCGGCGTTCGCGGATCTCCTGGAAGAGGCGCGAGCTCGGGCTGTCACCGAGAGCGGCGTTGAGCACCGCAACCGCGTCGCGGGCGGGATCGCTAACGGCGACGCCGCGTGTGCCGAGGCAGAGCTGCACCTGCTCGAGCTTGCGCTCGTAGACGGCAACGCCGGCGGACGGCGTCGGAATCGTGCCGTCGATGACCGCCGCGTGCCCCTCGAGACCGGCGAAGCGCGCCGCGATCTCGTCGACGAGTGCCGCGTGCTCGACCTGGCCGGCGGCGGCGATGACCAGACGGTCGGCCCGGTAGCGCGCGTCGAAAAGCTCCACGCACGCGGCGCGATCGAACTGCGTAACGGTCGCACGCGTGCCGCACACCGGGGCGCCGAGCGGATGATGGCGCCAATACTCTCGATGGAAGAGATCGTGAATGAGGTCATCGGGGGTGTCCTCGATCTGCGCGATCTCCTCGAGGACGACCTCCCGCTCGCGCACGATCTCCTCGGCGTCGAACCGCGAGTCGAGGAAGATGTCCGCGAGCAGGTCGATTGCGAGCGGCGACTGCTCGCCCAGTACCTTCGCGTAGTAGCAGGTGAACTCGCGATCGGTGTCGGCGTTCAGGACACCGCCGACGGCGTCGATCTCCTCGGCGATCTGCCCCGCGCTCCGCCGCGCGGTACCCTTGAAGAAGAGATGCTCGATGAAATGCGAGAGTCCGTTCTGCGGCGGCGTCTCGTCGCGCGAGCCGTGCTCGACCCAGAGCCCGAGTGCAACCGAGGCGACCCCGGGAATCTCCTCGGAGAGCACGCGGATGCCGTTGGCGAGCTCGGTCTTCTCGATGCGGCCCTGGGCGCGCGACCGTGCGCCGGCGGTCGCGCGCACGGCGCGAGGTCGCTGGCGCGGTGGGTGCCGCCGGTCAGCCGGCAGCGCCCGCCTCCGCGCTGAGCGCTTCCTTGCGCGACAGCCGGATCTTGCCAGTCTTGTCGACCTCGAGGACCTTGACCATCACCTCGTCGCCTTCGTTGAGGACGTCCCGCACCCGTGCCACGCGCTCGGGTGCGAGCTGTGAGATGTGCACCAGTCCGTCGGTGCCGGGCAGGATCTCGACGAAGGCGCCGAAATCCATGATCTTCTTCACGACGCCCTTGTAGATCTTGCCGACCTCCGCCTCTGCGGTGAGGCGGTGGACCCAATCGACGGCCTTCTGCATCGCCGGCTCGTCGGCCGAGGCGATGTAGATCGTCCCGTCGTCCTCGACGTCGATCTTGACGCCGGTCTCCTCGATGATGCCGCGGATCACCTTGCCGCCTGGTCCGATGACGTCGCGGATGCGGTCTTGGCGGATCTTGAGGGTCACGATGCGCGGCGCGTACGACGAGACGTCGGGACGCGGGCTTGCGAGCGCTGCCTGCATCGCCCGCAGAATGTGGAGCCGCCCCTCGCGCGCCTGGTAGAGCGCATCGCGCATGATCTCGCGCGTGACGCCGCCGATCTTGATGTCCATCTGCACCGCAGTGACACCCTCAGCGGTACCGGCGACCTTGAAGTCCATGTCGCCGAGATGATCCTCGTCGCCGAGGATGTCGGAGAGGACGCGGATCTCGCCGCCTTCACGGATGAGGCCCATCGCGATGCCGGCGACCGGCGCCTTGATCGGCACCCCGGCGTCCATGAGAGCCAGCGAGCTGCCGCAGACCGTCGCCATCGACGAGGACCCATTCGATTCGAGGATCTCGGAGACCACGCGGATGGTGTAGGGGAACTGCGTGTCGTCGGGCAGCACGGCCGACACGGCGCGCTCGGCGAGTGCGCCGTGGCCGATCTCGCGCCGCCCGGGGCTGCGCAGGAACTTCACCTCGCCGACGCTGAACGGCGGGAAGTTGTAGTGCAGCATGAACTTCTTGTAGGTGTCGCCGATCAGCGCGTCGATACGCTGCTCGTCGGACGAGGTACCGAGTGTGGCGACGACGAGCGCCTGCGTCTCGCCGCGGGTGAAGAGCGCCGAGCCGTGCGTCCGTGGCAGTACCTGCACCTCGCAGGAGATCGCCCGAACGTCGGCGAGACCACGGCCGTCGATGCGCCGCCGCTCGGCGACGATCATCGCGCGGACGATCCCCTCGTGCACGCGCTCGAAGAGATGCTTGATCTCGCGCTCGGCGAATTCGCCGCTGAGCTTGGCGAGGACGTCGGCGCGCGCTTGATGCACGGCATCGTTGCGCTCGTGCTTGCCCGAAACCGCGAGCGCTTCGGCGATCTTCGCAGCGGCGAGCTCACGGACACGCGCCGCCAGCACCTGATCGACCGCGGGAGGTACGACCGTGCGTTTCGGCTTACCGAGCGCGCGTCGCAGCTCCGCCTGCATGTCGAGGATCGGCTGCAGCTCGCGGTGACCGAAGTAGAGGGCGTCGAGGACGACGTCCTCGGACAGCATGCGCGCCCCGCCCTCGACCATGACGATCGCGTCGCGCGAGCCCGCGATGATCATCTGCAGATCGCACTGCGCGACTTGTGAGGCCGTGGGATTGAGGATCAGCGTGCCGTCGATGCGCCCGACGCGGACGCCCGCGATCGGTCCGTTGAACGGGATGTCCGAGATCTCGAGCGCCGCCGAGGCCCCGATCATCGCCAAGACGTCGGGATCGTTTTCCTTGTCGTACGACAGCACGGTCGCGATGACCTGGGTCTCGCAGCGGAAGCCCTCTGGGAAGAGCGGCCGCAACGGACGATCGCAGAGGCGCGAGGTGAGCACCTCTTTCTCGGTCGGACGTCCTTCACGCTTGAAGAAACCGCCGGGGATTTTTCCCGCGGCGAACGTCTTCTCCTGGTAGTCGACGGTGAGCGGGAAGAAATCGATGGATTCGCGCGCCTCACGCGCCGCCACCGCCGTCACCAGAACGACGGTGTCGCCGTACTGGACGAGGGCGGAGCCGCCCGCCTGCTTCGCCACCCGCCCACTCTCGATCGAGAGGCGCCGGCCGTGGAGATCGATTTCGACACGTTTCATGGAGAACACTCCCATCCCCTCGGGGGGACTTCCGACTACAATAGTCCGAGAGCGGAGATGGGGGTCGGAAAGGAGGAGATTCCGCGGATTACTTGCGGATGCCGAGGCGCTCGATCAACGACTTGTAGCGCTCGACGTCGCTCCGCTTGAGGTAATCCAGCAGCCGCCGCCTCTGCCCTACCAGCTTGAGCAGCCCGCGCCGCGAATGATGATCCTTCGCGTGGGACTTGAAGTGCTCGGTCAGATACCCAATGCGGTCGCTGAGCAGCGCGACCTGCACCTCGGGCGAACCGGTGTCGGTGTCGTGGCGGCGATACGCCTGGACGATGTGCTGAGTCTGCGCCTCTGCGCTGCTCGTTCCTTCTCCCATGTCCTTCTCGTCAGCGTGGAGGAGTAACATGCACCTACGAAGTTGTAAAGTGACGGGCACTCAGCACGTCATCACGCGCGCGAGGCGCCATCCCTCCTCTCCGGTCGCTTCGGCCACCGCGATCAACGCCCCGTCGGCGCTCTCGATGCGCACGACCTCGGTGTGCGTGCGCGGCGCGCCGAGCGCCTGCAACGCGTGTTGGCGGCCGTGGCGGATCGCGGTGATGAGCGGCGGGTCGGCGACGATCGCGCGGTATCCCGTCATTGCCGCCGACGGCGACAGCAGCGGGACCGCATGTCTCTCCGCGAGCTCCTCGACACGCGCGAGCGGCAGCGCGTCGGCGAGCACGAAGGGCCCGAAGCTCGTCCGCCGCAGCGTCGCCAAGTGCGCGCCGGTTCCGAGCGCGCCGCCGAGATCGTGCGCCAGAACCCGCACGTACGTTCCCTTCGAGCAGTCGACCGCGAACGCGAGGCGATCGCGCCCGATCCACGCGACCTCGAACGCGGCGACGTGCACCGGGCGCGGCAGCCGCTCCACCTCACGCCCGGCGCGCGCCAAGCGGTACAGCGGGACGCCGGCGCGCTTCAACGCCGAATACATCGGCGGCGTCTGCATGATCGATCCGCGCAGCCCCGCGAGCGCGCGTGCCACGGTCTGTGGTGTGAGCCGCGGCACCGGACGACGCTCGAGCACCGTTCCCGTTCGATCGAGCGTGTCGGTCGTCGCACCGAGGACGATCTCGCCGACGTAACGCTTGGCGTCGGCGGCGAGGAATTGCGCGAGCTTCGTGCCTTCGCCGACGCAGATCGGCAAGAGGCCGGTCGCGAACGGGTCGAGCGTGCCGAGGTGGCCAACTCTCGGTTGACCGAGCGCGCGCTTCACGCGCGCCACGACCGCCGCCGAGCTGAGGCCCTCGGGCTTGTCGACGAGCAGAACGCCGTGCACGCCGCCCGCCGTCCGCGCGCCACCGTCGGTCATCTGCGTGAAGGATCGTCGTCCGGGTCGGGCGCGTCCGGCGGGGCCTGCGGCGACGCGGGGTGCAGATCGCGCAGCAGGCGCTCGACGCGATCCGCCGCCTCGAAGGACGGGTCGATCTCGAAGCGCAGCTCGGGCGTGAAGCGCAACCCGATGCGCCGACCGGCGTGGGCCTGGAGGAACGCGCGCGCGCTCGCCAGACCCGCGAGACTCCGCGCCCGCGCCTCGGCGTCGCCGAGTGCCGACACGAACACCCGCGCGTGTTTCAGGTCCGGCGACACGTCGACGCCGGTGATCGTCACCAGGCCGACGCGGGGATCCTTCACGTCACGCAGCAGGAGCTCGGCAAGCGCGGACTTGAGGAGCGCCCCCACCCGGTCGGTTCGCTTCGCAGGCATCGCGGTTCAATAGTGCAGGAACTCGAGCTGCTCCTCGCCAACCTCGGCTACGTGCAGCTCATCGATGAAGCGCACCACCTCGCGCAACGCCGCGTCCACGAACGGCTGGTCGGTTCCGACCTGGCAGATCGCCAGCAACGCCCGCTGCCAGAGGTCATGGTCGTCGCACTCGGCGATCGAGACGTTGAACTTGTCGCGCACGCGCGCCTTGATCTTTCGCAGCACGCTGCGCTTGCCCTTGAGCGAATGGTTCTCCGGAATGAAGAGCGTCAGCCGCAGCACCCCGACGGTCACGGCGCCGCCCGCCGGCCGTCAGACGCGCCGCTCGATCTGCGCCTGGCCTCCGCCGGCTCCCGGCCGGGCCGCCGGCGCCAAATGCCGGGCGACCTCTTCCATCTCGAAGGCCTCGACGACGTCGCCTTCTTTGACGTCGGGAAAGTTCTCGAGCGTGAGACCGCACTCGTACCCGGATACCACCTCGCGGGCGTCGTCTTTGAACCGCCGCAAGGTGCCGATCTTCCCGTCGTGGACGACGACGTTGTCGCGGATCACGCGCGCGCGGCCGCCGCGGACGATCTTGCCGTCGGTGACGAAGCATCCGGCGACGCGGCCGGCACTCGGGATGGTGAAGATTTGTCGCACCTCCGCCTTGCCGACGGTGCGCTCGTGCAAGGTCGGCTCGAGCAGGCCCTCAAGTGCGTCGCGGACGTCGCTCACGACCTCGTAGATGATGTTGTAGAGGCGGATGTCGACGCCCTCACGGGTGGCGAGCTCCGACGCCTTCGACTCCGGGCGGACGTTGAAACCGATGACGATCGCGTTGGAGGCGGCGGCCAGCAGGACGTCGGACTCGTTGATACCGCCGACCGAGGAGTGGATGACGGACAGCTTCACTTCGTCCCCCGAGAGGCGTGTCAGCGCGTCACGGATGGCCTCGACGGATCCTTGCACGTCGGCCTTCAATACGACTTTCAGCGCCTTCACGCCGCCCGCCTGGATCTGCTGGTAGAGATCCTCGAGCGACACCTTACTGGTGGTGGCGAGCTCGCTCTCGCGCTGCTTGGCGCGGCGATGCTCGGCGACCTGCCGCGCCTTCGCCTCGTCGGCCACGGCGATGAACGTATCGCCGGCCTCCGGAACGCCGGTGAGCCCAAGGATCTCGACCGGCATCGAAGGGCCAGCGGCGTCCAGCTTGTGGCCGCGATCGTCGATCATGGCGCGGATCCGTCCGTACTCGAGCCCGCACACGAACGCGTCCCCGACCTTGAGCGTGCCCTCCTGAACGAGCACCGTCGCCACCGGTCCGCGCCCGCGATCGAGCTTCGCTTCGACGATGGTGCCGCGGGCGCGGCGATTGGCGTTCGCCCCCACCTCGAGAACGTCCGCTTGCAAGAGGAGCATCTCCAGAAGCTGCGGAATACCTTCCTTCGTCTTGGCCGACACCGGGACGACGATGGTGTCGCCTCCCCATGCCTCGGGCGCGAGCCCGTGATTCGCGAGGTCCCGCGTTACGCGCTCGAGATCCGCTTCCGGTTTGTCGATCTTGTTGATCGCGACGATGATCGGCACCTCGGCGGCGCGGGCGTGATCGATCGCCTCCTGCGTCTGCGGCATGATGCTGTCGTCCGCCGCTACGACGAGGACGACGAGATCGGTCACCTTGGCGCCACGGGCGCGCATCGCCGTGAACGCCTCGTGACCGGGCGTATCGAGAAAGGTCACCCGTCGGGAGCCGACCTCCACCGCATACGCGCCGATGTGCTGCGTGATGCCGCCCGCCTCGCCCGCGGTGACGTTCGCCTGACGGATGGCGTCGAGGAGCGACGTCTTCCCGTGGTCGACGTGCCCCATGATCGTCACGACCGGGGGACGCGGCTGGCGCTCGCCGCCGTCGATCGCCTCCTCGGGGCCGGTTTCGAGCAACGATTCGACGTTCAGGGCGACGTTTTCGACGCTGTACTCGAACTCCGCTGCGACCAGCGTCGCGGTGTCGTGGTCGAGCACCTGGTTGACGGTCGCCATCATGCCCATGTCCATGAGCTTGCGGATGACTTCGGCCGACTTGACGCCGATCGCACGCGCCAGGTCGCCGACCGTGATCGCCTCGGAGATCTTCACGACCCGCTTGCTCGCCTTTGGCGTCGTGATCTCGGTGCGATGCTGCTCCTTTCCGGGCAACGCGCGCTTCTTGCGGCGCAATTTGCCACCCGGACGGCGGTCGCGCTCGAGCGTCTCGAGCATGTCCGTCTTCTTGATGACCTTGCGCTTCTTCTTCTTCCCGAGATCGGTGTCTTTGGCGGCCGGCGGCACCTCGGCCGGGGCGACCGTTCCGGGACGCGGGCGTGCCACGCCGGCCGGTCGATCGCCGACGCTGGCGCGACGCGGCTCGGGACGCGCGGGCGCAGCCGCCTTTTTCAAGTCGATCCGCCCCAGCACGCGCACCGACTGCGGAGCGTCGTCGATGCGCGACGCCGTGGCGTCGGCAACCGGCTCGACCGTCGCCGCCAGCTCGGACATGCTCTCCATCGAGACCGCGGCGGTCTCGACCTCGAGGGGCGCCTCAGGCTCGATCATCGCGGGCGTTGCCGTGGAACGAGCGCTCGCTGCGATTTCCTCGATCGCGGGCGGCGGTGACGCCGGCTCCTGGTCCAAGAGCGGCACGTCGATCGTGTCACCGAACTCCGCTTCGACACTCACCACCGGCGCGGGCTCGGCACCGAGCGCGCGCTCCTCCTCGAGCGGCGGCGTCGGGATTTCCTCGCGCTTCAGGACCTCGATCCGCTGCGTGCGGCGCCGGATGACGTTTGCGCGCACACGGTTCTCGACGACTTGCTCGCGGGAGGTCACCAGTTGCTCCTCGGCCGCGTCTTTCTCGGTGACGACGCGCTCGGACACGATTCGCTCGGTGCCGATCGTGACCGCCGCCTTGTCGCGCAGCCCGAGCGCTTCGCGCACTCGGGCGATCTGGTCGTCGGTGAGCGAACTCTGCGACTTCTTGTTGCGGATCCCGAGCCGCTCGATCTTCGCGAGCACGTCCTTGGTCGGGACGTTCCACTCCTTGGCGAGCTCGTGGATGCGTTTCTTGGCGGCGATCAAACCTGCACCTCCGAAAACCGCGCGCGCAACACCGCGCGCTCGGATTTAGGTATCACGCAACGAAGGGCCCGTACAAACCCGCCCCGACGCGCGAACGCCTCGATACACGTCGCGCGCGCGTGCATCCACGCACCGCGACCGGGCGCACGCTTCGCGATGTCGACTTCCAATCGGCCATCGCGCGCGATCACGCGCGTGAGCGCCGCGCGCATATCGCGCTCGCGACAACCGAGGCACGTACGGACTGGACGCGAGAGTGCGTGCATGCGCCGGCGCACCGACTACGCGCCGCCCTCCTCTGATGGATCGCCCTCGGCCGTCCCGGCAGGCGGCTCCTCGCCGCCCGCCGCGCCCTCGTCCTTCGCTCCTTCCGCAGCCGCAACTGCCGCCGCCGCGGCGGCTGCGGCCTCGGCAGCCGCGCGCGCCTCGGCCTCGACGCGCTTTTGCTCCACGTGCTTTTGCGCCGACGCGATGATCGTCGTCACCTTCTCGGGGCTGACACCGTCCACCTGCGCGACCGTGTCGACATCGGAGCTCGCGAGCTCTTCCGACGACTTGAATCCGTGCTGGTAGAGGAGCTCCGCCGTCACATCGCCGATGCCGGGAACCGACATCAAGGAGGCGCGCGCGTTCCGGGCCTCCTCCTCCGCTTCGGCTTCGCCACGGACGTCCAACCGCCATCCGGTGAGGCGTGACGCCAGCCGAACGTTCTGCCCCTTCTTGCCGATCGCCAGCGACAGCTGGTCGTCGGGGACGATCACCTCCATCGCCCGCTCGTCCTCGTCCATGATGATTTTCGAAACCTTCGCGGGAGAGAGCGCCCGACACACGTACTCCGCTTGATCCTGCGTCCACGGCACGATGTCGATCTTTTCGCCGCGCAGCTCCTGCACCACCGACTGTACGCGCGTGCCGCGCATGCCGACGCACGCCCCGACGGGATCGACGTCGCTGTCGTTGGAATACACCGCGATCTTCGCACGACCGCCGGGCTCGCGCGCGGCGCCCTTCACCTCCACGATCCCCTCGTAGATCTCCGGCACCTCCTGCTCGAAGAGTTTGATGAGGAGGCCGGGGTGAGTGCGCGAGAGGACGATCTGCGGACCCTTGCTGGTGAGCTCGACGTCGAGGATGAAGGCACGGATGCGATCGCCCTGTCGGTACCGCTCACGCGGGATCTGTTCCTTCTCGGGAAGGATCGCGTCGGTGCGGCCGAGGTTGACGATGATGTTCTTACGCTCGAAGCGCTGCACGATACCCGAGAAGAGCTCGCCCTTCCGGTCCTTGAATTCGTTGAAGATGATCCCACGCTCCGCCTCGCGGACGCGTTGAATGATGTTCTGTTTCGCCGCCTGCGCCGCGATGCGTCCGAACTTCTCCTGGGACAGCTTCGAGAGCAACTCGTCGCCGACCTCGGCGTCGGGATCGAGCGTCGCCTTCGCGTCCTTCACCGTGATGTGGTTCGCGGGTTCGGTAACCTCGTCGACGACGGTCTTGATCTCGAACAATTCCACCTCGCCGATGTCCGGGTTGAACTTGGCCTCGATCTGGTGCTCGAGCCCGAACGTGCGGCGCGCCGCCGACAGCATGGCGTCTTCGAGGGCGGCGATGATGATGCCCTTGTCGATGCCCTTCTCCTTGCTCACCTGCTCGATGACGCGGTTCAGATCCGGTAGCATACTGATCCCTCCTAACGCGCGCCGGTGCGCTGGCCGGCCTGACGCTCGGTCCGGCGGGGATGCGCCCGGCCGCCGGGTCCGGGCGTGAACTGGTGCTGGTATTGCGCGCGCGCGATGGCATCGAACGTGATCGCGTGAGGCTGCGCGTCGTCGCCGGTGACGACGATGCCCTGGTCGTCAACGGACGCCAGCACACCGCGAAACGAGTGTCGCCCCGCGATCGGCTGGCGCGTCCGTACGTGCACGCGCTTGCCGACGAAGGCGGCGAAATGCGCCGGCCGCGTCAGCGGTCGGTTGATGCCCGGCGAAGACACCTCGAGCGTGTACGCCCCCGGCACCGCCTGGGCGTGCGCGTCGAGGACAGCGGAGACCTCGCGGCTCACGCGCGCGAGCTCTTCGAGGGAGACGCCGCCGGGCTTGTCCATGAGGAGGCGCAAGATCGTGCCGCGGCCCTCACGCCGGTGCTCGACTTCGATGAGCTCCAACCCGGCGTCGAGCGCGATCGGCTCGACGATCTCCCACACCCGCGTCGTTTTCGCATCGGTTTCCATGCTTGCTCTTTCACGCACCGCGACGCAGCGAGCCAGGCCTGCGCGACCGGGGGCCGAGAGCACAACACCAGTTCCGTTCAGGAAACCCCCGCCGCGGGGAAGGCTAGCCGACGCTGATTCGCGCCCCAAAACGAAAAAAGCGGGCACGGGCCCACTTTTTTGGCCAAAACTATGTGGGAGATAACATGCAGTGGCGTCCCGCGCAAGCGAGGGCGGGGGCGCAATCAGCCATACATCTCGTCGATCAGGTCGCGGAAGCGCTCGGTCACGACCTTGCGTTTGACCTTGAGGCTCGGCGTCAGCTCGCCCGTCTCCTGGGCGAAATCGCGCTCGAGGATGCGGAAATATTTGATGCTCTCGTACGACGCCAGCTGCTGGTTCACGGTCTGCACCTCGGCCTCGATCAGCTCGACGATCTTCGGGTGCTGCGCGAGAGCCCCGCGGTCCTCCACCTCGAGCTGCTGTGTCCGCGCGAAACGCTCGACCTCGTCGAGGTCGACGGTGACGAGCGCGACGCAGTACTTGCGGTTGTCGCCGATCACCACCGCCTGGCTGATGTGCGGCTGCGTCTTCAAGAGGTTCTCGATGTTCTGCGGCGCGACGTACTTGCCGCCGGAGGTCTTGATGAGATCCTTCTTACGGTCGGTGATGCGCAGGAAGCCGTCGGCGTCGATCTCGCCGATGTCGCCGGTGTGGAACCAGCCGTCGCGATCCCAGCTTTCGACCGTCGCTTCGGGACGCTGGTAGTAACCCTGGGCGATGTTCGGACCCTTGGCGAGGATCTCACCGTCCCCGGCGATCTTCAGGGTGACGCCGTCGATTGCCGGACCGACGGTACCGAACTTGAAATGATCCGGACGATTGACGGTGAGGGTCGGTGTCGTCTCGGTGAGGCCGTAGCCTTCGAGGATGAGGATGCCGGCGGCATGGAAAAACTCCATGATCTCACGCGCCAACGGCGCGCCGCCCGACACCATCAGGCGCACGCGGCCACCGAGGACTTGCCGGATACGTGAGAAGACGAGGAAGTCGGCCGCCACCGCCTGCGCCCACACGAGGATCGGCACCGGCCGGCGCTCCTGCTCGGCGAGGCTGCGCTCGCGTCCGACGCCGACCGCCCAGTCGAAGAGCGCCTGCTTGACCGCACCGCTCGACTTGCGGGTGCTCATGATGCGCGCGTAAATTTTCTCGAAGATACGCGGCACGGAAGGTATGACGTGCGGCCGGACTTCGGCGATCTCCTGCGCGAGGGCGTCGATCGACGAGGCGAACGCGGTCGTCGTACCGACCCACAGGCCATAGTACTCGAGCATGCGCGCGAACGAGTGGGCGAGCGGCAGGAAGAGGAAGTCGATCTCGCCCGCGCGCGCGAGGCCGATTGCCCCGACGGCCTCGAGCGAGGCGAGGTGGTTACCGTGCGTCTGCATGACTCCTTTGGGCGGGCCCGTCGTGCCCGAGGTGTAGACGATCGTCGCTAGGTCGTCCCGTCCAAGCCCAGCCATGCGCGCCGCCAGCGTCTCCTCGAGACGCTCGAGCCCCACGCGCCCGCGCGCCCGGACGTCGCGCAGCGTCACGACGTCGTCAGCGTCAGGGTCGCCGTCCATGAGGATCATGCGCTCCATCTCGACGGAGCATCGCATCCCATCGAGCTCGAACCCCTCGCGTTGCGCGGTACGGATCTTCTCCAGCTGCTTCACGTTCTCGACGAAGCACACGCGCGACTCCGAGTTGGCGAGAATGTAGCCGCACTCGTGCGGGAGGTTGGATTGATAGATGGGAACCGAGACGCCGGCGCACGCGTACACGGCGAGGTCCGCTTCCATCCATTCCGGTCGCGTCGAGGCGAGGATCGCGACCTTCTGTCCCGGCGTGATCCCGAGCTCGACGAGGCCCGCCGCCGTCTCGCGGACCGCCGTTGCCGCCTCCTCCCACGTCGCCTGGCGCCAGGCACCGTCGCGCTTCACGGTGTAGCGCGGCTTGCCCGCACATATCGCCGCGCGGTCGAAGAACATCTCGGCAAGATTCCGATACGCCATCCGCTACTCCTCGCTCAGGCGCCGCGCTCGGACATCTCCGCGACGGTTTCGTGCAACGTAACGAGCGCGACGATCTGATAGCTGCGCTTCCCACCCGGTGTCTGCACCTCGATATCGTCCCCGACGCCGCGATTCAGAAGCGCGCGCCCGATCGGCGAGCTGAGGGAAATGGCGCCGCCCGCCACGTCGACCTCCTCCGGGAAGACGATCCGGTATTCGACCGTCGCGCCCTCCTCCGTGTCCTCGACGGTCACGCGGCTCCCGTACGCCACCACACCGCGCGGAATGGAGGCGAGCGTGTACATCGCGAGCTCGCGGATCCGGCCCTGCATCTGCCCGATGCGCGCGCGCACGAACTCCTGGCGCGACTTGGCCGCCTCGTACTCGGCGTTCTCGGAAAGATCGCCGTGCGCGGCCGCCTCTTGCAGCTCCTTCGGGAGCTTGACTTTGAGCTCGTGCAACAGCTCCTGTAGCTCTTTTTTCAAGCGTGTGACGATCGGAAGTTCCATCCGTGATCCCTCGAGGACGACGATGCTAACCGCATCGCGTCCGGCAAGTCAAAGTTCATCGCGTGACACGCATGCGGCCGCCGCCGCTCTCGGGTCGCAACGCTCGAGCGGAACGACTCAGCCGTTCGAGGCGAGAATGGAGCGCACGATCTCGCTCGCCCGTTTGCCGTCGTACTGCCCGGCGTGGCGTTCCTTCAAGCGAGCCATGATGGACCCCATCGCCCGGAGGCCGTCGGCGAGCCAGCTGCGAACCAAGTTGGCGAGCTCGGCATCCTCGAGTTGCGCCGGGAGATAGCGCGCCAGGATGGCACGTTCGGCGGAGTTCTGCGTGACCAAGTCGTCGCGGCCGGCCTTGCGTGCGTATGCCTCCGCCTCTTCGCGTTGCTTCGCCTCACGCTGGGTGAGCGCGAGGATCTCGGCGGCACCGAGCTCGGCGCCGCTCTTCTCGATGCGTTGATTCGCGATCGCGGCGAGGAGGCCGCGGAGCACGTAGACGGTCGCCATCTCCCGCGCCTTCATGGCGGTCTGGAGATCGTCGCGCAGCATTGCTTCGGTCGCCATCTCCTCTGCACCTCCACGCGCCGGCAGCCTCCTCCGGCCGCCGCTGCGCGTGCCGTCAACGCCGGGGTGAAAAGAACTTGTCCACCTTCGCAGGCGCATCCGCATCGTGCGAGGCGCTGGCGAACCATTCCTTCACCTCCGAGAAGAAGGTGTCCTTCTGGTATGCATAAAAATACATCGATGCCAGCCCGAGCAGCAGACCGGTCAGAAAACGTCGCATGGCGGCGTCCTTTCTGCCCCTCCGGCACTGCCTGGCGAAAAGTCTACCGGCGCGGCAGGCGCTCTGTCCAGCCGCTTTCGACCGCTCTGTCGGCAGCCGTCGACGACCGTCACGCGTGCCCGCTCCGCTGCGGCGGCCCGTCGCTACGACGGGCGGCGACGCGGTGAAGGCGGCGCCGCGTCTCCTCCGGGCCGGACCGTCGACGCCGATCCGCCACCGCGCTCACGGAGCCGCCGCACGTCGGCCGCGGTCTGATGGGGCGCCACGCCCATCTCGGCGAGCAGGCGGTTCGCCATGTCGGCGGTGATGCGGTCGCGGAGCGCCCCTTCGCCCTCGGGATCGGCCGCGAGGACGGCCTCGATCTTCGTCCGCGCCACGCCGGTCGCGATGAAGCAATCGACGAGCTGGCTCAGACCGAGCTCGCCACGATGCCGGGCGTAGAGATCGAGGAGCACGGCGCAGTCGTCGCACCGGCGGCGCAATAGTCTCGAGCGTTCTCCGCAGTACCGGCATCGCACGTTGCACCGCCAGTCGCCGTCGCATACGGTCGTGGCCCCCGGGCTCGTACGGAGGTTTTCCGCATGCGACGCATTCTCGAGCGCCTGGCGCGCGAGGTCGCCGACGCCCTGTGTCCCGAGCGCTGCGCCGCCTGCGCCGCGATCGTCCCGGCGCACGCCCTCTTCTGTCACGCGTGTTGCGACGGCGTCAACGCGCTCGGTCCGCCCGAGTGCGAGCGCTGTGGGCGTCCACTCACCCGGGGATCGTGCTGCGCCCGCTGCGCCGCCGAGGACGATGCGCCGGTGCGCTACGCGCGCGCGTTCGCCCGCTACGACACCGACACCACCCGCCATCCGATCGCCGAGGCGCTCCACGCCTTCAAGTATCGCGGCGCCTGGCGTCTGGCGCCGCGCCTCGCCCAGGCGATGCTGGCGCGCGCGCCGGCAACGCTCGGAGCGCCGCTCGTCGCACCGGTGCCGCTGCACGTCGCGCGCCTGCGCCAGCGCGGCTTCAACCAGAGCGCGATGCTGGCGCTGCAGCTCGCCCGAGCCCTCGGCTGGCCCGTCGCCGTCCGCCTGCTGGTACGTACGCGCGACACTGCGTCGCAGACGGCGCTCGCCGCCGCCGCCCGCCACGCCAACGTCGACGGCGCGTTTGCGCTACGCCGACCGGGCAGCGCGCGCGCTCGGCACGTACTCCTCGTCGACGACGTCTGGACCTCGGGCGCGACGGCACGCGCCGCCGCTCGCGCGCTATGCGCCGACGGCGCGCGCGCGGTCGACGTCCTCACCTTCGCGCGCGTCGCCGACGCGCGCTATGAACCAGGTGCGTGAGCAACGACCACCGCCGCGAATGGGAGGACCGCCACCGCCGTGGCGTGACGTGGGGGCCGCCGTCGCCGTTCGTGGTCACCGCGCTCGACGCGATCGCGGGTCGCGGGAACGCCGCCAGGACGACGCCGCGGCGCGCGCTCGATATCGCCTGCGGCGCCGGCCGCCACGCGCTCGCGCTCGCCGCCCGCAGCTACCGAGTCGTCGCCGTCGATCATGCGCGCACGGCGGTCGCTGCGCTCCGGGCGCGCGCCGGCGGTCTCGCGATCGACGGCGTGGTCGCCGACGTGACGCACTGGCCGCTTCCCGTAGCGCGCTTCGACGTGGTGATCGTCGTCGACTTCCTCGAGCGCTCGCTCCTCCCCGCGCTGCGCGCCGCCGTCGCACCGGGCGGTGTCCTCGTCATGGAGACGTTCATGGTCGGCCAGGAACGCCACGGTCATCCCCGCAATCCCGCGTACCTTCTCCGACCCGGCGAACTTCTCGCCGCGTGCCGCGGATGGACGGTGCTCCTCGCGCACGAGGGCGAGGGCGGCGGCCGCGTCCCCGCGTGTCGCGCCGGCATCGCCGCCGAGCGGCCGCTGCACGTTGACAGCGCGGAGTCTTTCGGGTCCTAATCCGCGTCGATGAGACCGACCGCGCGTAGCACGGCGTCGACGCCGCGGTGAGCGCCGCCATTCGTCCCGCCACCTATGCGGCGGCCGGGGTCGACATCGACGCCGGGGAGCGTCTCGTACGGCGCATCGCCCCGCTGGCGCGCGCGACGCGACGCCGCGAGATCCTCGCCGGCGTCGGCGGCTTCGCCGCGTTGGCGCGCATCCCAAGCCGGTATCGGCACCCGCTCCTGGTCACCTGCACCGACGGCGTCGGCACCAAGCTCCGGATCGCCTTCGCGCTCGACCGGCACGACACGATCGGCATCGATCTGGTCGCGATGAGTGTCAACGATCTCCTCACCGTCGGCGCCGAACCGCTCCTCTTCCTCGACTATTTCGCGACCGGCGCCCTCGACGTGCGGCAGGGCACGGCACTCGTCCGCGGTATCGCGCGCGGCTGCCGCCTCGCCGGCTGTAGCCTCGTCGGCGGCGAGACCGCCGAGCTGCCTTCATTCTACAAGCGCGGTGAGTACGACGTCGCCGGCTTCGCCGTCGGCGTGGTCGAGCGCGCCGCCGTCCTCGACGGCCGCCGCGTCCGCCCCGGTGACGCCCTCATCGGGCTGCCGTCGACGGGCCTCCACAGCAACGGCTACGCGCTCGCGCGCAAGGTGCTGCTCGCGCGCGCGCGGCTCTCGCTCGACACCGTCCCGGCGGACCTCCGTGTCTCGCTCGGCGAGGAGCTCCTGCGCCCGACCCGCATCTACGTGCGTCCGGTCCGCGAACTCCTCGCTACCACGCCGCGCGCCGTCCATGGCATGGCGCACGTCACCGGCGGCGGCCTTCCCGGCAACCTGCCGCGCATCCTGCCCGCCGGATGCCGCGCGGTCGTCCGGCGCGGGACGTGGCGCATCCCGCCCGTCTTCACGATGATCGAGCGTCTGGGCCGCGTCTCGCGACGCGAGATGGATCGCACCTTCAACAACGGCATCGGCTTCGTCCTCGTCGTCGGCCGCGTCGCCGCCGACACCGTCGTCGCGCGCTTGCGCGCCCGCCGCCTGCGTCCCGTGGTGATCGGCGAGATCGTCCGCGGCAATCGCGGCCTCGACTTCGTCTGATGGCACGGCCGCTCTCCCTCGGTGTCCTGCTCTCGGGCAGTGGCACGAATCTCCAGGCGCTGATCGACGCCGTCGCGGCGCGACAGCTCGACGCCCAGATCGCCGTCGTCGTGAGCAACGAGGCGACGGCCTACGGCCTCGTCCGTGCCCGCGAGCACGGCATCTCCACCGAGATCGTGGCGCACGGGGTGTTCCGGTCGCGCGCCGCCTTCGACGCCCGCCTCGTCGAGGTGCTGCGCGCGCACGGTGTCGAGCTCGTCGTTCTCGCCGGGTTCATGCGTCTCGTCACCCCGGTCCTCCTCGGCGCGTTTCCGGCGCGCGTCGTCAACATCCATCCAGCCCTCCTCCCCGCATTCCCCGGCCTGCACGCCGAGCGGCAGGCGCTTGCGCACGGTGCGCGCATCACCGGCGTCACCGTCCACTTCGTCGACGAGCACGCCGATCACGGGCCGATCATCGTGCAGGTGGCGGTGCCGATCCTTCCCGACGACGACGAGGCGCGCCTCCACCTGCGCATCCAGCGCCAGGAACATCGCGCCTACGCCCGCGCCATCCAGCTGATCGCCGAGGGTCGTGTCCGCATCGAGGGCCGCCGCGTCCTCATCGACGGCGACACGGCGGACGCCGAGGCAGCGCTCGCAAGCCCCCCGTTCGCTCAGCGTACGTCGCCGTAGAGCCGCCGCAAGCGTGCCGGGGAAACGCCGAGCGCGTGGCCGAGGCGGAGGCCCCACATGAGGAGGATCGTGCGCAGCGGCCCGCGCCGCTCCCAACGACGCGCCGACGTGACGACGTGCTCGCGCAGGCACGCGATACGTCCGTGGCGTTTCAGCGCCACCGTGAGACGCACGTCCTCGAAGAGCGCCAGCGGCGCATAGCCGCCAATTGCCTCGAACGCGCGCCGGCGGACGAAGATCGCCTGATCGCCGGTCGCGATCCGCGTCCACCGCGACCGCCAATTGATCGCGGCGGCAACGAGTGGGAGCAGGCGACTGCTGCCCTCGAGTCGGACGTCGAAGCGTCCGGCGACCGTCGCCGGATCGTCGAGCGCGCGCGCGATCGCGGTCGCGAAGCCGTGCGGCAGGAGCGTGTCGGCGTGCAGGAACAGCAACACGTCGCCGCTCGCCACCGCCGCGCCGGCGTTCATCTGCGCGGCGCGCCCCGCGGGCGCGGCCAGCACGCGATCGGCAGCGCGCGCCGCGACGGCGCAGGTGCCGTCGCGACTCCCGCCGTCGACGACGATCAGCTCGTGCACGCGCGCCGCGCGCACGCGCGCCAGCGTCGCGGCGAGCGTTCCTTCCTCCTCGAGCACCGGCACGATCACGGTGAGTCGCACGCTCTCGCTGTACGGACGGCCGTGGCGAGCTGTCAACCGTGTGCCGGCGACGCGTCGTCCGAGCGCGATCGGTCGTTCCGATCGCGACGCATCATTCGAGCGCGATGCGCCTTGTCGGATCGGCCACGGCCGGCTATCTGCGAGCATATGCGTCGTGGAGTGCAGCTGGTGCTGCTGGCCGCGGGTGCCGCGCTGCTCGTCGGGTTGGTGCGCGCGATCGGTGTCGATGTGCTCCACGACCAGCTTCGCGGCTTCGGCCCGGCGTTCGTCGGCGTCGTCGCTCTCGAGCTCGTCCTCGACGCCTGCAACGCCCGCGGCTGGCAACGCACGCTCGCACCCTCGACCGTCGGCTTCTGGCGCCTCTTCTGGGTGCGGCAGGCCGGTACGGCCGTGAACCAGCTGACGCCGACTGCGTCCCTCGGCGGCGAGGCCGTGAAGGCGATGCTGCTGACGGCGCGCGTCGGCGCCGACGACGCGCTCGCTTCCATCGTCGCCGCGAAGTTGAGCTTCGCGATGGCGCAGGCGGCGCTCGTGCTGCTCGGGCTCACGACCGTGCTGACGCGGCTGCACGGCTCCCCGGTGCTACGTGCCGGCCTGCTCCTCGTGTCCGCCGCGACCTGCGCGGGGATTGCCGGCTTTTTCGTCCTCCAGCGTCGCGGGCTGGTCGCAACGCTCACCGGCTGGCTGTGGCGTCTCGGCATGTGGCGGGCGACGCTCGAAGGCTGGCGCGTCCGCGGCACGCATCTCGACGCACGCTTGACGGCGCTGCATCGCCAGCGTCCCGGCGCCTTTCTTGCCTCGGTCGCCTGGCACTTCGCCGCGCAGCTCGTCGGGACCCTCCAGCTCTTCTACCTGCTGCGCTGGCTCGGCGCACCCGCGGACCTGACGACGTCCCTCGCGATCGAGGCGTTCTCGCTGGTGATCGACTCGGCGCTCTTCTTCGTTCCCGGACGCATCGGCGTGCAGGAGGGCGGACGCATCCTGGTGTTCACCGCGCTCGGTCTGAGCGCGGCGACGGGGCTCGCCGTCGCGCTCGTGACGCGCCTGAACCAGCTCACCGCCGCCGCGATCGGGCTCGCCGCGTTCGGCTACTTCTCGCTCACCAGCGTACCTGCGACCGGTTCGATCTCCGAGACCTGAGGCGTGACCACCGCCGCGCCCGCACCGCGCCACGTCCACACGGCGGCGCGTACCCCATGAACCAAGGCGGTGATCGCGGCCCAACCCGTCACCGCGAGAAACGCACTCGCGGGACGCCGCACGCACACCCCGGCGACGAGGATCCAGACGTACACGTTCCGCCGACCGGCAATCGCTCGGAAGCCGCGATCGAAGGGCGAGAGCTCGTCGAGGAATCGTCCGGTCCGCGCCTGCACGGCCCCGTAGAGGAGATTATCGACGAGATCGCAGGTGACGATCGCCATCCCGGCGCGCCAGAAGCCGACCATGCCCGTCGTCGCGAACAGGTGAAGCGCGAGCGCCACGTACCAGAAGTTCTCGTACACGAAGTCGCCGACGTGCTCGAGCTCGCCGAGGCGCGAGGTGGCGAGCTTCATACGCGCGAGCTTGCCGTCGACGCCGTCGAGGACGCCGACGACGAGCGCGAGCACGAGCCCGAACGCCAGACTGCCGCGCAGGAAGAGCACGCCGACAACCGCAGCGAGCACCAAGGTGGCGAGCGTGATCTGGTTCGGGGTCACGCGCGTCGCGGCGAGCGCGCGGACCAGGGCGTTCTCGAACGGCGAGTCGAAGTACTGCCCGGGCAGATCGAGCCCGCGCTTCTGGACGTGATCGAGGAGCACCCGCCAGGCAAGCCGGCGGTCCGCTGCGCTGCGCACACGCAGCAGGTACGGCGGTACGTTCCCGCGAAGCTCCGGCGCGTACGCATCGAGCGCGTCGAGCGACGTGGTTGGCACCGACGCCGGCAGCGTCGCGCCGAGACGCTCGACGGTCGCACCCGTCAGGCGCCCGACCGGCGCCACCCGCCCATCCTCGTCACGCATCAGCGTATCGTCTGCCGTCGCCGCCGCGGCACACAGGACGCGCGCGTCGAGGAGCCAGTCGGCCGCGAGAAAGAGGAAGCGCGCCGGCAGTGCGGGTGCCGCCGCGAGCGCGGCGAACGGATCGTCGCCCGCGGGCACACGGCACCGCGCCGCAACGAGTGTATCGCTGAGCGGTGGGAGGATCACCGCCTCCGGAACGACGAGCGTCGCCGGCCCGTGATTCAGGGCCCGGAGCTGCTTCAGCTGGCGCTCCAAGAGCGAGAGCCCGCCCGGGGCGCCATCGCGACACCCGGCGCTTGTGTCGGGGACGAAGATCACTGCCTGCACCGCGGTCGCGTATCGCGCACCGCGGGCGCCGCCGCAAGGGGACGGGTTCGAAAAGTCGCCGCGCCTCTGGTAGCCCTGACGTCGTGACGGTGCCCGCTTCGCCTCTCCGTGCGGTGCTCCTCGACTACGGCGGAACGCTCGACGGCGACGCGCTCCATTGGTTCGATCACTTCCTGCGGCTGTACGCGCGCCTCGGCGTCGCGCTCACGGCGGCGGCGCTGAAGCCGGCGTTCTACGGCGCCGACGACGCCATCGCCCACCATCCCGAGGTGCGTGGCTTCACGCTCGTGCGGATGACGGAAGTGCACGTCCGCTTGCAACTCGCCGCGCTCGGCCGCGCGGATTCCACGCTCGAGCGCGGGCTCGTCGAGGCGTTCGTCGCCGACACGCGCGCCGCCTGGGATCGCAACCGCCCGCTGCTCCAGCGTCTCGCCCACAGGTTTCGTCTCGGCGTCGTCTCAAACTCGTACGGCAATATGCCGGCGCTCCTCGCCGAGGCGGCGCTCGCTCCGTTCGAGATCATCATCGACTCGGCACTGGTCGGCGTGCGTAAGCCCGATCCGGCGATCTACGATCTCGCCGCCCGACGTCTCGCGCTTCCGCCCGCGGCGATCCTCCACGCGGGCGACTCGTGGGAGCGGGACGTCGTCCCGGCACGCGCCGTTGGCATGCGCGCCGTCTGGCTGGCACCCGCGGACGCCTCGACGCCCACGGCCCCGGCCGACGTCCGGCGGATCGCGTCGCTCCTCGAGCTCGAGGATCTGCTCGCATGAAGGCGGGCATCATCGCCGCCGGACACGGCGAACGCCTGCGCCGGGCCGGGATCGCGACGCCGAAGCCGCTGGTCGCGATCGGCGGTCGGCCGCTCGTCGCACGCGCGATCGACGCCGCGCGCGCCGCGGGCGCGACCAGCGTCGCGTGTATCGTGAACGCAGAGACCGACCGCGTCCGTCGCTTCCTCGAGGAAACGGATTTCGGCGTGCCGATCGAGATCGTGCAGCGCACGACGGCGAGCTCCGCAGAGAGCTTCCTCGCGCTGCGCCCATTGCTCGAGGCCGCGCCGTTTCTCCTCCTCACCGTCGACGCGGTCATCGCCCCCGCCGCCGTCCGCGCGCTCGCGGAGCGCGCCGTGGCACGTCCCGACGCCGCCGGTGTCCTCGGCGTCACCACCTTCGTCGACGACGAGAAGCCCCTGTGGGCGGAGCTCGACCGCAATGCGCGCATCGTCACGCTCGGCGAGCCGGCGCGCGCCCGTCACGTCACCGCCGGCGTTTACTTCCTGAAACCCGTAGTATATGCGCTCGCGGATGCGTGCGGAGCGGGTAGCTGGAGCGCGTTTCGTCTATTTCTCGGCGCGCTTCTCGCGCACGGTCACGTGCTCTACGGCTACGATGTCGGCGCCAGCGTCGACGTCGACCGCCCCGAAGACATCACCGCGGCGGAGCGGTTGCTCGGCCTGACGGGCCGTGTGAGCTGATCGCCATGCCGACGATCGTGGGCGTGTTTCGCGAGGCGGAGTTCTCCCCGGGACGCGTGCGGGACGACGCCGCCATCCTCGCTCGCACCGCGGCGGCGCTCGGCGCCCGCGGCTTCGCCGTCCGCCTCGGCGCGCCCGCGCTCGCGCTCGCCGCCGACGTCGACGCCGTGCTCGCGATGTGCCAATCGCCGGCGGCGCTCGCGACCCTCGACTCTGCTGCGACGCGCGTGCCCGTCATCAACAGCGCCCGCGCCATCCGCAACTGCTTTCGCACCGAGACGGTGCGTCTCCTCGACGCCGCAGGGGCGCCGTTTCCGGCGACGCGGATCATCGCGACCGACGCCCCGCCGCCTGCCGCGACGCCGTGCTGGGTGAAGCGCGGCGACGTCCACGCCATGGCGACCGCCGACGTCACCTTCGCCGCCGACCTGCCGGCGCTGCGCGCAGCGCTCGCCACCCTGCACGCCCGCGGCATCGCGCGCGCCGCGATCCAGGCGCACGTCGAGGGTCCCGTGCTCAAGTTCTACGGTGTCGCCGACGGGAGGTTCTTTCGCTGCTACACCGACGGCGAGGCCGCGCCGGCACCAATCGAGCGCCTCTGGGAAGCGGCGCGCGTCGGGGCCGCGGCGCTCGAGCTCGACGTCTTCGGCGGCGACCTCGTCGTACCGCCGACGGGCGACCCGATGCTGATCGACGTGAACGATTGGCCGAGCTTCACGCGCTGCCGCGACGATGCCGCTGACGCCATCGCCGGCTACGTCGCCGATCGCCTGGCGGCGCACACCGACGCCCGCGGCGCCACGGCGCCGCGGCGGGCGCACGCCTGATGCGCGCCGCACGTGGATCGAGGAGGACGGGTTCGCATGCACGATAGGCCGGGACCACGATCGCGAGAGGTCTTTCGCGAGGAGCAGGAGGTCATCGCCCCCGGGCAACAGCGCATCGCCCTGCTCTCCGAGCTGGCGCTCGCGTCAGGGCAAGGCGCCACGGTCACCGACCTCGACGGCAACACCTACCTCGACTTCTTCGCCGGCGTCGCGGTCGCGAGTCTCGGCCACGCGCACCCGCGCTACGTCGCCGCGGTCGAAGCGCAGCTGCGTCGCATTTCGGTCGGCAGCTTCACCACCGAAAGTCGCCTGCGCTTGCTGCGCCTGATCGCCCGCCTCGCGCCCGGCGAGCTCGGCCGCACGCAGCTCTACAGCGGCGGCGCGGAGGCCGTCGAAGCCGCGTTCCGCCTCGCGATGTCCTACACCGGGAAGCACGAGATCGTCGGGTTCTGGGGTGGATTCCACGGCAAGACCGCTGGTGTGATGGGACTGATCGGCGACGAGTCGAAGCACGGCTGGGGGCCGCTCCCCGGCGGCCGCTACTCGGTTCCCTACCCCGATTGCTACCGCTGCCCGTTCGCGCTTCGCTATCCGGACTGCGGCATAGCGTGCGTCGAGTTCGCGCGCGAGAGCATCAAGCGCACCACCGCGGGCGCCGTCGCCGCGATCATCGTCGAGCCGATGCAGGGGACGGCGGGCAACGTCATTCCGCCGCCCGAGTTCCTGCCGGCGATCCTGGAGCTGGCGCACGAGATCGGCGCGCTGCTCATCGCCGACGAGATGATCACCGGCTTCGGCCGCACCGGACGTTGGTTCGGGTGCAACCACACCGGCGTGGTCCCCGACGTCATGACCGTCGGCAAAGGTATGGGCTCCGGTTTTCCGATCAGCGGCCTGATCTCAACCGACGAGATCGTCGCCGCCACGCCCTTCGCGCGCGCCAGTGCATCGTCGTCGAGCTACGGCGGGAACCCACTCGCCTCGGCGGCGGCGCTCGCGACCCTCGAGACGATCATCGACGAAGGCCTCGTCGAGCATGCGGCGCGCCTCGGCGCCCGCATGCTCGATCGCCTGCGCGCGATGCAGGAGCGCTACTCCTTCCTCGGCGACGTGCGCGGCGCCGGGCTCCTGATCGGCCTCGACCTGGTGCGCGATCGCGTCACCAAGGAGCCTCTGGAACGCGAGGTCACCGAGCGCATCTTCACCGAGGCGCTGCGTCGCGGCCTCCTCCTCATGGGGTATTTCCCGCGTGTCCGCATCAACCCGCCGCTCACGATCACGACCGAGCAGGCCGACGCGGGTTTAGCGATTCTCGACGAGGTGTTCGCGACCGTCGCCGTGGAAGCGCGCGCGACGTGACGATCCGCCGCAATCGCGCCCTGCGCGGCGCCATCGTCGGCTTCGGGAACGTCGCCGTCCACGGCCACGTCCCGGCGTGGAAGACCGACCGTCACTTCACGATCCTCGCCGTCTGCGACCCGAACGAGGCGCAGCTCGCGGTCGCGGCCGAGCTCCTACCCAATGCCCGCCGCTACCAGAGCATCGACGACCTCTTCAGCAACGAGCGACTCGATTTCGTCGACGTCGCGACGCCGCCGGCGATGCACGGCGAGATCGTCCTCAAGGCGGCGGCGCAGCGCGTGCACGTGCTCTGCGAGAAGCCGCTCACGCTGAGCGTCGAAGAGTGCAACCGCATCCGCAGCGCCGCGAGCGCGGCGCGCGTGGTCGTGTTCACGAACCACAACTGGAAGTACGCGCCCATCTTCCGCACCGCCAAGCGCGTCCTCCGCCGCGGCGAGGTCGGCAGGATCACGCACCTGGAGCTGCAGACGTTGCGGGTCCAGCCGCCGGGCGGCAGCGGCAACGGCGACACCTGGCGCCTCGATCCCGCGCAGGCGGGCGGCGGCATCCTCGTCGATCACGGATGGCACGCCTTCTATCTCGCGCTCTACGTCCTCGACGCCCAGCCGGTCGCCGTCAGCGCACGCACCGCGCGGCGCAAGTTCGTCACCAGCGGCGTCGAGGACACCGCGAACTGCACGATCGATTTCGACGGCACGACCGCCGAGATCTTTCTCACCTGGGCGGCGGACGAGCGCCGCAATACCGCGCGTCTCACGGGGACCCAGGGTACGATCGAGATCGCCGAGCGCACGCTCGTCGTACGGGTCGCGGAGCGGGCGCCCGTCGAGACGGTATTCGCGCAACCGCTCTCCGCCGGTTCTTACCATCCAGACTGGTTCGCGGCGCTGCTGGACGACTTCCGCGAGGAACTCTACGAGCCCAAGCTCCGCGGCAGCAACTTCCGCGAGGCCGAGACGTGCTGCCGCCTCCTCGAACTGGCCTATCGCTCGAGCGGGGCGGATGGCGCACGGTTGCCGTTTCGCGAGACATTGCCGCCCGTCGAGGGCGCTGGCACCGGTGACTGACGGCGCCCCGGCGCCGCCCGCCTTCGACGCCGTCCTCGTCGTCCATCCCGCGAGCGAGGCAGAGGTCGCCGGCCTGCGGCTCCTCGAGCGCGCCGCGTTCACGCTGGTGCGCGCCGGCGCACGACGCCTCCTCTGCATCGGCGCGCCCCCGCGAGGTGGGCTCCGCATGCCGGACATCGCGACCGACTGGGTCGCGAGCGCCGACGCGTCCGCCACCGCGGCGTGGCTCGCGCGTGCGGCGGCGTCGGTGATCGGCATGGACGCCGCGGCGATCGTCGACCGTGAGACGGTCGTTGCCCTCGTCGCCGATGCGCGCGACACCGTGCTCGCAGCCGACGGGCACGCCCTACTCTGGCGCGCGCCACGCGCGCGCGTGACGGACGTCCTGCCGCAGGTCGTCGCGCTCGCGACGGCGGCAACTGCGGCCGACGTCGTGCGTGCGCCACCGCCCTTCATCGAGGCGACGTCCTGGACACCGCCCGCCGACACCCTCCTGCGCCCGGTCCACGACGCGGCCGGAAGCCGCGTTGCCGCGCGGGCGCTCTTCGCACGGCTCGGACGTCCCGGCGACGGATGGTTCACGCGCCTCGTCGACCGCCGCATCTCCCGCGCGCTCACTCGGCTCCTGCTTCCCACCGGCGTGACGCCGAACCAGGTGACCGTCGCCTCGATCGTGGTCGGCATCGTCGCCGGCGTGCTGTTCGCAACCGGGAACCGCGCCGCGGCGATCATCGGCGCCGCGCTTTTCCTCGCCTCGACGATCATCGATGGCTGTGACGGCGAGCTCGCGCGGATCACGTTTCGCGAATCACGGTTCGGCGCCCGCCTCGACGTCGTCGGCGACAACGTCGTGCACGTCTTTCTCTTCACCGGCATCGCCGCCGGCCTCTACCGTCGCGATCACGATCCGCGAGTCGCCGTCGCCGGCTGGCTGCTCCTCGTCGGCGTCATCGTGGCGATGGGGGCGGTGTACGCGTGCATCGTCCGGCGCCGGCCGACAACGCGCCAGCGCGCGCTTTTCGAGGCGTTCGCGAGCCGCGAGTTCGCCTACCTGCTCTTCGTCCTCACCCTCGCCGGCAAGCTGGAGTGGTTCCTCTGGGTGTCGGCCGCCGGCACCTACGCGTTCGTCGTCGCGCTCCTGGCGCTCCGCCGCTGATCTTCAAGGCATCGGGGCGCCGGAAATGTGGCGGAACCGATAGCCCGCCGTCGCCCCGAACGCGACGCGTCAATGCGAGTAGACTGAGCACCCGTCCTACCCGGCCGCTTCGTCGGAGGGAGCGGGAAACTTTTGTCCTGCGCCGCGTGTTTGCCCCGGTAGGAGGACTACGCCATGACGCATGTTCCGACCTCCCCTCGATCCGGCGAGAACCGCTGGGACGAGGCGTTCCCGCTCCTGCCGGTGCAGCATGCCGACCTGTGCCGCCGCAGCGAGCCCGTGCAGCCCGAGCGCCGCCTCATGCTGGCCGTGCTGAGCGACGCGATCGTGCTCTTCCAGACGCGTGGGCCGCAGCTGACGCAGCGCCGCGACCTCGAGGACGCCAAGCGATGGATTCTCTCCGACGATCGTACCTGGCCGTTCTCGTTCGTGAACGTCTGTGACACGCTCGGGATCGCGTTCGAGCCGCTTCGCCGTGCATTGCTGAAAGGCCGGCGAGAGCTACCGCTGCCGCCCCACCGGGCGGCGGCGCGACGGCGATTGCTCGCCGGCATCGTCGAGCCGTTGGCGCGGACCGGCTGAGCGTCCGCGCCGCGACATCGCCTTGAGCCGTTGTCCTGGTCTCGCGGGTTTCGGCCGTGGGCGCGCCGGCTACGTGTGCCGCGCCCGCCAGCGCGCATAGCCCACCATGCGCGCGAGCGTGCGAATCGCGCGCTGACCCGACGGTGCGGTCATGCGCCCGGCCTCGGTGACGCCGAGTGGCCCGGCGTTCCCGTACGCGCGATCCGTATAGACGAGCTCCGAGGCAACGAGGATCGGCTTGCCGTGGCGGCGACTCGCTTCGGCCGCCGCAAGCGCGTAGCGCCGATCCTGGCCCTCGTGGAAGCAGCCGATGCGCTCGAGCCCATACTCGGGCCAGAATGGTCCGCCGCGGAACATGTTGGCTTGCGCTGCCTGAATGCCGATTCCGAGGTAGACGACCGCGTCGACGTCGGCATGCGCGGCCATGAGCTCGAGGACTTCGGGGACCGTGTCGCGCGTCTCACCACCGGCCAGGTCGATGGGATTCGAGCGACTCCAGCGCGCCGGCACCATCGTGTCGATCTTCCGGCGCAGGTCGTCCGGCAGCGGGATGAGCTCGAGCCCCGCCTGCACGCACGCGTCGGACGTGAGCACGCCCCAGCCGCCCGCGACGGTGAAGATCAGGGTGCGAGGGCCGCGCGGAAGCGGTTGCGTCGCGAAGGCGGCCGCGGTCTCGTACGCCTCCTCGATCGTCTCGACCCGAGCGATCCCCGTCTGGCGACACACGCCGGCGAAGACGCGCGCGTCGGAGGCGAGCGCCCCGGTATGCGAGCTCGCCGCGCGTTTGCCCGCGTCGGTCACGCCGCCGCGCACGAGGACGAGCGGCTTTCGTGCCGAGTGCGCCCGCGCGACGTCGAGGAAGCGCCGCCCGTCGGCGACGCCCTCGAGGTACGCGAGACTCACCTCGGTATCGGGATCCTCGCTGTAGTACTCGAGGTAGTCCGCGAGCTCGAGCGCAGCCGAATTGCCGCACGAGATCGCCTTGGACATCCCAATCCCCGTGAGGCAGGCGTAGTTCATGAAGCTCGACGCGATATTCCCACTCTGCGAGACGACGGAGATCGGACCGGGAGGCGGGTACGGGGCGACGATTTGCGCGCACATGCCGACGCCGGTCGACACCAACCCCTGGCCGTTCGGGCCCGCGATCAAGAGGTCGAGCTCGCGGCCGAGGGCGACCAGGCGACGCTCCATGTCCTTGCCCTCGGTCGACTCGCCGTAGCCCGCCGACGCGACGAACGCCGCCCGCACGCCGATCTGCGCGCATGCGCGCAGGATCTCTTCGTTGACGGAGTTCGGGGTGCAGATGAACGCCAAGTCGGCGCGCCCGTGCGGCACCTCGCCGACGGTCTTGTAGGTCGATCGGCCGAAGCAAACCGCTCCCTCGCGATTGACGGGGAAGAGCTCGCCCGCGTAGCCGCACGCCATGAGGTTGTGGTACGCGACGCTGCCGAACTTGCCGGGATGGCCCGAGACGCCCGTGATCACGATCCCGCGCGGATAGAACAACGGCCGGAAGCGGGCGGTGAGCGTGCTCACGACGGGTTTCCTTCGATCTCCACGAGTGCGTCGACCACGATCGGTGCGTCGCCCGCGACGATCAGCGGATTGATGTCGATCGATCGGATGTCGGTCCGCTCGGCGCCGAGTCGTCCGAGCGTTTCGAGGATGCGGGCGAGTTTCGCACGATCGACCGCGGGCTCGCCGCGAAACGGGCCGAGTAGCGTTCCGTACTCCAGAGCGTCGATCAGCTCTTCGGCGTCGCCGCCGGCGAGCGGCGCGACGGCGAATACGACGTCACCCACGACCTCGGCAAAGACCCCGCCCAACCCGAGCATCACGCAGGCCCCGAAGACGGGATCGCGCACGAGGCCGGCAATCACCTCGCGCCGGCCGCTCACCATGCGACAGACGAGCAGGCTCGTGTCGCCGTCCTCGGCACGTCGGGTCGCGAGGAGCTCGTCGCCGGCGCGGCGCACGGCGGCGACGTCCGGCAGCCCGAGTCGTACGAGGTGGTGCTCCGTCTTGTGCGCGATCCGCCGTCCGCAGAGCTTCAGCGCCACGGGAAACCCGAGTGTCTCGGCAGCATGGACGGCCGCGGCCGTGGTCTGGACGAGGTGCTCCGGCGGCACGTCGATGCCTGCCGCGCGCAAGAGCTCCTTCGACTCGTGCTCCGAGAGCGTGTGCGGCATGGGCGCTCAGCATACGGATGCCGGCGCCTGTTTGCCACTCCGGACATGCGCTCGGGAGACTCACGGCGATTGACCCACGCGGCGATCGCGCGCTATGCGCGTCGCATGAAGCATTGGTACGCGCTGTCCGCCATCGGTCGCGACCGTCCGGGCATCGTCGCCGATCTCGCTGAGCTCATCTACGACTGCGACTGCAACCTCGAGGATTCGAGCATGACGATCCTCGGCAGCGAGTTCGCCGTTCTGCTGCTGCTGTCGTCGACGAGCGTCGAAGCCGAGCGCCTGCTCGCGAGCGGCTGTAAGCGTCTCGAATGGGAGAAGCGCTTGACGGTCTTCTTCCGTCCGCTGGAGGCCGAGCCGGTGGCGTACGCGGCGCGCGCACGCGCCCGCCGTCATACGCTACAGGCGATCGGCGTCGATCGCGCCGGAATCGTCGCGAAGATCGCCCGCTGCCTGGCGGAGCACGACGTCAACATCGCCGAGATGAGCACGCAATCCCGGCCCGAGCCGGAGAGCGGCACGCCTCTCTACACCGTACGTGTCCAGCTCGATGTACCGTCGAACGTCGACACGGCCGCCCTCGCGCGCCGCTTGCACGCGGTCGCCGAGGAGCTTCAGGTCGAGCTCGCCTTCACCGCGGAGAACTGACACTCCGGCCGGAGCACCGCACCGCCGCCGTGGCGGTGTCACCGCCGTCGGCGCGGCGGCGGCGCCCGCGTCGCGGAGCCGATGGCGGCGCGCAGGCGATCTTGGACCGCCTGTGGCGCCTCGACGAGACGCGGCCCACGCCGGAGATGGGCCGCGAACTCGGCCTCGAGCACGCGCGCGTTGCGGCACACGGGGCAGGCGTCGAGATGCATGCGTACCGACTTGCGCTCGCGCGGCGACAGCGTGCCGTCGATGTCGGCGACGATCAGCTCGTGGTAAGTGTCGCAATCCATCAGATGTTCAGCAATCCGTGCTCGCGCGCGTAGTCGTGCAGCGCCACCTGGAGGAGTCGTCGCGCGCGCGAGAGGCGCGAGCGGATCGTGCCCACCGGGCAGCCGAGGGCGGCGGCGGCTTCGGCGTACGAGAGCTCGTGCACGTCGACGAGCAGGACTACGGCACGGAAATCGTGGGGCAGATTCACCAGCGCGCGCTCGATCTCGCCGTCGACGAGGAGACGGAACACCGCGTCCCCGAAGCCGCCGCCGCTGTCGCGCGAGGCAGCGATACGCTCGTACGCCTGAGCGACCGGTGCGAAGTCGAATCGGCGCTGCTCGGCGAGGCGGTGCCGGTAGCGATTGCGCAGGACGTTGTAGAGGATCGTCAGGAGCCAGGCCTTGACGTTCGTCCCGGGGGTGAAGCGATGGAAGAAGCGGTAAGCGCGAAGGTAGGTCTCCTGCAGGAGATCCTCCGCCTCCGAGCGGTTGCGGGTGAGATAGAATGCCGCGGTGTACACGTGATGCATCAACGGCAGCGCGCTCGCCTCGAAGCGCGCCTTCAGATCCCCGTCCACCGCCATGCAGGTCCTCTGATCGCGACCCGCAGCACCGGGCCGCTGCCCGCTTGCGCCCTTCGTCTAGGAAAGCTGCGCGAAGCCGCCGCGATCCGCCAGCGCCTGAAGCTCGTTATAGCCGCCGACGTAGGTATCGTCGATGAAAATCTGCGGGACCGTCCGCCGCCCGGCGGCACGCGTCACCATCTCCGTACGCAAGTTCGGATCGTCCTCGACGTTGATCTCGTCGTAGGGAATCCCATGCTCGCGCAGCAGGCGTTTGGCCTGCATGCAGAAGGGGCAGACGCTCGTCGTGTACATCGTCACGCGGGCCATACTCTCAGCCTACTGGCGGGTCGCGAGTGTCGCAAGTATGGTCGTCGGCGATGACCCGTTTCGCCGAGCTCGTCGACGTCGTCGCCCGCTTGCGCGGACCCGGCGGTTGCCCGTGGGACCGCGAGCAGACCGCCGAAAGCCTGCGCGCGTGCCTGCTCGAGGAATGTTACGAGACGCTCGACGCGATCGACCGGGGGGATTCGCACGCCCTTCGGGAGGAGCTCGGCGATCTCCTGTTGCAGATCGTCTTCCAGGCGCAGGTCGCCGCCGAGACGGGCCGCTTCACGCTCGAGGACGTGATCGGCGACGTGGTCGCCAAGATGGTCCGCCGCCATCCGCACGTGTTCGGCGATGCGACCGTCGCCGACAGCGGCGAGGTGATGCGGAACTGGTCGCGGATCAAGGCCGCGGAGCGTGCCAGCCGCAGCGAAACGGCGGATCCGTCGGTGCTGAGCGGGCTGCCGCCGGCGCTGCCGGCCCTGCACGCCGCGGCACGCATCGGCGAGAAGGCGGCGCGCGTCGGCTTCGATTGGCCCTCCCCCGCCGCGGCGCTCGCGAAGGTGCGCGAGGAGGTCGCGGAGCTCGAAGAGGCGCTCGCGAGCGGCGCCCCCGCGCGCGTCGAGCACGAGCTCGGTGACGTCCTCTTCGCAGTCGCCAGCGTCGCGCGGCTCGCCGAGCAGAGCCCGGAGATGGCGCTCCGCCAGGCGCTGGCACGCTTCGGGCGCCGCTTTCGCGTCATCGAGGACGCTATACGATGCAGCGGCCGCGACATCCACAGCGTGACGCCGGCCGAACTCGAGGCGCTCTGGATCGAGGCCAAGCGAGCCGAGTCTCTCTAGGCGCGGGCACGCGAGAGGCGGCGGCGCAGCGCGCTCCGCAACGCGACCGCTTCCGGGCCGCCGATCGCTGCCAGCGCGACCACGAAGGCGGCCGTGCCCGCCGCGACCGCCAGTACCAGCCATGCGGCGCGCGCCGCCAACGGGACGGTGCCGCTGAACCACGCGACACGTGTCGTGATCGCCCGCACGATCGGCACCATGACGAGCGCCGCCGTTCCCGTGCGCAGCGCCGACCCGAGCCAGGCGCCCCAGGGAAACGCACCGACCCGCCAGCGGTACGCGAGACAGAGCAGCAAGAGGTTGACGGTGCCGGCAAATGAGGTCGCGAGCGCCAGGCCGCCGTGGCGCAGGTGGAGCAGCGACGTGCTCACCGTGACGGCGGCGAGGAACGCTCCCGGCCCGGAGCCGCCGGGCGACGTCAGCGGCCCGGCGAAGAGCGCGATGCCGACCAGGTTCGCAACGAACGCTCCCGCTGCCGCCACGACCGGGCTGCGGGTGTCCTCGAGCGCGTAGAAGGCCGGCACGAGCATGCGCACCGACGCCACCGACCAGAGCCCGACGGCGAAGCAGCGCACGGCGAGCGCGGTCTCCTCAGCCGCATGCGCGCCGAATGCTCCGCGCTGGAAGAGCACCGACGTGAGCGGCTCGGCGGTGACCATGAGCCCGACCGACGCCGGCAGCGCGATCACGTTCACCAGCCGCAGCGCGAACGCGACGGTGTCGCGGAACTCCCGTGGGTCGCGCTGCGCGAGCGCCGAGAAACTCGGCAGCGCGGCGGTGCTGAGCGCCACCGCGAACACCCCGAGCGGAAACTCGAAGAGCCGCTCGGCGTACCAGAGGAACGAGATGCTGCCTGCCGGCAGCAACGACGCGAACATGGTGTTGACGAGGACGTTCAGTTGATAGACGGCGGAGCCGAACAGCGTCGGGATCATGAGGGCGCCGACGCGGGCGACCGCGGGATGCCGCGGCTCCCAGCACGGGCTGAGCGGTACTCCCATGCGACGCAGCGCCGGCACCTGCACGAGAAGCTGCGCCAAGCCCCCGAGGAGGATGCCGACGGCGAGGCTGTAGACGCCGATCCAGCGCGTCAACGCGAGCGCGCTGGCGACGATCACGACGTTCAACACGACGGGCGAGAGCGCCGGCGCAGTGAAGTCGCGGAGCGCGTTCAAGACTCCCATCGCCACCGCCACGAGGCCGATGAACACGAGGTACGGGAAGACCAGGCGCGTGAGACGGATCGCGAGCGCGAGCTTTTCCGGCGTGGCGGCGAAGCCTGGGGCGAAGGTCGCCGTCAACGGCCCCGCGAGCAGCATGCCGGCGGCGGCGAGCGTCGTCAGCACGGCGGCCATCACCGTAAAGAGCACGCGCGCCGCGTGATCCGCCTCGGCGCGGCCGCGGCGGCCGTGATAGTCGGTGAGGACCGGAATGAACGCGGCACTCGCCGCGCCTTCCCCGACCAGGCGGCGGAGCAGGTTCGGAATGCGGTACGCGACGAAGAACGCGTCGGCGGCGAGACCGGCGCCGAAGAGTGCGCTCACCACCGCGTCCCGCACCAACCCGGTGACGCGCGACACCACGGTCAAGAGGCCGACGGTCCCCGCGGCGCGCGTGATTTCGCGGCGCTCGCTCATTGACGGGCCGCGGGGCGGCTGGTATCAAAGCGACCCCGATGAACAAGCACCCATCGGCGCAGAAGCGCCACCGTCAAAGCATCAAGCGGCATGCCCGTAATCAGGCGATCCGCTCGCGCGTCCGCACTTTCGTGAAGCGCGTCCGCGAATCGATCGACGTGCGCAACGCCAGCGAAGCGAGCGAACAGCTGCAAAGCGCCGCGCGCGCCATCGACAAGGCCGTCACCAAGGGCGTCCTCCACCGCAATACCGCGTCCCGTAAGATCTCACGCCTGACACGCGCGGTGCGGACCCTGCTCGCTCCGTCCTCGTAGCGCGCCGCGCGCTGGTCGCCGACCCTCCTCCACCACGCCCCCCGCCGACGCTCACGCCCGTACGGCCGTGGGCGTCGGGGTGGCGCGGCGGCCGCCGGAGCGGCGCACGCACAGGCCGAGCAGCCAGTCCTCCAGCATCGCACGCCCGTCACCCGTCCCGGTCTTGATCGTGAGGTCGATCTCCGCGAGGCGCAGGAGCGCGCGTCGGAGCTCCCCCGCGCGGTACGCCCGCAGCCCCTGTTGAACCGCACGTCGCTGGTATGGATTGAGCCCGATCGCACGCTCGGCCTCCTCGGGCCGCCGGCCGCGTGCCACCAGCTCGGCGCCGGCCAAGATCGGTTTCAACGTTGCCGCGAGCGCGCCGATCACCGCGATCGGCTGCGCGCCCTCGTCGAGCGCCTGCCCGAGGAGGCGGCTGGCACGCGCCGCATCGCGCACGCACACGGCGTCGGTCATCTCGAAGGTCCCATGCTCGCGGCCCGGGGCGCTCACGCGCAGCACGTCGGCGCCGCTGATCGCCCGCTCCCCCGGCACGGCCGCCGCGAGCTTGTCGAGCTCGCTCGCGAGCAGAAGCAGGTCGCGTCCCACACACTCGAGGAGGAGCACGCGCGCGTCGTCGTCGAGTCGCCGTCCCCGCTCGCGCGCGAAGCGCTCCGCCCACTCCCCCATCTCGCCGGCTCGCGGATGATCGACCGGCACGCGACGACCGAGGTCGCGACAGCGAACGAACAAGCGGCGCCGCTGATCGCCGCCGTGCGCCACGATCGCGACCGTCACCTGCGGTGCTTGCCGCTCGAGCGCGCGCACCAGGCGCTCCTGCCCCCGCTCGCCGAGCGACTCGGCACCGCGCAGCACGAGTAAGGTGCGGGTACCGAAGAGCGAGGGCGTCTCGATCGCGTCCGCGACCGCGTCCGGGTCGCAGTCGGCGCCGTGATAGCCGAGCACCGCGACGCTTCCCTGCTCGCGCTCGAGGCCGCGGCGGATCTCGACGAGCGCGCGATCGGCGCGCAGGCCGTCGAACGCACCACGCCGCTCTTCCATCAGCACGTAGAGCGGCGGCGGCGCGGCGGCCACCGTCAGAAGTCCTCCATGATCTGGTCGTAGACGTCGTGCGCCAGCGATTGGAGGATGCGATCGATCGTCTGCCGGCGGCGGCTCTCGGCGAGCTGGATGTCGGTGAACGCCCCGAGATCCTCCGCGTTCAAGGTCGAGCTCCGGAAGTCCGAGGAGGTGGTGACGATGACGGACGCCACCGACTCGAAGTCGCCGGTCTCCCGCAAGCCCTTGGCCTGCCAGAGGAGCGCGCCGGTGTCGTGCCGCCGCAGCTCGAGATCGAGCGTCAGAACCGTCTGGTACGTGAGCACCTCGTCCTTGCTGTTGAACGCGACCGGGCGATCCACCGCCTGACGAACGGTCCCGGAGAGCACGACGTCGCCTTCGGACGGAGTCGAGGCGATGTGGAAGGGTCCGCGCATCGCGAACTCCCGCTCGATCGCCAGCGCGACGCGCTTCTCGACCCCCGCCTCACGCGTGTCGTTGGCGAGCGCCTCGACGCCGATGGTGTGGAGCTCCGGCGCGAAGGCCCGGCCGCCGCCGCTGAAGTGGTAGCCACAGCCCGCGCCGGCGGTCATGACGCCGAGCACCGCTGCGCAAAAGCGGGATCCGAAGCGGCGCACGTCAAACCACGATGCTGACGAGCCGTCCGGGAACGACGAGCGTCTTGCGGATCGGCTTGCCGCTGATCTGCGCCTGCACGCGCTCGTCGGCGAGCGCCTGCGAGAGGACGGCGTCTTCCGACGTATCGGGCGCGACGGAGAAGCGCGCTCGCACTTTGCCGTTTACCTGCACGACCATTTCCACGACGTCTTCGGCGAGCGCGCGCTCGTCGACGGCCGGCCACGGCACCGCGTCGAGCTCGCCGCCGCCGATGCCCTCCCAGAGCTCGCTCGCGATGTGGGGAACGAACGGAGCGAGGAGCACGAGCGTCCTCGCGACGGCCTCGGCGACTGCGGCGCGCAGCGCAGGATCCGCGGGCGGCATCTCCTGGAGGAGCTCGGCGTAGCCGTTGACCAGCTCCATCACCGCCGCGATCGCAGTGTTGAAGTGCTGGCGGCGTTCGACGTCCTCGGTGACCCGCGCGATCGTCCGATGCGTCAGGCGCCGCAGCGCCCGCGCCTCCTCCGCGCCATCGCCGGTGGCGGTCGGGTTCGCGCCCGCCACCTCCGCAGCGGCACCGGCGCCGTACGCGTCGACGAGCCACCTCTGCCCGCGCGCGACGATGCGCCACAGCCGGTGGAGAAACCGCGACGCGCCCTCGATGCCCTGATCGCTCCAGTCGAGGTCGCGTTCGGGCGGCGCGGCGAAGATCGAGAAGAGCCGCGCCGAATCCGCGCCGTAACGCTGGATGAGATAGTCGGGCTCTACGGTGTTGCCCTTCGACTTACTCATCTTGGCGCCGTCTTTGATGATCATGCCTTGGGTCAGCAGGTTGACGAACGGCTCGCTCAACGCGGCAGCGGAATTCGGCGCGCCGGTGTAGCCGAGATCGCGGAGGGCCATGGTGAAGAAGCGCGCGTACAGGAGGTGCAGCACGGCGTGCTCGACGCCGCCGATGTACTGGTCGACGGGTAGCCAGTACGCGAGCGCGTCGCGATCGAAGGGTCGCGTGTCGTCGTTCGGCGACGTATAGCGAAGGAAGTACCACGAGGACTCGACGAAGGTGTCGAACGTGTCGGTCTCGCGGCGCGCCGGGCCGTCGCACTGCGGGCAGGTCGTGCGCACGAAGCGCTCGAGCTTGGCGAGCGGCGAGCCGCCGGTGCCGGAGAGCTCGACATCCGTCGGCAGGACGATTGGGAGGTCGCTGCGGCATACCGCTACGACGCCGCAGCGATCGCAGTAGACGACCGGGATCGGTGCGCCCCAGTAGCGCTGGCGCGAGACGCCCCAGTCACGCAGGCGGTATTGCGTCGTCGCCTTGCCGAAGCCGCCCGCCTCGGCGGCGGCGGTGATCCGCTGCTTCGCTTCCTCGCTCGGCAGGCCGTCGAACTGTCCCGAGCCGACGAGGCGTCCCGGCCCGACGTACGCCGCTTCCATTCGGCCCGGATCGAGCAGCGGCGTATCCTCCGGCTGCACGACGACGCGCATCGGCACAGCGTGCGCCCGTGCGAACTCGAAGTCACGCTGATCATGGCAGGGCACCGCCATCACCGCTCCGGCACCGTAGCCCATCAGCACGAAGCTCGCCGCGTAGATCGGGAGGCGCGCGCCTGTGAAGGGATTGCGGCAATAGGAGCCGACGAAGATCCCGTCCTTTCCCTCGGCGCGCTCCGTCGAGGACTGCGCGCGCACGCGCCGCACGAACTCCGCGACCGCGCCTTCCTCCGGTGTCCCCGCGGACAGCACGGCCACCAGCGGGTGCTCGACGGCGACGCTCACGAAGGTGGCACCGAACACGGTGTCGGGTCGCGTCGTGAACACCGTGACACCGCCCTCGCGATCGGCGAGCGGGAACGTGAGATCGGTGCCGACGCTCTTGCCGATCCAGTTCCGCTGCATCGTGAGGACCTTCTCCGGCCAGCCGACGAGCGTGTCGCAGCCCGCAAGCAGCTCGTCGGCGTAGGCGGTGATGCGCAGGAACCACTGCTCGAGCTCGCGCTTTCCGACGACCGACTCGCAGCGCCAGCACCGCCCGTCCTCCACCTGCTCGTTGGCGAGCACCGTCTGGCAGCGGGCACACCAGTTGACGACGGACGTCCGCCGGTACGCCAGCCCGCGGTCGAGCATGGCGAGGAAGAACTCCTGCTCCCAGCGGTAGTAGCGCGGATGGCAGGTGGCGAGCTCACGACTCCAGTCGTAGCTGAAGCCCATGCGCCGCAGCTGCCCGCGCATGTACTCGATGTTGTCGCGCGTCCACACCGCGGGGTGGATGCCGCGCTCGATCGCCGCGTTCTCCGCGGGAAGGCCGAACGCGTCCCAACCGATCGGGTGGAGGACGTTGAAGCCGCGCATGCGTCGTTGACGGGCGACGACATCGCCGATCGTGTAGTTGCGGACATGACCCATGTGGATGCGCCCGGACGGATACGGGAACATCTCGAGGCAGTAAAATTTCCGGCGGCTCGGGTCGGCCGACGCGGCGTGGACGCGCCGCTCCGCCCACCGCGCCTGCCAGCGCTCCTCGACGGTCCGGGGATCGTACCGTGGCTCCATCGACGTCCGTTACGGCGCGCGCCGCCGCTCCTTCACGCCGACGACGGTCGCAACGTGGTCGAGGACGCCGTTCACGAACGTCCCCGAGTCGTCGCTGCCGAAGCGTTTGGCGATCTCGATCGCCTCGTCGATCGCAACGCTCGCCGGCACATCGGGACGGCAGAGCAGCTCGTAGGCCCCGATACGCAGGATGTTGCGGTCGATCTGCGACAGGCGCTCGAGCCGCCAATGCTCGGCGGCCGCGGCGATCAGCCCGTCGACGCGCTCGCGAGCCTCGAGGACACCGCACACCAGCTCGGTCGCAAACGCGCGCGCCTCGTCGGGCGCCGGCGCGCTCTCGGGCTCGTCGAAGTATCGCCAGAGATCGACGGCCACCGTCCGCGACTCGCCGCCGGTGACGTCCAGTTGATACAGCGCCTGGAGCGCCAGCTCGCGTCCCCGCCGTCGCGCGCCGCTCATCGCCTCATCCCAGGAGCCGGCCGAGCCGTGCCATCTCGATCGCGGTGACGGCGGACTCGTAGCCCTTGTTGCCGTGCCCCGCGCCCGCCCGCTCGAGCGCCTGCTCGATGCTGTCGGTGGTGAGAACGCCGAACGCGATCGGCAGGCGATGATCCTCGACGACCCGTCCGATGCCGCGCGTGACCTCGGCGGCGATGTACTCGAAGTGCGGCGTCTCGCCGCGTACCACCGCGCCGAGGCAGACGAGCGCGTCGTAGACGCCCGCACCCGCGAGGCGGCGCGCCGCGAACGGCACCTCGAAGGCGCCGGGCACGTGCACGACGACGATGTCCTCCGTCGCGACGCCGTGGTGCGTGAGCGCCTCGAGTGCACCGGCGAGCAGCGCCTCGGTTACCGTCCGGTTGAAGCGGGCGACGACGACCCCGACGCGCATGCCGGTCCCGTCGAGCGATCCCGTGAGCTCGCGCGCCGCCATCGCGCTCGTCAGCTGATCAGTTTCAGGCCGCTGAAGAGATGGCCGAGCTTCTGCTGCTTCGTGCGCAGGTAGGCGATGTTGCCGCTGCGCGCCGGCACCTCGAGCGGCAGGCGCTCGGCGACCTCGACGCCATAGGCCTGCAACCCACGCAGCTTCCGCGGATTGTTCGTCAGCAGCCGCACCCGCCGCACGCCGAGGTCACGCAGGATCTGGGCACTGATGCCGTAGTCGCGCAGATCCTCCTCGAAGCCGAGCTCGAGGTTCGCCTCCACCGTGTCGCGTCCGCGGTCTTGCAGCGCGTAGGCGCGGATCTTGTTGGCGAGGCCGATGCCTCGCCCCTCCTGGTGCATGTACACGATCACGCCCTGCCCCACCGACTCGATGAGCTCCATCGCGCGGTGCAGTTGATCGCCGCAGTCGCAGCGCTCCGATCCGAAGACGTCACCGGTGAGACACTGAGAGTGGACGCGGACCAGCACGGGATCCGTTGCGCGCAGCACGCCCTTCACGAGCGCCATGTGCTCGTGGCGATCGACGGCGTTGCGGTAGACGATGGCGCGGTAGGTCGCGCCGCTCGCGCTGGTGAAGTCCGCCTCGAGGGTGCGCTCGACGAGGAGCTCGCTCCGCAGCCGATACGCCGCGAGCTGCGCCAACGTCGCCATCTTGATCCCGTGGTCTCGTGCCAGCGCTGCAAGGTCGTTGGCACCCGCCACCGCGCCGTCCTCACACAGGACGGTACAAAACACCGCCGCCGGCTTGAGGCCGGCGAGGCGCATGAGGTCGACCGCGGCCTCCGGATGGCGTATGCGCGCCAGCACGCCGCCGCGCTGCACCTGCACCGGGAAGACGTGGCCGGGCATCGAAAGATCGCCGGGACCCACCCCGTCGGCGACCGTCACCGCGATCGTCCGGGCACGGTCCGCGGTCGAGATGCCGGTGGTCACGCCGTGGCGCGCCTCGATCGATGCGCCGAACGTCGGCTGGCGCGACGACGATGGCGCCGCAAGCAGCGGAATCCCGAGATGGCGCATGCGCCCTTCCGTGAGGGCGACGCAGATGAGGCCGCGCGCGTGCGCCGCGAGGAAGTTCACCGCCTGCGAGGTCACCCGCTCGGCGGCGAGACACAGCGAGCCGTCGCCGCCCTCGCGCTCGTCCACGAGAAGGACCATCTTCCCGGCGCGCACGTCGGGCAGGATTTCGTCGATCGGGGTCCACATGGAATCGAACCGTACTATACCGACTCCGCGCTAGTATTGCACCGCTCCGTCCCAGAGGAGGTCGCGGCCGAGTCGCGTCACCGTGACCCGTGTCAGTCGGGGCGCCCCCGCCAGGCGGCGGACGCCGAGCGCGCCGAGCGTGGCGCGGCCGTCGCCGCCGAGGAGGAGCGGCGCCGAGACGAGGAGCACGCGATCGATCGCGCGCTCGCGCAGCGCCGCCGCCGCCAGGTCGCCGCCGCCCTCGATGAGCACGCTCACGATGCCGCGCACTGCGAGCGCCGCGAGGACCGCGCCGATCCGCAGTCGACCGTTGCGGCCGGGAAACACCAGCACCTCGGCACCGGCTCGCTCGAGTGCGCGCCGCCGCCGAGGACTCGCGCTCACCGTCGTCGCGACCAACGTTGGCGCGACGGAGCGCCGCCGGAAGATCGCCGCCCGCGGTGACACCCGCAGGCGCCCGTCGACGACGACCCGTCGCGGATCGCGCCCGCCGCGGATGCGGCACGTCAGTGCCGGGTCGTCCGCGAGCACCGTTCCGGCACCGACCATGACCGCGTCGACACGGTTGCGGAGCCTGTGTACCCAACGGCGCGCCGCCACGCCACTCACCCAGCGAGACTCGCCGTCCGCCGTGGCGATCCGTCCGTCGAGCGACGCGGCGAGCTTCAGCAGCACGTACGGCCGGCGGTGCACCACGCAGTGACGGAACCACGCCGACACCTCACCCGCCTCGGCGGCCATGACGCCGACATCGACGCCGATGCCGGCGGCGCGCAGTGCCCGCAAGCCACGGCCGCGGACACGCGGGTTCGGATCCCCGACGGCGACCACGACGCGCGCGACACCGGAGGCGATCACCGCACGCGCGCATGGTGGCGTCCGTCCGAAGTGGCTGCACGGCTCGAGCGTCACGTAGAGCGTCGCGCCGCGCGCCGCCTTCCCCGCGCACCGGAGCGCGACGACCTCGGCGTGTGGACCGCCGGCCCGCCGGTGCCAACCCTCGCCGACGACCCGCCCGTCACGCACGACGACCGCGCCGACCGGCGGGTTCGGGCTCGTGCGCCCGACTCCGCGGCGCGCCAGCACCACCGCCCGCGCCATGAAGCGCGCGTCCTCCTCAGACCGCAACCGTCGCGCCGGCATCGGCCGCGCTCAGCGTGGGCGCGGCTTGCGCGGCCGTCCGTCGCCACGCCGCTCTTTGATGAGCTGCTCGAGCTCCTCCATGAACTCGCCGATGTCCTGGAACGATCGGTACACGGAGGCAAATCGCACGTAGGCGACGGTGTCGAGGCCGTGAAGCTCGCGCATGACCGCCTCACCCACGATCGAGCTCGGCACCTCTTTCTCGCCGCCCTCCTGAAGCGATCGCCCGATGCGCTCGACGACCGCCTCGATCGCCTCGATGCCGACCGGGCGCTTCTCGCACGCGCGCTTGAGGCCGGCGACGATCTTCATGCGATCGAAGCTCTCGCGCCGGCCGTCCTTCTTCACCACCATCGGTAGCGCCTCCTCGGCGCGCTCGTAGGTGGTGAAGCGCCGCTGACACTGCAAACACTCGCGCCGGCGACGAATGACATCGCCTTCCTGCGTCAGCCGCGAGTCGATGACCTTGTTCTCGAGGTCGCGACAAAAGGGGCACTTCAACGCACAACTCCGGCGCGACGGCGCCCGGCGCTCGCCTCGCGCGCCTGCGTCACGCCGGCGTCACCGTCCGCCGTAGATCGGGAAGCGACGGCAGAGCGACGCGACGTCATCGCCGATCGCCTTCAGCGCCGCGCCGTCGCCGACGTGTTGCAGCGCACGCGCGATGAACGCGGCGACGTGCACCATCTCGGCCTCGCGCATGCCGCGCGAGGTCACCGCCGGCGTACCGATGCGGACACCGCTCGTCACCATCGGCGAGCGGGCGTCGAACGGGACGGTGTTCTTGTTCACGGTGATGCGGGCGCGGTCGAGCGTCTCCTCGGCGACCTTGCCGGTGAGCTCGGTGCCGCGCAGGTCGAGCATCATCAGATGCACGTCGGTACCACCGGTCAGGAGTCGGAAGCCGCGCTCGATCAGCGCCGCCGCCAGCGCCTGGGCGTTGGCGACGATCTGCCGCTGGTAGGCCTTGAACTCCGGAGAGAGCGCCTCCTTGAAGGCGACCGCCTTGGCGGCGATCACGTGCATCAGCGGTCCGCCTTGGTTGCCGGGGAAGATCGAAGAATTGAGCGCCTTGGCGTGGCGCTCCGTACACAGAATCAACCCGCCGCGCGGCCCGCGGAGCGTCTTGTGCGTGGTGCTGGTCACGAAATCGGAGAACGGCACCGGCGACGGATGGATCCCGGCGGCGACCAGGCCCGCGAAGTGCGCCATGTCGGTCATGAGGATCGCTCCGACCTCGTCGGCGACGGCGCGGAACGCCGCGAAGTCGAGGACGCGGGGATAGGCGCTGTACCCGGCGACGATCAGCTTCGGTCTGTGCTCGCGTGCCAGGGCGACGAGCTGCTCGTAGTCGAGGCGTTGGTCGGACTCGCGTACGCCGTAGGGCACGATCTTGAAAAAACGCCCGGAGAAATTCACCGGGCTGCCGTGCGTCAGGTGCCCGCCGTGGCTCAAGTTCATCGCGAGGATCGTGTCGCCCGGCGCGAGCTGTGAGAAGTACACCGCCATGTTCGCCTGCGACCCCGAGTGCGGCTGGACGTTCGCGTGCTCGGCGTCGAAGAGAGAGAGCGCGCGCGCGATCGCCAGCGTCTCGATCTCGTCGACGAATTCGCATCCACCGTAGTAGCGCTTCCCAGGATACCCCTCGGCATACTTGTTCGTGAGGATGGATCCCTGCGCTTCGAGCACCGCCTCGCTCACGATGTTCTCCGAGGCGATCAGCTCGAGATTGTACTGCTGCCGCTCCGCCTCCCGCCGAATCGACGCGAACACCTCGGGATCGCTCTTCTCCAGCGCACTAAGCATCAGGACCCCTCGTCATGTGGTGGGAGGCGCGCGAATTCACTTCGCGCGCCGACGCCCATCGGAGCACGGCGCGCAAAGCGCGCCGCGCGTACGGGGGCACAATCATTTATGACTTTCAATGTAGTTCACCACGTCCTGTACGGTGCGGATCTTCTCTGCATCTTCGTCGGAGATCTCCATCTCGTATTCCTCCTCCAGCGCCATCACCAGCTCGACGATGTCGAGCGAGTCGGCGCCGAGGTCCTCGATGAAGGACGCCTCCGGCGTCACCTCCTCTTCACTCACTCCCAACTGCTCGCAGATGATCTCTCGAACCTTGGTCTCAACCGGAGACGCCATGCTTCCTCCTCACACGTACAATCCGCCGTTGATGTGAATGACCTGACCGGTGATGTACGCTCCCCCCGGACCGGCGAGAAATGTGACCGCCGCCGCGACTTCCTCGGGCGTTCCGAGGCGACGCAGCGGCACCAGCGCCAACACCATGTCGCGCGCGGCGGCCTGCATGCCCTCGAGCATGTCGGTCGCGATCAGCCCCGGCGCGACGGCATTCACCGTAATGTCACGCGACGCCAGCTCGCGGGCCGCCGCTTTCGTGAATCCAACCACGCCCGCCTTGGCGGCCGCGTATGTCGATTGCCCGGTGTTACCCATGAAGCCGACCACGGAGCTGATGTTCACGATGCGGCCCGCGCGTGCCCGCATCATGCCGCGCGTGACGGCTTTCGTGCAGTTGAAAACCCCCTTGAGGTTGACGTCGAGGACTCGATCCCACGCTTCCTCGCTCGTCCGAAGGATGAGCCCGTCCGCCGAAACGCCGGCATTATTGATCAAAATGTCCACGTTGCCAAGGCGCACGGCGATGTCGTGTACCGCGACGTCGACGGCCTCGCCATCGGCGACGTCGAACGCGACCGCTTCCGCCGTGCCGCCCGCCGCCGCGATGTGCGCGACGACCGCCGCCGCGGCCTCGTACTGCGCCCGATAGTTGACGACGACGCGCGCGCCCGCCGCCGCGAGATCCCTCGCGATCGCGGCGCCGATGCCACGCGATCCGCCGGTGACGAGCGCAAGCTTACCCGCGAGCGCGCCGTTCACGCGACGCTCGCGAGCGCTGCCCAGCCCTCGCCCTCTCCGGCCGCGGCCGCCTCGATGCCGAGCTGCATGCGCTGCACCAAACGCGTCAGCACCTGTCCCGGGCCGATCTCGAACGCACGCACGCAACCGAGCTCGGCCAGCGTGGCCATCGACTCCGCCCAACGCACCGGAGCGGTCACCTGGGTGACGAGCAGCGCACGCACGCGCGCGGCGTCGGCGTTCGGCGCCCCGTCGACGTTGGCGACGACCGGGATCGTCAGCGGCGCGATCTCCACCGCGGCGAGCGCGCGCGCCAAGCCTGCAGCCGCCGGCGCCATCAACCGGCAATGAAACGGCGCGCTCACCGGCAGCTCGACGGCGCGTCCGCCGAGAGCGCGCGCCGCCGCGACGGCGCGCGCGACCGCACCGCGATGGCCGGCGACCACGATCTGCCCCGCACCGTTGAAGTTCGCCGGCTCCACGACCTCGTGCTCGGCGACGCGCGCGCAAACCGCCGCGACCGCGTCCTCGGCGAGGCCGATGATCGCCGCCATGGCGCCGACGCCTTCGGGCACCGCCGTCTGCATCAAGCGTCCCCGCAATCGCACCAGCCGCAGCGCCTCGGCGAACCCGAGAGCACCGCCGACGACGAGCGCCGTGTACTCCCCGAGGCTATGACCGGCGAGCCACGACGGCCGCAGGTCGATTTCCTTAGCGGCGGCGCGATAGCCGGCGATGCTGGTCGCGAGAATCGCCGGCTGCGCGTTCTCGGTCTGTACCAGCTCGTCCACCGGACCCTCGAAGCACAGCCGGCTGAGACGTATCCCCAGGGCCTCGTCGGCCTCCTCGAAGGTCGCGCGCGCGACGCGATGCTCGGCGGCGAGCCGTCGACCCATGCCGACGTGCTGCGATCCTTGACCCGGGAAGAGAAGAGCGGAGGAGAACACGGCCTCGCGCGTCGGCAGCGTGGCTCGAGGCTCAGGCCTCTTGGATGTCCAGCACCTTGCGTCCGCGGTACTCGCCGCAGTGCGCACAGGCGCGGTGGCGAAGCATCGGCTCCTGGCAGTTGGGACAGGTGATCCAGCTCGCCGGCGTCAGCGCGTCGTGCGCTCGCCGCTTGTTGCGCTTCGTACTCGAGGTGCGTCGCTTCGGAACCGCCATGACCCCTCCTCGGCGGCCTCAGGCGCCGCCGCCGATCTTCAACCCGCGCAGCACCGCGAGACGTGGGTCGCCGGAATCGACGGTGCAGGAGCACTCCGTCGTGTTGCGGTTCACGCCACACTGCGGGCACAGGCCACGGCACTCTTCATCACAGAGCGGCCGTGTCGGCAAGGCGAGCAGTACCTGCTCGTAGACGAGTCGCGTCACGTCGACCTCGGTACCGCTGTAGAAAGACTCGGCGAGATCCCCCGCCGCGAGCTCGATCTCGCCGCGGAGCGGCTCCTCGGGGGTGAGAACCAGCGAGAAATCCTTCGTGATCTCGAGTGGGAACGGGGCGAGGCAGCGAGCGCACGTCGCCGTTGCGACGCCACGCACGCGACCGTCGAAGAACAGGTCGAGCAGCGACCGCGAGCACGTGATGTCGACGTCGAGCGGCGCCGTGAACGCGTAGTCCGGACAGTGCGATTCACGCAGCGTCGCATTCAGCTGGTCGACAGACTCGGCATACGCGATCGCGGTGGGAACGGCGAGGATGTCGTGGAGTTGCACCTTCATGGGGGAAACCCCGCGCGGACTGCGCTCCATTCCTTATATGTGTTCGCCCGCGCGACGCACAAGCGAACCGGGCACCCGCCAGCCTCGCCGACGTCGGAGCGGCGGCGTGCGCGTGCGTTCGACTACTCGCCGTCGTCGCGCGCGGGGCGCCGCGGGCGCGGCGGCGACGCACCGCCTGCGCTCGCACGCTCGAGACGTCGGACGCGTTGCAGGAGCTCCGGCAGTCGCAACAACGCCGCCGAGGCCCGTCGCCAGCGCGTCACCTCGACGGCCGGATAGCCGCCGACGATACGCCCCGGCGCAATCGAGTTCGGCACGCCGCTCTGCGCGACCACCTGCACACCGTCGCCGATCGTGAGGTGTCCGGCGGCGCCGGCCTGGCCGCCCATCTGCACGCCGCGACCGAGCTTCGTCGACCCCGCGAGGCCGACCTGCGCTGCGAGGAACGAGTGCGCGCCCACCTCGCAATTGTGAGCGACCATCACCAGGTTGTCGAGCTTCGCCCCCTGCCGCACCGTCGTGGCGCCGAGCGTGGCGCGATCGATGGTGGTATTGGCCCCGATCTCGACATCATCCTCGATGACGACGGTGCCGGTTTGCGGAATCTTCACGGCGCCCCGCGGACTCGGCGCGAAGCCGAAGCCGTCGGCGCCGAGAACGACGCCGGGGTGCAAGACGACGCGGTCGCCGATGCGCACGTCCTCACGCACGACGACACCCGCGTGGGCGACGAAGGCGCGGCCGATGCGCACGCCCGGATAGATGGTCACGTGCGGGTGAATCGTCGCCTCGGGTCCGATCTCCACGTCGTCGCCGATGACCGCATAGGCGCCGATCGAAACCGGTGCGGCCACCTTTGCGCTCGTGGCGACGACCGCCGTCGGGTGGATGCCGGGGGCGGGACGGCGCGGTACGTAGAAGAGACCGAGCGCTTCGGCGAACGCGAGATACGGGTTCGCCGCGCGTAGGCTCGCGAGCGGTACCTCGTCGGCCGCCGCAGGAAGAATGATCGCCGAGGCCCGCGTCATCGCCACCTGGCTCGTGTACTTCGGGTTCGCGAGGAAGGTGACGTCGCCGGGCCCGGCCTCCTCGAGGCTGCGCACGGCGCGGATCTCGATCGACCCGTCGCCGCGAAGCTCGCAGTCGAGCCGCTCGGCGAGCGCGGCGAGTCTCATGCGTCGAACGCCTGCATCGACGTGAGCTTTACGTGAAACGCGCGCGTCGCCGCAAGCCGCCCAGGTCGTCCTGCACGTGCGTCGCACGCGCGACCTCCGGCCGCGAATTTGCCGCTCCAAATAGGCTATGTTAGGAGCACGCGATGTCCGACGTCATCGACTTCAGCAAAAGTGACGGGCTCGTTCCCGTCGTCGTCCAGGACGACGCGACCGGCGCCGTTCTGATGCTCGCGTACATGAACCGCGCCGCCTACGAGCGCACCATCGCAACCGGCTACGCCTGCTATTGGAGTCGCTCCCGCCGTGCGCTCTGGGTCAAAGGGGAAACCTCCGGCAATCGTCAGGAGGTACGCTCCATCGACGTCGATTGCGACGGCGACACGCTGCTGCTCCGGATCGTGCAGCACGGCGGCGCCGCCTGCCACGAGGGCTACGCGAGCTGCTTTTTCCGCCGTCGCGACGGCAACGCCTGGCGCGTCACCGCCGAGCGCGTCGTCGATCCGGCGACGCTCTACGCAAAGCGATGAGCGTTCTCCGTCTCGGCATTCCGAAGGGCAGCCTCGAAGAGGCGACGGTGGAGCTGTTTCGCAAGAGCGGCTGGCGCATCAAGGCGGGCGACCGCAGCTACTTTCCGTCCGTCGACGATCCGGCGCTGCGCTGCAACCTCATCCGCGCGCAGGAGATGGCGCGTTACGTCGCGTCCGGCACGCTCGACGCCGGCATCACCGGCCACGATTGGATCCTCGAGACCGGCGCCGACGTCGCCGTGATCCGCGACCTCGTCTACTCCAAAGCAACGCTGCGGCCGACGCGCTGGGTCCTCGTCGTCCCTGAGCGCTCACCGGTGCAGGTCGCCGAGGACCTCCGCGGGAAGAAGGTCGCGACCGAGCTCGTCAACTACACGCGCCGCTACTTCGCTGAACGCAAGATCGACGTCGAGGTCGAGTTCTCGTGGGGCGCGACCGAGGCCAAAGCCGCGGAGGGCCTCGTCGACGCCATCGTCGAGGTCACCGAGACCGGCAGCACGCTCAGGGCCAACGGCCTGCGCATCGTCTGCGAGCTCTTCCAATCCAACCCGCAGCTCATCGCCAATCACACCGCGCTCGCCGACCCGTGGAAGCGCGAGAAGATCGAGCAGATCGGGCTTCTCCTTCTCGGCGCCCTGCAGGCGGAGATGCAAGTCGGCCTCAAATTGAACGCACCGAAAGAGCGCCTCGACGCGATCGTCGCCATGCTCCCCAGCATCACGGCACCGACCGTCTCCACCCTCTACGGCACCGACTGGTTCTCGATCGAGAGCGTCATCGCCGAGAGCGTCGTCCGCGAGCTGATCCCCAAGCTCCTTAAAGCCGGCGCCGTCGGCATCATCGAGTACTCGCTCAATAAGGTCATTTAGCCCAGCCCGGCGACTGCCATTCGGGGGCAGGAGCACCCGTGGCGCGCCGCGTTGGCAGCCTTCCACCGCAGATCAAGCCCCCATGGATCAGAAATCGCTTGCCGGACCGGGCCGACCGGGCTACGCAGGCACCCCAAGTGTGCATGGGCCCGCTCATTGTGAAATGTCGGTTCAGATACGAGCGCGCGGGAGCGCAGTCGCGTCCATCGAGGGGACTCGGCTCTTGTGGCGTGCGTCGGTGCGTATGGCGGGCACCGTAATCCAGGGCGGCGGTGCGGAGAAGTGCACGAACGCGAAACTTCCCGAGCTTCGAGGCGTGCGCTAAGAGAGCCGCCCGTGCGCTCCGGCTCGGCGCGACGCTCGGGCGTCGTCTTCCCGGTGCTGCTGGCGGCGCTCACCATCGCCTTCACGGTCCGCCCCCTTGACGATTTCGACGTCGGGTATCACCTCGCCGCGGGCCGGCTCATGCTGGCGACGTGGCAGTGGCCGGCGACCAACGTCCTCGTCTTCACCACCCCCGACTACCCGTGGGCCGACCTGCACTGGCTCTTCCAGCTCATGCTTTACGGCGCGTGGGTCGCCGCAGGGCCGAACGGCTGCATCCTGCTCGCGCTCGGCCTCATGCTCGGAACGGTCGGGATGCTGTATGCGACGGCGCGGCGCCATGCTCCGCCGGTGCTCGTCGCGCTCGTGCTCGCGCTCGCACTCACCATTGCGAGTCCGCGCCTCGTGCCCCGTCCCGAGCTGGTCGGCTTCTTCTTCCTCGCCGTGTTCCTCTGGCTCCTCGACCGCTACCCGCAGTCGGGGCGCGGCATCTACGCGATCGTCCCGCTGCAGGCGGTGTGGTTCAACGCACACGGCACCGTCCCCGTCGGCCTCGGGTTGATCGGCTGCTACTGGCTCGCGGCGACACTCGCCTTCCTGCCGCTGCCCTCGGGCTGGCGCGCAATGAGCCGCTGTACGCCTGTGGAGTGGCGACGCCTGACGCTCGTCATGGTCCTCGCCACGGCCGTCTGTCTCGTGAACCCGTGGGGCATCGCGGGGGCGCGCCTTCCCTTCGAGCTGCTCTTCGGGATGTCCGGCGGCTCGGTGGTGGCGCAGTGGATCGGCGAGTTCCGGCCGCCGTTCGGGGTCGGGCTTCCGGTGATCGTCTGGACGTGGGTGGCGATGCTCCTGCTCACGGGCGCGTCGTTCCTGGTGAACCTACGCCGCTGGCATCTCGGCCAGCTGTTCGCCGTCTTGGTATTCGGGTTCCTGTCGACGCGTGTCTTCCGCCACATCCCGCTCTTCGCCTGGACGGCGGTGCCGGCGGTCGCGGCCAATCTGGGGGCGATCTGGGACGGGCGCACCGCCCCTGCGCCCGCGACGAAACGATTCGCGCCGCGCCTCGCGGAGGCTGCGGTCGCGATGGGGATACTGCTCCTCGTCGGAGCGATCGTCACCAATCGCTTCTCGCGCCTGGCGAACTTCGAGAACGAGTTCGGCTTCGGCATATCGCGGCTCCGCTTCCCGGCGGAGGCGGTGGCGTTCGGACGTCAGGTCGGCATCGCCGGCCGGCCCTTCAACTCCTTCAACGCCGGTGGCTACCTCGCCTGGGAGCTCCTTCCGGGGCAGCCGGTGTTCATCGACGGCCGCATGGCGGCGTACCCGGAGTCGTTCCTGCGCACCTACTTCGGGCTGTTCGAAGACCCTCGACGCTGGCCCGAGATGGCGGCGCAGTACCGGCTCGACTGGGCGCTCCTCCTTGACTACTACCCCGACCACTACGCTCTGGCGCGCTACCTGGCCTCCGGTCACGGCTGGTCGCTAGTTTACTACGACGAGAACGCGTCGCTCTACCTTCCGACCGACGAGGCACACCGCGAGACGCGCGAGCGCGCCCAACGCGCTTTCGCCGAGCTGAGGCAGCGCCGTCAAGCGGAGCCCGTGACGACCGACCGGTCCCTCTGGCAGAGGGTCGCGGTTCCGGTCGAAGAGGTGTGGCGCCAGTTCGCGTACGGCGATTTTCTGCGCGTGATCGGCCAGAACGGCGAGGCGGTTCGGGCCTACCAGCGCGCGCTGGCGCTCGACCCGGACAGAGCCTGGACGCGCTACTCGCTCGGGCTGGCCTACTGGTCGACCGGTGAACGGAGCCGCGCCGTCTCAGAGTGGCGCGACGTCCTCCAGCGGCATCCCGACTTCGAGCGCGCCCGGAGCGCGCTGGCGGAGGCGGCGCGCGCAGGGACTCAGTGACGGTGGCATGGTGGCGCATCGCGCCGGGAAGCTGCGCTCATATGAAGATCGCGGCCCCGGTTGCGTGCGAGCCGCGCAAGCCACTCGTGGTGGAGCAGACCGACCTCGACGGCCCACATGCCGGCGAATGCCTGTTTAGTAGATTTGCCCCCGCGCGGCTGCGCCGCGCGATGGGCGTCGCGGCCGGGAGTGAATCCCGGCCGCTCCCAACTACCTAGTTTCTGTCGCGAAACGCCTCTAGCCCGCGTGGGACAAGGGTTTCCAGCGTCCTAGCAGGCGTCATTTGCGAGTCGCGCGGCGTCGATTGTTCAAGGAAGGGCGCTTTTCGTCGCGACTTTTGGCTGTGGATTTCGGT
>JACQEO010000053.1 GCA_016200545.1 Deltaproteobacteria bacterium | reverse complement strand
GGCAACTCGCCAAGTACTGCTGACACGATTTCTCGTCCGCGAACTGGCGCTGGAACTGCCGGAGACTGGTGGGAAAACCTGGCCGCGGCACGCCTCTCACTACATCTTGGGGCTTGCTGAAACAACCGGATAATCAAGAGCTCGCTAAAGCAAAGACAGGCCGCATCCGCCGCGATCCCACTGCCGCCCTCCAGGACCTTCGCATCGGCGGTCTTCTCGACCATGCTGAAGAGCAGATGTTCAAGGCGTTCTGGCAGGGGATTCAAGATAGTGGCCCCCATCCCGGTCTTAGCGAGGAACAGGAGGCGCTCTTCCGTCTCCATGTCGCTACAGCAATAGGACGGTATCTCCTCCACAAGCTCCAATGATCTTCGTGATGATTGAACGACCAACATCCTGGAGGTGCTGTCCGTCATTCGCGAGAAGGAGCTCGCGTAGACATTGACAGGACCATGTTCTCGCGTCGGCACCCAGGGTTGTCGTACCCGCGCGGAGATGCGACGTTCACCCCAAGGAGGATCATCTCATGGAGCTCCAAGGCGGGTGCTACTGCGGCGGGCTTCGCTACCAAGCCAAGGGCGACCCCCTCTTCAAGGGTCAGTGTCATTGTCGGGAGTGCCAGTACATCACGGGCGGGCATCCGAACGCCGTCATGGCCATGCCCGAGTCGGGCTTTTCGTACACCAAGGGATCGCCCAAGCAGTTCCGGCGCAGCGATCTGGAGAAGCCGGTGACGCGCGAGTTCTGTCCCGAGTGCGGCACGCACATTTTGGGGAAGGCGTCGGCTCTGCCCGGCGCCGTGATCATCAAGGTGGGGACGTTCGACGATCCGAGCGTGTTCGGCGGCCCGCAGATGGTGATCTTCACCATCGACAAGCAGAGCTTCCATCACGTTCCCGGCGGCGTGCCCACGTTCGAGCGCGCTCCGGGTTAGCGTAGCGTCCGAGGTTTCACGACGCCGTTCTTTCTGCGTCCGGTCGTATCTGCCTCAATCGTGCTTACCTTGAGTGGCCGGACCCAGAATGACGACGATAGCGCACACAGCGTCGGGTATCGCGCCGCTCGAGCCGCCGGGGGGTATCATTTCTCCCGAGCAATTCCGGGACCTTTGGAGCGGAACAACCCAATCTGTCGGCGAGATGCGGCTCGCGATGGCAGTTCTCGTGCTGGCGATCGAGGATCTTCGCAGGTTCCGGGGCGGCGCCGAAGGATCTCGAGCGCAGCGGCTCTACCGCCGAGCGCATCGTTGGATCGCGTCGAATGACCGACAGTGGCCGTACTCGTTCATGAACGTTTCCGAGATCTTGAACATACCGTCCGCGCGCATTCGAACCCGCCTCCAGGAACACGCCCCGCTCTGCGCGAAAATGGGTCGCCGCTATGGTGCTGAGCTGTTTCGGCTCAAAAGGTTGGTCAAAAGGGTGCCGAAACGCCCGTCCGACGATCGAGGATCCCTCCCTCCTTTTTCAGCAGCCTGCTAAGAATCAGCCGCGCTGAACATCGTGAAGGTCATCTCGGTCAACGTCGGTCGCCCGCGCGACGTCGAGTGGCGCGGGAAGATGGTGCGCACGTCGATCTTCAAAGATCCGGTTGTAAGTCCCGTGCGAGTGCGGAAGCTCAACCTCGACGGCGACGAGCAAGCCGATCTGTCCGTTCACGGGGGAAGCGACAAGGCCGTCTACGCCTATCCCTCCGAGCACTACGGCTATTGGCGCGAGCAGCTTCCCGGCGTCGAGCTCCCGTGGGGGGCCTTCGGCGAGAACCTCACGACCGAAGGATTGAGCGAACACGATCTGCACATCGGGGACCGCTTGAGCATCGGCTCGGCGGAGTTCGTGGTCACCCAACCCCGGATTCCCTGCTTCAAGCTCGGGATCCGATTCGGGCGCCCGGACATGGTGAAGCTGTTCCAACGAAGCGGTCGCAACGGCTTCTATCTCGCCGTGCTTCGAGAAGGCGTGCTCTCGACCGGCGACGCCATCCGGGTGCTCCCGGACGAACAGTCCCGCGTCACGGTCGCGGAGATCGTTCGTCTCTACGTCGCGGACGAACCCCAGCAGGAGCCTCTCCGCCGCGCGAGCGAGCTTGCCGCCCTTCCCGAGAGCTGGCGCGAGTACTTTCGGAAGCGTCTGTGGGACCCCGACTCATGACGAAATCACAAGTGGTGCCATGACGCAGACTCCGGTGCCCGAACCTCCAGGCTTCGCGGATCTCTCGAAGGCCGACCAAATTCACTACCTTCAGGCGCTCTGGGATCGGATTTCGCGTGGGCCTGAGGAGGTTCCTGTTCCGCCGAGCCATGTCGACCTTGCGGAGACCCGGCTCAGAGAGCGTCGGCAGTCGCCGGATCGCGCCAAGTCTGCGTACGATGTGCTCGACCTCCTCGGCACGCGCAAGCGGTGATCTCGATTCGGGTTCTTCCATGAAAAAGACCGTAGCTGAGAAGTACCGACACGTCGATTTTTCCCGCGCCAAGCGCGGTCCCGTCGTGAAGCCGGAGCCGGGGAAGACGAAGATCTCCATTCGCCTGGACAATACTGTGCTGAGGTACTTCCGGGCTCTGGTCGACAAGGCAGGCGGTGGGAACTACCAGACGCTGATCAACGACGCGCTGCTCGAGCACCTCCACCGACGCTCGACGCTCGACGTCGTGCGGCAAGTCGTGCGGGAAGAACTCAGTACGAACAGCCCCTCGCGTGGATCGAGCCGCGGACTGCAGCGGACGCGTGCTCGCCCCACCCGCTGACCTCGTGATGAACCTGACAGATCCAGCGAAGATACGAGCCGCGACGACGTACAACGCCGCCGCGGACAACTACGACGCCGGATTTTGGGATCGGTACGGCCGCAGCACCGTCGCTCGGCTGAATCTCAGTCGCGGTGCCCGGGTTCTCGACGTTGCCTGCGGGACCGGAGCATCGGCGCTTGCGGCGGCCGAGGCGGTCGGATCAGACGGCCGAGTCGTCGCGGTCGACCTCGCTGAGAAGATGCTGCAGCGCGGCCGCGTGAAAGCTTCGGCGCTCGGCCTGAGCAACATCGAGTTCCGACTCGGCGACATGACGGCGCTCGGCTATCCGGATCGGCACTTCGACGCCGTCATCTGTGTCTTCGGGGTATTCTTCGTTCCCGACATGAAGGCGCTGGTCGCGGAACTGTGGCGGATGGTGAAGCCACGCGGCACGCTCGCGATCACGACCTGGGGAGCACGGCTGTTCGAACCGATGTACAGCCGATGGAACGAGGCCGTCCGTACCGAGCGACCGGATCTTGCGGCGGCGTTCAGCCCATGGGATCGCACTATGGAGCCGGAGGCGGTCGCGCGGCTCTTCGAGGACGCAGCCGTTGCCGCTGTGGATGTGGTTGCGGAGAGCGGCACACAACGACTCTCGACGCCGGACGACTGGTGGACGATCGTTCTCGGCTCGGGATTGCGGTGGACGGTCGAGCAACTCGGGCCGGAGGCCGCCGAGCGCGTCAAGCGACACAATCTGGCGTGGGCCCGCACAAACGCCGTCGGCGCGGTTGAAACCAACGTCATCTACGCCGTGGCGACAAAGCCTGCGGCCGTGCCGTGACGATGAACGCCTTCGCGGGAAGCTGCCACTGCGGCGCCGTGGGGTTCTCGTTTCGAACGCACCGGTCACCCGGCAACTGGAGCGCGCGCGCCTGCCAGTGCAGTTTCTGTCGCGCCCACGCGGCGCTCTCGACGTCTGACCCGTCCGGCTCGATCGAATTCCTGGAGCGTCGGTCGGGCGCGTTCATGCGCTATCGTTTCGGCCAGCGCACGGCGGACTTTCTCATCTGTCGCCACTGCGGCGTCTACCTCGGCGCCGTCCTCGCCTCGTCGAGTGGTCGCTTCGGCATCATCAACGTCAATGCGCTGCATCCGATTCCGTCGACGCTCCCCGCCCCGCAGCCGATGGACTACGATGCCGAAACGCCCGAGCAACGGATTGCGCGTCGGCAGCAACGCTGGTCGCCCGTTGTCGGATCGACGACACTCGCGACCGAAAAGCCTTGACGCTGAGGGCTGGTGGCGCGCAGCATGCCCCGTGCTCTTCAGTCTACGGATCGTGCTTCTCTGTCTGACGCTGCTAGCGCCGCTGCGAGCTGCCCACGCCGACTTGCCGCCGTTCATCGAAACCATGGTGACCGCCAGCGACGCCACCGCCAACGATGTTCTCGGCTTTTCGGTGGCCATCAGCGGCGACACGGCGGTCGCCGGCGCGTTCACTAAAGACTCTTCGACCGGCGCGGCGTACGTATATGTGCGGCAGCGCGGCTTGGCTTGGAGCCAGCAAGCCAAGCTCCTGCCGGGCGAGACGTTCGGCGCCCAGCTCTTCGGATATTCGGTTGCGATCAGCGGCGACACGATCGTCGTCGGTCAGCCCGGCAATGACGCGGCGTACGTGTTCACCCGCACGGGAAAGAAATGGATCCAGCTGCAGAAGCTCGTGGCCAGCGATGCCGCCCCGAATGATCAATTCGGCGGATCGGTCGCCATCAGCGGTGACACGCTCGTGGTGGGCGCGTTTGCCGCCGATACCACTGGCGGTACCAATGCGGGCGCGGCCTATGTGTTCGTGCGCAACGGCACCACGTGGAGCGAACAGCAGAAGCTGATCGCGAGCGACGGCAGTGGTGACAACTCATTCGGCTTCGTCGCCATCGACGGCGAGACCGTGGTGGTCGGATCGCCCGGCAACCCGAATCTGGGGGCCGGGTACACGGGCGCGGCCTACACCTATGCGCGCATCGGGACGCTATGGATCCAGCAGCAAAAGCTCACCGCCAGCGACGCCGCCGCCGGCGACCAGTTCGGCATTGCGGTGGCCATCAGCGGCGACACCGTCGTGATCGGGGCACGCGCGGACGACAACGCCGGAGGCGTGAACGCCGGCTCGGCTTACGTGTATCTCCGCGTCGGGGCGCTCTGGAGCGAGCAGCAAATGCTCACCGCCAGCGACGGTGCCACGGGTAACCAGTTCGGCTGGGCGGTGGCCGTCGGCGGAGACACCGCCTGGGTAGGCGTCCCGCTCGCGACCGCGCCTGCGGGAGCGAACGCCGGCGCGACCTACGTCTTTGTGCGCGATGGCACGACGTGGACGGAGCAGGACGGATTCAGGGCCAGCGGCGCCGCCGCCGGCGACTCGTTCGGAGAGTCAGTCGCGCTGGACGGCGATACCGCGATCGTGGGGGCGGGGGGGTTCGACAAGCCGCGCCGCGACAAGCCGCCGGCATCCAACGCCGGCGCGGCGTACGTGGAAGCACGGCAACAACACGATCTCGCCGTCGTGCAACTAACGGTTCCGAAGAGCGTCGTCTTGAGGACCGGCACGCCGTCCGTCACTACATCGCTCACCGTCCAGATCCAAAATCGTAGCACGCACTCGGAGACCATCAACGATCTGAGTGGGCTCGTGACCGTCGCGTTGGAAAACCTCAAGACCAGCTGCACGCCGCCTGACGCGACGTTGATCATCGGTGCGCCGAACAAAACGACGCCGCTGACACTGAAGTCGAAAGGCAAGCTCAAGATCGTCTTCGCGGCGACGTTCGACATGAGCTGCGTGCCCGATCCCGCCAAGAGCAGCACGAAGGATCCCGGCCACGAGGACTTCCGCTATCTGGCGACGGTCCACCACGACGTGATCGACGGAAACGCCGACATGCATCCCGTCGACGACGTCTGCGTGCGGAGCGTGATCCCGCCGTTCGAGATCGACCCCAACCCCGACGGCACGATCAAGGACAAGGGCTGTGGCGCGAAGAAGCCCGACGGAACCTCCGGTGCCGACGTGCGGACCGATCTCGTGGTGAAGTGACGGTGGCGCGGACTGCGTTAGGCGGGCCGCGCCCCGTCAGCAGCGCGATTAGCGCGTCCGCGTGCCGATCGGCGAACGTGGGAGCGGTTGGGTCGACACCGGTCGTGTGCTTGCACTCGGGCGCCTGGCTGAAGATGAGGCCGGCGGCGCCGAGCACGATGTAGCGCAGGCTCACCGGCGACATCGGCGGCAACAGGCCCTCCGCCTGCGCGCGCGCGACGTGAGCGTCGACGACTCGGCTCATCGGCTTCACGAAGCGATCCGCGAGCCAACGCATGCGCGGGCTGTCGCGCTTGGCTTCGTCGTTCATGAGCCGCATGAATCCAGGCCGGCGCGCCACGAAGCGGACGAAGTGTCGCACCAGCCGCTCGAGCCACGCGAGTGCGTCTTCCCCGTCGCTCGGCTGGAGTCCGGCGGCGAAGTCGGCTTGCAGCTCCGCAAAGGCGCGGGTGACGGCGGCCTTCCAGAGGCGTTCCTTGCTGTCGAAATAGTATTTGATGAGGCCGAGGTTGGCGTCGGCGCGCTCGGCGATGTCGCGCGTGCGCGCGCCGTCGTAGCCGCACTCGGCGAAGACTTCGAAGGCGGCGGCGAGGATACGCTCCCGCGCGCCATCCTGGTCGTCATCGATCGCGAGACGTCGCCGTGCCATCGGCCCATATTTTACTCTCTTGACTAACCAGCGCAAGTGAGATTATACAGCCGAGTAATGACAACCAAGAACGTTCCGCACGTCGCAGACAGGAAGCTCGCGCTCAGCCACATCGGCGTGAGCTGTTTCGATCTCGCGCGCATGGAAGACTTCTACACGCGCGTGCTCGGCATGACCGTGTCGGACCGGGGCGACCTCCCTGCCGAGATGGGGCGTCTGGTTTTCCTGACGACAGATCCCTCCGAGCATCATCAGCTGGTGCTCGCGTCCGGGCGGACCGAGGGGACGATCAATGACGGGCCGGTCTTGGGCGGCAGCTTCGGCACCGCGATCTTCCAGCTGTCCTTTCGGCTCGAGAGTCTCGCCACGCTACGCCGCGTACAGCAGCGTCTCGTCGCCGAGGGAAACACCAACTTCGTTCCGCTGAATCACGGCAACTCGTGGTCGCTCTACACGCGCGACCCCGAGGGCAACGCGCTCGAGCTGGTCGTGGACAGCCCGTGGTACGTCCATCAACCGAGCGGTGAGTTCCTCGACCTCTCGCTCGACGACGCCGAGATCCTCCGCCGCACGGAGGAGCTCTGCCGCGCGACCGGCGACTGGGAGCCGTACGAGACATGGCGGGAGCGGATCGCGCGCCGGATCGGCGCCGATCAGGCCTGCCTCCGCTAGCGAAGAACGAGCCTGGTCGGATGCCGACACGCGTGGAAACGCCGGTGCTCGTCGTCGGCGCGGGGCCGGCCGGCATGGCGTCCGCGCTCCTCTTGGCTCAGCTCGGGATTCGGAGCCGGATCGTCGAGCGGCGCGCGACGCCGCAATCGGCCCCGGCGGCGCACGTCGTGAACGCGCGCACGCTCGAGATCTTCCGCGTCGCGGGTGTCGATATGACGGTGATCGAGGCCGCGTGCCCGGACCCGGCGGATATGTGCAACGTGCTGTGGGTGACGACGCTCGCGGGCGAGGAGCTCGGTCGTCTCGCGTTCGAGAGCCAGCAGGAGGAGGCGCTGCGGGTCACGCCGACGCCGCTCCGCAGCCTCTCGCAGCACATCCTCGAGCCGATTCTTCTCGACGAGTTGCGCCGCCGCGCCGAGACCGACGTCGCGTACGGGCACGAATGGGAGAGCGCGACGCAGGACGCCGCGGGCGTGACGTCGAGGATTCGCGACCACGCGACGGGAACGGTCTACGAGGTGCGGAGCCGCTGGCTCCTCGGCGCCGACGGCGCCGTCAGTCCGGTGCGCAAGTCCCTCGGCATCGAGCCGATCGGGCCCGACCGCCTGCAGAGCTTCGTCATGATCCACTTCGAGGCGAACCTGCGGCCGCTCGTCGGCCACCGGCCGGGCATCCTCTACTGGACCACCGCGCCCGGCTCGATCGGCACCTTCATCGCGCACGACATCGACTCGACGTGGGTCTACATGCAGCCGTGGGATCCGGATCACGAGGCGGCGGAGGACTACACGGACGCCGTCTGCGCCGACATCGTGCGTCGGGCGATGGGGACGGACGCGCACCCCTTCACCGTCCGCACGATCCGCACCTGGACGATGACGGCGCAGGTCGCCGAGCGCTACCGCGAGCGGCGCATGTTTCTCGTCGGAGATTCGGCGCATCGCTTTCCCCCGACCGGCGGCCTCGGCCTGAACACGGGCGTGCAGGACGCGCACAATCTCATGTGGAAGATCGCTGCCGTGGAGGCGGGCTGGGCGCCCGCGACACTGCTCGATACGTACGACGTCGAGCGCCGCCCCATCGCCCAGCGGAACGCGGACGTGAGCCTGCAAAACGCGCTCCGCCTCGGCGAGGTCTTCCAGGCGCTGGCGACGGCGGACCGCGCCGCGATTCGCGTCGCCATCGCCAACCAAGCCGAGCACTTCGACATGCCCGGGCTGCAGCTCGGTTTCACCTATGAGGCGGGCGCCATCGCCGGCGACGGCGGCGAGAAGCCGGCGCGCGCGAGCTCGGTGCGCGAGTACGTGCCGAACGCGCGACCCGGCTCGCGCATCCCGCACGCGTGGGTGACGCGCGCCGGCGCCCGCGTCTCGACGCTCGACCTCTTCGCATACGACCGCTTCACGTTGGTCGCCGGCCCGGCGGGCCACTCGTGGACCGCGGCCGCCACCGGCCCGGTGCCGATCGAGTGCGTGGTGATCGGCCGCGACGTCGTCGACCCCGACGGACGCTGGATGAAACTCTTGGACATCGCTGCCGACGGGGCCGTCCTGGTGCGTCCCGACCAGCACGTGGCGTGGCGCTCGCCGCGTGGCGTTGCCGACCGCGCCGGCGCGCTCGAGCGCGCGCTCGCGGAGATCCTCCCGCGCCGGCCGGACGCGAGAACGGAGCAGATACGATGAATCTCGGACTCGAAGGACGGAAGGCGATCGTCTGCGCGTCGAGCCGCGGGCTCGGCAGGGCCTGCGCGTTGGCGCTCGCGCGCGAAGGGGTCACGGTCGTCGTCAACGGCCGCGACGTCGAGCGCGTCGAGGCGACGGCCGCGGAAGTTCGGAGCGCGACCGGCGCAGACGTCATTGCGGTCGCCGCCGACCTCTGCGTCGAGGACGGCCGTCAGCGGCTCCTCGCCGCGTGTCCGGAGCCCGATATCCTGGTGACCAACAACGGCGGCCCGGCGCCCGGCCGCTTCGAGGACTGGGATCACGACGTCTGGCTCGCCGCTCTCGAGCAGAATCTTCTCGCCCCGGTCCTGTTGATCCGCGCCGTGATCGGCGGCATGCGGGTGCGCCGCTTCGGCCGCATCGTCAACATCACCTCGGCGATGGTGAAGTCGCCGCACCCGCTCATGGGTCTCTCGACCGCCGCCCGGAGCGCGCTCACCGCGGTCTGCAAGGGGCTCTCGCGCGAGGTCGCCCGTGACAACGTGACGATCAACAACCTCCTTCCCGAACGCATCGATACCGACCGGCAGCGTTTCATGGCCGGGCTCCAGGCGGCGGCGCGCGGCGTCTCGGTGGAGCAGGCCTACGAAGACATCGCGGCGTCGATCGCCGCGAACCGTCTCGGGACGCCCGACGAGTTCGCCGCCGCGTGTGCCTATCTCTGCAGCGCGCAGGCGGGGTTCGTGTCCGGCCAGAACCTCCAGATCGACGGCGGCTCGTACGTGGGACTGGTCTGATATCGACGGCCCGCACACCCACGTGGCCGCTCGGTACGTGACGGTAGTATTCGGCGCTCTTTTCGTCGGTGAACGTGGCTGTTAGGCTTCGTCGTATGGCAACGCTCGCCCCCAGCGAGGCGCAGTACACGGTCGAACGCTATTTCCGGCTCGTAGACGAGGGCATCCTCGGACCGGACGATCGCGTCGAGCTGCTGGAGGGGGTGATCGTCGCCATGGCTCCACACTCGCCCGCGCACGCTACCGGGATTACCTGTGCCGCTGAGGCGCTGCGCGATGCCGTCGGCAAGCGCGCCACCATCCGAATCCAACTGACGTTCATCGCTGGTCGACACTCCGCTCCCGAGCCCGACATCGCGGTGGTTCCTGGACGGGTATCCGACTACCGTGCCGTGCATCCCGCCACGGCGTTGTTGCTCGTGGAAGTCGCGGACAGCTCACTCGCACAAGACCGGGTCACGAAGGCGGCCTTGTATGCCGGCGCTGGGGTGCTGGAGTACTGGATCGTCAACCTGCGCAACGATCGCATCGAGATCTTCCGGTCGCCGGAGCGGGAGAGCCGTCGCTGGCGCGAGACGCGCATCGCGCACCATGGCGAGCGGCTGTCGCTCGTGGCGTTCCCCGACGTGACGGTCGCCGTCGACGACTTGCTACCCGTCCACTGACCGCCTGCTCGCGGTTTCAGCTTCGCCTCCGTGGATGGTAGATACGTGGTCATGAAGAAGATCGGACAACGCCCGAGCCGCACGGTCTCGTCGCGCGTGGTACAGGCGCGCCGCGGGCGCTCGAGCAACGGCGGCCGCAGGGCGACGGTGAGGCGCGCCACCAAGGAGACGACGATCGAGGTCACCCTCGCCGTCGACGGCAGCGGCCGCTACGACGTGCAGACCGACGTGCCGTTCTTGAACCACATGCTCGAGCTCTTCACCCGTCACGGCTTCTTCGACTTGACCGTGCGTGCCAGCGGCGACGTCGAGGTGGATGACCACCACACCGTCGAGGACGTCGGGCTGACGCTCGGCCAGGCGTTCCGCGAGGCGCTCGGCGGCAAGGAGGGCATCCGCCGCTTCGGCGAGGCGACGGTGCCCCTCGACGAAGCGCTCACCAACGTCGTCGTCGATCTGAGCGGCCGGCCGTTCCTCGCCTACGAGCTGAAGACGCGGCAGACGCGCGTCGGCAACTTCGACATCGAGCTGGTGCACGATTTCCTGCTGGCGTTCGTGAACCAACTCGGGATGAACCTGCACGTGCGCATGCTGGCGGGTCGCAATCCGCACCACATCATCGAGGCGGCGTTCAAGGGATTGGCGCGCGCGCTGGATCTCGCCACCCAGCGCGATCCGCGCGTGGTCGGCGTGCTGTCGACGAAGGGCATACTCTAGCCATGCCCGGCATCGCGGTCATCGACTACGAGATGGGGAACCTGCGCAGCGTGCAGAAGGCGCTGGAGTCGGTCGGCGCGTCGGCGGTCGTCACGCGCGACCCCAAGGTCATCGCCGACGCCGCGGCCGCGGTGCTGCCCGGGGTCGGCGCGTTCGGCGTCTGCATGGAGAACCTTCGCCGCCACGACTTGATCGCGCCGGTGAAGGACTTCATCGCCTCCGGGCGGCCGTTCCTCGGCATCTGTCTCGGCATGCAGCTCCTCTTCGACGAGAGCGAGGAGTTCGGCCCGGTGCGCGGCCTCGGCGTGCTGCCCGGCCGCGTCGTGCGCTTCGCAGCCGATCCCGCCGGCCTCCGCAAGGTGCCGCACATGGGATGGAACGCGCTGCAGATCGTGCGTCGCGCGCCGCACCTCGACGGCCTCGTGGACGGCACGCAGGTCTACTTCGTGCACTCCTACTACCCGGTGCCCGACGATCCGCGCCTGATCGCGACGACGACGAATTACGGCGGCGACTTCGTCTCCGCGGTGTGGCTCGCGAACGTGTTCGCGTGCCAGTTCCACCCCGAGAAGAGTCAGGCGGCGGGGCTGCGCATCCTCGCCAACTTCGCCGCGCTCACCGGCGAGGTGGAGACGCGCGCCGGCGCCGCCGGCTGAATCGCCGCGAGTCCGTCATGCTCGTGATTCCGGCGATCGACCTGAAAGACGGTCGCTGCGTGCGCCTGGTGCGCGGCGACATGACGCAGGTGACGGTCTACGCCGAGGACCCCATCGCGGTGGCGCGCGGCTTCGCCGCCGCGGGCGCGGAATGGATCCACGTCGTCGACCTCGACGGGGCGATCCGCGGCGCGCCGGTGAACGCCGCGGCGATCGCCGCGGTGTGCGGCGCCGTCGACGCGCGCGTCGAGGTCGGCGGCGGCGTCCGCGATCTCGCGACGCTCGCGCGCGTCTTCGCGGCGGGCGCCGGGCGCGTCGTCCTCGGCACCGCGGCGCTCGAGGATCCGGAGCTCTTCGCCGAGGCCTGCCGGCGCCATCCCGGCGCCATCCTCGCCGGCATCGACGCCCGCGCCGGCCGCGTCGCGGTGGCGGGCTGGATGCGCGACAGCGCGACCGACGCCGCGGCGCTCGCCGCGCGGGTGGCGGCGGTCGGCGCCGCCGGCATCGTGTTCACCGACATCGCGCGCGACGGCACCGGGGCGGGGGTGAACGCCGCCGCCGTCGACGCGCTCGCCGCCGCGGTCACGTTGCCGGTGATCGCCTCCGGCGGCGTCGCGTCGCTCGACGACGTGCGCGCGCTCTGCGCGCTCGGGCGCGTCAATCTGACGGGCGTGATCATCGGTCGCGCGCTCTACACCGGCGCCGTCGACCTCGGGGCGGCGCTCCGTCTCGGACGCGGCGAGGACGGCTGAGGCGCATGCTCGCGAAGCGCATCATCCCGTGTCTCGACGTGAAGGACGGGCGCGTCGTGAAGGGCGTCAACTTCGTCGGGCTCCGCGACGCCGGCGACCCGGTCGAGATCGCGGCGCGCTACGACCGCGAGCAGGCCGACGAGCTCACCTTCCTCGACATCACCGCGTCGCACGAGAAGCGTCCGATCATCCTCGACGTCGTGGCACGTACCGCCGAGCGCGTCTTCATGCCGCTCACCGTCGGCGGCGGCGTGCGTACGCTCGACGACATCCGTGCCCTCTTGAACGCGGGCGCCGACAAGGTGTCGATCAACACCGCCGCCGTCGAGCGCCCCGAGCTCGTCGAGGAGGCCGCGATCCGCTTCGGCAGCCAATGCATCGTCGTGGCGATTGACGCGATGCAAGCGGGGGCAGAATCATTCCAAGTCTTCACGCACGGCGGTCGCACGCCGACCGGGCTCGACGCCGTCGAGTGGGCGGCGCGTATGGAGCGACTCGGGGCCGGCGAGATTCTCCTCACCAGCATGGACCGCGACGGGACGCAGGCGGGCTACGACCTCGCGCTCACCCGCGCGGTGAGCCGTCGCGTGCAAATTCCGGTGATCGCCTCGGGCGGCGTCGGCACCTTGGCGCACCTCTACGAAGGTCTCGCCGAGGGCGGCGCGAGCGCCGTGCTGGCGGCGTCGATCTTCCACTACGGCACGTACACCGTCCGCGAGTGCAAGGAGTACCTGCTCGCACGCGGCGTGCCGGTGCGGCTCTGAGGAGACCATGACGAGTACGCTCCCGGCGATCGACATGTGGGCGCCGATCCTGCCGACACCCGAGATCCTGCGGCACGCGGCCGCGCACTTCCCGAAGGAGATGCTCGGGTACCTGCGCGTCTTCTACAAGGAGGAGACGACGCTCGAAGCGTTCCGCACCCGCGCCGCCACGATCGAGCGCTCCGACGACGACGTCGTAGCGATGCTCGACGCCGCCAACATCACGCGCATGCTGATCACCGGCTTCGACGAGCACTCGAGCGTCGGCGAGACGTGGGTGTCGAACGAGTGCATCGCGCCGATCGCGGCGCGGCATCCCGATCGGTTGATCCCCTATGCCGGCGCCGACGTCCTCGCCGGCATGCAGGCGGTGCGCGACTTCGAGTACTGGGTGCGCGAGCGCGGCTTTCGCGGTCTCAGTCTGCGCCCGTTCATGATCGGCCTTCCGGCCGACGATCGCCGCTACTATCCGCTCTATGCCAAGTGTATCGAGCTCGGTGTGCCGCTCAGCATCCACACCTCGGCGAACTGGACGACGATGCGCGACAACGACCTCGGCCACCCGCGCCACCTCGACGTCGTCGCCGCCGACTTTCCCGAGCTCACGATCATCGTGAGCCACGGCGGCTATCCGTGGGTGCTCGAGGCGGTGCTGCTGGCGTGGAAGCACCCGCGCGTCTATCTCGAGCTCGCGGCGCACCGGCCGAAGTATTTCGCGACGCCGGGGACCGGCTGGGAGCCGCTCCTACGCTTCGGGCAGACGACGATCGCCGACAAGGTGCTCTTCGGCTCGGGTTGGTTCCTCCTCGGTCGCCCGCCGGCGGCGGTGCTCGACGAGTTCCGCGCGCTGCCGGTGAAACCCGCCGTCATGGAGAAGTGGCTCTCTGGCAACGCCGAGCGCGTGCTCGCGGGAACGCCGACGGCATCGCCCGCGCGGACGTAGCTCGCGACGCGCGGCCGCACCGCGTGTGGCCGAGCCAGACTCGGCTGCGCGAACGGAGCGCGCCGCTCAGCTGCGCTGCTGCGATGCGTGCGGCTGCGGCGTCGCCGCCGCGTGGTGCTCCGCCTCGAGAAAGCGTTCGGCGTCGATCGCCGCCATGCAACCGGTTCCCGCCGCCGTGACCGCCTGCCGGTAGGTGCGATCCTGGACGTCACCGCACGCGAAGACGCCGGGGACGCTGGTCTCGGTCGAGCCCTTCTTCGTGACCAAGTAGCCGTACGCGTCCATCTCGAGCTGGCTTGCGAAGATCTTGGCGTTCGGCGTGTGGCCGATCGCCATGAAGACGCCGTCGGTCGCGAGCTCACTCGTGGCGCCGGTTTGCAGATTGCGCAAGGTGACGCCGGTCACGCCGCCGCCCTGCGGGTCGCCGTGGATTTTCTCGATGGTCGAGTTCCAGATGAAGCCGATCTTCGGATTGTCCATGGCGCGCTGCTGCATGATCTTCGACGCGCGCAGCTCGCCGCGCCGGTGGACGACGGTGACTTTGCGGGCGAACTTGGTGAGAAAGTTCGACTCCTCCATGGCGGTGTCGCCGCCGCCGACGACGAGGAGGTCCTTGTCCTTGAAGAAGAAGCCGTCGCAGGTGGCGCACGCCGAGACCCCGTAGCCCATGAGGCGGCTCTCCGACTCGATGCCGAGGAGCTTCGCGGCCGCGCCGGTCGCGATGATGAGCGTGTCGCAGGTGAGCGTCCGCTCGCCGGCGAAGTAGAGATGGAAGGGTCGGCTGCCGAGATCGACCTTGGCGACGTCGCCGAAGGCGTACTGGGTTCCGAAGCGCTCCGCCTGCTTCTTGAAGAGCTCCATCAGCTCGGGGCCGAGGATCCCGGTCGGAAAGCCGGGATAGTTCTCGACGTCGGTGGTGATCGTGAGCTGACCCCCGGGCTGCGTGCCCTCGACGACGAGCGGCTCGAGGTTGGCGCGCGCGGCGTAGAGCGCCGCGGTCAGGCCCGCGGGCCCGGATCCGAGGATGACGACCTTGAAGTGCGTCCGTTCCGGCATTGACGGACGGTAATCAGCAGGGTCGGACAATGCAACTGCCCGCCGCGGCGGGACATCTCCCCGCGCGGCGAGTTGTCATCGCGCGGCGGCGCCACTACAGTGCCCGCCCGCATGACCGCGCCGCGCAAGCGCCTCTCGCATCTCGACGCACGCGGGCGTGCGCGCATGGTCGACGTCGGCGGCAAGGCCGCGACGCGACGCGAAGCGGTCGCGGGCGCGCGCATCGTGATGCGACCGGAGACGCTGCGCCGAATCGTCGCCGGCGGCCTTCCCAAGGGCGACGTGCTGGCGGTGGCGCGCGTCGCCGGCATCGCCGCCGCCAAGGAGACGCCGCGCTTGATCCCGCTCTGCCATCCGTTGCTGCTGACGCACGTCGCCGTCGACTTCCGCCCTGACGTCGCCGCCGGCGTGCTCGCCATCGAGGCGAGCGTGCGGCTCGAGGGCCGCACCGGCGCCGAGATGGAGGCGCTCACCGCCGCGAGCGTCGCCGCGCTCACCGTCTACGACATGTGCAAGGCCGTCGATCGCGCCATGGAGATCACCGCCGTGCGCGTGCTGCGCAAACGCGGCGGCAAGAGCGGCGTCTACGTGCGACGCGAGTCGTGAGCGAAGCGCCGGCGATGCGCATCGTCCTCAAGCCCGGGCGCGATTTCGCGGTGCGCGCCGGCCACCCGTGGATCTTCTCGGGGGCGATCGCGAGCGTCGACGACGCGGCAGAGCCGGGCGCCGTCGGCGAGGTGCACGGCGCCGACGGGGGCTTCCTCGGCCGCGGCAGCTGGAATCCGAAGACGAGTATCGCCGTGCGCATGCTGACCCGTGGCGATGAGGCGATCGACGCCGCGTTCGTGCGCCGCCGGCTCGAGGCCGCGCTGCGCTGGCGGAGCGCGCTCCGCGGCTCCGACGCCTGGCGGTTGGTGAACGGCGAGGGCGACCAGCTCCCCGGCGTCGTCGTCGACCGCTACGGCGACGTGCTCGTCGCGCAATTCCTGACGGCGGGCGCCGAGTATCTGAAGCCGTGGGTCGTCGCCGGGCTGGAGGCGCTGTGCGCGCCGCGTGGCATCTTCGAGCGCAGCGAGGGCAACGTGCGGCGGGCCGAAGGTCTTGCCGCGAGCAACGGCGTCCTCGCCGGCGCCGAGCCGCCGGCCGACGTCGTCATCGAGGAGAGCGGGCGCCGCTATCACGTCGACGTGCACCGCGGTCAGAAGACCGGCTTCTTCCTCGACCAGCGTCCGAACCGCGACCTCGTCGCGACCCTCGCCGCCGAGCGTCGCGTGCTGAACCTCTTCGCCTACACCGGCGCCTTCGCGATTGCCGCGGCGCAGGGAGGCGCCGCGCACGTCACCTCCGTCGAGAACTCGGCCGCCGCGCTCGTCCACGCCGAGGAGAGCTGGAATCGCAACGGCTACGCGCCCGAGCGTGCGACCTTCGTGCGCGCCGACGTCTTCGAGTACCTGCGCGGCGACCGCCAGCCCGCGGATCTGATCGTCGTCGATCCGCCGCCGTTCGCCCGCCGGCGCGTCGATCGCGACCGCGCGCTCGCGGGCTACAAGGAGGTGAACCTGCAGGCGCTCCGTCACACCGCGCCCGAAGCGCTGCTCATGACGTTCAGCTGCTCGCAGCACGTCGACGCCGCTGCGTTCCACGGCGCCGTGGCGGCGGCCGCGGCCGCCGCCGGACGCGAGTGTCAGCTCGTCGCGCGTCTCGGCCCGGGACTCGACCATCCACAAGGGCTCGCGCATTCCGAGGGGCGCTATCTGAAAGGACTGCTGGTGCGTGTGACCGGCATCCTCGCCGCGACCCGCCGATGAAGACACTCGCCTCGTACGGCCTCTGGCTCCTGATCCTGGTCACGTGTCCGATTCTTTTCGTCGGCGCGCTCGTGGTGTGGGCGGTGACGGTGGCGTTCGACCGCCGCCTGCGCGCGCTCCACCTGTACGCCTGCGCGTGGGCGTCGCTCTACACGTACGTCTTTCCCTACTGGACGGTGCGGGTACGGGACCGCGGGCGCATTCGCGACGGCGCGACGTACGTGCTCGTCGCCAATCACCAATCGCTCCTCGACATCCTCGTGCTCTTCCGCCTCTACAAACACTTCAAGTGGGTCTCGAAGGAGTCGATCTTCCGCGTGCCGTTCATCGGCTGGAACATGTCGTTGAACCGCTACATCGCGATCCGCCGCGGCGATCGCAGCGACGCGCAACGGATGATGGCGGCCTGCGGCGCCGCGCTCGAGGGTGGCAGCTCGATCATGATCTTCCCCGAGGGCACACGCTCTCCCGACGGCGAGCTCCACGGGTTCCGCCACGGTGCCTTCACGCTTGCGCTCCGCCACCACGTGCCCATCCTCCCGATCGTGCTCGACGGCACCCTCGACGCGTTGCCGAAGCACGGCCTCACGCTCCACGAACGCGCCGATATCGTCATCCAAGTGCTCGAGCCGATCGCCACCGATGGCTTCGCGGACGCCGACGCGCTCCGCGATCACGTGCACCAGGTGATGGCGACGGCGCTCGCCCGCGTACGCGCCGAACGCGTCGGTGCGCCCCGCAACCGTCGCGTCGCCGCGCGCTGACATTCCTCCCGGCATTGGCTGCGCGTAGTGATGCGCCGGCCGCCGCGCCGCGCCAGCATGCGACATCCGCCACGCGTCGCGGCTACTGGCGCCGCCGAGCGGGAGGCACGATGCCGAGCGAAAAACCGTCGCCGTCGATCAAGAGCTGGCCGCGCGACGAGCGTCCGCGCGAGAAGCTGCTCGCGCGCGGCCCGGAGCACCTGAGCGACGCGGAGCTGCTGGCCGTGCTGTTGCCGACGGGCGTCGCGAACGTCAACGCGATCGATTGCGGGCGCGCGCTCCTCGCCCGCTTCGGGTCGCTGCGCGGGCTCCTTGCGACATCACCGCGGGTGCTCGCGGCCGTGCCCGGCCTCGGGCCGGCGCGCGTCGCGTTGCTGCGCGCCGTCGATGAGATCGCGCGCCGCTCCGTCGAACAGCGGGTATCGCGCCACGCGCCGCTCCGGACCAGCGCCGAGGTCTACCGCCACTGCGGCGCGCGCCTCGGCGCGCTCCGCAAGGAGCAGTTCCACGTGCTGCTCCTCGACGGCAAGAACCGGCTGATCAAGGAGGTGCGCATCTCGGAGGGCTCGCTCACCGCCTCGCTCGTCCACCCGCGCGAGGTCTTCGTGCCCGTCATCGAAGAGTCGGCGGCCGCGATCATCCTCGTGCACAATCACCCGAGCGGCGATCCGACGCCGAGCGCCGAGGACGTCGCCATCACGGAACGGCTGCGGCAAGTGGGAGAGATCATGGGCGTGGGCGTCCTCGACCACGTGGTGATCGGCGACGGACGCTACGTGAGCTTCGCGGACGAGGGGATATAGCCCCCGCTCGCTCGCGCTCGCGATGGGCGTCGCCACCCGGAGTAAATCCGGGCGGCTCCTCAGAAGGGGATGTCGTCGTCGGCGCTCGGGCCGCCCGGCATCTCGTCAGGCAGAGGCGGAGCCGCCGTCGTGCCCCGTTCGCCGCCGCGGCCGGCGCCGCCGCCGAGGAACCGCACCTGCAGGGCGACGATCTCGGTCATGTAGCGCTTGTTGCCGTCCTTGTCGTCGTAGCTGTGCGAGCGAATCGAGCCCTCGACGTACACCTGCCGCCCTTTCGAGAGATACTGGCCGCAGTTCTCGCCCTGCTTTCCCCAGACGACGATGTTGTGCCACTCGGTGCGCTCCTGCTTGTGCCCCTCCGCGTCGTTCCACGTCTCGCTGGTGGCGAGCGGAAACTTGCACACCGCCTTGCCGCCCCCGGTGAACCGCACCTCCGGATCCTTCCCGAGATTGCCGACGAGTATGACCTTGTTGACCGACATGACGTCCTCCTGCGGGTTCACCGATCTTCGCTTCGACGCTTAACAGCCCCCCTCCAGACCGTCAACGACGCCGAATAGCCCATATCCCGTGCGCCCCGCGCACAGGAGGCGTAATCAAATTGACACGCCGGGGGATGCCTCGCTACGGTTTTCTTGGCGCCCGGCGCGCCGCCGTTGGAGGTCCGGTGATCCTTGGGATCGTCAGGCTGATCGTGTTCGTCGTCGATACGGCGGTGTGGATTCTCTTCATCCTCGTTGCCTCGCTCCTCGACCGTGAGGCGCGCATCGCCTTTCGCGTCGCGCAGTGGTGGGCGTGGGCGAACCTCAAGCTGACCGGGACGTGTGTCGCCGTCGACGGCCTCGCGCAGCTCGATCCGCGCCGGTCGTACGTCTTCGTGTCCAATCATCGCAGCAACCTCGATGTGCTGGCGCTGGTGGTCGCGTTGTGGAATTTTCAGCTGCGATGGGTGGCGAAGGAGGAGCTGTTCCGCATTCCGCTCTTCGGCTGGGCGATGCGCGCGATGAAGCAGATCATGGTGAATCGCGCCAATCATGCGCAGGCGATCGCGAGCCTCGCGACCGCGAAGCAGCGCATGCACGACGGCATCTCCGTGGTGTTCTTCCCGGAAGGCACGCGCAGCGAGGGCGCCGAGATGCTGCCCTTCAAGAAGGGCGGATTCGTGTTTGCGCTCGAAACCGGTGTGACGGTGGTGCCGATCGCGATCACGGGCACAGCCAGCATCCTGCCGCGCACGGGGTGGATCGTGCGCCGCGGCGGCGACGTGCGGGTGTCGATTTGCCGGCCGATCACGACCGCGACACGCACGCGCGACGACCGCGACGCGCTGCTCGCGGAAGTGCGGAATGCGATCGCGGCGCGTCTCGCGGGCGGCGATGTCACCCCGCCGATCGTTCCGGCTCGTGTCCCGGTGTCGGCGCCGCCGGGTATGCGCTCGCCGGGTCTCTACTGATGACGCACGACGTCCGTACGGGGGAGGCATGAGCGAGGTGTTGCGGATCATCCCCCTCGGCGGTCTCGGCGAGATCGGCCTCAACATGCTGCTCGTCGAGTACGGCGACAGCGCCGTCGCCATCGATTGCGGCGTCATGTTTCCCGAGCCATCGATGCTCGGCATCGATCTCGTCATCCCCGATGTCTCGTACCTGCGCGAGCGGCCCGAGCATCTGCAGGGCATCGTGCTGACGCACGGTCACGAGGATCATATCGGCGCGCTGCCGTTTGTCGGGCGCGAGCTGTCGGTGCCGACCTACGCGACCGGATTCGCGCACGCGCTCATCGAGCAGAAGCTCGCGGAGCACCAGCTGGCGCTGCCGCTCGAGCGCTTCAAGGCAGGCGACGTGTGGAGGATCGGGCCGTTCGAGATCGAGGCGGTGCACATCACCCACAGCATCGTCGACGCGGTCGCGGTCGCCATCCGAACGCCTCTCGGCACGATCGTGCACACCGGTGACTTCAAGTTCGATCAGACACCGCTCGACGGCCACCCCTCCGACCTGGCGCGCTTCGCGGCGCTCGGCGACGCCGGCGTCTTGGTACTGCTCTCCGACTCGACGAACGTCGAGCGCCCGGGCGTGACGCCGTCGGAGCGGAGCCTCGGCCCGAAGCTCGAGGCGGTCTTCCGTCGCGCCGCCGGACGCATCCTCGTCTCGACCTTCGCGTCGCACCTGCACCGCATCCAGCAGGTGCTCGACCTCGCCGCGCGCACCGATCGCACGGTCGCGGTCGTCGGGCGCGGCATGGTGCAGAACCTCGCCATCGGCCAGCAGCTCGGCTACCTGCGCGTGCCGCCGGGTCTCGTCGTCGACGTCGGTGAGCTGCAGAGGCTTCCCCCCGAGCGCGTCGTCTTGCTCACTACCGGCAGCCAGGCGGAACCACTCTCCGCGCTCACGCGCATCGCTATGAACGATCACAAGCAGGTGAAGGTCGGTCCCGGCGACACCGTGATCTTCTCGTCGAAGATGATCCCCGGAAACGAGAAGCCGATCGGCGACGTCATCAATCACCTGCACCGCCGTGGCGCCGACGTGCACTACGAGACCGTCGCCGACCTGCACGTCTCCGGGCACGCAAGCCAGGCGGAGCTGTCGCTGATGTTGAACCTGACGCGCCCGCGGTACTTCGTGCCGATCCACGGCGAGTACCGCCACCTCGCGCGCCACGCGGCGCTCGCCACCGGCGTGGGCCTCGTCGCCGAGGACTGCTTCATTCTCGAGGACGGCGACGTGCTCGAGCTCGATGCGGTGGGCGCGCGCCGCGGGGAGCCGATCTCCGCCGGCCGCGTCTTCGTCGACGGCAAGGGCGTCGGCGACGTCGGCGACGTGGTGCTGCGCGACCGCCGCCATCTCTCCGACGGCGGCATGGTGCTGGCGATCCTCGCCGTCAACCAGCACACCGGCGAGATCATCTCCGGCCCCGACCTGATCTCACGTGGCTTCGCGATCGAGGACGAGAGCCAGGCGTACCTCGAGCGCGCCAAGGAGGTCGTCCTCGAGGCGCTCGCCGCCTTGGCTCCGGAGTCGCGGACGGTCCCCGCCGAGGTGAAGGAAGAGATGCGGAAGGCGCTTCGGCGCTACTTCAGGAAGACGCTCGAGCGCCACCCCGTCGTGCTGCCGTTCGTGATGGAGCTCTAAGGTGGCGCCCGCGTCCGGCGTCGAGGAGTGAGCAGCGTGGATCCGACACCAGTCGTCGACGTCATCGCGGTCGATCACATCTACGTCGCCGTCCGCGACTTTGAGCGCTCGCTGCGATTCTACGACGCGGTGATGCGCATCCTCGGCTTTCGCAAGGGCACGATGCCGGTCGCGGGCGAGCCGCACGCGCACTACTTCAATCGGGTGACTCAGTACACGATCCGACCGGCGCACAGCGCAGACGCGCACGATCCCTACCGTGCGGGGCTGCATCATCTCTGCTTCCGCGTCGCGACGCGGGCGGACGTCGACGCGGTGGTGGCGGCGTTGCGGGCGATCGGCGTCGACGCGGGAGCGCCAGTGACCTTCCCCGAGTATGCGCCCGACTACTACGCCACGTTCTTCTCGGACCCCGACGGTATTCGGCTGGAGGTCGTCGCGCATCGACGCCTGCGCTCGCTCGTACGCGATCACTGGGACGAGCTCACCGAGTTCGAAGATCCGCTCCGCAAGGCCGGTCTGCTCTGAGACAACGATCACGCGTGGGCCCGTTGCTCACACGTGGACCCGCGAGTGCAGAGCCGATCGCCGACGTACGTGAGCAGCGGCGCCGCGTTCCACCGGATGCCGAGCTCCCAATGCACGTCGCTCGGCGCCGTACCCCACGCGCGAATCGCACCGGGGTGGATGCCGTGGAGGTGATGCGCGGCGCACACCGCCACCCGGTTCGTCTGCTCGTTGCCGCCGCCACGTGACCGGTAGTGCAGGTGGTGATCGTGGAGATTCCGGCGCGAGCTGCACCCGGGCACGCTGCATCGCCACCCGTCGCGCTCGAAGATCGGGTCGCGGTGTCGCGGGGCGCCGTCCCAATAGGCGATCACATGGTGCAAGAGCCGCTCGAGCGCCTGCCAGCGCTGCGTGTCCGGCGGCGCGAACGCACCGAGAACGTCGCGCAGGAGCGCGACGACCGACGCCGGGCCGGTGAACGTCACCTCGACATCACACACTTCCGATTGCGCGACGTGCGCACCGATCTGCACGTTCGTGTCGCGGGCGACGACCGCACGGATTTGCGCGTTCGTGTCGCAGGCGAAGGACGCTCGGATTTGCGCGCCGGTCGTGAGTGACATTTTGCGGCACTCTGCTTCGCCCGCCGCGACGGCGACCCGCGACGTGAGTCGGCTGTCGAGGGGCGGCGGATCCAGCGAGACGCGCGCACCCAACGCGTCGCGTGCTTCGAGGACCCAGTTCATCTCGTCGTAAAGTCTGCGCACGGTCACGGTCTCGGCCCGCGCGATCCACGCCGCCGCGTTCGTCCGATCGAGCACCGGCAAGAGCGCCAGCGCGCGCGCCCACGAGAGCGTTCCATCGTGATACGCGCGTGCGAACGCCTCGCTCCGCTGCGTCGCCTTCTCGACTTTGAGAAGCGCCCACGCTTTGCGAATCGAGACGCCGAGGCGCTCGCGCACGTACGCCTCGAGCGAGTCGAAGCCGAGAAGCCGATAGAAGCGATGGTCGACAATCACGCGCAGCAGGCGCCCGATTCGTGGCTCGCTCGTTTGAATGGCGCGCATCGTCGCCAGCAGCCGCGCGTCCAGCGCGAACGGGTCGGCAGGGGTGAGCGCGACGAGCGAACGACCGGGCACGTGGCGCACCGTCGCGCCGCTCGGCTGCGGATCTGGCCATGGTGCGGCGGTGACGGGTTGGTGCGCCGTCATGCGCGGATCGGTGGGCGTGCACCGATCAGCGGCGGCAACGGACGCTCCCGAATGGCGGGCGCGCCGCGCAAGCCGAAGCGCGGTGAGGAGCGCGCGCTCGCCGATCGAGGCGCCCGCCGGGCGGCCCGAAGAACCCTCGGCCGCGATGATCTCGGCCGCACGCCAGTCCGCAAGCGGCTCGCCTGCCATTCGCGAGGCGAGCTCGAGCGCACGGCGCCAGAGAGCGCGCACCCGCGCCGGGCAGGCGAGGCGCCAGCGCACGGCGGGCTCGCCGTCGATGTCATTCGCATCACGATCCGGGTCGACGGGAACGCCGCTTGGAGGACGCGCGCCTCTGGCTAGACGCTGCAGCTCCTCGACCCTGTGGTGGTGGGCGAGCGCCAGCCAGCGATCCTCGTCTGCCGCGGACGCGACGGCGCACAGCGCACGCGCCTGCGTCCACGAGATCTCGGAACGATCGAAGGCCGTCGAGAGGGCCGGAAGCGCGTCGAGCCGTGTCGCGAGCCAGGCCGCCGCTTGCACCGTGCGCGCCGAGACGCCGAGGCGCTCGCGCGCGTAGTCGGCGAGCCGGACGAACCCGAGGCGCCGATACAGGTGGTGACGTAGGAGCAAGTGCGCCGCGCAGCCGAACTCCCGGCGCGCCGTCGCTTCGACGCGACACGCCACCTGCAGCTCGAGGTCGATCCCTGTGGCAAAACGCGCGCGCTCCGACCTGCTGGCACGTTCGACATCGGCCTCCGACTCGCGGCGTTGGAGGGAAGTGGTCGAACGCGCGCGCCGGGCGTGACTACCGAGAGAGCGACGGCTGCGACCGTTGATTCGCCGTCGCCGCCACCATGCTGACAGGGGCTCCATGCGCCAAACTCGATCGAGAGGAATCCGTATATTCGGGAGTATCGGATCTCTTGAGGCGAAGAATACACGAAAGTCGGGCGCATGTCAACCTCGGCTACGCCTGGTTCACCGAAGGCTTCGCCACGCGCGATCTCATCGCCGCGAAGGCGCTGCTCGAGGATCTCGGGGGTACCCCGGTCAGTACTCGTCGAGATGCTCCATGACGATCATCTTGAGCATCGTCTGGTATCCGAGACCCCGTTTCACTCCTTTGGCACGGAGCTTCTCGATCAAGTTGTGGTCCAGCGTGATCGATGTCGTTCGCGAGCGGCGGAGCATTTTCCCGGAGCCGGATCGCCTGATGTCTTCGCCGAGGTCGCGCCGCTCGAACTCCTTCACCTGAGCGTCCACTCGCGTGCGTTCAGTCTTTTTGGTAACGGGCGCTTCATCGCCTCGGTCCCAGAAGTACCCGGTTGCCACGTCTACGGGCGCACTCGCCAGCTGGCCGTCGGCCGCGCTCGGCGCGCGTTGCAGTTCTACGTGGACTCGCTGCGGAGCCAGGGCCAGAAACCTCCGCGACAGCCGCTAGTCGCCGTCGAAGTCGAAGTCGCCGCCTGACAGGTGGCGCGACTCCCCGAGCTTCCCGCACGCCGAGTCCTGGCCGCGCTTGCTGCGTGCCGGTTTTCAGGAGGCGCGGCGACATGGCAGCCACCGGTTCCTCGTGCACCAAGACGGCAGGAGGATGCTGTTCGCCGTCCACGAAACGGAACGTGTCGGCCCGAAGCGCTTGGCGACGATTCTGAAGGATGCGCACATCACACCTGAGCAGTTGCGCCGCCTGATCTGAGGTGAACGGAGCGCAGCGGCGCGGACTTGCGCTCGGCGCCGGGATCGTGACAATGCTGGCGCCTGCGGAGAGGGGAACGTGGGGCGGAGCGCACGAGTAGCGCGGGAGAGCGGGGAAAAGGGTCGCGGCTCGTCCACATTGTGGCACGAGGTCGAGGCGATCTTCGCGATCGCCGGCGCGTGCTACCTCGCGATCAGCTTCCTCACCTATGTCTCCGGCCACGCGAGCGTCAACGCGGGCGGGCCGGTCGGCCATCTCCTCGCCGACCTCTTCGTGCAGGCGTTCGGCCTCGCGGCCTTCCTCGTCCCGGCCTTCATCGTGTTCGTCGCCTTGCTGGTGCTGCGCGGGATGCCGATCGCGTTGTCGCTGGCGCGGGGCGGCGCGCTCACGGCGCAGCTCCTGCTGATCGCGACGACGCTCGCGCTGGTGCGCGGCCTGGGCCGCGAGGCGTCCGCCGGCGGCTGGGTGGGGGGCTTCTTCGCCTTCGAGCTGCGTGGTCTCTTCAGCACCGCGGGTGCGGTGATGATCGTGCTCACCGGTCTTCTCCTGACGTCGATGATCGCGACCGGCGGCTCGCTCGTCGGTGGCGTGCAAGCGGCGGCGCGGCGCGCGGCGGCGGCGCGCCACCTGCTCGGTGCCGCGGTCGCGCGCTGGCGGCCGCGACGTCGCGGCGACGAGACCGAGACCACCGACCTTCCGCCCGCACGCGACCGGCGCGAGCGCGAGCCGCGTGATCCCGAGACGCGCGAGCGCGACGCCAAGAAGGCGCGCGTCTCGGCGCCGCCGCCGATCCTCGTGAACGAGCCGGAGTCGCGTCCCGAGAAGAGCGGCAAGAAGGAGCCGAGGCCGCTCAAGCAGGAGGAGTTTCACTTCGCGCCGGGCGCGTCATATGAGCTGCCGCCGGCGAGCTTCCTCGACCCGCCGATCGACAGCGGCGTGCGCGTCGACGAGGAGGCGCTGATCGCGAGCTCGCGGATTCTTCAATCCAAGCTCGCCGACTTCGGCGTCGAAGGGAAGGTCGTCGCGGTGCGGCCCGGCCCGGTGATCACGACCTTCGAATTCGAGCCCGCGGCCGGCGTGAAGGTCAACCGCATCGTCACCCTCGCGGACGACCTCTCGATGGCGCTCCGCGCGCACAGCGTCCGCATCCTGGCGCCGATCCCCGGGAAGCCCGTCGTCGGCATCGAGGTGTCGAACCCGAGGCGCGAGAGAGTCTGCCTCCGCGAGATTATCCAGAGCGAGCAATTCCAACGCTCGGAGTCGACGCTGACGCTCGCGCTCGGCAAGGACACGACCGGCAACACTCACGTCGCCGATCTCGCGAAGATGCCGCACCTTCTCATGGCGGGCGCGACCGGCACCGGCAAGTCGGTGTCGTTGAACGCCATGATCATGAGCATCCTCTACAAGGCGAGCCCGGCCGACGTGCGCTTCATCATGATCGATCCGAAGATGCTCGAGCTCTCCGTCTACGACAGCATCCCGCATCTTCTCGTGCCGGTCGTGACGGATCCGAAAAAGGCGGCGTATGCCCTCGCCAACGTCATGCGGCAGATGGACCTGCGCTACCGCATGTTGCGCGATAAGGGCATGCGCAGCATCGACAGCTACAACCGCCTCCTCGCCGCCGAGGCCGCGGAGAAGCGCGCCGGTGTGATCGAGCTCACGACGCCCGAGGAGTCCGAGGACGAGGAATGGGTCGCACCGCCGATGCCGCTGCGCGACGGCGAGGCGTTCGTCCACGAGCACCTGCCGCGCATCGTCATCATCGTCGACGAGCTCGCCGACCTCATGATGACGGTTGGTCGCGACGTCGAGGAGTCGATCACCCGCCTGGCGCAGAAGGCGCGCGCCGCCGGCATCCACCTGATCCTCGCGACCCAGCGACCGTCGGTCGACGTGATCACCGGCCTCATCAAGGCGAACTTCCCGGCGCGCATCTCCTTCCAGGTGACCTCGCGCATCGACTCACGGACGATCCTCGACGCGATCGGCAGCGAGCGCCTGCTCGGTGAGGGTGACTGCCTCTTCCTGCCACCCGGGACTGCGCGCGTCACCCGCATCCACGGCGCCTGGGTTTCCGAGGGCGAGATCCAGAAGGTCGTGGATTTCTGGAAGGCGCAGGGCGGCCCGCAGTACAAGATGGAGCTCCTCGAGGGCGACGACGAGGCCGCCGAGGAGGAGGGCGAGGACCTTCACGACGAGATGTACGATCAGGCCGTGCGCGTTGTGACCGAGAGCCGGCAAGCGTCGATCTCCTGGCTCCAGCGCCGACTGCGAGTCGGCTACAATCGCGCGGCACGGATGATCGAGCGCATGGAACGCGAGGGCGTCGTCTCGACGGCGGAAGGAGCGCGGCCACGCGAGGTGTTGGCGCGCAGAATCGACGAGTGACGACGGCGCGCGCCGCGCCTATTCTCGCTCCGGATCCGGAGCCGTCTCTAGGTTTGGATCCATCTGGCGAGCTTTTGCCATCAACTGATCTCCCTCGGCGATCCTCCCCGTCTGACGCAACGCCCTTCCCTTATTGAAATAGGCCCCCGCATCCGTAGGGTCGATCGCTATCGCCCGATCAAACAGCTCGATGGATTTGTCCACATTTCCGGTCATCGCGTATACGATCCCCAGCTTGGCGATGATCGCAGAATTCGCAGGGTCGATCGCCAAGCCGTTTTCCAGATAGGCCTGTGCCTTCGGCAGGTCGCCGAGCTCTTTGCCGTAGATCTTCCCTAGAGCGTCATAGAATGCGGCGGTAGGGGTTTGCGCTATCAGGGTTTGGTAGGCGTCGATCGCTGTGTCGAAGTCCTTCTTCTCAGTCGCTTGCTCGGCCACGTATTGCACATTGTTCAGGACATCGACGTCGCGGGGCTTCATCTCGAGGCACATCGCGTATTGCTTTAGTGCCTCCGCGTACTTTTCGTCCCGGGCCAGGCTCTCGCCCGTAGACATGACCGCAAAAAAGTCAGGTGAGCTATTTCGCCACCACGCGACGCCGCCAGCGATGAGCAATAGCAACATCAAGCAGGCTACGACCGTCCTCTTGTGGACCATGGCGATCAATCCCTACGCAATCGTCGCAAGGTAAGAAATGAGCTCAGAATCGTCAACGAATACTCTCCGGCGTGATCGTCGAGCGCATAGGCGAAGCCGAGGGTCTTGCTATCGTCAGATCGTGAGCAGGCGCGCGGCGACCTTCCAGCGGATCCGATCTTGCCGTCAACCTCCGACCCGCACACGCCGCCGCGGTGCGTCTTGACCGGCGCCTCATTTTCCATCCTATACTTGTCAGTCGTTCTGTACTACAACCTCTGAGCTGCCATGGCCGCGGATTTGCTCCAAGTATCGCCCTCCCAGGTCAACGACCTGCGGCGCAACCAGTCGACGAAACTTCTCGATGATGTCGCCCGGGGTGTCCATTGAGCTCGGCCCTCGAACTCCGCAAAGCGCACGGCCAGGTTTCCTTCGTGCGCGGCGCCCTCGACGCGCTCGCCACCACGAGCGCGATCGTGATTGTGATCGGCGTGGCGCACGCCGCCGCGAACCCCGTCGTCTATCTCGTGGCGGCAGCCCTGATCGGTGGCCTTCAGCACTCCCTCGTCAACCTTTCCCACGAAGGTTGGCACCGCCTCTGCTTCACGAATCGCCGCCTCAACGATTGGGTGGGTGCGTGGATCTACTCCTATCCGCTCGGCGTTCCTTTTCATCACGACCGGGAGCGCCACCTGCAGCATCATCGGCTGGTCGGCGCTCCGTCGGATCCCGACTGGGTGAACTACAGCAATGAAGGACGCCTTCCTGCGGGTCGCCTGCGCCTCTACCTCGCCGGGCGTCTGCTCGGCTCGCAGCTGGTGGCCACGGTCTGGAGCGCGCTGTTCTCCCGCCAGCCGCGGATCGCCGTCGAGGCAGAGTCCGCGGCGGCGGACTCCGCGGCTCCGACCGCGGGTTCCGAGATGATTCGCATCGTCGCCGTGCAGGCGCTGCTCTTCGTCACCTTCGCGCTCTTCGGCCGCTGGTGGGAGTACATTGCGCTCTGGCTCGGTCCGTTGGCGACATTCGCGAGCTTCTACGTCGCCGTGCGCGCCTTCGTCGAACATGCTGCTCTGCGCGACGATGTGGCGCCGGTGGAGCGACTGCACGACTTTGCCCCTGGGCTTGTGGAACGCTTCTTCCTGTCGCCCTGCCACTTCTATTTTCACGCGTTGCACCACGCGTTCCCGACGGTGCCGCATTTCCGGCTGGCAGCGCTCCAGAGCGCGCTCGACGCGGCGGGGCACGTCTATCCCGGTACACGGCAGGGCGGCGGCTACGTCGCGCGGCTGCGCGAGCATCTCGCGAGCATCGATGCGGCGCTGCCCTCGGGTGCTTCGAATGCGAGGGTGAACTCGTGAGCGGCACGGCCCTCCCGGCGGCCCGATCCGAAACGCCGCGGCCGCTCATCGCGGTGTCGTGCAATCAGTGCGGCGCAGACGATTTCGACGTCGTCACCACCGTCGACGCCGACTACGAGTATCTGGGCGTGATCGACGAGGCGTGGGCGCGGCGTTCCTTTCGCTTCGTGCGCTGCCGCCGCTGCGATCTCGTGTATCAGAATCCGCGCCCCGACGCCGAGGAGATCTTTCGCTACTACCCGGCGGAATACGGCTGCTTCGCGCAGTGCCCGCCGCCGGGCCGGTTCATGGCCTTCCTCTACCGCATCATGGTCTGGCTGAAGAAGCGCGAGATCCTGCCGTTGCTTCCCGAGAACGGTGTGCTCCTCGACTTCGGCTGCGGTAACGGTCACTGGCTCAGGGCGCTGCAGGGCGCGGGAAAGCCGAGGCAGCGCTTCGTCGGCGTCGATCCGTGCGAGGCGCAAGTGCAGATGCTGCGTGCCGCCGGCATCGAGGCCCATGTGGGAACGGAGGTGGATCTCCCGAAGCTCTTCGCGTCGGAAAGCGTCGACCTGATCCTCTTCAACCACGTCATCGAGCACGTGCCGGATCCGAAAGCGACGCTGCGGATGCTGGCCTCGCTGCTCCGGCCCGGCGGCAACATTCGCGGCGTCACGCCGAATATCGACACGTGGGATCGCCGCCTCTTTGGAAAGTACTGGGCGGGCTGGCATCCGCCCCGGCACTTCGTGCTCTTCGACGTGCCCATGCTGGCGCGCTACGCCGAGAGCGCGGGCCTCTCGCTTACGGAGAGCGGCTCGGAATTCGAGGGCGCCAATCACTGGTCCGTGAGCGCGCATACCTGGATCACGGAGCACGGCATCCGTCAACGCCCGGGCGCCTACCGACTCGCCCTCTATCCGTTGCTCTTGGCGGCGGCGATTCCGATCACCGTCGTGCAGCTGCTCCTCAGCCGCACGAGCGTGTCGTCCTTCGTGCTGCGCAAGCCCTTACCGGAAGCATCTTGCGAAGCCCGGTCTTTTTGAGGCAAATTGACAGGTAACCCCCGGTGGACCGCACCTCGAACAGCAGCCCTTATTACCCGTACCGTCGCACGCTCCTGACCCCGGAGATCGTGCGTGAGCTCAGCGTCCTGCGGCCGTGGCGCTCGGTGTTGTCCGCGGCGCGATGTTGGGCCCTGATCGCGCTCGCGTGGACGGCGGTCGCGATCCGGACCGAGGCGTGGGTCGTGCTGCTGGCGATGCCGATCATCGGCACGCAGTACTACGCGTTGTTCATCCTGGCCCACGACGGCATTCATCAGCGGCTGTTCGATCGTGAGGTCTGGAACAATCTTTTCGCCGATCTGTTCCTATTCGGACCCATCGGGGGCATTACCCGGTTGAACAGTCGGAATCACCTGATGCACCATCGCCACCTCGCGACCGGCAACGATCCGGACCGGCACCGACACGGCTGCTTCAACAAATCCGATCGTCGGGAGTACGCCGGATTCCTGACCGGCGTGACGAGCGTCTACCACTCGATTGCCAACGTCTTTCTCCGGCACCGGGGTCGGGCGGTGGTCGTCGAGGCCGGTACAGCCGATCTGCACTACACCGCGCGCGACCTAGCGATCATCCTGGGTTGGCAGATCGCGCTCGTTGGAGGCTTGAGCTGGGGTATCGGTTGGTGGGCGTATCCGGTGCTGTGGGCGCTCCCGGTCTACTGCTTCGCGGTCCTCGGTGACAACGCGCGGTCGTTCGCGGAGCATTCGCACCCGGAAGCGGACGTCAAGGCCGACCAGCACCGGCTGATCACCTTCGACAGCAGCCGCCTGGAGCGGATGTTCTTCGCGCCGCTCAACATGAACTACCATACGGTGCATCACTTCTGGCCCTCGATCCCGTACTACAATTTGCCGCGTGCCGACCGGGAGATCCGCGATCGCCCGGAGGCGCAGGGACTGGAGTGGCGTCGCTCCTACGTCGCGTATCTGTGGCGATACTTGCGCGCGCTCCCACTCGTCGAGTGCAAATCGACGCGTCCCGCGCCGGACCTGTCGACCGTTTGAGCCAGCCGGAACGCGAGGGTGCGAGCGTGAGCGCCGTCGCCACCTCTCCCTCCGGGTCCGCATCCGACGTTCGGCTGCCGGTCGACTTCCAGACCAGCGACATTCCCGAGATTCCGACCGAGTCTCTCGACGCGTGCCCGGTCTGTGGCGGCGATCGGTACGATCTCCTCACCGAGGGGCTCGACTACGAGCTACGAACCTGCCGGAACGTGTGGCGCTTCGTCCGCTGCCACGCCTGCGGTCATGTGTGGCTGAATCCGCGCCCCGCGGTCTCCGCGCTGAAGATCATCTACCCGCCGACCTACTACGCCTACAACTACGACAGCGAGGTCAGCTCGATCGCCGCGCGGGGCAAGGAGATCATGGACGCGTTCAAGCTGCGCTGGGTCCTCAAGCGGCTCCCGCGGCCCGCGACGAGCTACCTGGACATCGGCTGCGGTGATGGCCGGTACCTGAAAGTCATGGAAAAGCAGGGCATCCCCCGCGATCATCTCTGGGGCCTGGAGCTCGATCCGCGGCCTCTGGAGAGTCTCGCCGCGGCCGGCTATCGGGTCTTCTGCGAGCGCGTCGAGAGCGCCGACATGATCGCCGAGCGCTCCGTCGACGTGGCGACCATGTTCCACGTGATCGAGCACGTCGACGATCCCAAGCGAGTCGTGCGCAAGATCGCGAGCTGGTTGGCTCCGGGCGGCATCCTCGCGATCGAGACGCCGAACATCGACAGCCTCGACGCGCGTCGTTTCTCCAACCACTACTGGGGCGGGTATCACATCCCCCGGCATTGGAATCTCTTCACCCCCTCGACGCTGGAGCGACTCCTCCGCGACGGCGGCCTCGAGCCCTTCGCGGTGCAGTATCAGACCGGGCACGCGTTCTGGATGTACTCCTTCCATCACGCGCTGCGGTACCGCTGGAACCGTCCGCGACTGGCCGGCTACTTCGATCCCTTCAAGGGACTCCTGCCGCTGCTCGCCGGCTTCACGGTGCTCGACAAGCTACGCGCGATGATGGGCTTCAAGACGTCGGGGATTCTGATGCTGGCGCGCCGCCGCGATGATGCTCGGGTGGCAGCGTGAGGGCGGCGCGACCTCGACCGCTGCCGATGCGGAGCAGCACCGCTTCAGGGTTCGCTCCGGCGCGCCACGGGAGGCCGACAGCCCCGACCCCGCGCGTCACCGCGAGCATCGCGGAACCGTGAACGTAGAGCCCCTCGTCGAGGCAGAACTGGCTTTGGCGGACGATCGGGGGACTTGCCGGTAAGCGGATCTGCCCGCCGTGCGGGCGGATCTGATCGGGCTCGCCGGTGAAATAATCGTGGTTGCCGAAGCAGAACCACGCCCCGAGCGGCGCGCCGGCTAGCACGCCGAGAACGGGCAGGAAACCATCGAGATCCTCCACCCGTCCCTCGACGATGTCGCCGGTGATGGCGACGAGGTCGGGTTCGAGGCGCATCAGCTCCTCGATGATGGGCCGGAGAACTTCCGGGTGCAGGAAGGCACCGGTGTGAATGTCGCTCAACAGCAGGACCCGAAGCTCGTCGACATCGCGCGGCCAAAGCTGCGGCGTTATTGCGGCGACGGCCAGCGAGAAGCGTCGAGGCAGGAGCCAGCAGTACGGGTGCCACACCCCGAGCAGATGCGGATACACGTAGCGTGCCGCGAAACGGTCGATGATCCGCTCCAGTTGTTTCAGAACCCCGTGCGCCGGGTCGAGCCAGCGGCGCTCGCGGCCGGTCGTGCGCCGCGGCTGCGGCAGCCGTCGCGACGGCAGCGCGAATCCGGCCGGAAGATCCGCCCGGTTTCCGGGTGCGTTCCGCAGGGCCTCATCCACAGCCGGCTGAACGTACACCCGCGTCCCATGAGTTGGAACGCACGCGCTCCGAGCGGCCGGCGCTCACGCACAGAAGGTGCGGTCGCGGGAGTGCGCGCAAGCGTGCGCAGTGGCCTCGCGCGGCCTCGCCTGCTAGGTAACGAGGTCATGCCGTCCTTCGACGTCGTGTCGCGGATCGAGCTGCAAGAGGTCGACAACGCGCTCAACCAGACACGCAAAGAAGTGGCGCAGCGCTACGATCTCAAGGATGCGAAGACCGACATCACCTGGGACCAGAAGGAGATCGTCATCACCTCGGCGGACGACTTCAAGGTCAAGGCGGTTGTCGACGTCCTACAATCGAAGCTCGTGCGGCGGAACGTGCCGATCAAGAACCTCGACCTCGGTAAGATCGAGCCCGCAGCCGGCAGCCGCGCCCGGCAGACGATCACCGTCCAGCAAGGCATCGAAACCGAGAAAGCGCGCGAGATCGCCAAGAAGGTGAAGGCCTCGGGCATCAAGGTGCAGGCGCAGATCGTCGAGGACGAGGTCCGTATTACCGGCAAGAAGCGCGACGACTTGCAGGAGATGATCCAAGTGCTCCGCGGCGAGGACTTCGGCATCGCCCTGCAGTTCGTGAACTTCCGCGAGTGACGCGCGACGCTCTCGCGGCGCGCGCGACGCGCGTCAAAGACGGTCGCCCCGAGAACACCCACCCGCTGAACCGCGGCGCGCCGCAGGATCGGGTACCACTCTTCGAGTCGTACCTGCGTTTCGCGGAGGCGCTGGCGCGTTGCTCGCCGGAGACGACGAATCGCGCCGGCTGCGTCCTGGTGAGCTTCAATCTCGAGCGCGTGCTCGGCGCCGGATTCTCGGGCGGCGCCGCAACGATCGCCAGCGGCAAGGGTGTGCGCGCGCGCGGCGGCAGCCATCTGCACGCCGAGGAGCACGCGCTCCTCATCGCCGGCGCGGTCGAGAAAGACAAGCTCATGTTCGTGACGCGCGCGCCTTGTTATCTGTGCGCGGTGCGCGCCATCAACAGCGGCGTGAGTCACGTCTACTACCGCCATCGCGGTCCGCATCCGCCCGACGGGCTCGAGCTCTTGCGGCGCGCCGGGAAGACGGTGCTGCACTACCCGGCGTGGCGGCCACGTGGCGCCGGGGCCCTGGGGTTCGCGAGGCCGCGCCTGCCGCCGCGTTTGACGCTCCCCGAGGCGTACCAGCGTTTCGCGGAGGCACTGGCGCTGCGTTCCACCGACGGTACGCAGAGGGTCGGCTGCGTCGTCGTGTCGGCGGATCTCGAGCGCGTCCTCGGCGTCGGATACAACGGCGGCGCCGCCGGTATCAGTGATCGCGCCTTCATTCCCGCCGATCGCAGTGGGTACGTCCACGCCGAGGAGAACGCCCTTCTCAAGGCGGGCGCGATCGAGAAGGACAAGACGATGTTCATCACCCACACCCCGTGCGTGATGTGCGCCAAGCGCGCGATCAATAGCGGCGTCGCCAGGGTGTACTGCCGGCAGCCGAACGTGCGCGGCGACGCCATGGGCGTCGAGGTGTTGCGCGCCGCCGGGAAGGCGGTGATCTGGTGGCATGAGGCGCGACCGGGCGGCGCGCCGCGGTGACGTGTCTGCGGTCATGAGCCGCACCGCCGTCCTCTTCGACATCGGTGACACGCTCGTCCGCAGGCCCGACGTCGGGCCCGGGCGCCGCATCGCCGCCGCGCTCGGCCTCGGTCGCGACGAGGCGCGAGCGATCACCGGGTGGCTCTTCCGCGAAGCCTTCGCGTCGCCGGATGCCCTCGTCGAGCGGCTCCGTGCCGCGTTCGTGCTCGACGGCGCGATCGACGCGGCCATCGCCGCGATTTGGCAGGCGCAGGAGACCGAGCCGATCGAGGTGTCGGGCGCGACCGCATGCGTCGCGGCCGCGCGCGCCAGCGGTGCGGGGATCGGCCTGGTCTCGAACATCTGGGCGCCGTACGAGACCGGGTTCCGCCGCGCCTGTCCAGCCATTGTTCCGCTCGTCGACACCTGGCACCTCAGTTACCGCGCCGGCGTTGCCAAGCCCGACCCGGCGCTCTTCCACGCCGCGCTGCGTGCCCTCGACGTCGCGCCGGGTAATGCGATGATGGTCGGCGACAGCCTCGACAAGGACGTCCGACCCGCACTCGCGCTCGGCATGCGCGCTCTCTGGATCCCGGCGACCGCAGACGGCTCCACGGCGGTCGCCGGTGACGCGGAATCGCCTCCGCCCGGCGCGATCGTCGCGCCTGACCTGCACACGGCGCGCGCCGCGATCGTCGGATTCCTCGCCGGGACGAGATTGGTGTAGGAGCTACCCCCATGCGCATCACCCGCATCGAATCCTTCGGCAGAGACGAGCTCTTCGCGGCGCTGCGGCGCGTGACCTTGTACGAGCGGCCGTTCAGTCTGCCGTACGCGCGCGCCGACTTGACGCTCCTCGAAGCATGCTCGCCGGACGACCTCGCGCCGACGCAGCGCTACGTGCAGCGCAGCGAGCTCGCCAAGATCGCCCACCTCGCGGCGGCGCTCGGCGAGCACGACGTCGACCTCTACGCGCTCCAGGGCTTCGTGCGCTTCTGGACGCCGGGCGGACCGGACGAGGGGATGGATCTGCTGCCGCCGGTCGTCGAGTGCTCACGCGAGCCGGCAGGCCCGTGCGTGAAGCTCATCAACGACGGCATGCACCGCGTGTACTCGGCGCGCGCGGCGCGCCGCCCGATCACAGTCGTGTACGTCGCCGGCGTGCCGGACGAGACACCGTACTACGCGTATCCGAACGCCGGCGGCTGGGAGAACGTCGAGGAGCTCGAGGAGATCTCGGAGCAGTTCGCGAAGAAACATTACCGGCTCGAGCCCCACCGCTCGCTCTACCGCGACTTCAACACCGCCTTCCGCAACGCCACCGGCTTCCGGGCGCGCGCCGTGGAGGCGTGAGCGCGGGGTCGCGGCGTGGCTTTCGACTTCGGCCGTGAATGGCCGTTCTTTCCCGACGACGAAAAGCTCCGTATCTTCGAGCCGCGCGCCAACGTCGCGCTCCTGATCGGCCACACGACGGTCGAGATCGGCGGCGCGACGAAGGTCGATCCACCGCTCGCGGTGATCCTCGAGCGCCTGCCGCCCGGGCTCGTGACCAATCCCATCGGTGCGGTCGCCCCACTCCGTCCGATCGCCGCGATCGGGACGATCGCGACCTTGCGCGACGGTGTCGAGCGGGTGGTGCAAAATCTCTTGACGAACCCGTACATCACCGTGCTCGTGCTGTGTGGCGACGACTCACCGGTCTTCTATCCGCTCGAAGGAATCCGCTGCCTCTATGCCCACGGCGTCGACGCGGGCCGCCACGTGATCCCCGAGGACGACGGCGGTCGCGCCGCCAAAGTGTTCGCGCGCGACGCGCTGGCGACCCTCTCGCCCGAGGAGATCGCCTGCTTCCGCCGCCGCGAGCTGACAATCGTGGATGCGCGTGGTGCGCTCGATCCCGCCGCGTTCTTCGCCGACGTGGTGGGTCGCCTACCCGAGCTCGTGCGACCGCTCGCGACGCCATCCTGGCAGGTGCTCGAGGAGATCGACCCGTATCGCTGGCGGCCGCGGACGATCCAGGTGCCGACGGACGAGCTCGCGCCGGTTCCGCACCTGCGCGTGCGGCGAGCCGCGTCGGAGCTCGTCGTCGAGAGTGACGTGCCGGGAACGACGCGTCTCGTCTCCACCGGGAAGGCGGACGGGCGAGCGCAACGCGCGATCCACGAGGTGCTGCGTCGCGGTCTCTTGTCGAGCGCGACAGGGTCGGAGTCGCGCCTCGTCGCGTTCGGTCTCGCCGCCGAACGGACGGTGCTCGCCAGCGAGTTCCCCGAGGACTCCGCGAAGCTCGAATGGTCCGCCGCAACCGCCGACACCGACATCGCCTCGGGCGATGGCGCTCGGTCGGCGGGCACGGGTCCGGACGCGATCGTCGCGCGCGCCTCGCCGCTGCGGCTCGATCCGACCGGCTTTTTCAAGATCCGCGTCGCCTACGAGCAGGGAACGCTCGCAGCCGACTATCACGAGGCCGGCGGCCGCCACGTCGAGACCTTGGTTGCCCGCCGCGCCGAGGATCTCCTCGCCGCGATCGTCGCCGGGACCTACGTCGGCGGCGACGAGGAGACGCACGCGCAGCACCTCGCGTATCTCGCGGTGCAGATCGCACGCGCGGATTTCGCGTTGCGTACCGGCCTGCGCTTCGAGGAAGGGCAGTGCCTCTCGTCCGAGGTGCGGAAGAACGTCGACCGAACACTCTACGCCCACGGAATCATCCCGGCTGATTTGGATTCTGTCGCGTCACTCGAATGGACTTGGCTCCACGGTCTCACGAAACTCCGCGAGGAAGGCCTCATCACGACGACACAGAAGGGCAGGGTCGTCGAAGGTTGGTGCTCCTTCTTCGGCATTCCCGACATGGTGTCGATGAAGATCCCCGCTGCGTATCCGGCGAGTGACGAGCACATCGACCGCTATGCCGAGGAACTGCTCGCACCCGCGCCGGATGTGCGCGCGCGCGGTGACTACACCTATGGTGATCGCACCTGCCACTACTTCTTCGACCAGATCGCAGAAACCGGCCGCCGCCTCGCCGCCGATCCGACGCGTGTCTACATCAATCAGCGATGGGCCCCCGAGGTCGATCTGTCGCCGCGCGCCCACCATCGACCGTGCCTCGTCTTCGATCTGTGGTTCCGCTACGCCGGGCGATTGCACACACTGCAGATCGCACGCAGCCACGACATCTACGGTGGCCTGCCGCAGAACGCCCTCGGCATCGCCCGCGGGTGGGCGCGAGCGCTCGCTGATGCGAGCGGCCTCCCACTCGGCGATCTCTGGTTTTGCTCCATCTCGAACAACTTCCGCGTCGGCGACGACGCCGAAAACGTCCGCCGCGCGATTCAATCCGGTGTCCACGCGGCGGGTGTGCCGCCGACGCTGCCTCCGCCCCACGACGAAGGCGTTGTCGAGGAGCGGGATGCGCGTCCAACGCTCGAGGACCGTCCGAGCGGGGAGACGGGCCCAATCAGGGTGGTTGCAACAGTACCTGCGAAGCGCACGGTCGCGTCGCCGGACCAGATCCTCGCTGCCACGCCTGGTCTGGCGACCCGCTTGCTCCGCTACCATGGTGAGCTCGACCAAGTGGCAACGGTCATCGCGCGTCTTCGCGACGAGATCACGCGCGGCGGACGCGAGCACAGCAACAGTCTCCTTCTCTCGCCGCGGATTCCGCTGGAGGATCGCGTCGCCGAAGCGACCCCGCTGGTCTGCCTCCAATTCCGCCGCCAACTGGGTCTCCTGCATTCCGTAGCCGTCGTGCTCGGCCCCGAGGGTCCCGCTCTCGTCCCGACGATCCTCGACCTCCACCGCCACGTCGCCTCCGCTGCCGCGATCCCCATCGGCTCCGCGACATTCGTTCACGTCGCAAACCCCGCAGCATAGCCGTTCCATCTGCCCTACTCGATGCGAGGCGCAGCCGCGCGAGCGGAGCCGCGCAACCAGCGAGCGAGGCGTAGCCGAGCGAGCGGGAGCACCGCGGGCTAAGCCCGCGGTGCGACGCCCATCGGAGCACCGGGCGCGAAGCGCCCGGGCGCACGGGGGCTCCCCCAATTGACATCGCGGTGCCGAGTCCCTACCATCCGCCCCCTCCTTCGAGGGACCCATGCGAAAAGCCTTCCTGAAAAGCGCACGCGAGACGCTGCTCGAGATGAAGAAGCAGCTTCTCACCGAGATCCAGCAGGACCTGAAGCAGGGGCGCGAAGCCTCCAAAGACGAGGGGATGGATACGTACGATCTCGCCAGCGAAGCGCGCGACCGCGAGATCAATTTCATCCTCACCGACCGCGACCGCGGCAAGCTGCAGGCGATCGAAGACGCGCTCGAGCGCGTCGACGACGGTTCCTACGGGATCTGCGAGAGCTGCGAAGCCGAAATCGCCGAGGGGCGCCTGCAGGCGATGCCGTTCACGCGTCTCTGTGTGCAATGCCAGGCCGATCGCGAGATCGAAGCGAAGCAAAACCGCCGCGGCGATGACGATCGCGCCTATCGACGGCTCAGCACCACGGATCTCGACGAAGACAGCCACTGAGCCGGCACGCGTTCGCCCCCGTTCTCAGGTGCAGTGCGGGCCCATGGGCATCATCGGCAACATGGGCATCATGGACGCGGGTATCCAGAGGTGCGCCAAGCCGAGTGTCCAGACGACGGTGCCGATCGCGACGAAACTCAGCAGCAGCGTGAGGACCGCCTTCCCAACGTCGAAACCGTGGACGCGCTCGATCCCGAGGACGACGAGGAACAGCAGGTACAGCGCCACCAGGGGTCGGATGAGCGGAATCCACAACAGCGCGACCGGCGCGCCGCTGTAGGCGAGGGCGCGGAACGTCGCCTCGTAATCACCCGTGCCGCGGAACACCTGCTGCGCCACGACCATCACCACCAGCGCGCCGATGAACGCGCGCACGACACCGAGGACGATGATCAAAAGCGCGAGAGCGCGCGGGCCGATCACGAGAAAGCCGACGGCGCTGATCGCCAGGCAGACGAGAAGAAAGACGAGTGGGTTCTGCAGCCCGCCGCTCACCGGCATCTCCTCGAAGAAGCGACGCGGCTCGGTGATTACGCGTTTCCAGACGCCGGTGAAGCTTTCGAAGAGGTTGTCAGTCTGGAGCTCGTGATGCATCCGGTCCTCCGTGCCGCCTGTCGCGACCTGCGGCATGTGTACAGAATGTGCCTCAGGCAGGCAAGGTGAGGGGCGACGTGCGGCGCGGAGCACCCGCGCCCGCCCGCGTCGCGCTGACGGCCCTCTTCGAAGCGTCGCTCGCGACGCTCGAGCCGCGTTCGCTCGTGCGCGCGCTCCTCGCGCGTCACCGCGATCGCCTCGCATCCGTGCTCGACCGGGCGCGCCGCGATGGCGTGGTTGTCGTCGGAGCAGGGAAGGGTGCGGCGCGGATCGCGGCGGCGCTCGAGACGGTGCTCGCGCCCGCCGTGACGGGTGGTCTCGTGATCGTCCCGCCCGGATACACGTGGCCGACGCGCCGTGTGGCGGTGCGCCTCGCGCGCCATCCGGTGCCCGATCGGCGCAGCGTCGCCGCGACGCGCGCCCTCCTCGCCGTGCTTGCGCGACGACCGCGGTCACCGGTGCTCGTCGTCCTCACCGGCGGGGCCTCGAGCTTGCTCGTCCTGCCGGCGGCCGGCCTCACGCTCGCCGACAAGCGCGGCGCGCACGCGCTGCTGCTGGCGAGCGGCGCGACCATCGCCGAGGTCAATACCGTCCGCACCCACCTCTCGGCGGTGAAAGGAGGCCGGCTGATGGAGCGCCTTCGCGGCCGTCCGACGGCGGCGATCGTGCTCTCGGACGTACCCGGCGACGACGTTGCCGTCGTCGGTTCGGGACCGACGGTTCCCGACGCGACGACGTTCGCGGACGCGGCGCGCATCGTGCGCGACTATGGCATCGAAGAGCGGCTGCCGGCGCGCGTCCGCCGCCATCTCGCGCGCGGCGTCGCCGGCCGAGTGCGCGAGACGCCAAAGTCGTGGGCGGCATGCGCACACGTGCCGACGCTCCTCCTCGGCGGTAACGGTACCGCCTGCGCTGGCGCCGCGCGGTCGGCGCGCGCCGGCGGCTACGCGGCGGTGCTCCGGCTTCGCCGCCCGCTGACCGGTGATTCGCACCGCGTCGCGTGTCGCCTCGCGGCGCGCGTACGCGCGTTGCGCGCGCGCGTGCGCGGACCGCTTCCCGCCGTGCTCGTCGCCGGCGGCGAGACGACGGTGCGCATCGACGAGGCCGAGATCGCCGGGCGGGGCGGGCGCAATCAGGAGCTCGCCCTCGAGGTCGCACGACTTCTCGCCGGTGAGCCGGGATGGCTGCTGCTCTGCGCCGGGACCGACGGCATCGACGGTCCGACGGACGCCGCCGGTGCCTTCGTTGACGGCGGTACGGTTGCGCGCGCCGCGCGCGGCGGGTGGTCCGTCGAGGACGCCCTCGCACGGCACGATGTCTACCCGTTGCTCGCGGCGATCGGCGCGCTCTACCGGCCCGGGCCGACCGGAACCAACGTCGCCGATGTCGCGCTCGCGTTGGTGTGGAGGAATTGCGGGTGGCGGCTGCCCGCAGCCGTGTGATAGAACCGCGCGGCGTATGAGTGAGGGCGTCCTGCGAGCGCGGCGCGCGGCGATAGCGCAGGCGCTCGCGACTCCCACCTTCGATCTGCTCGTCATCGGCGGAGGTATCAACGGCGCCGGCATCGCGCGCGACGCCGCGATGCGCGGCCTCCAGGTCGCCGTCGTCGAGCAAGGCGACTTCGCCAGCGGCACGAGCAGCAAGTCCTCGAAGCTCATCCACGGTGGCCTGCGCTATCTCGAAAACTACGAGTTCGCGCTCGTCCTCGAGGCGAGCCGCGAGCGCGATCGCCTGCGCCGCCACATAGCGCCACACCTCGTCCATCCGATGCCGTTCGTGTTTCCGGTCTTTCGCGGCGATCCGGTGGGGCGGCTGCGGCTCTCGGCGGGGCTCTGGGTCTACGACGGCCTGGCGGCGTTTCGCAACATCGCACGCCATCGCTCGTGGGGACGCCGGGCGACGTTGCGCCACGAGCCGCGCTTGCGTGCCGACGGGCTACGCGGCGCGCTGCACTACTATGACTGCTGGACCGACGACGCGCGCTTGACGCTCGAGACCATGCTCGCCGCGATCGCAGCGGGTGCGGTGGCGTGCAACTACCTCGGGGTCGTCGAGGTGCTGCGGGACGACGCACAGGTGCGCGGCGTCCGCGTCGTCGATCGTCTGCATGGCGGCACCCTCACGATCGCCGCTCGGCAGGTCGTGAACGCGACCGGTCCGTGGCTCGACGTCGTGCGCCGGCTCGAGGATCCGACGGCCGCGCCCGTGCTGCGGCTCACCAAGGGTGTCCACATCATCGTACCGCGCGAGCGCGTCGGGAACATCCACGCGATCGTGCTGCGCGCGCCGCGGGACGGCCGCGTCATGTTCGCGATTCCGTGGGAGCACCAGGTGCTCGTCGGTACGACCGACACCGACTACGACGGTGACCCGGGCGCGGTCGCTGCCGACGCCGATGACGTCCGCTATCTGCTCGAGGCGGTGAACCACGACTTCCCGGCCGCGGCCCTCGTCGAGCGCGACGTCATCGGCGCCTACGCCGGCCTGCGACCGCTCGTCGCGCCCGCCGACCCGAGCAGCCCGTCGGAGACATCGCGCGAGGAGGCGATCTTCGAAAGCGCCTCCGGCATGCTGTCACTCGGCGGTGGCAAGCTCACGACCTATCGGTGCGTCTCCGAGCGGGTGGTCGATCGCGTCGTCGAGCGCCTGCGCGCGCGGGATCCGGAGCGGCGCTTCGGCCCCTGTCGCACCGGCTCGCTGCCGCTACCTGGCGCCGAGGTGAAGCTCGCGGAGCGCGGCGGTTTCGGCGGCTTCGCGAAGCGTATGCGCGCGAGCGCGCCCGCGGGTGTCGACGACGCGCTGATGACGCACCTCCTGCACCGCTACGGGACGCACGCGCCCGAGATCGTGGCGCTCGCGGCCGCCGATCCCGACGCCGCTCGCCGGATCCTCCCGGCGCTGCCCTACCGGCGCGGCGAGGTGACGCACGCCGTCGCCGCCGAGATGGCGGCGACGCTCGACGACATGCTGCGCCGGCGCGTCCCGCTCGCCTTCCGCGAGCGCGACGGCGGCCTCGGGGTGAGCGACGACGTTGCCGGCCTGATGCGTGCCGTCCTCGGCTGGAGCGGCGAGGAGACCGCGCACGTCGTCGCCGAGTACCGTAGCGGCGTCGAACGCGAGCGTGAGCGGCGACTCGGCGGCCGTCAGGCCGGAGACCGCGATGTCGACCGGCGACTCCGCGCCTGATTCGTGGTCGCTGGGACGCGCGCCATGACCCGCCGACGGGTGCCGGGCGAGCACGAGACGCTTCCCGAACGCCGCGCCCGCGCCCGCCGTATCGCGCGCGCCTTGGCGGACGTCTACCCGGACGCGTGGTGCGCGTTACGGCACGACGACGCGTGGCAGCTCTTGGTCGCGACCATCCTCTCGGCGCAATGCACCGACGAGCGCGTCAACATGGTCACCCCCACGCTCTTCGCTCGCTATCCGACGGCGGCGGCGATGGCGGCGGCGCCGACCTCCGAGCTCGAGACGCTCATCCGCTCGACCGGATTCTTTCGGCAGAAGACGAAGGCGCTGAAAACCGTCGCGACGGCGATCGCAGCGCGCGGCGGCGAAGTGCCGCGCGACATGGACGCGCTCGTCGCTCTCGGCGGCGTCGGGCGGAAGACGGCAAACGTCGTCCTCGGGACGGCCTACGGGGTCCCGGCGATCATGGTCGATACGCACGTTCGGCGGCTCGCGAACCGTCTCGGCCTCACTCGCGAGGACGATCCGGTGAAGATCGAGACCGACCTGCGCGACCGTCTGCCGGCGGCAGCGTGGACCCACTTCTCACACCGGCTGATCCACCACGGGCGGAGAATCTGTAGCGCGCGCGCTCCCCGCTGTCCGGAATGCGCCCTCCTACCGTGGTGTCCGCAGATCGACGTCCCCGCCCGTTTCGCTACCAGCGCGCGGGCGCGCACCCAGCGGTAACCTGATCCGTCCAAGGGCGCGTACCCTCGAGCCAGCGACGTGAGACCGGCACTCGGTGGCCGTTGAGGCACCCACAAAAACGCTGCAAATTCGGCGACCTGTCACTGTGCTCTGGGACGCTCGTCCGAGCGGTGCCGAGGCGCTCCGCACGGCATCTGCGCCGCGAGTATCCCCGGCGGATATTTCTGAGATTGTTATTGACATTCGCGGGGTTACGGATATAAGTACACGATCGCTTGATCACCCCCACGGAACGGCGGTTTTGACAATGGCAGTGTATACCTTTCTCGACAAACGGCACTTGACGCAGCTCGCCGACGACTATGGTCTCGGCAAGTTGCAGGCAGCGAACGGCGTCCCGGCTGGCTCGGTCAACACGCATTACCGGCTGGACGCGGCCAAAGGACGGTACTTCCTCAAGATCGACGAGGTGAAGAGCGAGATCGAGGTGAAACGCGAGATCGATCTCCTCCTCTATCTCCGCAAGCACGGCTTTCCTTGCCCGCAGCTGATCGTCGACCGCAAAGGCCGCCAATACCGCGAGCTCGGCGGCAAGTGTCTCTCGCTCTACAAGTTCATCGACGGCCACTCGCGCGAGCCCGCGGACCTCACGCTCGGGCAGATCGAGAACGCTGGTCGTGTGCTCGCCGACCTGCACGTCATCGGCAAGGGCTACAAGAAGGGCATCGACAACCGCTTCAGTTTCGAGCGTGTCGGCGACGTATACCAGGAGGTGCGGGACCGCCTGCCGAGCTACTTCAAGCGCATCGTCCGCACGCTCGACGAGGAGGTCGCGTACCTCGAGCACTACCTCGAGTGGAAGCTGCCGAAGGGCATCATCCACGGCGATCTCTTCCTCGACAACATCATGTTCCGTGGCGAAAAGGTCGTCGGCATCCTCGACTTCGAGGCCGCGTCGCGTGGCAAGTACATCTTCGACCTCGCGACCGCGGTGAACGCGCTCTGCTTCGACGGCGAGCGCTACGAGCTGAAACGCTTCGAGGCGTTGATCGGCGGCTACGAGTCGCTGCGTACGCTCTCGCTCGCCGAGTGGGACGCCTTCCCGAACGAGCTGCGCTTCTCCGCCCTGCGTTTCACCGTCACACGCTTGAACGATTTCTTTCTGCACCCGATCGACGAGGTGCAGCGCGTGAACAAAGACTTCCGCGAATTCTACGAGCGCTTGCGCATCCTCCGCCGTGAAACCGAGGGCGGCATGGAGGGGCTCCTCATGGCGATGGCGACCGGGTACGACTACCGGAAGTACCAGAAGGTTCGGGCGATCGAGAAGAAAGGCAAGTCTTGAACCTGGAGGACCACGTCCGCGAAATGCTGCGGGCGCTCGGTGAGAACCCCGACCGCGAAGGCCTCCAGAAGACTCCGGCGCGCGTGGCGCGCGCGCTCGGGTTTTTCTCCAAAGGCTACGACGAGGATCCGAGGGCGATCCTGAACTCGGCGCTCTTCACCGAAGAGTACTCCGAGATGATCGTGCTCAAGGACCTCGACTTCTTCTCCCTCTGCGAGCACCACATGCTGCCGTTCTTCGGCAAGGCGCACGTCGCCTACATCCCGGACCATCGCATCCTCGGCATCAGCAAGATGGCGCGGCTCTTCGAGGTTTTCGCGCGCCGCCTGCAGCTGCAGGAGCGCCTCACGACGCAGGTGGCGACGAACATCATGGAGGCCATCGAGCCGATGGGCGTGGGTGTCGTCGTCGAGGCGGAGCATCTGTGCATGCGTATGCGCGGGGTCGAGAAGCAGAACTCCATCGTGGTGACGAGCTGCATGCTGGGCTCGTTCCGCGACCGTCAGGAAACGCGCGAGGAGTTCATGACGCTCATCCGCAGCCGTAACGGCCGCTGAGCGCGACGTACGGTCGCGACGAGGAGCGGCGGATGGGTTGGCGCCGCGAGATCGAGGCGCTGGTAGGACCCCCGTCCGGGTCGCCCGCGCTGGTGATCGCGCTCGCCGCCGGCGTCGCGTCGTGGCGGGTCGCGCGCCCCGGCACGGTGCTGTTCGACGCGCCGCACCGCAGCGGTGACGGGGGCGACGTGGCGCTGCGCGCCGCGGCGGACGCGCTGCCGCTCCGCGACGCGTCGATCGCGTGGCTCGCCGTCTCGTTTCTCGGCGACGCGTCCGCCCCCCGCCGCCGCGGCGCGCTTCTCGGCGAGATCGCCCGCGTGCTCGCGCCCGGGGCGACCGTCGTCGCCGTCGACCACAACCGGCCGCGGCGGCGCCTCGCGGCGCTCACCGCCGTGGCCGGACCGCCCCGGCCGCGATCATGGCTGCCCGCGGCGGCATGGCGACGACTCGCCTATCCGACGGCGCGGGAGATACACGCCGCCGGCTTCACCATCGAGCACCTCCGCCTCGCCGCCGGCGAGCGCGTCCAGATCGTCGTCGCGCGCCGCCCACGAGCGGGGGCATAGTCGATCAATCGGGGGCGTAATCACATAGTCGGCTCTTGATTATCCGGTTGTTTCAGCAAGCCCCAAGATGTAGTGAGAGGCGTGCCGCGGCCAGGTTTTCCCACCAGTCTCCGGCAGTTCCAGCGCCAGTTCGCGGACGAGAAATCGTGTCAGCAGTACTTGGCGAGTTGCC
>JACQEO010000054.1 GCA_016200545.1 Deltaproteobacteria bacterium | reverse complement strand
CCTCGCGCCACGGGCCACCGCTTGCGTACCTGATCGACGAATCGAGCGATCTCGTCTTTGGTGTCCATGGCGGTCTGTATACTATAATTATACGTAAGACCCAAACGAAACCACCCCCCTACGGAGACTGAGGCCTTACGGCGGCATCTCAACCAGTTGGTCGACGACATGCTCTTCTTCGTCGACGCCGAGACGACGCGGATCACGCCACAGTGGTCGCGCGTCGACCTGGGAGCGCTGGTAGGCGAGGTTGCGGAGTCCCTGCCGGAGGTCGCGCGCTCCGACGCGCCGGCGCTCATGGTGTCGATCGCGCCCGAGGCGTCGGTCCTGTGCACGGATCAGGCGCTCTTGCGCCGCGTCCTCTTTCACCTCCTCGGCAACGCCTGCAAGTTCACCGAGCGCGGCACGGTGTACCTCGAGGCGATGCGTGCCGCCGACGCCAGCGCTACCGAGATCCGCATCACCGACACCGGCATCGGCATTCCCGCCGAGCAGCTGCGCCGCATCTTCGACCTCTTTCAGCAGGGCGACGACACGCACGCCCGCAAGCGCGAGGGAATCGGGCTCGGGCTGAACCTCGTCCAGGCGTGTCTCGTCATCTTGCGCGGCCGCTGCCGCCTGGTGGCGGTGCCCGCCGGCGGCACGCGTGTCGAGCTCTGGATCCCCGAGCGCGGCGCGGCGCGCACCGCCGCCGGCGACGGCGTGGGTGCGATTGCGTCGCTGGGGGAGGCTGCCGAGCTGGCGCTGAGCGAGGCGGCGCTCGTCGGCGTCGCGTGCGATGGCGCCGAGGTCATCGCGCTCGCGCGCCGCGCCACCGACGATGATCAGTCGACGGTGGAGATGGCGCCGGCGCCGCTCCGCGCCGCGCCGAAACACCGGTAGCACGCGATCGTCGCCTCCCGCCGCCGTTCCCGAGCGCTACCGGCGCGCGGCGGACGTTGCTACGCTCGGCGATCGCCATGGAACCGCTCCCTCCGGCATGAACGCGCCGCGCTGGCGCGGTCGCGCCCGCCGTCGTGTCGCACCCGCGGCGGTACTCGTCGGCGTCTGGATCGTCGCCGCCGTGCTCGTCGACCCGCGTGCCGACGTACCACTCATCGATGATTGGACGTATGCGATGAGCGTCGAGCGCCTGCTTGCGGGGAGGGGCTTCAGCGTCGCCAGCTGGAGCTCGACGTTTCCTCCGGCGCAGATCTTTTGGGGGACGCTCTTTGCGGCGGTGGGCGGGTTTTCGTACACCGCTTTGCGGATCTCGACGCTCGTCCTCGCGGCACTCGGCACGCTCGCGTTCGCTGCCCTGCTGCGTGCGCTCGGGTGCTCCCGCGAGCACGCGTTCGTCGGCGCGCTCACGCTCGCCGCGTACCCGGTCGCGTTCGTCCTGAGTTTCACCTTCATGACCGACGTCGCGATGCTGACGGCGATGATCGCGAGCTTCTGGGCACTCGCCGGCGGCCTGCAAGGCGTCCGCGGACGCGTCGAGATCGGGCTCGTGCTCGCGCTGGTCGCGTTCCTCGTACGTCCGGTCGCGATCGCGATTCCCCTGGCGTTGCTCGCGACCGCGGCGCTGCACCCCACGACGCCGCGTCGCGCGCGCACGCTCGTCCTCGCGCTCGTGACCCTCGCCGCCATGGCGGCGACGACACTGATCGCGCGCCGCTATTGGCTGGGGGTAGAAGACGGGGAGGGCGGGCTCGCCTATCGTCTGGAACGCCTGCGCTATCTTCTCCTGGTGTCGCCGATCATCTACGGCGAGGCGTTCCTCAGCATGCTCGCCCACCTCGGGCTCGCCGTCTTACCGGCGCTGCTGGCGACGGCGCCGCCTGCGCGCCGGTGGCCGTGGCGCACCATGCTGGTCCTGATCGTCGCGGCGATCGCCGTGTCCGCCGTCGCGCCGCAGGCGGTCGCGGCCCTGAAGCCGCATGCGACGTGGAGCACGCAGGAGCTCGGCGCCGCGCGCCCGCTCCTCGTCGGCGATTTGCCGTACGGCGGCATGCGGCGCGCGTTCGGTCTCGCGGCGACGCTCGTCGGACTGATGGCGGCGGCCGGCCTCCTCGCGCGCGTGGCGCGCGGCATCGGCGCCGGCGGCGCGCTGCGATCGCCCGCAGGCACCTGCGTCGCCGCGTTCGCAGCCCTCTCGCTCGCGCTCTGCTTCGCGCTCTGGTTTTTCTACGATCGCTACTATCTGCCGCTCGTACCGGCGGCGATCGCGATCGTCCTCGTCGCGGCGCCGTCGCTGCCAAAGCCGGCCGTCCGCCTCCGTCGCGCCCTCGCAGGCACGCTGCTCGCGGCGCTCTTTTTGCTCGACGTCACGGGGACGCGCGACATGCTCGATTACGCGCGCGCGGTCGACGCTGCCCTCGTGCGTCTCGTCGGCTCGGGCGTAGCGTGGCGCGAGGTCGACGCCGGCTACGTCGAGAACGGCTGGCACCTCTACGCGCACCCCGAGCATCTCGCGTCCGGCGCGAACGTCGATCGCGACGTACCGCACGTGACCGGCGCCGCCGACCTGCCGTACGTGATCGCGAACGCGCCGCTGCAAGGCTATGCGCTACGGGAGACGGTGCCGCTCGCGAGCCGCTGGGCGGTGACCGATCGGGTCTACGTCCTGGCACGGGTGCCTTGAGGCGCGACGGGGTAGGGTTTCCGGCGTCGCGTCAGGGGGTGAGGGAGCGGTGCGGTCAGACCGCTTTGAGATGTCGCTGCGGCCGTGCGGTCGGCGGCGGCGTCGCCTGCGCGGGCGGAAGCGCACCGCCGTGGCACTTACCATAGCGTGCCAGAAGGTCGGCGTGGACGCGCTCGGCGTCCTCGGTCGGCGCATAGCGGAAGTACAGCCGCCCGGCGCCGGCGTGCAATCCGGTCGGGATCTCGAGGTGCGTCCTCAGGGTCGTCATCAGGCTCTCGGGCGCGACGCCGATGAAGAGGGTGGTGCGGACGAGGGTCGCGATCTCGAAGACTCCGGGACTCTCGGGGAGCTGTGCAATCGTGGCCGAGTCGAGTAACTTCCAGGTCGACAATGCGGACGTCATGACCTCACGGTTCCTGTGATCGATGCGAGCGAAATGCCCAGCAACGCTTGTGCCATGGGACGTCGCCGAGATGTCTTGCCGACGCGCGAAGCGCGCGCTCGCGAGCGCCACTTTCTTGCCGAGAACGGCACGAAACTGCGCACGGAAGACGACGATCTCAGGCATGCGCGACCAGCGTCAGGCGAACCCCATGCGCGGCGCGCGGATCGATCTCGAGCGCGCGGCGCCCGCCATCGATCCGCACCTCGAACGCGACGGCGGCGCGCTCGAGCGTGCGGGCGGCCTCGTCGAGGTCGGCGACTCCGAGGGTCAGGGCGGCCATGCCCTCCCCCCCCGTCCGCAGCGCTTCCGCGAGGGGGGTGCCTTCCTCCGGGGTCACGAACTCGATCCTGGCGTCGCCGATCGTCAGCGCCGCCCCCCGCACCGGGGCGGCGCCAATCGCGCGCGGCAGCGTGAACAGCCGTTCGAACGTCGCCGCCGCCCGCGGCGCGTCGGGTGACACGACCGTCACGCGGTCGATGCAGAGCGTCCGCATCAGTGGGCGTCCTCCGGGAAGGGCTCGGCATACTCGACGAGCACGCCATGGGTGGATGCCGGATGGAGGAAGCAGATCATGCCCGCGAGCCCCGGACGCGGCCGCTCGTCGATCAGCCGGACATCTTTGGCGCGCGCCGCCGCGAGCGCGCCGGCGACGTCACCTGTCGCATAGCAAAGGTGATGGAGTCCCTCGCCGCGCTTGGCGAGGAATTTCCCGATGCCGCTCGTCGGCTGCAGCGGCTCGAGGAGCTCGATCTCGCTCGCGCCGATCGTGAGGAGCGCGGCGCGCACTCCCTGATCCTCGACGGTCGCGACCTTGTGAACCGGCAAGCCCAGACAGTCGCGCCAGAAACCGTACGCCTGTTCGAGGTTGCGGACGACGACGCCGACGTGGTGGATGCGGGTGAGGGCGGCGCGCGTCATGACGGCGTGCCCACGAGCCAGTCGTTCGGCGTCGGGGGCGTCGTCGAGTAGTCGTAGAAGCCCTTGCCGCTCTTGCGACCGAGATAACCGGCGAGGACGAGCCGGCGCAGCAGCGGCGGCGGCGTGAGGCGCGGCTCACGGTACTCGTCGAAGAGGTTCGAGGCCATGTGGAAGACGACGTCGAGGCCGATGAAATCGGCGAGCGCGAACGGCCCCATCGGATGATTGGCGCCGAGCTGCATCGCCGAGTCGAGGGCGGTGATCGAGCCGAGGCCTTCTTGCAAGGTCCGAATCGCGTCGACCATGTAGGGCGTGAGGAGCCGGTTCACGACGAAGCCGGTGAAGTCGCGGACGACGACGCCGGTCTTCTTGAGCTTGGCGACGAACGCCTCCGCGGCGCCGAGGACGGCGGCGTCGGTGCGCAGCGTCGGCACGATCTCGACGAGCTTCATGATCGGCGCCGGATTGAAGAAGTGCATGCCGATCATGCGCTGCGGGCGCTTGGTCGCCTCGGCGAGCGCCGTCACCGAGAGCGTCGAGGTGTTGGTGGCGAAGATGCCGCCCTCGTTGACGACGTCCTCGAGGCGCGCGAAGAGCCGCTGTTTCTCCTCCATGTTCTCGATGATCGACTCGATCACCAGGTCGCAGTCGGTGAGGTCGTGGATTTTGTTGCTGCATTGCAGACGGCCGAGCGTGTCCTTGAGCTCGACGTCGGTGCAACGCTGCTTCTCGACCTCGCGCTGCAGCGTCTTGGCGATCTTCTGCTTGCCGGCCTCGACGGCGCCCTCGGTCATCTTGAAGAGAATGGTCTCGAAGCCGGCGCGCGCCGCGACCTGCGCCACGCCCGTACCCATCTGCCCGCTCCCGATCACGGCGACCCGACGAATCTCCATCACGCTCTCCTTGGCTCTCGGCAGACTTCGGTCTCGACCGCGGCGCGCGCGACCGCCGCCGCGACCCGGTAGGCGACCGCTTTGTCGAGCGGATCGGGGAGGACCCGCTCCGGCGTCGGCTCGATGACGCAGTCGGCGAGCGCGAACGCGGCGCGAATCTTCATGGCGTCGTTGATGACGATCGCGCCGGCGTCGAGGGCGCCGCGGAAGACGCCGGGAAACGCCAGCACGTTGTTGATCTGGTTTGGGAAGTCGCTGCGGCCGGAGCCGACGACGACGGCGCCGGCGGCGCGCGCCTCGTCAGGCATGATCTCCGGCACCGGATTCGCCATCGCGAAGACGATCGGGTTCGGCGCCATCGACTTGATCATCGCCTGATCGACCAGCTTCGCCTGCGAGAGGCCGATGAAGACGTCGGCGCCCGCGATCGCCTCGCGCAGCCCACCCGTCAGCCGCCGGACGTTGGTGATCTTGGCGAGCTCGGCCTTGTGCACGTTCAGGTCGGTTCGTCCGCGGTGGATGATGCCTTTCGAGTCGCAGAGGATGACGTCCTTCACCGCCGGACAGAGCTTCTTCGCGCCGCAGTCGACGAGCAGCCGCGTGCATGCGAGGGCGGCGGCGCCGCTGCCGTTGAAGACGATGGTCAGCTCGTCGAGGCGCTTGCCGGTCACCGTGAGCGCGTTCAACAGCGCCGCCATGACGACGATCGCGGTGCCGTGCTGATCGTCGTGGAAGACGGGGATGCCGAGGTCTTGGAGGCGCGCTTCGACGTCGAAGCAGCGCGGCGACGAGATGTCCTCGAGGTTGATGCCGCCGAAGACGGGCGCGATCTGGCGGACGGTGCGCACGATCTCGTCGGCGTCCTGGGACGCGAGGCAAATCGGAAAGGCGTCGACGCCGGCGAAGGTCTTGAAGAGGATCGCCTTGCCTTCCATGACCGGTAGCGCCGCCTCGGGGCCGATGTTGCCGAGGCCGAGGACCGCCGAGCCGTCGGTCACGACCGCGACCATGTTGCGCTTGCAGGTGAGGTCGTAGACGCGCGTCGGGTCGCGCGCGATCGTCATGCAGACCGCGGCGACACCGGGCGTGTAGGCGAGGCTCAGGTCGCGACGGTTGTCGAGGGCGAACTTGCTCTCGACGGTGATCTTCCCACGGAGCCGTTCGTGCAGGGCGACGGATTCCGCGTCGAGGTCGTCCGTCATCGCCGGCCGGGCGAGTCGTTCCCGGTCGCGGAAGCCGCGGTCGGTCGCTGCAAGGGCTCAGGTACGAACATGCTTCTCCTCTCGGATGCCGCGCGCGACGGCCGGCAGCGTGGTCGGTACCTCGAACGTACGATGGGACGCAGCCGCGGGCAGAAAAGTCCTGCGATCCTAGCGATTGCAGGTGCAGGTCGTCAACATTCGGGCGTCACCTTCAATGGGGCCAACGTCACTAGTGTCCTGTTCCGGAGATTCGTTGACAAAAGCGTGCCAAGGAATTGAGGATCTCGTCGGCCGTTTTGGTCCAGACGAAGGGTTTGGGATGTTGGTTGTTGAGACGCAGATAGTCTCGGATCGCGCCTTCCAGTTCGCGAGT
>JACQEO010000052.1 GCA_016200545.1 Deltaproteobacteria bacterium | reverse complement strand
ATGGGTAAGGCGAAGTTCGAGCGCAAGAAGCCGCACGCGAACGTGGGGACGATCGGGCACGTGGATCACGGGAAGACGACGTTGACGGCGGCGATCACGAAGGTGCAGGCGGCGAAGAAGCTGGCGGACTTTGTGGCGTTCGATCAGATCGACAAGGCGCCGGAGGAGAAGGCCCGGGGGATCACGATTGCGACGGCGCACGTGGAGTACGAGTCGGCGAAGCGGCACTACGCGCACGTGGATTGTCCGGGGCACGCGGACTACGTGAAGAATATGATCACGGGGGCGGCGCAGATGGACGGGGCGATTTTGGTGGTCTCGGCGGCGGACGGGCCGATGCCGCAGACGCGCGAGCACATTTTGTTGGCGCGGCAGGTGGGGGTGCCGTTCATGGTGGTGTTCATGAACAAGGTGGACACGGTGGACGATCCGGAGCTGTTGGACCTGGTGGAGTTGGAGGTGCGGGAGTTGCTGTCGAAGTACGAGTTTCCGGGCGATCAGATTCCGATCATTCGGGGGAGCGCGTTGAAGGCGCTCGAAGGGGATCCGGGGGAGATGGGGGAGGGGGCGATTGGGAAGTTGCTGGAGGCGTTGGACACGTACATTCCGCAGCCGAAGCGGGACGTGGACAAGCCGTTTTTGATGCCGGTGGAGGACGTCTTTTCGATCAGCGGGCGGGGGACGGTGGCGACGGGGCGGATCGAGCGCGGGAAGATCAAGGTGGGGGAAGAGGTGGAGGTGGTGGGGATCAAGGCGACGGCGAAGACGGTGGTGACGGGGGTGGAGATGTTTCGGAAGATCCTGGATGAGGGGCAGGCGGGGGACAACGTGGGGTGTTTGCTGCGCGGGATTCGAGGCGGAGGCGTACGTGTTGACGAAGGAGGAGGGGGGGCGGCACACGCCGTTTTTCAACGGGTATCGGCCGCAGTTTTACTTTCGGACGACGGACGTGACGGGGGTGGCGACGTTACCGGAAGGGACCGAGATGGTGGTGCCGGGGGACAACATCAAGTTGGTGGTGCAGCTGATCATGCCGATCGCGATGGACGAAGGCTTGCGGTTCGCGATTCGCGAGGGCGGGCGCACGGTCGGCGCCGGCGTCGTCGCGAAGATCCTCGAGTAAAACGTGAACGAGAAGATCCGCATACGCCTGCGCGGTTACGACCACCGGCTGCTCGATCAGTCGGTGCGCGAGATCGTCGACACCGTGCGCCGCACCGGCGGTCGGGTCGCTGGTCCGATTCCGCTGCCGACGCACATCGAGCGCTTCACGGTCAACCGCTCGCCGCACGTCGACAAGAAGTCGCGCGAGCAGTTCGAGTTGCGCACGCACAAGCGCCTGCTCGACATCCTCGAGCCGACGCAGCAGACGATCGACGCGCTCGGCAAACTCGACCTCTCGGCCGGCGTCGACGTCGAGATCAAATTGCAATAACGCGGCAATGACGGGGCCGACGACATGGTGACGGGAATCATCGGGAAGAAGGTTGGGATGACGCAGGTGTTCACCGGCGAGGGCGACCTCGTGCCGGTCACCGTCATTCAAGCGGGACCGTGCACGGTCGTGCAGGCGAAGACGCCGGCGCGTGACCGCTACGCCGCCGTCCAGCTCGGGTTCGCGCCTCAGAAGGAGAGCCGTGTCGGCAAGGCCATGCGCGGCCACGTCGCCAAGGCGAGCAAGGGACCGTTCCGCGTGCTGCGGGAGTTCAAGGTCGGTGCGGACGCGCAGCTCGAGGTCGGACAGGACGTGCGCGTCGGTGACGTCTTCGCCGTCGGCGACGCCGTCGACGTGAGCGGCGTCAGCAAGGGCCGCGGCACGGCGGGCGTGATGAAGCGCCACAAATTCAGCGGCTTCCCCGGATCGCACGGCACCCACGAGACCTTCCGTCACGGCGGCTCGATCGGCAATCGCTCGTATCCCGGCCGCGTGTTCAAGGGCAAGCGCATGGCGGGTCGTCTCGGCAACGAGCGCGTCACGGTGGAGAACCTGCAGGTCGTCGAGGTACGGACCGACCAAGATCTATTGTTCGTACGCGGCGCGATTCCGGGCGCGTGCGGCGGCACGGTCATCATCCACAAACATCACGGCAGCCCGCGTCGCGCGGCGGGCGCAGGAGCTGCCAATGGCTGAGCAGCGGCCCATCACCGCGACCGTCTTCTCGCAGGGGCGCGCCGAGGTCGGCACCGTGGAGCTGCCGGCGACCGTGTTTGCCGAGCCGCTCCGGCGCGCCCTTCTCGCCGACGTCGTGCGCATGCAGACGGCGAGCCGGCGTGCCGGCTCGGCCGCCACCAAAGAAAAGGGCGAAGTGCGCGGCGGCGGTAAGAAGCCCTGGAAGCAGAAGGGTACCGGGCGCGCGCGCGCCGGCAGCATCCGTTCGCCGTTGTGGCCGGGCGGCGGCACCACCTTCGGTCCGCACCCACGCGACTACGGCTACGCGATACCGAAGCGCGCACGCAAGACGGCGCTGCGCTCGATGCTGGCGCAGAAGCTGCGAGAGGAGCGCCTGACGATCGTCGATCGCATCGAGCTTCCGGAGACGAAGACGAAGCACTTCGTTGACCTCCTCCGCGGTCTCGGCATCGACGACAGCGTGCTGATCGTGATTCCCGACGCCGATCACCGGCTCGAGCTCGCCGGCCGCAACCTCCCGCGCGTCAAGGTGCTGCGGGTGGCCGGCCTGAACGTCTACGACTTGTTGCGCTACCACCATCTGGTCCTCACGCAGGCGGCGCTGCAGGCGATCACCGAGCGGGTGGCGGCATGAAGCGCGAGTACTCGATCATCACGGCGCCGGTGATCACGGAGAAGGGCACGTTCGTCAACGAGATCGGCAATCAAGTCGTGTTTCAGGTGCGGCCCGACGCCAACAAGCTCGAGATCAAGCACGCGGTCGAGCGTCTCTTCAAGGTGAAGGTGCTGAAGGTGCGGACGAGTAACGTCCTCGGGAAAGTACGCCGGGTCGGGCGCTCCGCGGGACGCCGTCCCGATTGGAAGAAGGCGTACGTCACGCTCGGCGAAGGCCAGCGCATCGACTTCTTCGAGCAGGTGTAACGAGTCATGCCGACGATCCTCTACAAGCCGACATCACCGGGCCGACGCTTTCGCAGCGGCTTCGACTTCGCGGAGATCACGCGTGATCATCCGGAGCCCTCGCTCCTCGCGCCCATTCGGAAGAGTGGCGGCCGCAACAACAACGGGCGCATCACGCTTCGCCACCGCGGCGGCGGTCACAAGCGGCGCTACCGCATCATCGACTTCCGCCGCGACAAAGAGAACATCGCGGCACGCGTCGCCGCCATCGAGTACGATCCCAACCGCTCGGCGCGCTTGGCGCTGCTCCACTATGGCGACGGGGAGAAGCGGTACATCCTCTGGCCCGTCGGGCTGGGCGTCGGCGATCAGGTGATGGCCGGCGCGGGAGCGGACATCCGGCCCGGGAACTGCCTGCCGCTCAAGGCGATCCCTCTCGGCACGATGATCCACAACATCGAGCTCCGCGCCGGCAAGGGAGGGCAGATGGTGCGCAGCGCCGGCGGCGCGGCGCAGCTGATGGCGAAAGAGGGCGAGTACGCGCTCATCAAGCTGCCTTCAGGCGAGCAGCGGCTGGTGCGCATCGAGTGCCGCGCCACCGTCGGTCAGGTTGGCAACCTCGAGCACGAGAACATCTCGATCGGCAAGGCGGGACGGACGCGCTGGCTCGGACGTCGCTCACGCGTCCGCGGCATCGCCATGAACCCCGTCGATCATCCGCATGGCGGCGGCGAAGGTCGTTCGAAGGGCAACCATCCGCAGACGCCCTGGGGCATGCCGACCAAGGGGTACAAAACCCGACACAACAAGCGGACCAACCGCTTCATCGTCATGCGTCGGAAGAAGTAGGCGCGGGGAGCACACGGCGTGGCACGTTCCGTCAAAAAGGGTCCATTCATCGACCAGCACCTGCTGAAGAAGGTGGAGGTGCTGAACGCGTCCGGCGAGCGCAAGGTGACGAAGACCTGGTCGCGCCGCTCGACGATCATCCCCGATATGATCGGCCACACGTTCGCCGTCCACAACGGGCGCAAGTTCATCCCGGTCTTCGTGAGCGAGAACATGGTCGGGCACAAGCTCGGCGAGTTCTCGCCGACGCGGACGTTCCACCAGCACTCCGGGGCCCGTAAGGCGGACGTCAAGCCGTCCGGCGGCGGCGGCGGCGGTGGTGCGCCGGCCGCGAAGAGCGAGAAGGGCTAGGAGCGATGGAGACGCGCGCCAGCATCCGTCACGTCCGCATCGCGCCGCAGAAGGTGCGACTCGTGGTCGACATGATCCGCGGCAAGGGCGTCGAGGAGGCGATCGGCATCCTCGAATTCAACCAGCGCCGCGCCTCGAAGGTGATCGCCAAGACGCTCAAGTCCGCGATCGCGAACGCCGAGGCGACGCAGAACCTCGACGTCGACGCGCTCTACGTGAAGACGGTGTACGTCGATGCAGGCGTCACGCAGAAGCGATCACTGCCGCGTGCGCACGGCCGCGCCACCAAGATCTTCAAGCGTTCCAGCCACGTGACGATCGTCGTCGACGAGCGGCAGGGCAAGAACGAGAGCGTCGCTGCGGCCGGCAAGGGCCGGCGGCGCGCCTCGTAAGGGATCTCATGGGACAGAAAGTACATCCGAAGGGCTTTCGCCTCGGCGTGATCGAAGGCTGGGATTCGCGCTGGTACGCCGGCAAGGAGTACGCGGGTCTGCTGCACGAGGACATCCGCGTGCGCACGTTCATCAAGCGCCGTCTCTACCATGCCGGCATTTCCAAGATCGAGATCGAGCGCGCCGCCAACAAGGCGAAGGTGAACATCCACACCGCGCGCCCCGGCATCGTGATCGGGAAGAAGGGTGCGGAGATCGACAAGCTGAAGAGCGAGCTCAACAAGCTTTCCGGCCGCGACTGCTTCATCAACATCCACGAGGTGCGGCGCCCCGACATCGACGCGCAGCTGGTCGCGGAAAACGTTGCGCTGCAGCTCGAGCGCCGCGTCGCCTTCCGCCGCGCAATGAAAGAAGCGGTGGCGCGCGCCATGCGCATGGGCGCACTCGGTATCCGCATCCAGTCGTCCGGCCGGCTCGGCGGCGCCGAGATCGCTCGCCGCGAGTGGTACCGCGAGGGGCGGGTGCCGCTCCACACGCTGCGCGCCGAGATCGCGTACGGCTTCGCGCAAGCGTACACGACGTATGGCGTCATCGGCGTCAAGACCTGGATCTTCCGCGGCGAGGTGCTGACAAAACAAGAAGAGGACCAGCGCGCGGCGATCGGCGCCTGAGCGCGAACGAACATGCTCGCTCCGAAGAAAGTCAAATACCGGAAGATGATGAAGGGCCGCCGCAAGGGTACCGCGTGGCGCGGCTCGACGCTCGCGTTCGGCGACTTCGGTCTGCAGGCGACCGACCGCGGCTGGCTCACGGCGCGCGAGATCGAGGCGGCGCGCGTCGCGCTCACGCGCCACATCAAGCGCGGCGGGCGCGTGTGGGTGCGCATCTTCCCCGACAAGCCGCTCACCAAGAAGCCGGCCGAGACGCGCATGGGCAAGGGCAAGGGCTCGCCTGAGGTCTGGGTCGCGGTGATCAAGCCCGGCCGCATCCTGTTCGAGATGGAGGGCGTGGCGCGCGAGGTCGGCCGTGAGGCGCTCAACCTGGCGGCGCGGAAGCTCTCGATTCCGACGCAGATTCGCGAACGAGGAGGAGTCGCCGGTGCAGCCTAGCGAGGTTCGCAATCTGTCGGACAGCGAGCTCGAGACGCGCACGCGCGATCTCGAAGAGGAGCTCTTTCTGCTGCAGCTGCGCCGCTCCACGAGCCAGCTCGAGAACCCGATGAAGGTGCGCGCGGTGCGTCGGGATCTCGCCCGGTGTCGGACCATTCACCGTGAGCGCGTGAAGGCGAGCTGAGTATGCACGGCAATCAGAAGACGCGGGTCGGTATCGTGGTCAGCAACAGAATGGACAAGACCGCAGTCGTCACGGTCGACCGCCGGGTCCAGCACGCGAAGTACAAAAAATTCCTCACGCGGCGAGAGCGATACAAGGTGCACGACGAGCGTAATCAGTGCGAGATCGGTGATCGCGTGTTGATCGCCGAGTGCCGGCCGCTCAGCCGCGACAAGCGTTGGCGGCTCAGCCAGGTGCTGGACAAGGCGGCGAAGCTCTAGCCGGGCCGCGGCGGAGGGACGGGATCGATGGTGCAGGCGGAAAGCATATTGGACGTTGCCGACAACTCCGGCGCGCGCAAGGTCCTGTGCATCAAGGTGCTCGGGGGCACGCGGCGGAAGTACGCCTCGCTCGGCGACGTCATCGTCGTCTCGGTGAAGGAGGCGATTCCCAACGCCAAGGTGAAGAAGGGTGACGTCATGAAGGCGGTGATCGTGCGGACCGCCAAAGAGGTCGGGCGGGCCGACGGCTCCTACATCCGCTTCGACAACAACTCGGCGGTGCTGATCGACAATCAACGCGAGCCGATCGGGACCCGCATTTTCGGCCCCGTCGCCCGCGAGCTGCGCGCGAAGAAGTTCATGAAGATCATCTCGCTCGCCCCGGAGGTGCTCTGATGAAGGCCGGCGTCGCGCGCGTGGGCCGTCCCCCGCGCAGCAAGATCCGCAAGAACGACACCGTGATGGTGGTCGCGGGCCGGGAGCGTGGCAAGACCGGCAAGGTCCTGCGCGTGATCCGCGAGAAGAATCGCGTCGTCATCGAACGCCTGAACATGGTGAAGCGCCACCAGAAGGCGCGCGGCGCGCAAGCGCCCGGCGGCGTGCTGGAGAAAGAGGCGTCGATCGACCTTTCGAACGTGATGCTCATGTGCGAGCGCTGCAACGCCCCGGTGCGCATCGGTGGGCGGCGGCTCGAGGACGGCACCGGCACGCGCGTCTGTCGCCGGTGCGGCGAGGTGATCGACCGGTGAGCAGCGTAGCACGACTGCGGGCGCGGTTCGGGAGCGAGATCCGCCCCGCGCTCATGAAGGAGATCGGCTGCGGCAACCTGCACGAGGTGCCGCGGCTCGAGAAGATCGTCGTCAACATGGGTCTCGGCGAGGCGATCCAGAACGTGAAGCTGCTCGACTCCGCCGTCGAGGAGATCGCGACGATCACCGGCCAGAAGCCGGTGGTGACGCGTGCGCGCAAGGCGATCGCCAACTTCAAGCTGCGCGAGGGCGTACCGATCGGCTGTATGGTCACGCTGCGCGGCGAGCGGATGTACGAGTTCTTCGATCGGCTGGTGAGCGTCGCGCTGCCGCGCGTGCGTGATTTCAAGGGTCTCTCCGACCGCTCGTTCGACGGTCGCGGCAACTACTCGCTCGGCATCCGCGAGCAGATCATCTTCCCTGAGATCAATCTCGACAAGGTCGACAAGGTGAAGGGGCTCACGATTTCGATCATCACCACCGCCCGGACGGACAACGATGCGAAGATGTTGCTCCGGGCATTGGGATTTCCGTTTCGGAATTGAACGCAGCAGCGGCTGGTGCCTGCGGGCGCCGGCGGCTCGAGGAGGCGCCGTAGTGGCGAAGACGTGTCTACGAATCAAGGCGACCCGCCGGCAGAAATTCGGCGTGCGCCAGTACAATCGCTGTCCGCTGTGCGGCCGCGCGCGTGCGTTCTACCGCAAGTTCCGCATGTGCCGCTTGTGCCTGCGCGACCTCGCGCGCAAGGGGCAGATCCCCGGGCTGATGAAGGCGAGCTGGTGACCCGATGTCGATGACCGATCCGATCGCGGATCTGCTGACGCGGATTCGCAATGGCAATCAGGCCCGTAAGGAGCGTGTGGACGCGCCGTGGTCGCGGACGAAGGAAGCGATCGCGCGGGTGCTCGTTTCCGAGGGCTTCCTGCGCGACTGCGCCGTCGTCGGCGACGGCATCCGCAAGCAGCTCCGCATCGTCCTCAAGTACGACGAGCAGCGCCGCCCGGTGATCACCGCGATGCGGCGCGTGAGCCGTCCGAGCCTGCGCGTGTACGTCGGCAAGCAGGACATCCCGTCGGTGCGCGCCGGCCTCGGCATCAGCGTGCTGTCGACCCCGGCCGGCATCCTCGTCGATCGCGACGCCAAGCAACGCGGCGTCGGCGGCGAGCTGCTCTGCTCGGTGTGGTGAGCGAGGGATGTCGCGCATCGGCAAACTCCCGATCACCGTGCCCTCCGGCGTCACCGTCGCGGTCGAGCCCGGCACGGTCCGCGTCACCGGCCCGCGCGGCAAGCTCGTGGCGGCACTCAACCCGCTCGCCGTGGTGAAGGTCGAGGGCAACACCGTGAGCGTTACCCGCCTGGACGAGACCCGCGACGCGCGCGGCGTTCACGGCCTCACGCGCGTCCTCGTCGCCAACATGGTGACGGGCGTCAGCACGGGTTTCCGCCGCGTCCTCGAGATCAACGGCGTCGGCTACCGCGCCGAGGTGAAGGGCCGCGCGATTCAGCTCGCGCTCGGGTACTCGCACCCGGTGACCTTTCCGTTACCCGACGGCGTCGACGCCAAGATCGACAAGCAAACGGTCATCACGCTCGAGGGTGCGGACCGGCAGGTGCTCGGCGAGGCCGCGGCCGGCATTCGCAAGCTGCGGCCGCCCGAGCCGTACAAGGGCAAGGGTATCAAGTACGCGGAGGAGAAGATCCGCCGCAAGGCGGGGAAAGCCGTCGGCGCGGCTTCCTGAGGAGAGCGATCGGATGTTCAACGATCAACGCCATACGGCGCGGAAACTCCGGCAGGCCCGGGTACGGCAGAAGCTGCGCGGCGACGCGCAGCGCCCGCGGCTGTGCGTGTTCCGCAGCGAGAAGCACACCTACGTGCAAGTGATCGCGGACGACACCGGCCGGACGTTGTTGGCCGCCTCGACCCTCACGCCCGACGTGCGCGACCAGGTGAAGAAGCCCGCTTCGGTCGCGGCCGCGAAGGCGATCGGCGAGATCGTCGGCAAGCGCTGCGTGGAGCAGGGCATAACCGTCGCCGTGTTCGACCGCAACGGCTTTCTCTACCATGGCCGCGTGCGCGCCGTCGCCGAGGGCGCGCGCGAGGCCGGCCTCAAGATCTGAAGGAGCGATATGGCGAGAGGATCAGCACGGCGCATCGAGTCCCACGGCCTCGAACTGAAAGAGAAGGTGGTTCACATCAACCGCGTCGCCAAGGTGGTGAAAGGCGGACGGCGGTTCAGCTTCAGCGCGCTGGTCGTCGTCGGCGACGGCGCGGGTCACGTCGGATACGGTCTCGGCAAGGCGAACGAGGTTCCGGAGGCCATCCGCAAGGGCATCGAGAAGGCGAAGAAGACGCTGATGACCGTGCCGATCGCGGAGGGTACCATCCCCTTCCAGGTGAACGGAATCTACGGCGCCGGCAGCGTGTTGCTGCGCCCGGCGTCCGACGGCACCGGCGTCATCGCGGGCGGCGGCGTGCGGGCGGTCGTCGAGCTCGCGGGGATCCACAACGTCCTCTCGAAGTGCCTCGGCTCGAATAATCCGCACAACATGGTGAAGGCGACGATGCAGGCGCTCTCCGAGCTGCGCGAGCCCGAGAAGGTCGCGGCGATGCGCGGCAAGGAGCTGGCGGAGATTCGCTAGTTCCGCCGAGGACAGGGATGGCCGACAAGACGATGAGCAAGACGACGCCGGGCAAGAGGATGGGCAAGATGTTGCGCGTAACGCAGATCCGCAGCGCCATCGGCGGCACGCACCGGCAGCGCGAGAGCCTGCGCGGCCTCGGCCTCAAGCGCATCGGCGCCTCCGCGATCGTGCAGGACAACGCCGCGACGCGCGGCCTCATCCGCCGAGTCCAGCACCTGCTGGCGCTCGAAGAATAGCAAGGAACGGACGTGGAACTGCTCGATCTCTCCAATCTCCGACCGGCGAAGGGCGCGCGCCGTGCGCGCAAACGCATCGGCCGCGGCCCCGGCTCCGGCACCGGCAAGACCGCCGGCAAGGGTCACAAGGGAAAGGGCGCGCGTTCGGGCGGCAACACGCCGCCGGGCTATGAGGGCGGTCAGATGCCGCTGCAGCGCCGCGTTCCCAAGCGCGGTTTCCGCAGCCCGAATCGCCGCCGCTACGCGATCGTCAAGATCGCGCAACTCGAGCGCTTCGCGAACGGCTCGGTCGTCGATGCCGACACGCTCGCCGCGGCCGGCGTCGTCCGCCGTCACCGGCCGATCAAGCTGCTCGGCGATGAGACGAGGTTGACCCGCGCGCTCACCATCACCGTCGACAAGGCGAGCCAGTCGGCGCGCGACCAGGTCGCCGCGGCCGGCGGGACGCTCGTGGCTCGCGAGGACGCGCCGGGCGGCGACGACGGTGCATCCGGCAGCGGTATGCCCAAGGCGTCGACGGACGCGCCCGGCGCAAGGGAGTAGGCAGTGCTCGAAGGGTTCCAAAATTCCGCGCGTATCCCGGAGCTCCGGCGCCGGATCTTCTTCACGTTCGGAATGCTCGCCGTCTACCGTGTCGGGGTCGCGATCCCGACGCCGGGGATCGACAACGCCGCGTTGAAGAAGTTCTTCGAGGACGCGGCGAGCAACTTCTTCGGCCTCGTGAATCTCTTCTCCGGCGGTGCGCTCGAACGCTTCTCGATCTTCGCGCTCGGCATCATGCCGTACATCAGCGCGTCGATCATCCTCCAGCTCTTGACCGTCGTCGTGCCCTACCTCGAGCGCCTCTCGAAGGAAGGCGAGATGGGGCGGCGGAAGATCACACAGTACACACGCTACGGCACCGTCGTCCTCTCGGTGGTCCAGAGTCTCTTCATCAGCATGGGGCTCGAGCAGATCCAGTCGCCGACGGGCGCGTCGGTCGTCCTCAACCCCGGCTGGGCGTTCCGCTTGATGTGCGTCATCACCCTGAGCTCCGGTACCGCGTTCCTCATGTGGCTCGGCGAGCAGGTAACCGAGCGCGGCATCGGGAACGGCATCTCGCTCCTCATCTTCGCCGGCATCGTGGCGCGCCTGCCGTCGGCGATCAGTACCACCGTGCAGTTCATGAACGAGGGCGAGATCAGTCTCTTCTTTCTACTCGGCCTCCTCCTCTTCATGGTGGTCGTCGTCGCTGCTATCATCTTCATGGAGCGCGGTCAGCGCCGCATCCCGGTGCAGTACGCAAAGCGCGTCGTCGGCCGGAAGATGTACGGCGGTCAGAGCTCGCACCTGCCGCTCAAGATCAATACCTCGGGGGTCATCCCGCCGATTTTCGCTTCGTCGATCCTGATCTTTCCCGGCACGATCGCGAGCTTCTTCCCCGACAACCCCTGGGCGCTGAAGGCGGCCGACCTGCTCGGTCCGCAGTCGGCCGTCTACAATCTCCTCTACATCGGGCTGATCATCTTCTTCTGCTATTTCTACACGGCGGTGACGTTCAATCCCGTCGAGGTCTCCGACAACATGAAGAAGTTCGGCGGCTACATCCCCGGCATTCGGCCGGGGAAGCGCACCGCCGAATACATCGACCGTATTCTCACCCGCCTGACGCTCGGCGGCGCGCTCTACATCGCGGCCGTCTGCATCCTGCCGACCATCCTCATCTCGCGCTTCAACGTGACCTTCTTCTTCGGGGGGACCTCGCTACTGATCGTCGTCGGCGTGGCGCTCGATACGGTGGCGCAGATGGAGACCCATCTGCTCACCCGCAACTACGAAGGGTTCATGAAACGCGGTCGGCTGCGCGGGCGACGGAACTGAGCGGTCCGCGGAACTTGGATGCACGTGAATCTCATCCTCATGGGACCGCCGGGAGCAGGAAAGGGCACGCAATCGGCGCTGCTCGGCGACCGCTTGAAGGAGGCGTGCATCTCGACCGGCAACATCCTGCGCGAGGAGGTGCGGCGGAAGTCACCGCTCGGGACCGAGGCGAAGCGGCACATGGACAAAGGCGAGCTCGTGCCCGACGACGTGATGATCGGCGTCATCGAAGACCGCTTGCGCCAACCGGACTGCGACCCCGGGTTCATCCTCGACGGCTTCCCGCGCACGGTGCCGCAGGCCGAGGCGCTCGACCGCGCGCTGCGGACCTTGGGGCGCCGGCTCGACGTCGTCGTCAGCCTCGCGGTGCCGAACGAGGAGCTCATCAAGCGGCTCTCCGGCCGCCGCACGTGCCGCGAGTGCGGCGCGCTTTACCACATCATCTTCGATCCGCCGACGAACGCGGGGATCTGCAACAAGTGCAACGGCGACCTCTACCAGCGCGACGACGACCAGGAGGACATCATCGTCTCGCGCCTCGAGGTGTACACACGCGAGACGGCGCCGCTCTTGCAATATTATCGTGCGCGCAACCTCCTCGCCGAGATCGACGGCACGGGCGGCCGCGAGGACATTCTCGCGCGCATCGTCGAGCGGCTGGAGAATCGGCTCTGATGATCGTGCTCAAGGCACCGGAGGAGATCGAGATCATGCGCGCGGCGAACGTCATCGTCGCCGAGGTGCTGGCCGCGCTGCGGGCGGCGGTGCGTCCGGGCGTCACGACCCGCGACCTCGACCGCATCGCCGAGGAGCTGACGCGCAAGAAGGGCGCGATCCCGGCCTTCAAAGGGTACAGCGTCGCCGGCCGTGTCTATCCGGCGTCGCTGTGCGCGTCGATCAACGACGAGGTCGTGCACGGCATCCCCTCGGAGTCGCGCCCGCTACGCGAGGGCGACATCATCGGGCTCGACTACGGCGTCGTCTACCGCGGCTACTACGGCGACTCCGCCGTCACCGTACCGGTCGGCACGGTGAGCGCGGAGGCGGAGGCGTTGATGCGCGCGACGCGCGAGGCGCTCGAGGCGGGCATCGAGGCGGCGCGGCCCGGGCGGCGGCTCGGCGACGTCTCGTCGGCGATCCAGACGCACGCCGAGAGCCGGCACTTCTCGGTCGTTCGCGACTTCGTCGGCCACGGAATCGGCAAGCGCCTACACGAGGATCCGCAGGTGCCGAACTTCGGGCAGGCCGATCGCGGCATCCGCCTGCGTGAGGGGATGGTGCTGGCGATCGAGCCGATGCTGAACGTCGGCGGTCCCGAGGTCGAGCTCAAAGAGGACGGTTGGACGGCGGTCACCAGCGACGGCAGCCTGTCGGCGCATTTCGAGCACTCGGTCGCCATCGTCGAGGGCGGGCCCTACGTGCTGAGCTCACTATGACGATGGCGATGCCGCGATCGGAGGCGACGATGGCGATGGCGATGCCGAAATCGGACGCAATGGAAGTGCACGGGACGGTGCTCGAGTCGCTGCCGAACGCGACGTTTCACGTCGCGCTCGACAACGGCCACCGCATCCTGGCGCACACCTCGGGTGCCCTGCGGATGCACTACGTGAAGCTCGCGCCCGGCGACAAAGTGACGGTGGAGATCTCACCGTACGACCTCCGCCGCGGGCGGATCACCTATCGAACGAAGTGAGGCGGGGAGCATAGCTATGAAGGTGCGCGCGTCGGTCAAGAAGATCTGCAAGAACTGCCAAGTGGTGCGGCGCCAGGGCGTGGTGCGGATTCTCTGCTCCAACCCCCGGCACAAACAGCGCCAGGGCTGAACGGTCGAGAGGGGCATCGATGGCACGTATCGCGGGAGTCGACCTTCCAAAGGCGAAGCGCATGGAGATCGCGCTCACGTACATCTACGGCGTCGGCCGCAGCACCGCTCGTAAGGTGCTGTACGAGGCCGGCGTCGGGTTCGACGTGAAGACGGACGACCTCCCGGAGGACGACCTGGTCAGGTTGCGCCGGGTGATCGATACGTACAAGGTCGAGGGCGACCAGCGGCGCGAGGTCGCGCTCAACATCAAACGCTACGTCGACCTCGGTGCGTACCGCGGCCTCAGGCACCGCAGGAACCTGCCGGTACGCGGCCAGCGCACGCACACCAACGCACGTACCCGCAAGGGTCCACGCAAGACGATCGCCGGCAAGAAGCAGGCGCCGACCAAGTGAGGACGACGCGCGCCGCGGGCGCTCGAGGAGCTTATGGCCAGACCTGACATGACGAAGCCGGTCGCCCCGGAGCGGGCGCCGACGCGGCGCAAGAAGGCGAAGCGCACGGTGCCCGAGGGCATCGCGCACATTCACTCGACCTTCAACAATACAATCGTCACGATCACCGATCCGACCGGCAACGTCGTCGCATGGGCGAGCGCCGGCAACGTCGGCTTCAAGGGCTCGCGCAAGGGCACGCCCTTCGCGGCGCAGCTCGCGGCCGAGGCGGCAGCCAAGCGGGCGATCGACGTCGGCATGCGGACGGTACAGGTCTTCGTGAAGGGTCCGGGCGCGGGGCGCGAATCGGCGCTGCGCTCGCTGCAAGCGGCGGGGTTCACGATCACTCTCATCAAGGACGTGACCCCGATCCCGCACAATGGGTGTCGGCCGCCGAAACGGCGCCGAGTCTGAATGGCCGGAGTGATCCGGCCGAGGAGGTTTTAGAGCGTGGCTCGTTACCGAGCGTCCGTGTGCCGGCTCTGCCGGCGTGAAGGTTTGAAACTCTTCCTCAAGGGAGAGCGTTGCTACACCGACAAGTGCGCGATCGAGCGGCGGAACTATCCGCCGGGAGAGCACGGCCAGGGACGCGTAAAGTTTTCCGAATACAGCCTTCAGCTGCGCGAGAAGCAGAAGTTGAAGCGCATGTATCGTCTTCTCGAGGGACAGTTCCGACGTCTCTTCGAGCGCGCCGACCGCACCAAGGGCATCACCGGCGAGACGTTGATGCTCCTCCTCGAGCGGCGCCTCGACAACATGATCTACCGGCTCGGGTTCGCGAACTCGCGCGCCGAGGCGCGGCAACTCGTCCGCCACGGGCACTTCCTGGTGAACGACCGCAAGATCGACATTCCGTCGGCGCTGGTGAAACCCGGCGACGTCGTCACGGTGCGCGAGCGTAGCCACAAGGTCGTCCGCATCCAAGAGGCGCTCGAGCTGTCGCAGCGCCGCGGCGTGCCGGAATGGCTCGAAGTGGATCGACCGAACTTCACCGGTCGGATTCGCGCGTTGCCGGCGCGCGCCGATCTCACCATGCCGATCAACGAGAAGCTCGTCGTCGAGCTCTACTCCAAGTAACGGGCGGGGGGCGTTTATGCAGAAGAATTGGCGCGATCTGATCAAGCCGAAGAAGCTCGAAGCCGAGGAGAAGAGTCTCACGGCGACCTATGGCAAATTCGTCGGCGAGCCGTTGGAACGGGGATTCGGTACCACCATCGGCAACTCGCTGCGGCGCGTGCTGCTGTCGTCGCTCTACGGCGCCGCCATCACCGCGGTGCGCATCAAGGGCATCCTGCACGAGTTCTCGACGTTGCCCGGCGTCACCGAGGACGTGACCGACATCGTCCTCAACTTGAAGGAAGTGCGGGTGAAGCTGACCGACGCCGCGCAGGACGTGGTACGCGTCGCCCTGAAGGGCGAGCGCGAGATCACGGCCGCCGACATCGTGACCGGCCCACGCGTCGAGATCCTCAACCCCGAGCAGCACATCGCCACGCTCAGCAAAGAGGGCAACCTCGACATGGAGATGGTGGTGCGGCGTGGCCGCGGCTACGTCGCCGCCGAGCACAACAAGGAGGAGGGCGACCCGGTCGGTACGATCCCCCTCGACGCAATCTTCTCGCCGGTGCGTAAGGTCAACTTCAACGTCACCAACGCGCGCGTCGGACAGCGTACCGACTACGACCGGTTGGTGATGGAAGTGTGGACGGACGGCTCGATCGGCCCCGAGGACGCGCTCGCGTTCGCCGCGCGTATCCTCCAGGACCAGCTCGAGATCTTCATCAACTTCGAGGAGCAGGCCGAGGCACAGGAGACGATCGAGGAGACGAGCGAGGGGAAGATCAACGAGAATCTCTTCCGTCCCGTCGACGAGCTCGAGCTCTCGGTGCGTTCCGCCAACTGTTTGCAGAACGCTGACATCAAGTTCATCGGCGAGCTCGTGCAGCGCTCCGAGCAGGAGATGCTGAAGACCAAGAACTTCGGCCGCAAGAGCCTGAACGAGATCCGCGAGATCCTGCACGAGATGGCGCTCGGATTCGGGATGCGGCTCGAGAGCTTCCCGAATCGCGAGGAGCTCGAGCGCCGGCGGCTGCAGAAGGAGAAGGAGAGCGCCTGATGCGCCACCTGAACGCCGGCCGCAAGCTCAGTCGCTCCTCCTCGCATCGGCGGGCGCTCCTCCGCAATCTCGTGACGGCGCTCATCGAGCGCGAGAGCATCCGCACCACCGACGCCAAGGCGAAAGAGCTGCGGCGCTTCGCCGAGCGTATGATCACGCTCGGCAAAGACGGCTCGCTCGCCGCCCGCCGGCGCGCGCTGTCGTTCATCCAGAGCCGCAACGCCGTGAAGCGTCTGTTCGACGACATCGCGCCTCGTTTCAAGGAACGCGCCGGCGGCTACACACGCATCATCAAGATCGGCATTCGCCACGGTGACGCCGCACCGCTCTCGGTGATCCAACTGACGACGCTCGCCGCCGACGTCGAGAGCGCGAAAGGTGGCGACAAGAAGAAGAAGAAAGACGCCGGCACGGGACGACGGGCGCGCGCGAAGGCCGCCGCGAACGCCGGAACTGCTGACACGACGCTCCCCGCGAAGCCGTCCCGCAAGCGCGCCGCGGGCTGATCGCCGACTTCACTCGCTACCGACGCGTCCCGGGCTTAGTTTCCTCATACGATCCGGCTGCCTGTCCAGCGAAACATGTTCCGTTCCGCGGGGATACTCGTCGACTTGACCATCATGACCATGAGCGCATAGTGAGCACGTGAGCCGCCCGTATCCAGTTCACGAAGCGAAGGCCAAACTCAGCGAGATCCTGCGCACGGTGAAGGCAGGCCGTAGCGTGACGATCTCCGACCGCGGTCGCGCAGTCGCCCAAGTCGTCCCCATTCAACCTCCGCGAGACCTCACCGCGCGTATCGAAGAGCTCGAGCGTGACGGCACGATTCTTCGAGCCCGGCACGACATCGACGCGATCCGACCAATCGCGCGTCGGCGGGGAGCTCTCCGCCAATTTCTTCGCTCGCGTTGATGAAAGCGGCGTACATCGACTCGTCGTTGTTCATTGCGATTCTCTTCGGCGAGCAGACCGCCGGCGCGTTGCGGCGCATCGTGGCGCGATTCGATCGCCTCTTCAGTTGCGACCTGCTGGTCGCGGAGTGCATCTCCGCGGCTACTCGCCAGCGCATCGACCCACGGACGTTGTTGCCGGCGCTGGGAGCGTTGTCACTGGTGTTTCCGTCGCGCTCGCTCGATGCCGAGATGTTGGAAGTATCGGACGCCGGCTATGTGCGCGGCGCCGATCTCTGGCACCTCGCGTGCGCGACGCGGCTTGCGGGTGACGACCGCGGGCAGCTTGCGTTCTTGTCGCGCGACGCCACCCAGCGCTCGTGCGCCCGCCGACTCGGTTTTGCGACCCCTTGACGTGTCGGCGCGAGCTAGGCGACGAGTCGGCCGAGCGTCGCGACGGCGCGCTCGATGCGCGACGACCACGGATGGCCGCAGTTGATGCGCATCATGCTGCCGAATCGGCCGCTGATGGCGAGGACGCGCGGCGATGCGCATCAGCGTCTCGTGCTGGGCGACGACGGACGAGGACGTCGAGCGCTCGCTGGCGGCGATGCTGCGCTGTGCACACGTGGCCTCATCGAGGGACTACACCTGATTCGTGCATTGCCAGAGCCGCAACGCCGTGAACGGCATTCGCCACGGTGATGCGGCGCCGGTCTCGGTGATCCAGCTGACGACGCTCGCCGCCGACGTCGAGAGCGCAGCCATGAGAATCCGCTCGGCGCAAAGTTCTGCCTCGAATGCGGCAGTCCCGTCGCGCGGCGCTGCCCGGCGTGCAGCGCCGACGCGTCTCCGACGGCGAAGTTCTGTCCTGAATGTGGAGCGGAGTTGCGGGGGCGGGTGTTCGGTGGTCGCTATCCTCGTCTCGGCAGACTGGGTTGACGGCCGCGAAGCGCGCTCCAGACGGCGAGGACTCTAACCGCGTTCGCTGTGACAACGTAATACACGTGATAGCGCGCGGCGCGGAGCAGTACGCGGCGGAGCGTGGGAACGATGCGGTGGCGATACGGGCGCCCGATCTCCGGGGCGGTTTCGAGCATTGCCAACGCCGCAGATAACTCTTCCGTGAAGAGCCCCGTTGCCGCGGGACGATTGGTCCGCCACCAATCGTCGATGCGTCGCGCGTCGTCCTGCGCCTCGGGCGTCAGGACGACCTGACGCTTCACGATCGGCGCCGGAGCTCCGCGAGGACGTCGGCGGCGGGAACGACCTCGCCGCGCTCGGACGCTTTCCACGACGCTTCGAGATGCGCGTGTAGGGCCGCTCGTTCGGCCTCGTCCAGATCATCCCCTTCGTCATCGACGACGAGATCGACGACGGTTCCTTCCGGAAGAGTCGTCGGCTCGTCCACGAGGAGCCGTCCCTCTCGAACCACCGCTCGCAGGACCATGAGGTCAGCTTACTTGGCTGGAGGGGGACATGCCAAGCTTGTTGTGGGATTTGAGTGACGACCTCGGAGCCCCGTAGCGGCCGCCGGGTCCGACTGGGCAATGGCTTGGGGGCGGCTCTTCGGGGCTCCCGCGCGACCGTTCGTGTGGATTTTCCTCGACAGAGTTGGCCGTGTCATGCGATGGCCGAGCGCGCAAGGAAGGCCGCTACGACACACGACGCTGACGACCACATCGTCCCGTTTCCGGCCAAAGTGTCCGCTTCCACCGATGGCTGCTCGTTCTGGCATTCGAGTCCGTCGTGATAGTCCCCGCACGCGAGAAGACACGCGATGCGCTGCTCGTCCTGTGATCACGACAACGGCTCCGAGCGCCGGTTCTGTGGCGAATGCGGTGCCGCACTGGCCGCGATTTGCGCGGCGTGTGGCGCGTCGAATGGGCCCAGCGAGAAGTTCTGCGGCGGTTGCGGCGAGCGGCTGCGGTCATCACCGACGGCGCCACCGTCCGTTGCGGCAGCGCCCGAGCCCGAAGCGACGCCGCCGAGCGCTCATTGCGCCCGACCCGAAGCATTCCACGGCAACCGAGGAGCGCCGCTGGCTGATCGGCGAGTCCGATATTGGAGTCGTGGTGGTTGCCTTCACTATCCGGCAGCCGGACAACATCTACCGCCTCATCACTGCGCGGCGCGCCAGCCGGAAGGAGAGATCCCGCTATGAAGAAGCCAAGAGAGTTCCCCTTTGAAACCGCTCGTCGGCTGACGGCCAACGAAGCCGAGGCCGCTCGCAAGGCAATCGAGCGGAAGCTCGGGAAGAAGCGGCCGAGGCGCGGTCGTCCACCGAAGGGTGTCGAGAAGTACCAACCCGTATCGATCCGCCTGCACCCGAGCGTCATCACTTGGGCAAAGCGCGAAGGCAAGAGGCGCGGCCTGGGCTACCAGACTGTGATCAACGAGGTGCTGCTCAAGGCAACGGCGTAGGTGATGGATGGCTGCTGGACGACTTGGCGTAGCAGGTCGTCTCGTCGAATTGTCCTTATCCTCGGCGGATTCGGCCGTTAGGCCACGAGCTTCAAGCCGGCTGACGAGAATCTGCGAAAGTCGGCGGGGTTGCCCGTTGCGAGAGCTGCGGTTGCTCGGATCGCGGTCGCGGCGATCATGCAATCGGTGAACGAGCCTCGACGCTGACCGGAAACGTTGAAGAGCTGCGCGCTCGTCGCAGCGTCAGCCGCGACGAAGGGGACAGACTCGCCCACGAGGCGTGTCGCGAGCTCGACGTGGTCGGGTTCGACCGGCCCGCACAGGAACTCCGCCCAGCTCACGCAGCTCATACCGAGCGGCGCTCGATTCGACAGCCAGCGTCGCAGCCGGCGATCCTCGGGCGATCCGGCGACGAGCGCCCGAATGAGGAAACTCGTGTCGAGGTGGATCACTTGTTTCGACCCTCGCTGCGGGCCGACGAGGTACGCCGCTCGGTACGCGAGCGCCTCGCCCACGCAGTCGCTTTTGCTGGACTGAGTTGCAGCGAGCGCTGCAGCTCGTCGAGAGCGCGCATCGCCTCGTCCGCATCCGGGGCTGCCTTCGCTGCGGCGGCACGGATCGCGCGGCGCAGAACTTCGGACTTTGACACTTGCCACCGCTCCGCCGTCCGCTCCAATAGCGTGAGTGTCTCCACGTCCAGTGAATACGTAGACTTGACGGTTGTTACGGCCATACTGCGAGTATGGCCGTACTCGAGGATGGTCGTCAATGTGCCGCACCGCGCGCCTTGACTGCCCGGCTGAAAGCACGTATCGGAAGCTCTTGAATCCCTTGAGTTCCGTCATGATCGAAACGCGCACGAGCTATCGGCGTTGGTGGCGTCCCCGCGGCGCGGCCTCCCGGTGCGGAGGGGCATGAAGAAGCCTCTCGAAGCACTACTGCGCGATGCCTGTGAACGGGCGACCAAGGGGGGAGAGCTGCTGACGACAACTCTCCCCCCTTTGCTTTTGACCGTCCCGAAAGAGGCCGAGCACGGGGATCTTGCGAGCAACCTCGCCCTTGCGCTCGCGCGCAGCGAGAAACGGCCACCACGGGCCGTCGCGGAGACGATCGTCCGCCACCTCGACGATCGCGACGGTATCCTCGCGTCGGTCGAGATCGCGGGGCCGGGGTTCATCAACGTCCGCTTCGCGCCGGCATACTGGTGGAAACTGCTGCGCGAGATCGACGCGGCGGGCGACGCGTACGGCCGCTCGGCGATCGGCGTCGGACGGAGAGTGCAGATCGAGTTCGTGAGCGCCAATCCGACGGGGCCGCTGCACGTCGGGCACGCGCGCGGCGCCGTGACCGGCGACGCGCTCGCGAGCCTGCTCGCCGCGACCGGCCACGAGGTCGCGCGCGAATACTACGTCAACGACGCCGGCAATCAGATGGCGATGCTCGGGGCGTCGACCTACGCGCGCTACGCCGAGCTCTGCGGCCACGATGTGCCGTTTCCCGAGAACGGCTACCAGGGCGACTACGTGCGCGACGTCGCCGCGACCATCCATGCCAGCGAGGGCGCGCGCTGGATGGACGTTGACGCCGCCGAGGCGCGTGCGTATCTCGGCGACGCTGCCGGCGCGATCCTGCTCGAGGCCATCCGTGACGACGTGGCGGCGCTCGCGATTCGCTTCGACCGCTACGTGAGCGAGCGCCAGCTGCGCGCCGAGGGCACCGTCGACACGACCTTGGCGACGCTCGATGCCGCGGGATACGTGTACGACGCCGAGGGCGCGCGCTGGTTCCGCTCCACCGCGTTCGGCGACGACAAGGACCGGCCGCTGGTGAAGACCGGCGGCGAGTTCACGTACTTCGCCGCCGACGTCGCCTACCACCGCGCCAAGTACGGGGCGGGCTACGATCGGATCATCGACGTGTGGGGCGCCGACCACCATGGCCACGTGCCGCGCATGCGGGCGGCGCTCGCCGCGCTGGGACTCGACCCGGCGCGTTTCGAGGTGGTGCTGGTGCAGATCGTCAACCTCATACGCGGCGGCGAACCGGTGCGCATGGGGAAGCGCTCGGGGGACTTCGTCACGTTGCGCGAGGTCGTCGCCGAGGTCGGCGCCGACGCGACGCGCTTTTTCCTCCTCATGCGCAAATCGGACGCCCAGCTCGACTTCGACCTCGACCTCGCCAAGCAACGGACGGCGGAGAACCCGGTTTTCTACGTGCAGTACGCCCATGCGCGTGTCGCCAGCATCTTCCGCGCCGCAGCGGCGGTGGGCCTCGACCTCGACGCCGCCGCGGCCGCCGATCCGGCGCGCCTTACGGAGGGTGAAGAGCTGGCGCTGGTGCGGCGACTGGCGCAGTTCCCCGAGATCGTCGAGGGCGCGGCGCTCGAGCTCGAGCCCCATCGCGTCGTGTTCTTTCTCATGGAGCTCGCCGCCGAGTTCCACCGGTACTACAATCGCAGCCGCATTCTCGGAGACGATCGCGATCTCGCGACGGCGCGCCTGTTGCTCGCCGTGAACGTGCAGAAAACGATCCGCGCCGGGCTGACGATCCTCGGGATCTCTGCGCCCGACACCATGTGAGAGGAGGAGCACCATGGCAGGAGGAGGGGATTCACGCTTTCGATTCGAGCTCACACGTTTGGAGCTCGCCGGGCTGATCGTCAGTACGGCGGCGAGCCTCTTCATCGTGTTCCTGCTCGGCATCTATGCCGGTCGCGGCATCGGCGACCGCCAACTCGACGACGCCGAACGCGTCGTCAGGCTGCCGGTCGCTCCGGCCGCCGCCGAGGAGACGCCCGCGGCCGAGCAGGACCTCACCTTCGACGATACCCTCGGCGACGACGACCATCCGACGCGGGTCGCCGGCGCGGTCGGCGCGCACGCGGCCGCTCCCGCGGCGGAGCACGGCGCGCCCCCTGGAGCCGCGGTCGAGGCCGCAGGCGGCGTGCACGAGCGCGCGGCGGCGGAGCGGTCGGACGCGCCGCGCACGCCGGCGTCCGGTCGGACGCCCGAGGCGCGGGTCGCCGTCGCCCTCGTCGCGCCGCACGCGTCGGCGAGCCCGCCCGCAGCGGCGCTGCCGCCCTCGACCGCGGGCGGGGAGTGGAGCGTGCAGGTGACCGCGACGCGCGAACCCCGTACCGCCGACGATCTGGTGAAGCGCCTGCGCGCCCGCGGCTACGAAGCGTACATCGTCCGCACGCGTCGCGACGGCGCGATGTTCTACCGTGTCCGCGTCGGTCACTTCCCGTCGATGGAGCGCGCGACCCAGATGGTGTCGCGGTTGCGCCACGAGCCCGGCGTGCCGGAGGCGTTCGTCGCCTCCGACTGAGGCGCGAGGGCCGCGATGGGCGCGTGCACGCCGACGGCGAGCGATTTTCTCGAGCTCGCGCGCGAGGGGAACCTCGTCCCCGTCTATCGCGAGATCCTCGCCGACACCGAGACGCCGGTCTCGGCGTATCTGAAAGTAGCGCGCGGCCCGCACGGCTTTCTCCTCGAGAGCGTGCAGGGCGGCGAGAAGTGGGCGCGCTACAGCTTTCTCGGGAGCGAGCCCGCAGCGGTCTTCAGTAGCCGCGGTCACACCGTGACCGTGCGCGCGGACGGCCTCCCCGATCGACGGTGGGAGGCGGCGGATCCGCTCGCGGCGTTGAAGGACCTGCTTGCCGGCTACCGACCGGTCGCGCTCCCCGGACTGCCGCGGTTCTTCGGCGGTGCCGTCGGCTACGTCGCCTACGACGCCGTCCGCTTCTTCGAACGCCTGCCGGCGACGTTGCCGGACGACCTCGGCCTCCCCGAGCTGTACTTCATGATCGCGGCGAGCGTCCTCGTGTTCGACAACGTCGCGCAATCGATCAAGGTCGTGGTGAACGTCGACCTCCGCGACCCGGCGACCGATCCGCCCCATGCCTACGACGCGGCGGTGGCACGCATCGACGAGTTGGTGGCACGGCTCGGCACCGCGGTGCGCTTCCCCGAGGCGATCCCCGGCGCCGCGGCGCCGGCACCCGGGATGCGCGCTAATCTCACCGGAGGCGAGTACGGCAAGCTCGTCGAGCGCGCCAAGGAATACATCCGCGCCGGCGACGTAATCCAGGTCGTTCTCGCGCAGCGCATGGAGGCGCCGCTCCGCGCCGCGCCGTTCAACGTCTACCGCGCGTTGCGGACGATCAACCCGTCGCCCTACATGTTCTACCTGCAGCTCGGCGACCAGATCCTGGTGGGCGCGTCGCCGGAGGTGATGGTGCGTGTCGAGGACGGGGAGATCACGGTGCGCCCGATCGCCGGCACCTCGCCCCGCGGCACGCAGGAGATGGAAGACCGTGATCTCGAGCGCGCGCTCCTCGCCGATCCGAAGGAGATCGCCGAGCACGTCATGCTGCTCGACCTCGGGCGGAACGACGTCGGGCGCGTCGCCGCGAGCGGCAGCGTCGAGGTGACCGAGCGCATGGTGATCGAGCGCTACTCGCACGTGATGCACATCGTCTCCAACGTACGCGGTCGCCTGGCACGCGGCCGCGATTGCTACGACGCGTTCCGCGCCACGTTCCCCGCGGGCACCCTCTCGGGGGCGCCGAAGATCCGTGCCATGGAGATCATCGAGGAGCTCGAGCCGGTGCGCCGCGGCGTCTACGGCGGCGCCGTCGGCTACTTCGGCTTCGGCGGCACGATGGACACCTGCATCGCCATCCGCACCATGTTGATCAAGGGCGACACGGTGTACGCGCAGGCAGGAGCCGGCATCGTCGCCGACTCCGATCCCGAGCGCGAGCACGCGGAATGCCTCAACAAGGCGCGCGGCATGCTCCAAGCGCTGAAGCGCGCCGAGCAACTCGGACGGGTATCATGACCGCCGCAACGAGATCTTCTGTGGGGGAGCGCCCCGGATTCACTCCGGGGCGCGACGCCCATCGCGAGCGCCAGCGAGCGGGGGCGATACTTGTAATCGACAATTACGACTCCTTCACCTACAACCTCGTGCAGTATCTCGCCGAGCTCGGCGCCGACGTCGAGGTGCGGCGGAACGACGCGATCACGCTCGCCGAGATCGCCGAGCGCCGGCCGCGCGGCATCGTGATCTCCCCCGGCCCCTGCACGCCGAAGGAGGCGGGGATCTCGGTGCCGCTCATCGAGCGCTTCGCCGGCGAGATCCCGATCCTCGGTGTCTGTCTCGGACACCAGGCGATCGCCGCCGCGCTCGGCGGCGCGATCGTGCGCGCGCCGCGCATCATGCACGGGAAGACGTCGCCCATCCGCCACGACGGCCGCGGGGTCTTCCGCGATCTCGCCAATCCCTTCGACGCCACCCGCTACCACTCGCTGGTGATCGATCGCGCGACCGTGCCCGCCGAGCTCGAGGTGTCCGCCTGGACCGACGAGGGCGAGATCATGGGCGTCCGCCACCGGCACGTCGCGCTCGAGGGGGTGCAGTTTCATCCCGAGTCGATCCTGACGCTCGAGGGCAAGCGGCTCCTCGACAACTTCCTCGCGGGACTCCCGCCGGCGTGAGCGGCCGGGTCGCACCGTGACCATCCAGGACGCCATCGCGCGCGCCGTCTCGGGCGGCAGCCTCACCGAGGTCGAGATGTTCGCAGTCATGGGACGGCTGATGGACGGCGAGGGCACGCCGGCGCAGATCGCGGGCCTCCTCACCGCGCTCTGCATAAAAGGGGAGACCGCCGACGAGCTCGTCGGCGCCGCGCGCGCGATGCGCGCGCGGATGACGCCGCTCTCCGTGCCGGGGCCGGTCGTCGACACCTGCGGGACGGGCGGCGACGGCCTCGCGACCTTCAACGTCTCGACCGCGGCGGCGCTGATCGCGGCCGGCGCCGGCGTCGCGGTGGCGAAGCACGGCAATCGCGCCGCCTCCGGACGCGTCGGCGGCGCCGACGTCCTCGAGGCGCTCGGCGTCGCGATCGATCTGCCGCCGGCGGGTGTCGCCCGCTGTCTCGCCGCGGCGGGCATCGGGTTCTGCTTCGCACCGCGCTTTCACGCCGCGATGCGCTTCGCGGCGACGCCACGGCGCGAGATCGGCATCCGCACGATCCTCAATCTCCTCGGCCCGCTCGCCAATCCGGCGGGCGCGGAGGCGCAGCTCGTCGGCGTCTTCGCCGTGCAATGGACGGACGTCGTCGCCGACGCGCTCCGCCGGCTCGGGACGCGCCGCGCGCTCGTCGTCCACGGCGCCGACGGCCTCGACGAGATCAGCGCCGCCGGGCCGACCCTGGTGAGCGAGGTGGCGGAGGGCTCCGTTCGCACGTATCATCTTCATCCAAGTGACTTCGGCGTGACGCCCACGGGACCGGCCCCGCGCGCCGCCGACGCGACGGCGAGCGCGGCGATCGTGCGCGGCGTCCTCGCGGGCGCGGCGGGCGCGGCACGCGAGCTGGCGCTGGTGAACGCGGCGGCTGTGCTCGTCGTCGCCGGACTCGCCGCCGACTGGCGCGACGGCTACGAGCGGGCGGCGCGCGCGATTGCGCGCGGCGCGGCGGCGGAGGCACTCGCACGGTTGGTCGCAACGAGCCAGGCGGTCGCGGTATAGCGGAAGAGCGTTCGGCGGATGTTGCAGGCGATCATCGACCACAAGGTTCAGGAGCTCGAGGCGCGACGACGGGCGCGGCCGCTCCCGGCGCTGCGCGCGGCGCCGCTCTTCACGGCGCCGCGCCGCGACCTCGTCGCCGCCCTCGCCGCTCCCGGCCGCCGCATCATCGCCGAGGTGAAGCGCGCGTCACCGTCACGCGGGCGTATCCGCGAGGATTTCGATCCGGTCGCGATCGCCGCCGGCTACGCGGCGGCGGGCGCCGCCGCGGTGTCGGTGCTTACCGACGAGCGTTTCTTCGAGGGCAGCCTCGAGTCGCTCTCCGCCGTCCGCGAGCGGGTGACGGTCCCGGTGCTGCGCAAGGACTTCCTCTTCGAGCCGTACCACCTCTACGAGGCGCGCGCCTCGGGGGCGGACGCGTTTCTCCTGATCGCCGCGATCCTCACCGCCGAGCACATGCGCGAGCTCGTCGCGCTCGGCGAGGAGCTCGGGATGACGGCGCTCGTCGAGGTACACACCGCGGAGCAGATCGAGCGTGCGGGTGCCGCCGGCGTCCGCGTCTGGGGGATCAACAACCGCGACCTCGACACCTTGGAGGTTCGCCTCGAGACCGGCCTCGAGCTGCTGCGGCTCCTGCCTCCCGGGGCGACGGTGGTGATCGAAAGCGGGCTCCGCACCCGCGACGACTTGGCACGCTTCGAGGCCGCCGGCGCGCACGCCTTTCTGATCGGCGAGACGTTGATGCGGGCGCCCGATCCCGGCGCGGCGCTCGCAGCGCTCCTCCGATGAGCACGACGCGGCAGCCCGGCACGTACGACGCCGGCGCGACTGCCGGCGCGCGGCCCTTGTGCGTCAAGGTCTGCGGCCTCACGCGCGCCGCGGACGTGGAGGCAGCGGTCGACGCCGGCGCCGATCTCCTCGGCTTCAACTTCTATCCGGCGAGCGCGCGCTGCGTGTCGATGACGGAGGCGACGCCGCTGATCCGCATGCTGCCGCGCCACGTCCTCGCCGTCGGCATCTTCGTCGATCCCACCCCTGGCGACGTGCGCCGCGCGATCGACGCCGGGGTACGGCTCCTCCAGTTCCACGGCGACGAGCCGGCGGAGTTCTGCGGCGCGTTCGAGGTGCCGGCGATGAAGGCGCTGCGCCTGCGGTGCCTGGGGGAGCTCGCGACCGCGGCGCTCGCGTACCCCGATGGATGGTGGTTGCTCGCCGACGCCGCCGACGAGCGGCGGCGCGGCGGGACCGGAAAGGCGCTCGTCCCCGAGCCGATCGACGCGCGTCTGGCGCGTCGTCTCTTCCTCGCGGGCGGCCTCACCGCGGAGAGCGTCGCCGACGCGGTGCGCGCGCTGCGTCCGCTCGGCGTCGACGTGTGCAGTGGCGTCGAGGAGAGTCCGGGGCGCAAGGACCGGGCGCTGCTGCGCGCCTTCGTGAGCCATGCCAAGACTGCCTGACGCGCGCGGCCACTTCGGAGCGTACGGCGGCCGCTACGTGAGCGAGACGCTCATGCCGGCGCTCGCCGAGCTCGAGCGCGCCTACCATCGCCTGCGCCGCGACGCGCGCTTCCGCCGCGAGCTGCGCGCCCTGCTGCGCGAGTATGCCGGGCGGCCGACGCTGCTCTACCACGCCGAGCGTTTGAGCCGCACGCTCGGCGGCGCGCGCATCTACCTCAAGCGCGAGGACCTCTGTCACACCGGCGCGCACAAGATCAACAACACCTTGGGCCAGATCCTGCTCGCGCGCCGCATGGGCAAGTCGCGCATCATCGCCGAGACCGGCGCCGGGCAGCACGGGGTTGCGACCGCGACCGTGGCGGCGTTCTTCGGGCTGCGCTGCGAGGTCTTCATGGGCAGCGAGGACGTCGAGCGCCAGGCGCTGAACGTCGTCCGCATGCGGCTCCTCGGCGCCACCGTCCATTCCGTCGAGTCCGGAAGCCGCACGCTCAAGGACGCGATGAACGAGGCGATGCGCGACTGGATCACGAACGTGCGCGACACGTTCTACATCATCGGCTCGGTCGCCGGCCCGCATCCGTATCCGGAGATGGTGCGCGACTTCCAATCGGTGATCGGCGTCGAGACGCGGGCGCAGGCGCGCCGCGCAATCGGCCGTCTCCCCGACTACCTCATCGCCTGCGTCGGTGGCGGTAGCAACGCGATCGGCCTCTTCCATCCGTTCCTCCGTGACCGGCGTGTGCGCATGATCGGCGTCGAGGCGGCCGGGCATGGTCTCGAGAGCGGGGCGCACGGCGCCTCGCTCACCGCGGGCACGGTCGGGATCTTCCAGGGCAGCAAGAGCTACGTCCTCCAAACTGAGACCGGACAGATCCGGGTGGCGCATTCGATCTCGGCCGGCCTCGACTACCCCGGCGTCGGTCCCGAGCACAGCTACCTGCGCGACAGCGGGCGGGTGACCTATGAAGCGGTGGGCGACGACGAGGCGCTGGCGGCGCTGCACACGCTCGCCGAGTGCGAAGGCATCATCGCCGCGCTCGAGAGCGCGCACGCGATCGCGGCCGCGATCCGCCTGGCGCCGACCTTGCCGCGGCGCATGGTGATGGTCGTGAATCTCTCCGGACGCGGCGACAAGGACATGGGCACGGTCGCCGCACACATGGCGCGGCGGGATGCCGCCGGCGGTCGCGCCGCCGACGGCGGTGGCTCGTGAGCGGCCGGCAGGGTGAGCGCGTCGCCGCCGCGGCGGGCGACGCCCCCGACCGAATCGGCGCGACCTTCGCGGGTCTGCGCGCCGCGGGGCGTGCGGGCTTCGTGCCCTTCATCATGGCCGGCGACCCCGACCTCGAGACGACGCTCGCGCTCTTGCGCGCCGCCGACGCCGCCGGTGCCGACCTGATCGAGCTCGGCGTGCCCTTCTCCGATCCGATGGCGGACGGGCCCGTCCTGCAGCGGTCCGCGGAGCGCGCGCTCGCCGGCGGCACGGCGCTTCCGGGCATCCTCGAAGTCGTGGCACGCTTCCGCGCCGCGTCCGACGTACCCGTCATCCTCTTCGGCTACGCCAATCCCTTCGTGCAGTACGATCCGGAGCGCCTCGCCCGCGATGCGCGCGCGAGCGGCGTCGACGGCCTGCTCTGCATCGACATGCCGCCGGAGGAGGCCGACGACCTCCAGCCGGCGCTCGACGCCGCCGGGATCGCAATGATCTTCCTCCTCGCGCCGACGAGCGACGCCACCCGCCGCGCGCGCGTCCTCGCGCGCGCCCGCGGCTTCGTCTACTACGTCTCGATCACCGGCGTGACCGGCGCCGCGGCGCCCGACCTCGACGAGGTCGGAACGATGCTGCGGACGGTCCGACAGGAGACCACGCTACCCGTCGGTGTCGGGTTCGGCATCCGCACCCCGGTGCAGGCGGCAGCGACGGCACGCGTCGGCGACGCGGTCGTCGTCGGGAGCGCGGTCATGCAGCTCGTCGAGGAGCATCGCGGGACCCACCTCGTCGCCCCCGTCGCCGACTTCTTGGGGCGCATGGCGGCGGCGGTGCACGGCGCACGCGACTCGCATGGTCCGGTCTGAGGCGACGAGCGCCGAGCTGCTGACGCGCTGTCTCGAGTGCGCCGAGCTCGTGAACCGCCGCACGCTCGAGCGGCGGCTCTTCGTCTGCCCCCAATGCGGCTACCATTTTCGGCTGACCGCGGATCAACGCCTGCGGCTGCTCCTCGATCGCGGCTCGTTTGAGGAGCGCGACGCTGACCTCGGCTCGCGCGACGTCCTCGACTTCCCCGACGAACCGCCGTACGGGCAGCGCCTCGCCGAGGTCGCCGCGCGCACCGGCCACCGCGAGGCGGTGCTCACCGGGACCGGTCGCGTCGACGGCGTCCTGGTGGCGATCGGCGTCTTCAATTTTCCCTTCATGGGCGGCAGCATGGGATCGGCGGTCGGCGAGAAGCTCACGCGCGTCATCGAACACGCGCTCGGCGAGCGCCTGCCGCTGGTGATCGTCTCGGCATCGGGCGGGGCGCGCATGCAGGAGGGCATCTACTCGTTGATGCAGATGGCCAAGCTCGCCGCCGCGCTCGGACGTCTGCGCGCCGCCGGCCTGCCGTACGTCTCGGTGCTGACCGATCCGACGACGGGCGGCGTCGCAGCGTCGGTCGCCCTCCTCGGCGACGTCAACCTCGCCGAACCGCGGGCGCTGATCGGGTTCGCGGGGCCGCGCGTGATCGCGCAGACGATCGACGAGCAGCTGCCGGCGGACTTCCAGCGCTCCGAGTTCCTCATGAAGCACGGCATGCTCGATGCCGTCGTCGCGCGTCCCGAGCTCAGACGGACACTCGCGCGCCTGCTCCGTATGTTGAACGCGCGCGCCGCGGTACGCCCCGCCGACGACGGGAGAGGCGCGCGGCGGCGCCCAGGCGCGCGCGCGGCGCGGCGTCGACGCGACGGCGCGTGAGCGACGACGACGCCTACGTCCGCACGCTCGCCTGGCTCTATGCCCGCGAGGCGCGCGCCGGCATCGATCTGAAGCTCGCACGGGTCGCGCGTGCGGCGGCGCGCCTCGGCGATCCACAGCGCGCGGCGGCGGCGCTGCACGTCGGCGGCACCAACGGCAAGGGCTCGACGGCGGCGCTGCTCGACGCCGTGCTGCGTGCCGGCGGCCGGCGCGTCGGTCTCTATACGTCACCCCATCTGGTGTCGTTTCGCGAGCGCATCGTCGTCGACGGCGCGCCGATCGAGGAGGCGGAGGTGGTCACCGGCGTGGCGCGTCTGCGCCGCGACCTCGACGACGCGCGCGAGCTCACCGCCTTCGAGATCATGACCTTGCTCGCATGGATCACCTTCGCGGCACGCGGCGTCGAGACGCAGGTGCTCGAGGTCGGTCTCGGCGGCCGTCTCGATGCCACCAACGTCGTCGTGCCGGAGGTCGCCGTCGTCACCAACGTCGGGCGCGACCACGAGGAGTATCTCGGCGACACTATCGCGGCGATCGCGACGGAGAAGGCGGGGATCGTCAAGCCCGGCGTCCCGGTCGTCTCCGGGGCGCGCGGCGAGGCGGCGGAGGTGATCGCGGCACGCGCAGCGGCGATCGCGAGCCCGCTCTCCGTCCTCGGCCGCGACTTCGCGATCGAGCCCCGTGCGGACGGCACGCTCTCCTATCGCTCCGCCGCCGGCCGTATCGACGACCTCACGATTGCGCTCGGCGGGCGCCACCAGCGCGACAACGCCGCGCTCGCCGTACGTGCGCTCGAACTCGCGCCGACGCTCACGGTGCCGCCCGCGGCGGTGCGCGCCGGTCTCGCGGCGGTGTGTTGGCCGGGGCGCCTGCAGCTAGTGCGGCGCGCACCCGACGTGCTATTGGATGGCGCCCACAATCCGGCGGGGATCGACGTGCTGGTGGAGGAGATGCGAGTGCTCGCGGCAGGCCGGCCCCTTCGGGTGCTTTTCGGTGTCATGCGCGACAAGGCCTGGCCGCTCATGCTGCAGGCGTTGGCCGGCATCGCGACCGAGTTCGTCGTGACTCGACCGCGACAGGCCCGCAGCGCCGATCCGCACGAGGTCGCCGCCGCGGCGCGACCTCCGGTGCGCGTCGTCGCCGATCCGGTGCTCGCCTACGAGGATGTGTGCGCGCGCAGCGGCTCCGACGACGTCATCCTCGTGACCGGATCGCTCTTTCTCGTCGGCGATCTCCTCGCCGCGATCGACCCCGCACGCGCCGTCGACGCGGAGCGCGAACGCGCCGCCATGCGTCTCGCGGCGCGCGCGTGACCCGCCGCCGCGCGCTCCTGTGGCGGACGGCGTTCGCCGCCGCCGCGCTCGCCGTCGCCGGTCGGGTGCGCGGCGCCGAGCAGAACCTCCTCGAGCTCGACAAGCTGCGCACGTCGACGGGCGAGGTGACCGTCGATGCCGCGACCATCACCTACGATCAGTCGTCGAACGTCATCACCGCCCACGGCGCCGTCAAGGTGACGCGCGGAGATATGGTGCTCACGGCGGACACCGTGCGCGTGCACCGCGCCACGCAGCTCGCCGAGGCCGAGGGCAGCGTCGTCCTGACGGATCCGCAGGGCACCGTCACCGCCGACGCGATGACGCTCAACCTCGTCGAGGAGACGGGAGCGCTCGATACCGGCTCGGTCTTCCTCAACAAGAATCACTACCAACTCACCGGATCGCATTTCGAGAAGCTTCCGGGCCAGAGTTACCGCATCGACTCCGGCCGCTTCACGACCTGTCTCTGCGCGGGCGGCGGGGCGCCGAGCTGGAGCGTGCGTGGAGAGCGGATCAGCGTCGACCTCGAGGGCTACGGGCGCGTCGAGCACGGTGCTTTCGAGGTGAGGGGGATGCCGATCCTGTACTTCCCCTACGGCCTCTTTCCCGTCCGCCGCGACCGGCAGAGCGGGCTCCTCTTCCCGCGCTTCGGCTACTCGAACCGACGCGGGTTCCAATTCGAGCAGCCGCTCTACCTCGCGATCAACAAGAGCATGGACGCGACGCTCGCACTCGACGTCGAGACGGCGGCGCGCATCGGTGCTCTCGGCGAGTACCGCTACGCGCTCAGCGAGGACACCGCCGGTGAGGTGAACGGCGCCTACTTCAACGAGAAGATCCGCGGCGCTTCCTCGCGCGACGTCGTCAACCAGCACATCGCCAACCCGAACATCCCGGTGAATCGCTGGAGCGCCGGCATCGTCCACGATCAGTGGCTTCCCGGTGGCGTACACGGGTTCGCCGACGTGTTCCGCGTCAGTGACGATCTCTTCCTGCGCGAGATCAACCTCTTCACGTTCAATCCCAGCGCCGACGTCGCGCTGCGCACGCGACGGTTCGAGCGCTCGCAGGTCGGCGTCGATCGCGTCTTCGATCGCAGTCTGCTGCTCGCGACCGGCACCTGGTACCAGGACTTCATCAATCCCGATCGCTTCGTCTTCCAGGTGCCGCCGCGTGTCCAGGGCGTCACCGTGCAGCGCTTCCTCGACGATCACGTCGCGCTGTCCGTCGCGGGCGAGGGGGCGAACTTCGCGCGCGAACGTGGCTTCGAGGGACAGCGGCTCGACCTGCGTCCGGAGATCGAGATCCCGTGGCACCTCTCGCAGTACGCGTACGGCTCGTTGCGGGGTGGATTGCGGGAGACCGCGTATTCGCTCTCCGACACCAGCGTGCCGCAGCAGGTGAACGTCAATCCCGCCGATCCCGGCAGCAAGCCGCCGAGCATCCTGCCGGCGCTCGACAAGAACGCGACGCGCGAGCTCTTCACCTTGAATGGCGAGGCGCACACCCAGGTGGCGCGCGTCTATCCGTTCCACCACCTCGGCTTCGACGCCCTGAAGCACACGCTCGAGCCGTCGCTCGGGTACCTGCTCGTGCCACGCACCGACACGCGCCAGGCGGCGTTGCCGCTCTTCGACGACGTCGACCGCGTGAACCGGCGGAGCGTGTTCACGTACGGAGTGACGAGCCGGCTCCTCGGTCGGAGCGTGCCGACGACGCCGGCGAGTCGCGCGGCGGCGGAGGCGGCGAAGGCGCCGGCGGGGCCGGGCTACGATCCGGAGGGCGATGGCACCCCCGCGGGCGCGACGCCGTCCGCGCGGGCGCGCGCGGCGCTCCGCCAGCACGACGACGAGACCCCAACCGAGGGACCCCGCGGCACCATCCGCGAGCTCGGCCGGTTCTCGATTTTCCAGAGCTACGACGCCGTCAACAAGGGCGGCGACTTCATCGACGAAACCGATCCGAAGACCGGCGAGGTGATCCCGCGCGGCGCCACGCGCGTGTCGGACCTCGGCATGTACCTCCGCCTCGCGCCCGCCTCGTTCGTGAGCTTCGAGGGGAGGACGGACTACGATGTCAACGAGGGACGCATCAAGGGCGCGAACATTTATCTGTCGCTCTCCGATCCCAGTACCTTCACCGACGACTTCTCGATCGAGTCGCTGCGCGGCCGCAGTCGCCTGAGCGTCGGCTATCGCTTCGTCGCGAACAGCGCCCTCCAGGAGGTCAACGGCGGCTTGTTGTTGCGTCTCACCAAGCGCTATTACGGCGCGTTCGAGGCGCGCTATGACAATATCAGCAAGAAATTCCTCGAAGTCGGCGGCGGGCTCCGTATCATCTCGGACTGTGAGTGCTGGGTGATCGACATCGGCCTCTCCAACCGGGTGAACCCCAACGAGACCCAGGCGCGGGTGCTGGTGTCGCTCGTCGGGCTCGGGCAGGTGGGACGCGAGCCGTTTCGCCGTACCTTCGGAGTGGTCGCCGGCCCGGCGCGGAGCGTCCTCGGCCAATGAAGGGCGTGCTCCTTGCGGGCGGGCTCGGCACCCGCCTCCACCCACTGACCCGCGTCACCAACAAGCACCTGCTGCCGGTGTTCGACCGCCCGATGATCTACTACCCGCTCCAGGCGCTGCTGAACGCCGGCGTCCGCGACATCATGCTGGTGACCGGCGGCAACAACGCCGGCGACTTCCTGCGTCTCCTCGGGAACGGCAAGGATTTCGGTCTGAAGCATCTCAACTACACATACCAGGAAGGGGAGGGCGGCATCGCCGCCGCGTTGTCGCTCGCCGAGCACTTCGTCGACGGCGAGCGGGTGTGCGTCGTTCTCGGCGACAACATCATCGCGGGCAACTTCCGGACATCGGCGGAGGCGTTCGCGCGCGGGCAGGAGGGTGCGCGCATCCTCCTCAAGCAGGTGCCCGATCCGGAACGTTTCGGCGTGCCGATCTTCCGTGGCCGGCGTATCGTCGGCATCGAGGAGAAGCCGCGACGGCCAAAGAGTCGATATGCAGTCACCGGAATCTACATGTATGATGCGCGTGTCTTCGACGTGATCCGTACGCTCAAGCCCTCCGGCCGGGGCGAGCTCGAGATCACGGACGTCAACAACTGGTACATCGAGCGCGGCGAGCTCGGTTTCGAGATCTTGCGCGGGTGGTGGACCGATGCCGGCACCTTCGAGGCGCTACATCGGGCGGGAAACCTGGTGGCGCGCAGCGGAGCCAACAAGATCGAGCGGCGCGCTCGGGCGAGGAGAACCCCGAGGAGAACCCCATGATCGATGGCGTGCGCCTGAAGCAGTTGACCGTCCGCTCCGACGACCGCGGTCTGCTCATGGAGGTCTTGCGCGCCGACGACCCCTGCTTCGTGCCCGTCAAGCAGACCACCTACACCGAGGCGTACCCGGGTGTGATCAAGGCGTTTCACTGGCACCAGCGGCAGTGGGACCTATGGTTCTTCGCCTCCGGGACGGCGCAGGTGGTCCTCTACGATCTGCGCCCGGAGTCGCCGACCCACCGCCAGACCGACGTCGTCATCATGGGCGAGCGCGCCCCACTGCTGCTGGCGATCCCGATCGGCGTCGCGCACGGCTACCGCGTCCTCGGCACCCGTCCGGCTGGTCTCTTCTACCACACCAGCGAGGCCTACGATCCCGCCGACCCCGACGAGGAACGCATTCCCCACGACGACCCGACGATCGGGTTCGACTGGACGACGCGTCCACGCTGACACGCGCATGCGGCTCCTCGTGACCGGCGGCGCCGGCTTCATCGGCGCGAACTTCGTGCAGCACGTCCTGGCGACGCATCCCGAGGACGAGGTGGTGACGTTCGACCTCCTCACGTACGCTGGCAACCTCGCCAACCTCGAGCCGGTGATGACCGATCCGCGCCACCGCTTCGTGCGCGCCGACGTCGCCGACGCGGACGCGGTGAAGGCGGTGGTCGAGGGCGTCGACGCGATCGTCCACCTCGCCGCCGAGTCGCACGTCGACCGCAGCATCGCCGACGCCACGGTCTTCCTGCGCACCAACGTCGTCGGCACGCAGGTGCTGCTCGATGCCGCGCGGCGCGCCAAGGTCGGCCGCTTTCTCCAGGTGTCGACCGACGAGGTTTACGGCAGCCTCGGTCCGACGGGTGCGTTCGCGGAGGAGCATCCGCTTCAGCCGAACAGCCCGTACGCGGCGAGCAAAGCGGCGGCCGACCTCCTCGTGCGCGCCGCGCATCGGACCTACGGTCTCGACGCGCTGATCACGCGTTGCTCGAACAACTACGGCCCCTACCAATTTCCCGAGAAGCTGATCCCGCTCTTCGTGACCAACGCCCTCGCCGACGAGCCGCTGCCGCTCTACGGCGACGGCTGTCAGGTGCGCGATTGGATCCACGTCGTCGATCACTGCCGCGCCCTCGACGTCGTCCTGCGGCGCGGACGCGCCGGCGAGATCTACAACGTTGGCGGTGGCAACGAGCACCGCAACATCGACGTCGCCCGGCGCATCCTCGCGACGCTCGGGAAGCCGGCGACGCTGCTGCGCCACGTCGCCGATCGTCCCGGCCACGACCGCCGCTATGCAATCGACGCGTCGAAGACGACGCGCGAGCTCGGATGGGCGCCGCGCGAGCCGTTCGCGGCCGGCATCGCCGCGACGATCGCATGGTATCGCGCGCACCGACCGTGGTGGGAGGCGGTCAAGAGCGGCGCCTACCGCGACTACTATGAACGCACCTACGGCGCCCGGCTGCGGGCCGCGAGCGCGGAGGGCCGACCGTGAGTGTGACGACGACGAAGATTCGGCGCCGTGGACTGACGCGGGTCGAGAAGCCCTGGGGCTGGGAGCTCTGGTGGGCGCACACCGATCGCTACGTGGGCAAGATCCTGCACATCAACCGTGGGGCGGCGTTGAGCTACCAATTCCATCGCAAGAAGGACGAGACCATCTACGTGCTGCGTGGCGAGCTCGCACTCGAGTTCGCGCCGGGCGGAGGGCGCGTCCAGCGACGTCGCCTACGACCCGGGGACGCGCTCCACATCCGTCCCGGCGATCATCATCGAATGACCGCCGTCACCGCTTGCGACGTGCTCGAGGCGTCGACGCCCGAGGTCGACGACGTGGTCCGCCTCGAGGATCGCTATGGCCGCGTCGCGGCGGCGCCCGCGACGGCGCGACCGACCCGCCGGCCGCAGGCGCGCGGAGGACGCGCATGACCGTGCCGCGCGCGCTCATCACCGGCATCACCGGTCAGGACGGCTCGTACCTCGCCGAGTTCCTCCTCGCCAAGGGTTACGAGGTCTACGGTATGGTGCGACGCGCCAGCACCGAGAACTTCGAGCGCATCGAGCCCATCCGCGATCGCCTGCACCTGGTGCAAGCCGATCTCCTCGATACGATGTCGTTGATCACGCTCCTCGAGCAGGTCCGCCCGCGCGAGCTCTACAACCTCGCGGCGCAGTCGTTCGTGCCGACGTCGTGGGCGCAGCCGGTGCTGACGGCGGAGTTCGACGCCATCGGCGTCACGCGGCTTCTCGAGGCGATCCGTCTCGTCGATCGCTCGATCCGCTTTTACCAGGCGTCGTCGAGCGAGATGTTCGGCAAGGTGCGCGAGGTGCCGCAGACCGAGCTGACGCCGTTCCACCCGCGCAGTCCGTACGGGGTCGCCAAGGTCTACGCCCACTACATCACGGTCAACTACCGCGAGAGCTACGGAATCTTCGCGTGCTCGGGCATTCTCTTCAACCACGAGTCGCCGCGGCGCGGGAAGGAGTTCGTGACCCGCAAGGTGACCGACGGGGTGGCGCGCATCGCCGCCGGGCTCGCCGACGAGTTGCACCTCGGCAACCTCGCCGCCAAGCGCGACTGGGGGTTCGCCGGGGACTACGTCGAGGCGATGTGGCGTATGCTGCAGCAGCCCGAGCCCGACGACTACGTCGTCGCGACCGGCGAGTCGCACACCGTCGGCGAGCTCGTCGACCTCGCTTTCCAGCGGATCGGTCGCGACTGGCGCGCACACGTCCGCGAGGACCAGACGCTCAAACGGCCCGCGGAGGTCGACCTCTTGGTCGGGAATGCGTCCAAGGCGCAGTCCGTACTCGGTTGGCGTCCGAAGGTCACCTTCGCGCAGCTCGTCGAGATGATGGTCGACGCCGACCGCGGGCGTTACGCTCGCGGCTGAGCGGCGGCGGTGCGCTGCTTCGTCACCGGGATCGGCGGCTTCGCCGGTCTCCACCTCGCCGCGGCGCTCCTCGCCGATGGACACGACGTCACCGGCACGGTGACCGGCGTAGCCGGCCGCGCGCCGCTGCGCGCGCTCGCCGCCCGCCATCCGGGATTCGCGCTCGAACGCCTGGCGGTCGTCGACGTCAGCGATCGCGCGGCCGTCGAACGCGCGCTCGCGGCGGCGGCGCCCGAACGCGTCTTTCACCTCGCCGCGATCGCCTTCGCGCCGCACGCCGAGGCCGACCCGGTGCGGACGTTCGCGGTGAACGTACTCGGTACCGTGCACGTCCTCGACGCCGCGCGTACCGTCGCCCCGGCGGCGCGCGTCCTGGTGGCGGGATCGGCGGAGGCGTACGGCGCGATCGGACGAGCCGACCTTCCGATCGAGGAGACGACGCCGCTCAAGCCGGTGAACTTCTACGGCGTCTCGAAGGCCGCCGCCGACCTCGTCGCCTTCGAGCGCTGGTGGACGAGCGAATGCCCGGTGATCCGCGTGCGCGCGTTCAACCACACCGGTCCGGGCCAGCGCCCCGACTTCGTGTGCTCCGATTTCGCGCGGCAGATCGCCCGCATCGAGGCGGATCTCGCGCCGCCCGTCCTGCGCGTCGGGGATCTCAAGGCCGAGCGCGATTTCTCCGACGTGCGCGACGTCGTGCGCGGCTACACGCTCCTCGCCGAACGCGGGACGCCGGGGGAGGCCTACAATCTTTGCGCCGGCGTCGCGACGAGCGTCGGGGCGATCGTCGAGATGCTGGCGGCGGAGAGCGGGGCGGCGATCCAGTGCCGCGAGGAGCGCGGGCGTCTGCGGGCCCACGAGGTGCCGACCGTCGTCGGCAGCGCCGCACGCGCCGCCGCCCTCGGCTGGTCGGCGGCAATCCCGCTGCGTCAGACCCTGCGTGATCTTCTGCAGTACTGGCGGGAACGGCTCGCGGATGACCCGCAAGCCTGATTGCAGCCCGACCCGCGTTGAAGGTGCCTTCGGCGCTGTGTTACACATCCCATATGGAGGTGCGCGCCCTGGAGCGTGAGGACACAACCGCCCCCGAGTCGCCGGCGGAGCAGAAGGACGTCCAGGCTCCGGAGCGGAAGAGCCTCGAAGACCTGCTGCTCGCACGCGGACGGGTCAGCGCCGAGGACATCCGCAAGGTCCGGCTGCTGCAGCAAGAGCGCGGCGAGCGTCTCGAGCGCCTCCTCCTCGACCTCGGGTTCATCTCCGAGGACGACCTGATCAGCCTGCTCTCGGAGCACCTCGGCATTCCGTACGTCGGGCGTAAGGAGTTTCCGGCCGTCGCGGTGACGCTGCCGAGCGTCAACGTCCAGTTCCTGCGTCACGCCAAGATCCTGCCGCTCGAGATCCAGGACGGCACGCTCACGGTGGCCATGGCCGACCCGAGCGATCTCGACAGCATGCACGGCCTGCAGGTCGCGACCGGCCTGCACGTCCGCCCGTTTCTCGGGCGCGAGAAAGAGATCATCGCCGCGCTCGAGGGCTACGACGAGGCGCCGGCGGCGTCGGTGGAGACCGACAGCAACCTCGAGTACCTCGCCACCGACGAAGAGGACGTCAACCACCTCCGCGATCTCGCAAGCGAGGCGCCGGTCATTCGTCTCGTCAACCTGCTCATCAATCGCGCCGTCGAGCAGCGCGCCTCCGACGTCCACATCGAGCCGTTCGAAAACGAGCTCAAGGTGCGCTACCGCATCGACGGCGTCCTGCACGACATCGAACAGCCGCCGCGCCGCCAGCAAGCCGCGATCGTCTCGCGCGTGAAGATCATGGCGAAGCTCAACATCGCCGAGCGTCGGCTGCCCCAGGACGGCCGCATCAAGCTGCGCACGATGGGCAAGGAGATCGACCTCCGCGTGTCGACCCTGCCGACGCTCTATGGCGAGAGCGTCGTACTCCGTATCCTCGACCGCTCGAGCATCGTCCTCGACCTCGAGCAGCTCGGCTTCCCCGCCGATACTCTCGGCGAGTTCGAAAAACTGATCGTGCGACCCTACGGGATGATCCTCGTCACCGGTCCGACCGGGAGCGGCAAGACCACCACGCTCTACGGTGCGCTCGAGAAGATCAACTCGCCCGACAAGAAGATCATCACCATCGAGGATCCGGTCGAGTACCAGGTCTCCGGCGTCAACCAGATCCACGTGAAGCCGCAGATCGGCCTCACCTTCGCGAACGGGCTGCGCTCGATCGTCCGGCAAGACCCCGACGTGATCATGGTCGGCGAGATCCGCGACCCCGAGACCGCGGAGATTGCCGTGCAGGCGGCGCTGACCGGTCACCTCGTCTTCTCCACCCTGCACACCAACGACGCCGCCGGCGCCGTCAGTCGGCTCCTCGAGATGAGTGTCGAGGACTACCTGCTGGCGTCGTCGCTCCTCGGCGTCCTGGCCCAGCGGCTGGTACGCAAGGTGTGCGTCCGTTGTCGCGAGGCGGTGGCCACCGACGAGGCGCTGCTCGGCGCTGGCGACGTGTCGAGCGCAACGGTGGCGCGTTTTGCCAGCGCCGCCGCGTACAGCGCGGTGACGAACGGCTCGGTCTATCGCGCCGCCGGGTGCGAGGAGTGCTCCGGCACCGGCTACCGCGGCCGCAGCGGCATCTACGAGTTGCTCCTCATGAACGAGGGCGTGCGCGAGCAGATCCTCAAGCACGCGTCCGCCGACGCCATCAAAACGACCGCGACCGCGCGCGGTATGCGTACCCTGCGCGACGACGGCTGGCTCAAGGTCCGCGAGGGCACGACGACCGTGGCCGAGGTGCTGCGGGTGACGCAGGAGGAGTGAGCGTCGTGCCGCCCGCGGGCGGGGCGCGGCGAGAGAGGGAGTGACGGGCATGGCGGGAGGCGCCGTCTCGCAACGGCCGGAGCATGCGGGTGACGGGCGGGACGAGGGCACCCCCGAGCTCTCCATCGTCGTCCCGGTCTACAACGAGCGCGCGACGCTCGCGGCCCTGGTCGACGAGTGCGCCGCCGCGCTCGCGCCGCTCAAGCTCGCCTGGGAGCTGATCTTCATCGACGACGGCTCGACCGACGGCTCGTTCGGCGCGATCACCGAGATGCACCTCCGCGATCGGCGGGTGCGCGGTGTCCGCCTGCGCACCAACCTCGGCAAGTCCGCGGCGCTCGCCGTCGGCTTTCGCGCCGCGCGCGGCAGCCGCCTGGTGACGATCGACGGCGACCTGCAAGACGATCCGCGCGAGATCCCGCGTCTCCTCGCCGCGCTCGACGAGGGCGCCGATCTGGTGAGCGGGTGGAAGACGGCGCGTCAGGATCCACCCGCGCGCGTACTCGCGTCGCGCGTCTTCAACGGCCTCTCGCGCCTCGCCTCCGGCATCGCGCTCCACGACGTGAATTGCGGGCTCAAGGCGTACCGCCGCGAAGTCGCCGCCGAGGTGCCGCTCTACGGCGAACTGCATCGCTTCATCCCGCTGCTCGCGCATTGGCGCGGCTTCCGCGTCGCCGAGATCGCGGTGACGCACCGCCCGCGCGCCGTCGGGCGCTCGCGCTACGGCTGGTCACGTGTGCTGCGCGGCATCATGGACCTGGTCACCGTCATCTGCCTGACGCGTTACAATCGACGGCCCGCGCACTTCTTCTCGCTGCCGGGCGCCGGCCTGGTCGCGATCGGGCTCGCGATCTGTACCTACATTGCATACCTGCGACTGCGATACGGCCACATCCTGCAGCACCATCCGCTCTTGATCTTCGGCGTCCTGCTCGTCGTCGTCGGCGTGCAGCTCTTCACGACCGGGCTCCTCGGCGAGATGATGGTGGACGCCGGGCGGCGGATCGACGAGGACTACGAGGCTGCGCGCAAGCTGTAGCGGCCGGGCGCACCGGTGTGTCTCAGGGCGTGCCGTCCGTGGCGGGCGGTGTCACGACGTACGGCCACAGCCACCATTCCCCGGGATCGTCGGCGATGAAGGTCGCGAGCTCGTGGAACGTCATGGCGAGGGTCGCGGCGTCGACGCCCGCGGGAATGTTCGTACCGTAGCGGAGCGCGAGCGCGTCGCCGCGCCGCACAGCGACGATCGGTTGCAACGACGCGCCGGTGAGGCGCGCGAGCGTCACCATGCCGGACGACACGAGAATGCGCTCGCCGAACGGTGCCACGACGGCGGCGCGACTCACGACGTCGCCGGGGACGTCGACGGCCGCGAAGAGCGAGCCGCCGGCGACGAGGTGGTCGCGCGCGTACGCGGTCGCGGCGCCGTCGGTCGAGAGCGGCGCGTGACCCGAGTCGGCCGCGAGCCAGGCGAGCTTGCGCTCGGCGAACGCGCGTTTCGCCGCCGGCATCGGGTTCGCGGCGGAGAGCGGGCGCACGATGACACGCACGTCGACGTCACGCCGGCGCCGCAGGTAGAGGTAGGCGAGGATGGGACTCCCGAAGTGCATGGTCACGTAGATCGTCGGGCCGCTCGCCGCCGGCTCGGCGCGCGGCGGCCGGAAAATCTCCGCCCACGCGTGCGGATGGCGCATGCACCACGCGCTGTCGGCCTCCTCCTGCGCCTCCGAGGTGAGGCTCGTGCGATAGAGACGATCGGCTTCGGCGAGCGAGCAGCCAAGCCAACGTGCGATGCGCTCGCGGGCGCGCGCGCGCCGCGCGCGGTCGCGCAGCAACTCGACCCGGCCCACGATCAGCGCGTAGCGGCGAGCCGTTCGTCGGCTGCGCGCGCTCCAGGGCAGGAGCCAGCGATAGCGACACGCCGCCCATGCGGCGGCCGCCGCCGATGGGCCTGATGGGCTCGTCCGGCCCGTCATCGCGCTCGACGGGCGCGTCGCGGGCACGCCGGGTCACGCCGCATCGCACAGCGATCCCGTGTGTTGCTCTCGCTGTCAAGCGCCGCTGCGCGCCGCGCGTGCTGCGCTCGCCGCGCGATCACGCGTCGTGAGTGGCCTTCGGATCGCGCTCGCGCTGGCGCTCGTACAGGCGGTACTGCTCCTCGGCATCGCCCGCGACAAGTCCGACACCGTCGACGAGAGCAGTTACATGGCGAGCGCCGCCACCCTGTGGGCGCACCGCGATTTTCAATATCTCTGCGGGGCACCGGTGCTGCCGATGTGGGGATTCGCGCTCGCGCTCAGGACCGTCGACCCCGCGCTCGCGGCGACGCCGCGTGCGGCGCCGCTCGACGAGATCGTGGGCGGCTCCGCGGCCGCGTTCCGTCGTCGCCTGCTCGCCGCGCGCGGCGCGACCGTCGCCGTCGTCGTCGCCGCCGGCCTGGCGCTGGGGTGCGCGGCGCGCCGCTTCGGGCCGCGCGCCGGGCTCGCGGCGCAGGCGCTGTGGTGCTTCTCGCCGACCGTTCTCGCGAACGGCGCGCTCGCGACGCTCGACGCGTGGAGCGCCGCGCTCGCGTGCGCGGTTCTGCTGGCGACGATCCGCCTGCTGGAGCGACCGACGGCAGCGTGCGCCGCCGCGCTCGGTGTCACGCTGGCGGGCGCCGCCGCCACCAAGATCACGACCCTCCCGATGATCTTCGTCCTGGGCGCCGTCGCCGTCACCCGCGGCATGATGTCGTCGGATCGGCGTTCGCCGGCGCGCGTCCTCGTGGGGGCATGCGCCGCGGCGTTCTTCGTCACGCTCTGGGTCATTTACGGGCTCACCGTCGGCGCGGTGCAACTCGGCGCACCCTGCACGCCCGCTGCCGCGGGCGTGCCGTCGATCGGCCCGCTGCCGTTTCCCGCGTGGATCGAGGGGGCGGCGTTCCAGGTTCTGCACGGCCGCGAGGGTCACCTCGATTATCTCTTCGGAGCCGTGAGTCGCAGTGGCTGGTGGTGGTTCTACCTCACCTGCCTCGGGCTCAAGCTCACGCTCGGCGCGCAGGCGATCGCGGTCCTGCGCGGCTCCACGCTTCTCGGTGCCTCGCGACACGAGCTCGCGCTCGACCTCGCGTTGCTCGCGTACCCGGTCCTGCTCCTCGTCCTCTTGAGCGCGGGACGCCATCAGGCGAACGTCGCGTTCCTGCTCCCCGCCTTTCCCTTCGCGATGGTATGGGCGGCGCGCGCGCTCGGCGACGCGCCGTTGCTTCTCGGCGCGCGCGGCCGCGCCGTCTTCGCCGCGCTCCTGCTCCTCGCGATCGGCGAGGCGCTGCGCGTCTACCCGCACGAGCTCATGTTCTTCAACGTCTGGGCGGGCGGTCCGGAGGGTGGACCGCGCTACCTCGTGCACCGCGAGGACTGGGGGCAAGACAAGCGCCGCCTGGGGAAGTGGCAGCGCCGCCACGGCGTCGACCGCCTATTCTACGCCGGGTACGGCTCGAACGCGGAGCTGTGGGGAGTCGTCGGCGATCCGGTGCCATGCACGCCGACGGTCGGGACGTACGCCCTGCACGCGGTCGAGGTGCATCGACCGCAGTTCAGCCTTACACGAGGCTGCGTCGACTGGCTCACGGTCGAGCCGCCCGACGAGCGCCTCGGCTACTCGATCTACATTTACCGCGTCGACGCGGCACGGCTCGAGCGCCTGCGCCGCGAGCGGGCGACGACGCGGCCGTTCTGGCGGAGCGGAAGCGATCCGCCCGCGCCGACGGCTGCCGTCGAGTGGCGTTCCCCGGTGGCGTGACGTAGACCTCGGCCATGCGACGTGCGTGCTTCGCCGGTGTCGGCGCCGCCCTGCCGTCGCGGGTGGTGGCGAACGCCGAGATCGAGGATCGCCTGGGTGTCGAGCGCGGATGGATCGAGCGCACCGGCATCCGCGAGCGCCGCATCCTCGGCGCGGATGAGTCCCTCGTCGACCTCGCGGAGCGCGCGGTGCGCGACGCGCTCGCCGCCGCGAGCGTGCCGCCGTCGGCGGTCGACGCGCTCGTCGTCGCGACGACGTCGTCGGCGTATCGCTTTCCGTCGCTCGCGTGCTTGCTGCACGAACGGCTCGGGCTGCGCGCCGTGCCCGCCTTCGACGTCGCAGCGGCTTGCGCCGGCTTTCCGTACGCGCTCACCGTCGCCGACCAAGGGGTGCGCGCGGGCGACTACGGCGTCGTGGTCGTCGTCGGAGCGGATTGCCTGAGCGCGTTCGTCGATCCGTGCGATCGCGCGACGGCGCCGCTCTTCGGCGATGGTGCCGGCGCCGTCGTCCTCTGCGGCGCGGGCGCGACGTCGGCGGATACGGCGCCCGCGGCCGCACGCGGCATTCTCGCCTGCCGCCTGCGGGCGCTCGGGGCGCAGTGGTCGATCTTGACGGCGCCGCTCGGCGCGCCACAGGTGGCAAGCGTCGCCGCCGCGGCCGCGTGGATGCACATGGACGGCCCGGAGGTGTTCCGCGTCGCGGTGGAGCACCTCGTCGACCTGACACGCGAAGCGCTCGCGGTGGCGGGCGTCGCGCCGGCCGATGTCGCGCTTTTCGTCCCGCACCAGGCGAACGTGCGGATCATCCGCATGATGCTGCAGCTGCTGCGGATCGACGAGTCGCGTGCGATGGTGAATCTGTCACGCTATGGGAACACGTCGGCGGCGTCGATCCCGATCGCCCTCACCGAGGCGGTGCGTGAGGGGCGGCTCGCCCACGGCGACCTCGTCGTCCTGAATGCGGTTGGCGGCGGCATCACCGCCGGCGCCGTCGTGGCGCGGTGGTAGTGCCGCCCGCGACGTTGACAGGCGCGGAGTCGAGCGATAGGAGACGCTGCCTTCCGGCCGACCGAATCGCTTCTCGTCGATCGATGAGTCAAGGAGCCGCCGTGAACACCCGCGGGCGCGTGCATCCCGTTGTCGCGTCCGTCGCGCACGTGCCGCGCCGGTGAGGGCATGGAGACCAAGCGCTTCGAAGACTTCAAGGTGGGCGACGAGGCGGTATACTCGAAGACGATCGAGGAGGCCGACGTCCTTCGCTTCGCGGAGCTCAGCGGCGACCACTACCCGGTGCACGTCGACGAGGAGTACGCGCGCCGCACGCGCTTCGGCCGTCGCGTCGCGCACGGCATGTTGACCGCGAGCCTGCTTTCCACCACCAACGGGCTCTTGCTACAGCTTCCCGGCGGCATATCCGTCGAGCAAACGCTGCGGTTTCTGCGGCCGGTCTTCCTCGGGGACACGATCACGGCACGCAGCACGGTGATCGAGATCCTACCGCAGACGCGCCGGCTGCGCTGCCGTACCACCTGCACGAACCAGCGCGGCGAGCTGGTGATCACCGGTGAGGCGATCGAGCAGAAAGACGACGTCTAGGCGCGCGCCGCGAGGAAGGATCGGATGGGTCTCTTCGACCGCTTCAGGAAGCCGAAGGCGAAGCCGCGAGTGGCGGTGATCGGGCTCGACGGCGTCGGCACGCCGCTCATCGAGGCGCTCACCGATCGCGGGGTGATGCCGCGCATGGCGGCGCTGCGGCGCGCGGGCACGCTCACCCGCATGACCTCGAGCATCCCGACGATCTCGAGCGTTTCGTGGTCCAGCTTCATGACCGGGACGAACCCGGGGCGCCACGGCATCTACGGCTTCACCGACGTGAAGCGCGACTCCTACGCCCTCTACTTCCCGAACTACCGCCACGTGCAGGGGGCGACGATCTGGGACGTCCTCGGATCCTTCGGGCGACGCTCGATCGTCCTGAACATCCCCAACACGTATCCGGCGAAGGACATCAACGGCGTGCTCGTCTCCGGGTTCGTCGCCGTCAACATCGAGCGCGCCGTGACGCCGGCGAGTGTCCTGCCGCTCTTGAAGAGTCAGGGCTACAAGATCGACGTCGACTACGTGAACGCCAACGATCGCGTCGACGCGTTCTTTCGCGACCTTCACGACACGCTCGCGGCGCGCCGACGGACGCTCGCCCATTTTCTCCGCGAGGAGAACTGGGACTGCTTCATCGGTGTCATCACCGAAACCGACCGCCTGCACCACTACTTCTGGAGCGCGTACGCGGATCCCGCAGCGCCGCTGCACCAACGCTTCCTCGACTTCTACGCCGCCGTCGACGCGGCGATCGGCGAGCTCGTCGACGCGCTGCCCGACGGCACGCCGCTCTTCGTACTCGCCGATCACGGGCACACGCTGATCGAGACCGAGTTCTACCCGAACGTGTGGTTGCGCCGGGAAGGGCTGCTGACGTTCAAGACACCGACGCCGAAGTCGATCGCCGACCTCGATCCGACCTCCAAAGCCTTCATTCTCGATCCCGGGCGCATCTACCTCAATCTCAAGGGGCGCTTCGCGAACGGCGTCGTTGAGCCGGGCGCCGAGGCCGAGGAGCTGCTGCGGCGGATCACCGACGGCCTCGCGGCGATCGAGTACCCTGGACCGGCGGTGCACGGGGTGCGCCGGCCCGTGAAGCAGGTCTTCCGCCGCGACGAGATCTACCATGGTCCACAGGTCGCGCAGGCACCCGACGCAGTGCTCCACTTCCACGACGGCTTCGATATCAAGGGGGCGGTGGCACGCGACGAGATCTTCGGCCGTAGCGCCTTGACCGGGATGCACACCTACGACGATTCGCTCCTCTACGTGAACCGTCCGGGCTTCGCGGCGCGCGACGCCGCGATCGCCGATCTCGCGCCGACGATCCTCGCCCTCCTCGACACCCGTCCGGCGGAGCCGATGGACGGGCGGGTGCTCGACGCCTGATCCCGGCGCCCCGCCGCCGATGCGCCTGGCGCTGATCGGGCCGAGCGCGCCGCTTCGGGGAGGCATCGCGCAGTACCACGACCGCCTCGCCGCGGCGCTGGCGCGCCGCGGCCACGACGTGCGCCGGATCTCGTATCGTCGTCTCTACCCGCGCCGCTTTTTTCCCGGCCGCACGCAGTACGAGACGGTCGATGCCGCGGCGGTGGGCGGGCCGGCCACGCTCCCACCCGCCGTGTCGCTCCTCGACTCGATCGGGCCGCGAAGCTGGGCGCGCGTCGCCGCCGCCGCGGCCGACGCCGACGCCGCGCTCTTCGAGTGGTGGCATCCCTTCTTCGCCCCCGCGTTTGCGGCGATCGCGACCCTGTTGCGCCGCCGCGGCGTACCGACGATCGTCGTCTGCCACAACCTCGAGCCGCACGAGCCCATCCCCGGCGGGAGCGTCGTGGCGCGCCTCGCACTCGGCCGCGCCGACGCCTTCGTCGCCCAGTCGAGCGACGCCGCCGCGCGCCTGCGCGCGCGCCACCCCGCGCGTCCGGTCGCGCTCGTCCTGCCGCCCGCCGAGGCGCCACCTTCGTGTTCCCACGACGACTCCGCCGGCACGCCGGCCGCGGCGCGCGCGCGTCGCGACGCCTGCGCCCGCGCGCTCGGGCTTCCGGCGGCACCGCGCCGTCTCCTCTTCTTCGGATACGTGCGTGCGTACAAGGGACTGCCGACGCTGTTCGAGGCGCTGCCGGCGCTTCCCGCGGACGTGCAGCTCGTCGTCGCCGGCGAGATCTACCATCGCGACGCCGGCTACTATCGCGCCCTCGCGGCGCGGCTCGACGTCGCGGGGCGTGTCGTCCTTCTCGATCGCTTTCTCGCCAACGCCGAGGTCGGCTGTTGCTTCGGTGCCGCCGATGTCGTCGTCCTGCCGTACTGGAGCGCGAGCCAGAGCGCGGTCGCGCCCCTGGCGATGGCGTGCGGGCGTGCGGTCGTGGCGAGCGCGGTCGGCGGGCTGCCGGATCTCGTGCGCGAGGGCGAGACCGGCCTGCTCGTGCCGCCGCGAGATGCCGCGGCGCTCGCGACCGCGCTCACGCGCGCGCTCGCCGCCGCGCCACGTTTGGGAGCCGGCGCTGCGGCCGCGGCGCGCGCGCTCACGTGGGACGCGGCCGCAGCCGCGGTCGAGGAGCTTGCCGTGGCTGTATCGGCGCCGCGCCGGTCCTGGTAGTAGAGCGGCGGACGATGGCCCGCCTCTGGACCTTCACCCGACCCTACGCGCCGATGCTCGGCGGCGCGCTCGCCATGATGGCGCTGCGCGCCGTGCTCATCGCCGGCGTCGCCTATCTGGTGAAGCCGATTTTCGACGAGCACCTGCTCCGCCAGCACGTTGCGATCGTGCGCCTCGCGCCGTTCTTCGTGCTGGTTTTCTACGCGCTCAAGACGTCGCTCGAGTACGTGCAGACGTACTGGATCGGCGTCGCCGGTGACGGCATCTGCCGCGACATGCGCCGGGCGCTGCACGGGCACGTCGTGGATCTCCCGCTGTCGGTCCTGGCGCGTACGCCGGCGGCGGCGATGGTCGCGCGCATCATCTCCGACGTCGGCATGATCCAGAGCGTGATCGCGACCAGCCTGCTGACGACGTTGAAAGACGTCTTCAGCCTCGTCGCCCTCGGCATCCTGCTGGTCTACCAAAACTGGCGCATGGCGCTGATGTCGCTCGTCGTGCTGCCGATCGCGGTCTATCCGCTCGTGTACTTCGGGCGGTCCCGCCGCCGCCGCGTGCGACTCGAGCAGGAGTGCCTCGCCGACCTGAGCGCGGTCGCCCACGAAGGGATCGCCGGCAACAAGATCGCCAAGGCGTTCGGCATGACGGCGTACGAGAAGGGACGCTTCCAGGAGCGCAACCAGCGCCTCTACACGATGCGGCGCTCGGCGCGACATCTGATCGCTGCGAGCAGCCCGCTGAGTGAGATGGTCCTGGCGTTCGCGGCGGCCGCGATCGTCGCCTACGGTGGCCACGAGGTGCTCGCCGGACGGATGACGCTCGGCGAGCTGGCGTCGTTCTTCGTCGCCCTCGGTCTTTCCTATGAGCCGGTGAAGCGCATCAGCCGCGGCAACCTCGACATCCAGGCGGCCCTCGGCGCCTTCGACCGCATGTCGCACATCTTCGACGAGCCGGCGGAGTCGCTGCGCGATGACTGCCCGCCGCTCGTCGTCGAGAACGGCACGGTCGAGTTTCGGCACGTGCATTTCGCCTACGAGGCGCGTCCCGTGCTCGTCGACGTGAGCTTCACCGCGCCGGCCGGCGCCACGCTCGCGCTCGTCGGTCTCTCGGGGGCGGGGAAGTCGACGTTGATGGACCTCCTCGCCGGATTTCTCGAGCCCACGGCGGGCACCATCCTGATCGACGGCCAAGACCTGCAGGGCGTGCGCCGGGTCTCGCTGCGGGCGCACATCGCGATCGTCACGCAGGATGTGTTCCTCTTCAACGACGACGTACGCGCCAACGTCGCCTACGGCTCGACCGACACCGACGAGCGCGCGATCGTGCGCGCCGCGGAGATGGCCGAGATCCACGACGTCATCGAGCGGCTGCCGCAGGGCTACGACACCGTGATCGGCGAACGTGGCGCGCGCTTCTCGGGCGGCGAGCGCCAGCGCCTCGCGATCGCGCGCGCCTTCCTGAAGGACGCGCCGGTCTTGATCCTCGACGAGGCGACGTCGGCGCTCGACGCCGTCACCGAGGCGCGCGTGCAGCGCTCGCTCGAACGGCTCATGGCAGGCCGGACCGTGTTCGTCATCGCCCACCGGCTGTCGACCGTGCAGCGCGCGGATCACATCGTCGTCCTCTCGGAAGGGCGGATCGTCGAGGAGGGGACGCATGCCGCGCTAATGGCGCGCGGGGGTGAGTATCAGCGGCTCTACCAGGAGCAGTTTGCAGAGCCCGCCGAGTCCCCGTCGTCCTTGGGCTCCGCAGATCCGCCACCGCGGGCGGCGCGTTCGTGAGGCCGGTCTGGGGGACTCGGCAAGCGGCACGGAACGGGATAGGTTTTTCCTCGATGGGGGCGGCGAAAACGCTGCCGAATCGCAGCTCAGGACGCCATGGCGCAATATCAATATCGAGCCACCGATTACCAGGGGAAGATCATCGAAGGCGCCATGGAGGCCGGCGAGGAGCGCTCGGTCGTGCTCCGCCTCCAGGAGCGCGGCCTCATCCCGCTGCGGATCGGCGCCGGCGGCACCAGCGTTGCGCCGGCGCGGACGGGGATCCCGTTGCCGTCCTTCGGCGGCGGGAGGCGCGTCAAGAACAAGGACGTCCTCGTCTTCACCCAGGAGCTCAGCACGCTCCTCGCCGCCGGCATGCCGCTCGATCGCAGTCTCACGACGCTTGCCGAGCTCGCGCCCGGCGACCTCAAGCGCGTGACCACCGAGGTGCTCAACTCGGTGCGCGGCGGGACGTCGCTCGCCGAGGCGCTGGCGCAGCACCCGAAAGCCTTCCTGCCGCTCTACGTCAACATGGTGAAGGCGGGCGAGATCGGCGGCGTGCTCGACGAGGTCCTGAACCGGCTCGTGGACTACCTGCGCAACGCACAGGAGCTGCGCGACGAGGTGCGCTCGGCGATGACCTATCCGATTCTCCTCACCGGGGTCGGCGCAGTGTCGGTGACGGTGCTGCTGGTGTTCGTACTGCCGAAGTTCGCGACCATGTTCTCCGATCTCGGACAGGCGCTGCCGATGTCGACGCGCATCATGCTCGGCATCAGCGACATGTTCACTAGCATCTGGATGCTTCCCGGCGTCGTCGCGGTCGTCGGCGGCACGTACGGCCTCTATCGCTACGCTAGTACCGGCAAGCGGCGGTACGCTCTCGACGCCTTCAAGCTCCGTATGCCGATCCTCGGGTACCTGCTCCGGCGCATGGAGGTAGCGCGCTTCAGCCGGACGCTCGGCACGCTGTTGCGGAGCGGCGTCCCGGTGCTCCAGGCGCTCGACATCGTACGCGAGGTGGCCTCCAATCAGGTGATCGCCCGCGCCGTCGCCGAGGTGCAGGTCGGCGTCCGCGAGGGCGCGGGTATGGCGGGTCCGCTCGGACGGAGCGGCGCCTTTCCGCCGCTGGCGTTGCAGATGATCGCCGTCGGTGAGGACACCGGCAAGCTCGACGAGATGCTGCTCTCGACCGCCGACTACTTCGATCGCGAGGTGCGCAACGAGGTGAAGCGGCTCACCAGCCTGCTCGAGCCGGTGATGATTCTCGTGATGGGCTTGGTGGTGGGATTCATGGTGATCTCGATGCTCATGGCGGTCTTCAGCATCAACGACATCAACGTATGACGCGCTCGGGAGGAACGCAGACATGCAAGAGATGACGCACATCGACCCCCGACGGCGCGAACGCGCGACGCGCGAGGGCGGCTTCACGCTCGTCGAGCTCCTGGTGGTGATGGTGATCCTCGGGCTCCTCGCCGCGCTCGTGGTGCCGAGCTACCTCGGCCGCGAGCGCAAGGCGCGAGCGCAGGCGGCGAAGACGCAGGTCGAGCTCTTCGGCACCGCGCTCGACACCTTCCGCCTCGACGTCGGGCGCTATCCGACGACACAAGAAGGGCTGGCGGCGTTGCGCCTGGCGCCTTCGGGCCTGCCGCGATGGGACGGTCCCTATCTCAAGAAGGACGTGCCGCTCGATCCCTGGGGCCGCGCGTATACCTACGAGAGCCCCGGCCAGCACGGGGAGTACGACCTCTACACCTATGGTGCAGACGGCGCCCCGGGAGGCGAAGGCGACGCCCGCGACATCGGGAGTTGGCAAGGCTGACCTTGAGCGTCCGAGCCACTGACCGCGCCGTGGCGCGATCGTCACCCGGCTTCTCCCTCTTCGAGCTGATCGTCGTCATGTTGATCGTTGCGATCGCCGGCGCCTTTGTCGTGCCGGGGATCACGAGCGGTTGGCGCTCGCGCGAGATCCGCCAGGGCACTCGCAAGATCGCAGGTGTCATGCGTGCCTTGCGCGAGCGGGCGGTGCGTCGCGGCGTCGAACAAGTGCTCGTCCTCGACCCCGACGGAGCGACCTTCCGCTGGACGGATGGGCAGCAGGCGTCCTTGCCGGACAGCGTGGCGTTCATCGGCGTCAGGGGCGGGTGGCGCGACCCGGACGGGAGCGCGCGCGTCATCTTCTACCCGAACGGCGGGTCGAACGGCTTCGGCGTGATCGTCGCCGACCGCTCCGGCGTCGGGTTGCAGTTTGCCGTCGACGTCGAGCCGCTCCTCGGTGCGGTCACGATCCGCGAGGTGCGTGGATGAGGTCGAGCGCGCGCGGGTTCACCTTGCTCGAGGTTGCGATCGCGCTCGCGATCCTCGGCGTCGGGGTTGTGACCGTCCTCGAGCTCTTCTCCGCCGGTCTGCGCATGCAGAGCGGCGCGGGAATGCGGGAGCACGCCGTGGTGTACGCCCGCGGCCTCCTCGATCAGGCGATCGCCCTTCCCGAGGTCCGGGCGGGCAACGACCGCGGCCGCTTCGACGACACCTTCCGCTGGGAGGTGATCGTGCGCGAGGCGCCGGAGTACACCGACCAGACGCAAAAGCACGCGCTCGACGTCAAGAGCGATCTGCTCATGTACGAGATCGAGGTTTCGGTGTTGTGGCCGCAATCCGCCAATCGCGAGGGCGTGTACACGATCCGCACGTTGCGGCTCTCGTCGCGGGTGACGTCGTGACCAGCCGGACCGATCGCGCCGCGACGCGCGCCCCCGGTTTCACGCTGCTCGAGGTCGTCCTCTCTTTGGTGATCTTCAGCCTGCTGACACTGATGGTGTACAGCGCGTTCTTCATCGGGCACCGCGCCGTCCTCAAGGGAGAGCGTGCCGCCGAGCAGAACCAACGCATGCGCGTCGCCGAGGACATCATCGGCCGCGAAGTGCGCTCGACGGTTCCCTACTTCGCGCGCCACGACGACGATATCGCTCCGTATTTCCTCGGACGCTCCGACGGCTTGTCGTTCGTGAGCGCGGCGCCACAGGCGCGTGGCGGCACCGGGCTCGCCGTCGTCACCTATCGGGTCGCGGACGGGCAACTCATTCTCGAGGAGCGGGTGGGCTTCACGCCCCAAGATCTCTACCGGCCGCCGGCCTCCGCCCACGTCGAACGTGCCGTGTTGCTGAGCGGGTTCGACACCATCCGGTTCGAGTACCTGGCGCACGACGAAACGGATTCCGGATGGCAACAGGCGTGGGACGCGCGCGAAGAAGATGGCTGGCCGGCGGCGGTGCGCGTCACCGTCGACGGGCTGGCGTTTTTCGACCACCCGTGGGTGCGGGAGATCCCGCTGATGGCGGTCGCGTACGGGTGGGGCGAGGACATCCAAGAGCCGGAGGACGAAGAGGATGCCGGTGACGCCGAAACCGGCGCCGACTCCGAGGTCGACGACGAATGATCGGCGTGACGATCCTCTTCCGGCCGTTGCGTTCCGAGCGCGGCGTCGCGCTCATGATGGTCCTGTGGATCTTCATGGTACTGACGGTGCTCGTCGCCGAGTTCAGTCGCGGCATGCGCGACGAGGCCATCGCCACGCAGAACATGGCCGAGGAAGTGCAGGCTCGAGGCGTGGCGTTCGCCGCTATCGGACAGGGCATCTACCGCACCCTGCGCGCGCGCGAGGACAATACCGACGACGAGGCCGACGTCGATCCCGACCAGTGGCCGCCCGACGGAACCTGGCACGAGGGAAAGTATGGCGGCGGGACCTATTCGGTACGGCTCATCGACGAGGGCGGCAAGGTCTCGCTCAAGCGCGCCGACGAAGCGCTGCTGCGGCGGGTGCTCACCAACGTCGGGGTTACCGGTGACGAGCAGGAGGAGATCACGGACGCGATCCTCGATTGGCGCGATCCCGACTCGCTGAAGCGTCTGCACGGCGCCGAGGCGGAATACTACCTGAGCCTGCCCGAGCCGTACGCGCCGAAGAACGGACCCTTCGACTCGGTCGACGAGCTCCTCTTGGTGCGCGGCATCACGCGCGATCTCTTCTTCGGCACCGGCGCGCGCGCCGCGGGGCCCAAGGGTGGTCTCAAGGTCGACCGCGACCAGAGCGCGCCGATCGCCTTGCGCGACGTCTTTTCCGTGTTCAACAACACGGGTAACATCAATGTCCGCAACGCTCCTGCCGCGGTGCTGCGCGCCGTGATGGGGGGGGAGGAGGATGTGCAGGCGGTGCTCGAGGCGCGGACGACCGATCCCGGAAGCGCCTTGACCCTGGTGCAAGCCAAGGTCGGCGACCAGACGGTGGCGCGCCGACTAGTCGACCGCCGCGCCGAGACGGTCGCGATCGATGCGCGCGCGGTGATGCAGGGCGCCGACATCCAGGCGCGCATCGGCGCTGTCGTCGCCGTCAACGAGGACGGCGAAGGCTTTCGCATCTTGCGGTGGATCGACCGCCTTCCGGCGCTCTGAGCTCGATGAACCTCACGACTTTCGCGCAGCGCATTCGCCGGGCCGACTTTCTCGACGGTCTCGGCATCTACGTCGAGCCCGAGCAGGTCTCGCTGGCGCACGTGAGCAAGCGCCTCCTACGCGTGGCGCTGCGCCACGAGCGCAGCTATCCGCTCGCGCCCGCGAGCCGGCGTCCCGAGCGCGCGCACACGCTGACCCAGGCCGTCAGCGCCTTCATCCACGAGTTCAAGATCGCCCCCGGCGGCGTCCACCTCTGCCTCGCCCGCCAGGAGCTGCTCCTCAATCGGCTGGTGTTGCCGGCGGCGGCACGCGAGAACCTGCGCCAGGTGCTCGAATACGAGATCGAGCGCGTCATTCCACTGCCGCGTAACGAGGTCTTCTGGGATTACCAAGTACGCGAGTCGGGCGGCGGCGAGGCCGGGAGGCTCGCAGTACTCATCGTGAGCGTGCCGCGGCGGGTGGTGACCGAGTACGTCGACGCGCTCGAAGCGGCCGGTGCGCGCCCGAAGGCGGTGGTGATCGCGGCCGCGGCGCTCGGCGACTACGCCGCGTTCTGCCGGGGCACGCTCGAGGCGCCGCTCGCGATGGTGGTGCAGAGCGGCGTCGATCTCGAGGTGGCGCTCTTTGCCGAGCGCCAGCTGGTCGCGAGTCATGCGCTCCGCGGCGGTGTGGTGCCGTCGCCGGGGGAGCTGCAGCAGATCGTCCGCCGCGACCTCGCGGAGGTGTTCCACCCGTCGCAGGTCGCCGTCGAGATGCTCTACGCCACCGCGGCGAACGGCGGCGGCAGTGAGCATGGGGAGGGCTCCGGCGAGCTGATCGCGCTCGCGAGCGGCCGCCTCGATGCGCCGCTGGAGTTCTTCAGTCGTCCCGAGCCCGGGTTGCTTCCCGCCGTCGGCGCCGCGCTCGGCGCGGTGCGCGAAAGCGTCGTCGACGTAAATCTCCTGCCCGAGGAGCACCGTCCGGGGCTGCAGGAAGGGCTCTTCGTGCCGATCGTGCTGCTGGTCGCGGCGCTCGTCCTGGCGCTGGTGTACGGCGGCGCCGTCATCGTGCGGGACGAGATGACGCGGCGGACGCTCGCGCCCGAGGTCGAGACCCTCGAGCCGCAGGTCGCGGCGGTGAAGAAGCAGGAGGCCGAGGCACGCGCGCTCCAGGCGCGCATCGACACCCTCACCGCCGACCAGAGCCGGCGCATGATCATGTTCTTGAAGGAGCTCACCGACCGGCTGCCGACCGACGCCTACTTGACCACCTTCCGCTATCGAAACACTCGCCTCGAGATCGAGGGGTTCGCAAACCGCGCCTCCGAGCTGATCCAGGTGCTGGAGAACTCGTCGATGTTCCGCAACGTGCAGTTCACCTCGCCGACGACGGCGGGCCAGGCCGGCGAGGAGCGCTTCTCGATCGTCATGGAGATCGAGGAATGAACTGGCGCGAGCGGTGGGAGCGGCTGAGCGGTCGCGAGCGCACGCTGATCGGTGCCGCCGGCGTGGTGCTCGCCCTGTTGCTCGTCCGCTTTCTGATCGTCTCGCCGTTCCTCGCCTATCGTGAGAGTCTCCGGGACGAGATCGCCGCGCACCGCGAGCTGCTGCAGAGTGATCACGCCTATCTCGCGCGCTCGACCGACGTGGCGCACCATCTCGAGATGCTGCGGGCGCGCTACGCCGAGGTGCGCGCGCAGCTCGTCCCCGGCGACACGCCGACCCTCGCCGCTGCGAGCCTGCAGGACACGCTGCACAGCCTCGCTGCCGAGAAGGGCATCAACGTCCAGAGCACACAGGTGATGCGCGAGGAGACGCTCGGCGAGTTCCGCCGCATCGCGGTGCGCATCACGGTGTCGGGTGAACTGCGCCAACTGGCCGAGTTCCTCTTCGGCGTCGAGTTCGGGCCGCAGCGGCTCTCCATCCCGTTCCTCGAGATCAGCCGGCGTGGTGCCGTCCTGCGCGGCCAGAGCGCGCGGGCGCTTGCCGCGACGATCGAGGTGAACGCGTTCCTGCAGGGAAGCGACAAGGGCGACGCGAAGATCGAGCCCGCCGAGGCGACCGCACCGAGCGACGCCGGCGCCACGCCGCCGCAGCCGAGTGGGCCGGAGCTCGCGCCTTCGGCGGCGCCCCCGCAGGTGCCGCCGCCAGCGGCGAGCGGTCCGAACGCCGACCGCGCTGTGGCCGAGCGGGTGGTGCAGGACGTCGCGGCGACGCCGCGCGCGAACTCCGAGGCGCGCTCCACGGCGGACGTCGAGGGTGTCGCATGAGGCGCGTGCTCATCCTCAACGTTATCCTTCTGGCGATCATTGCGGGCCTCGTGGTACAAATCGTGTCCTTGTGGTGGCGAGCCGAAGCGGAGGTCGAGACCGTCGCCCCCCGTGAGACGAAGGCGCAACACCCCGAGCTACCTCCGGTGCCGCGACGCCCCCCCGCGCCGGATCTGACGAATCACATAGCCGAGAAGGATCTGTTCGATGCGTCACGCTCTGCGGAGAAGGCCCCGACGATGACGGCGAGCGAGGCTTCGCCTCCGCCTCCCCTCACCCTCGCGCTGCTCGGCGTAACCGTCGCGGCGGGTGCGCGCGAGGCGCTCTTCAAGGATCAGAGTCAGCCGAAGCCGCTTTGGTTGCGGGAAGGTGAGGAGTTCAACGGCTACAAGATCAGCCGCATCGACCCGACCTCGGTGGTGTTGACGGCGCCGAGCGGGGGCGAGGTGACGCTGGCGATCAGTGTCGAGAAGGGCGCGCACCCCGGCGCCCCGGCGCCCGGGCCGGCCGGCATCCAGCCGACGCCGCCGCCGCCGCAGGCCGGACGCGGTCGCCCGACGGTGGCCGCGCCGCATCCGGGCGCGACACCGAACGACATCAAGGAGAGGATCGAGCGTCTACGTGAAGAAGCGCGCAAGCGGCGGCAGCGACAGTAGCAGTAGCAGTCCAGGGAGAGCCAACATGGGTCGAGTATTTGCGAGCGTTACCGTGGCTGCCGTCTGCTGGGCGACCGCGGCCGCCTACGCCCAGAGCCCGCCTCCGGCAGGAGCCGTCAACGTCGCGCCCGCGCCGTCGCCGTCACCGGCGTCGACCGACGACTCCGTCGTGCTCAACTTCGAGGGCGCCGACATTCGCGAGGTGATCCACAGCCTCGCCGACGCGCTCGGCATCAACTACCAGATCGATCCCCGCATCCAGGGGCAGGTGACGATCCGGACGACGGGGACGATCGCGAAACAGGACCTCTTTCCGGTGTTCAACCAGATCCTGCGCTCGAACGGGATCTCGGCGGTCAGGGTGGGCGACATCTACCAGATCATCCCCGTCGCCGAGGCGAAGACGAAGGCCATCATTCCAAACACCACCGGCGAGCGCGGGCGTGTGAAGCAGCAGGACACCTTCGTGATCGAGGTCGTCCCGATCGAGCACGTCGCGGCGCAGGAGATGGTGAACGTCATCCAGCCGTTCGTCACGCCGGGCGGCGACGTCATCCCGTACTCGCGCGCGAATCTCCTGATCATCACCGACCTCGAATCGAACGTCGCTCGACTCAAAGACCTGGTCGCGACGTTCGACCGCGACGCGTTCCGCGACCTGCGTGCGCGCGTCTACAAGATCGAGCACGCCAACATCGAGGAGCTCGGGGAAGAGCTGCTGGCGATCCTCGACACGTACGGCGTCACGCCGGCGAGCGCCGAAGAGCGTGGTGTGTACGTGATCCCATTGCCGCGCTTGAACTCGGTCGTCGTGGTGGCGTTCAACCCGACGGCGTTCGCCGAGGTCGATCGCTGGATGAAGGTCCTGGACGCGCCTCCCGAGGAAGGCGCGGGGCGCCTCGTCCACGTATACGCGGTCGAGAACGCCAAGGCCGCCGACCTCGCCGACATCCTCAATCAACTCTACGGCGGTGGGGCGGGCGGGGGCTCGAACACCGCCCTCGGTCGCGCCGGCTACACGCCCTTCGGGAGTCGCCAGCGCGGCGGGGCCCAGGGCGCGGCGCGTCCGAACGCGCCCGGTGGTGCGGGACGGGTTGGAGCGGCGGCGCGACCGGCTGCCCCCGCGGCGCTCCAGAGCTTCGAGGATTTCGCGCAGTTCGAGCCGTTGCAGCAGATCGACACCGGCAATGCGACGGTGGGCGGCGGTGCCTCGGGCGGCTCCGGCACTGGTCGTGGACGGAGCGCTAGAAGCCTCGGCGGCGGCGGCATCGGCGGGGCGGGGCAGGGCAGGATCGGTGGCGGCGGCGTCGGCATCGGCGGGGGGCTCGGACAAGGGGCGCAGGGCTACGTACTCGCCGGTGGTCAGCCCGGGGACATCTTCCGCCAAGAGGTCCACATCGTCGCCGATCAGGTCAGCAACTCGATCGTGATCCTGGCGACGAAGAAAGACTACGGCGACATCAGCGAGGTGCTGCGTAAGCTCGACGTGGTGCCGCGGCAAGTCCTCATCGAGGTGTTGGTCGCCGAGGTCGATCTCGGCGATGACCTGAAGTTCGGCATCGAGTTCTCGGTGGCGCAGAGCAGCCGAAAGAACGCGCTCGGGCGCATCACCGGCGGGACGCCCAGTTCGACGACCACGACGACGAACACTGCCGGCTCGAGCATCTTCGATCTCGGCAGCGCGTTCGGCCTGCGCTCCACCGACATCGTCCCCGTGCCCGGCAACGGCGTCTTCGGCGTCATCAGCGACAACCGCAACTTCGCCGCGGTGCTGAACGCGATGGCGGGTAAGAACAAGCTGAAAGTCCTCTCCTCGCCGCACATCATGACCGCCGACAATCACGAGGCGCACATCCTCGTTGGCAACGAGGTGCCGATCATCACCACGCAGAGCAACGCCATCGGTGTGCAGACGAACAACACCACGAACATCCTGCAGAACATTCAGTACCGCGACACCGGTGTGATCATGACCGTCCTGCCGCAGGTGAACTCGGAGGGTCTGGTGAACATGCAGATCCGCCAGGAGGTGAGCCAGATCGCCAGTGCCACGACCGGGGGGATCGCGTCGCCGACGTTCTCGACGCGCGAGTCCGAGACCACCGTCGTCGTGCAGAGCGGCGAGACGATCGTGATCGGCGGCATCATCGACGACAGCGTCGATCGCAGCCGCACCGGCGTGCCGTTCCTCATGGACATTCCGGTGCTCGGCCGCGCCTTCCGCGTCGACACCGACAACGTCAAGCGGACGGAGCTCGTGGTGCTGCTGACGCCGCACGTGGTCCGCGACCGCCAGGAGTCCCGCTCCGCGACCGAGGCATTCGTCTCCCGGCTCATAGGTATGCGCCGCGACATCAAGCGCAACGACAGCGAGCGGCCGGATTACGGCGGGCCGGTGCCGCGCTCGGACGACGCGGGCGCTCCGCGGCCGATCGACCGGCGCTGAGCCGCCGATCGGATGACGACGGCGCAGGACGCGGCCGCGACGCTCGATGTGTCGATGCCCGCCGCCGTGGCGCACGCCGGCGTGTGGCGGCGCGGCCTCGTCGCGGCCCTCCTCGTCGCGGCCGTCGCGGTGGCCTTCGGCAACGCGCTCCAGAACGAGTTCGTCTACGATGATCGCCTGCTGATCGTCGACAATCGTGCGGTGGGCGCGCCGCTCGACGACCTGCAGGCTCTCGGGTCCTACCGGCCGCTACGCACACTGTCGTACCGGCTCGACTACGCGATCGGCGGCCTCGATCCGCGCGTCTTCCACCTCGGCAACCTCGTCTACCACGCCGTCACCGTGCTGCTGGTGCGGGCCGTCGTCGAGCGCGCCGGCGCCTCCCCATGGGCGGCCGCCGCGGGCGCCCTGCTCTTCGCCGTTCACCCTGTCCAGACCGACGCCGTCACCTACGCCGCCGGCCGCCGCGACATCCTCTGCGGCCTCTTTTTCGCCGCTGGTTTCCTCGCATACCTCCACTACCGCGAACGCAAGAGCCGCGTGGCTCTCATGATGGCACTGACCTCTTACGTCCTCGCCATCCTGGCCAAAGAGATGGCACTCACCCTCCCGATCGTTTGCTTCGTGTATGAGCGCTTCGCGATGGCGCGCGCCGGCGCGCCGAGCACACGCGCCACCCGTCGCGAACAGATGGGCCGATCTCGGCTGTTCGCAGTCCTAGCGGTCGTAGGAGTTCTCGTAGCGGGGGCAGCCTATGGGAGGTTCGTGAGGAGGGTCGTGGAGGTGACGCCATGGCACGGCGGCACCCCCGGCGCGAACCTCGCCACCGTCCTCCGAATCTGGACCCGCTATCTCTACCTGATCGTGTGGCCGGCGCGGCTCTCCGCCGACTACAGCTATCGCGCCTTTCCGGTCTCGACGGCGCTCCTCGACGGCCGCGCGCTCGCGGCCGCAGTTCTCCTCGCGGCGCTCGCGCTCGCGGCGTGGTGGCGCTGGCGGCGCGGCGATCTCGCCGGCTTCGGCGCCGCGTGGTGCGCGGTCACTTTACTTCCGGTGTCGCATATCATCCCGTATCGCGAGCTGCTCGCCGAACATTACCTCTACGTGCCGATGATCGGGGTCGCGTGTGTCGTGGCGGGCGCGATCGACGCCGCCGGGACCCGCGCCTCGCTGCGGCGCCTCGTACTCGCGGCGGTCGTACTCGTCGCGCTCGCGGCTGCGGCGCGCACGATCGTCCGCAACCGTGATTGGCGGGATACGCAGCGTCTGTGGTCGGCGACGGTCGCGACCGTGCCGGACTGCGCGCGCGCGCGCTTCAATCTCGGGCAAGCGTATTTCGAACGTGTGCGCTTCGACGATGCCGAGCGCGAATGGCTCGCAGCCGTTGCGATCACGCCCAACGACCTCGATACGCTGGTGGCGCTCGCGATGCTCTACTATCGGCAGGGGCGCTTCGACGCGGCGGAGCGTTGGGTGACCGCGGCGCTGGCGGGCAGCGCCGACGACGTCCGCGTGCTGAACCTCGCGGGATGGGTCGCGCTCGACGCCGGCGACGCCGCGCGCGCCCTGCCGCGCTTCGACGCCGCCTTGGCACACGTTCCCACCGCGGGCGAGGGTGGTCGTCTCGCCGGCGAACGCGCCGCTGCCGCCGCCGGCGCGCGTCTGGGCCGGGAGCAGGCTACGGCGGCGCTCGTGCCCCCGCCGGCCCCCGCGAGAGCTCGCCCGTGAGCGGCGACCCCGCGACCACGACGCGACCGACCGTCGCGGCGATGCCGGGATCGGTCTGGCGCGCGCGCACGGTCGTGCGCGCGCTCGTCGTGCGCGACCTCCGCGGACGGTACGTGGGCTCGGCGCTCGGGCTCGTGTGGTCGGTGGTGAATCCCCTCGCTCAACTGGCGATCTTCACGTTCGTCTTCTCGACCGTGCTGTCGGTCCGCTTCGAGCCGAGCGACGTCCCATTCGTCCTCTACCTCGCGGCGGCGCTCTTTCCATGGCTCGCGTTTCAGGAGTCGGTCCTCCGCAGCGCGACGTGCTTGGTCGACAACTCCGTACTCGTGAAGCGGGTGGTCTTCCCGATCGAGGTGCTGCCGGTGCAGATCGCGATCTCGGCGCTCGTCCACCAGCTGATCGCGCTCGCGCTCCTCCTCGTCCTCATGGTGATCCTCGGGGTCCCGCCGCAGGCTTCGGTGCTCGCGCTGCCGCCGCTGCTGGTCGTGCAGTTGCTGCTCACGGTTGGGATCGGGTGGGCGGTCGCGGCCCTGCACGTCTACTTCCGCGATACCGCCCAGGTGCTCGGCGTCGTGTTCCCGATGTGGTTCTATCTGACGCCGATCATTTACCCGTATCGGCTGGTCCCCGAGGCGTTGCGACCGGTGCTCGCCTTGAATCCGCTCACCGCGCTGGTAGAAGCCTATCGCGATGTCTTGCTCCACGGTGTGGTGCCGCTCGGCGTGCGCGAGCTCTGGCTCGCGATCGTGAGCGTCGCGGTGTTCGCCGCCGGCGCCGCGATCTTCACGCGTGCACGCGGCGAGCTCTCGGATCTCGTCTGACCAGGATGGAGCCGACCCCGATCATCGCCGCCGAACACCTCGGCAAGGCGTTCCGCATGTACACAAGGCCACTCGATCGCGCGCGCGAGTGGTTGCTGCGCCGCCGCCTGCATGAGGAGTTCTGGGCGCTACGTGACGTCGACCTCGCGGTGTCGACGGGCGAGGCGTTGGGGGTGATCGGCGAGAACGGGGCGGGCAAATCGACGTTGCTCGCGCTCCTCACCGGTACGGCGACGCCGTCGACCGGACGCCTCGCGGTGCGCGGGCAGGTCGCCGCGATCCTCGAGCTCGGCGCCGGGTTCCATCCCGAGTTCACCGGCCGCCACAATGCCCGCATGTACGCCGCGTTGTTCGCGCTTCCCGACGTCGACGAGCTGCTGGAGCAGGTGGTCGCGTTTTCGGAGCTCGGTCACTTCATCGACCAGCCGGTGCGGACGTACTCGTCGGGCATGTATCTCCGCCTCGCGTTCGCGCTCGCGGTCAGCATCGATCCCGAGGTGCTGGTGATCGACGAGGCGCTCGCGGTCGGCGACCAGCATTTCCAGACGAAGTGCGTCGACCGCATCGCCGGCTTTCGCACGCGCGGCCGCACGATCGTGTTCTGCTCTCACAACATGTACCAGGTGAAAAAGCTCTGCGATCGGGCGCTCTGGCTGCGCGGCGGACGAGTCGCCGCCCTCGGCGCGGTCGACGAGGTCGTCGACGCCTATCTCGAGTACATGCGCGCGCGCGACGACTCCGAAGCGGTGCGCGCCGCTGTGACGGGCGGCACCGCCCTACTGCGCATCGTCCGCGTGCTCGTCGAGGATCGCGACGGCCGTGAAGTCGAGACGTTCACGACCGGTGATTCGCTGACCGTTCGCGTGTGGGTGGAGCGCGCGCTCGGCACCGACGTGACGCCCGGCGTCGGTATCGCCCTCGTCCGCAACGACGGGCTCGTCTGCTACTGCGTTTCCACCGAGATGGACGGCGTGGAGATGGATCCGCTGCCGGACGGCGGCTTCACGATCGGACTGCACGTTCCGGCGTTGCCGCTCCTCGGCGGCGGCTACTACGTGAACGTCGCGACCACCGACAATCGCGGCGGGCTCATCGCCTACGATACACGCGAGCGGTTGAGCCCATTTCGCGTCCGCAATCCCTCGCACGAGTACGGCGTCATGCGTATCGCGCACCGCTGGCTCCGGGGCACGTCCGCCACGGCGCATGCGAGTTGTCATGCGGGTTGATCGAGGGACGATCGAGGAAGGAGCAGGGATGTCGAGGCCGGGAAACGGATGTCCAGAGGATGGGTGGCGTCGTGAGCGCGCCCGAGGGGTTGACAAGGTGAACCCTCACGAATATCAGTGGCCGCCACGTTCGAGCCGAGGGCGCATTGCTCGCGTAGTCGGTTCCGGCGTCGTGGTCGCGGCGATCGTCCTGCAGCTCGCCGCGTGTCAGCGGGGGTCCAACGCAACACTCGGCGAGCGCGCCGGCAAGTACTGGCAGCTCAAACAGGAGAAGCGTTGGGAGGAGGTGTACGACGGGTATCTCGATCCTGCACTCAAAGGCGGGCTTTCCAAGGACGCCTTCCTCAAGAAACGCCTGTTGGCGTTCGATATCGTAACCTTCACCATCACTGACTCGAGCGAAAACGGAGACCAGGGGACGGTGCACGTCAAGATCGACGCGAATCTCCCCTTGCTGGGTATCGGCGGCAAGGTGCAGATGCATCGGAAGGAGCTGACCACCGAGGACGCTTGGGTGAGGCACGACGGCACGTGGTACATCCGCCTCTCCGAGTGAGGATTGTCGAGTCAGGGACTGGAGTTGGCTATGCTTCGATACTTGACAGGCTTGAAAGCTTCAGTTTAAGATGCCGCGCGATTTGAGTAGCGGTGTGGGGCGGCCTGTCTCGTTCGGGGGTCCCAAGCAAGATTCGTAAAGACGTGACGCTCTCTGTCTTCGATTGAGATCGGGGGGGGAGGTGATGAGGGGCGTAGAATATGGGGGCAGTTGCAGTCACCGGGTCCGATGTACGCGTTTTCCGTTTGAGTAGGTATAGGAAGTTCATGAGCAGAACGAGTGGAGAGACACGAAAGGAGAGTCGTATCATGAAGAAGGGGATATTCCTGAAGTTGAGTTTGGGGGTGGCGCTCGCTGGTGCGATGACGCTGACCCTATCATCGCGCGTCGACGCCGCCGGAGAGCTCGCCGACACGATTACCTTCACCGAGCCGGCCGAGACGCTGGTCATGCCGTTCAATGTCACCACCGGCAAGGCGAGCTTCGAGATCGTCAGCCGCATCGGCGGTAGCGGCGGTGCCATCATCGCTACCCACTGGTCGTACTGGTCGGCGGATTGCCGTCACCTGGCGGACGTCATCATCTGCTTGACGCAGGACGACACCGTCGTCGTCGATCCGACGAGCTTGCAGGGTGAGATCCAGGTCGGGACTCAGAACGTGAAGACCGGTCCCGTGATCAATCTCACGGGCGAGGAAGGGATGGTGACGGTCACCTCGTTCCGTGCCAGCGCGAGTTCACAAGAGCAGCGCGAGTGCGTCATCCCCGATCCGACGGACGTCCTCACGGATCAGATCGTCGGTTCGTGGACGATCGCCAACACCGCGACCAACGCGGCGGCCGGCTTCTCCGCCATCGGTATGTCGACGGGGGTCTTCCCGGATGCGGGGACGTTCCTCGGCAATTCGTCGACACGTCTTCCGTTCTTCATCCAAACTTTCAATCCAACCACGCTGACTGACTCCGAGGTCATCCTCATCACCACCGAGTTCAGCGAGTTCAGCGGCAACGGTCGCTTCCAGGGCAGCGAGATCGGTCCGATCACGTTCTCGGGCTCGCCGAAGGTCTGCTGCGATGCCACGTTCATCGACAACCTCGAGGTCGCGGTATCGCTGCCTGACGTCTGCTTCGATTGCGTCGGATTCAACCCGATTTCCGACAACGTCGCGGAGGCGGGTGAAACCTCGCTCATTCCTCCGACCACGGCGGTCAACAGCTCGGGTCTACTTCAGCTCACCAACTGCACGGTGCAAGACCCGGAGGGCACCACCGATCGCACGTCGATCGGCGACAGCAGCCAGACGCAGTTCATCTTCGCCTTCCACGGCCAGGCGGTGGGTCCGTTCGGCACGATCGCGACCGGCAAGTACACCGGTGGCCTCGAGAGCTAGTTGATCATCGCGTAGACCGTCTACGCATCGAAGGGGGGCCGATGCTTGTCATCGGCCCCCCTTTTCTTTTCCACTCGCTCACCTCGCACCACGAAGGCGCATGATGCTCTCACGATCGCGACTGACGTCGCTCCTCGCGCTCATGCTGGCGCTCGGCTGCCAGCGGGGCGGCCACGGCGAACAGCTCGGGCCGATCGAGCGCCTGGACCCCGAAGTGGGCACGCTCGGCGTCTTCACGTTCCCGTACTACACGGCGATCATCCCCACGAGCGGCGGCGGTGCGGTTGCCGTGTACATGCGCCAGGAGCAGCGATTCCGCCCGCTCGTCTATCGGCGCGCTGCGGCCGCCGGCGCCGCCTTCGGTGCCGAGCAGTATCTGACCCCGGAGTCGATGCGCGATACGATCTCGATCGTTCCCGATCTGCGCCCGGGAGCGGCGGCGAATGAACTCTATTTGACGTGGCAGGCGCGCCGTCAGGCGACCGGCGACAAGTTCGTCATGTTCCGCCGCTCCACCGACGCCGGTGCCACCTGGGAGACCGAGCGCCGCATCAACTCGCAGCCGACCTCGTTCATTCCATCGCTCGCGACCGACGCCGATGGCGGCATCTACGCGGTGTGGGTCGACGAGCGAAAGCACGGCTTCCGGCTGTATTTCAATCGCTCGCTCGACCATGGCCAGAATTGGCTCGCCGAAGACGTAAGTCTCGAGGGCAGCGACGAGAAATACGGTGTCGTCGTCAGCGTCGACGTCGCGAGCGACGGTAAGGGCACGCTCGTGGTCGTGTGGGAGGAGGATCTCGGGCAGGGACGGCGAGTCCACTCGGTCGCGTCGAGTGACCGCGGCGCGACGTGGACGGAGCCGACGATCATCGACGACGGTGAGAGTCGTCTCTCGCCGAGCCAGCCGCGCGTCGTCTTCGCGGGCGACCGCGCGGTCGTCGTGTGGACCGCCGCCGCGTCCGGGAAGAGCGTCAGGGGCGAGCTCTGGAGTGACGCGTCGACGGACGGGGGCAAGACCTGGGGCACGGACGTTCTCGTCTCCGACGTCGACGGCGGAATTCCGCCACGCTTCCACCTGACGGTCGCCGGTGACACCGCGCGGATGGTGTTTCACGCAGGCCTGAGGGAGGGGCCGTGGCGCGTCTACTACGACGAGCTCGGTGCCGATGGGACGTGGCGCACCGGCGATGCGCTCACGACCGTGAGCGAGGGCGACGGCAAGTTTTCCAACCCCCGCTTGGCGATCGACCGCGACGGTACGCTCTACGTCACCCACGAGAAGCACCAGAAAGAGGTACGGCTGAGTCGCTCGACCGACGGTGGGAAGACCTGGACGGGTCTCTCCGAGCCGGTGTACGCCCTCGACGAGAAGAGTGGCGACGACGTGCACTACCCGCAGGTCGTGGTCGCGGACGGCGTCGCCTACGTCACCTGGGAGGTGTGGGCGAGCGCCAAAGACTCGATCAAGAATCTCGCCGACGCGCAGAACAAGACGAGGCCCGCGGACCTCTTCGTCCGTCGCGTCACTTTTCCGCATCGCTGAGCCAGGCGTGGCGAGTGCGCCGCGCGGCTTTCGCTTCCCGCGGAGCTGCTCTATGGTCGCGGGCGGATGGGGGACAGGCGGTGGTCCGACACGCCCCGCTGGGAAGCGCCCGCGCTCGCGGCGGTGGCATGCGTCGGGGTGACGCTGCGATGCGTTCGGCTCGACCTCGGGTGGTTCGGCGTCGACCAGGCGCGTGACGTCGCGACCGCGCTCGACATCGTCGGCGGCAGATCCTGGCCGTTGATCGGCCCGACGATGCGACGGGTGACCCGGCTCGGGGCGCTCTATCACTATTTTTGGGCGCTTCCGTACCTGCTCTGGCGCGATCCGATCGCCGGCTATTGGTTCGCCGCCTGCCTGTCGACGGCGGCGCTCGTCGTCACCTGGCACGTCGCGCGCCGCCTCTGGGGTCCGATCGCCGGTGTGGTGACGGCGGCAGTCGCCGCCGTCCACCCGATCTGGGTGATCGACGGCCGCATCTACTGGGCGCCGGCGGCGCTGCCGTTCATCGGCGTGCTCGTGATCCTCGTGATGCTCGACGCGCCGAGCCGCCGACGCATCGCGCTCGTCGGCGGGCTGCTCGGCCTCGCCGTTCAACTCCATCTGACGATGGCCGGGTGGGTCGCGGGCGTCGCGCTACTCGTCCTCGCCGACCGGGTCCCGCCACGCATGCTCGTTCCGGGGATCGCGGCGGGCGCCTTCGTCGGTGCGCCCGCGTTGTGGGCGATGGTCGCGACGAGCGCGGCGACCGAGAGCGGGCTCGGCGCGCTACCGACGCGGGCGCCGCACGCGCCGCTCGTGCCGCGCCTGCTTGCGGTCGCGAGCTTGCCGGCGCGCGTCGTCGCCGGGCTCGGGCGCTGGAGCGAGGGCGACGCCAACGGCTGGATCCTCGGTGCGGCGACGCTGGTGCTCGCGGTCGTGGTGGCGGGCGGACTCCTCCGCCTGCTCCTCGCCACGCTCCGCGGCGACCGTGGCGCGCGTGTCGTACTCGTGCCGGGACTCGTCACGACGCTCCTCGTCCTCGGCCTCCCCGGGGACGCCTGGTACTACTACCTCGACAGTGCGCTGCCGCTCTGGGCGCTCGCGGCGGGCGCGCTCGTCGGTACGCGACGCCCCGCGACGATGCGCGCCGCGACACGAACCACGATGCGGGCACGTTATCTCGGCGCCGTCTGCGCGCTCGGCGCGTGCGCGCTCTTCGCGCTCTCCACCGCCGACTGGCTTCGGCGCGTCGCCGCCGCGGGCTACATGCCGATCGCGCCGGCGGGGTTGACGCTCGACGGAAGACCCGGCCGTGACGCGGCGAGCGCCGGGCGCGTGACGACCCTCGCCGTCAAGCGGCGCGCCGGCGTGCTCGCCGCGGCGCTCGGCGGCGACTTCGAGGCGCTCTGGCATCGCGTCCACGGACCGGCGCTCGCCGACGCGACCGGCGACAACGGCTTCTGGTTTCGCTGGTCCCTCGATCACGTGTCGCTGCCGGTCGGTGCGAGGACCGCAGTCACCGATCCGCGGCACCTCGCGTTTTGGTACGGCGACGATCCGACGGCGATCGCGCTCGCGGCGGCGCCGCCCCGGGCGGAAGTCGACCGTACGCGTATCGGCCCGCTGCTCGCCGTGCGCTATCCGTCCATCCTCGACTACGACGCGTGCCGCGCCGACGGAGCCGCGATCGCGGTGCCGATCCGTGTTTCCCCCGATCCACGACGCTACGGCGACGGGACACCGGCTTTGCCGCCGACGCTGCCGTCGCGCATCGTATGCGCGCGCCGCGTCGCCAGCGCGCCGCGCCGCCTCGACGCCACGACCGCTGCCGCGGGCGGCGCCGCGTTGCTCGCCGACGAGGGGGGGGCCGAGCGTCGCGTCGTCGCGGCGCTGGGTGGCGCGGGCACGGTCGCGCTCGCAGCCGGCGGCCGCAGCGCGCCGCCGGCAAGGGTCGCCGAGCTCTGTATCACCGGCGCGAACGCCGCCGTGCAACTCGTGCTCGATCGTCGCGCCGATGCGCCCGCGGAGCTCGACCTCTACGACGTACCGCTCGGGGTCGGCTGTAATCAGTCCACCGCGGCTGCGCCCTCCGGCGCGACGGAGCCCTGAGCCGGTGCGTCTCGTACCGACACTCGCCGTGCTGCTGGTGACGCACGGACTCTTCTTCCACGACGTGATCTTCGACGAACGGTCGCTCTCGCCGGCGACCTACACGAGCGGGCTCACGCCCACCGGCCCGTACGGCGCCCCGGCGTCGGCGGCGGCGCCGCACCTCCTCGACGTCGAGGGGGCGGCGTGGGTGGACGAGCCGAGCCCGTACCTCGCGGCGGCGGGCTGGCGGGCGGGTGAGCCGCCGCTGTGGACGGCGGCCGAGGGGTTGGGCGCGCCGCTCGCGGCGAACCTCAACTCCGGCGCTGCAAACCCGTTGCATCTGCCGCTCGCGCTCTGGCCCGGTCCCCGCGGTTTCGATCTCTTCGCGCTCGCGCGGCTCCTGCTGCTCGCGCTCGGTACTGTGCTTTTCCTCGACGCATTGACGCTCGCGCCGGTTGCGGCGCTCACCGGGGCGGTGGTGACGGCGTACGGCGGCTACGCGATGGCGTGGATCGTCCATCATCCGCTCTCGGCCGAGGTGTTCCTGCCGTTGATGCTCGCCGGTCTCGAGCGCGGCCGACGCGGCGCGCGCGGCGGATGGACCCTGCTCGCGCTCGCGTCGGCCGGTTCGCTCGTCGGCGGCAAGCTGCAGGCGAGCCTGCTCTGCTTCGCACTCGTCGCCGCCTACGCGGTGGTGCGCGCGCCCCGCTTTGGCGGCGGCGCCGGCGCCGCCACGCGTCTCGCGACGTTCGTTGCGTTGGGGCTCGGCATCGGTCTCGCCGCCTACCTCCTGGTACCCGCGGCGGAGCTCATGGCGCGCGCGTCCGGGTTGACGCTCGGCGGCCGGTCCGCGCTCGCCGGGCTCACGCTCCCGTGGCCGACGCTCGCGGCGGTGGCGCTGCCGCGGCTCTTTGTGCCGCCCGGGCGCGTCTTCGCCGAGGGCCTGCCGCTGCCGCCGGCGATCGGCGTCGTGGCGACGATGCTCGCGGTTCTCGGTGTCGTCGCGGGGCGCTCGCCCTTGCGTGGGGTGGCGCGCTTCTTCGCGCTGTGGTCGGCGCTCGTCCTGCTCCGCAACGCCGGGCTCTTCGGCCACGAGTGGATGACGGCGGTGCCCGTCGTACGCGGCATCTTCTTTCTCAAGTACACCTTCACGGCCGCCTTCGGGCTCGCGGTCGTCGCGGCGATCGGCCTCGACGCCGTCGCCCACGGCCTGGTGCGCCCGCCCGCGTGGCCGGGGGGACGCCGCCTCGGCGCGGCGCCGACGGCGATTCTCCTCGCCGCGAGCGTCGTGTTCGAGCTCCGCCTCCTCGCACCGGCGGTCCACCCGCCGCGCCTCGATCCCTATCGCCCGCCACCGTACGTCGAGTTTCTGCGCGCCGCGCCGCGAGGACGCATCCTCGCCGCCGATGCGCTCATGCCGCCGCTCACCTCCGCCGCGGCGGGCCTTCGCGATCTGCGCGCGATCGACGTGCTGACGCCGGGCACGACCTATGCGTTCTTCACGCGGCTGGTGAGCTTCTGCTCGCGGATCATTCACTTCACCGTCGATCCCGATCTGCCGGTGGCGGCGACCGCGCCGGCGATCGATCTCGCTGGTGTCCGCTGGATCGTGGCCCGGGGCGCTCTCGACCTCCACGACCTCGACACCAGGGTCGATCGTCAGATTGGACACGAGCGGTTGGCGCGCCTTCTCTCCGGCCTGCGCGCCATCCGTGCCGAAGGCGCGGACCTGGCGCTCGGTACGGTCGAAAGCGGCGGCGAGCGGCGTTTCGCGCTCTCGCTGCTGACGCCGTTCGCGCTCGAGCTCGAGGCGGAGAGCGAGGCACCCGAGCTCGCGTGGGACCTGCACGTCGAGTCCGACGCCGCGCGCCTGACGTGGAGCATCGAGGTGCCGCCAGCGGGCGGCGACGGCGCGACGGCGACGTCGCCACCACCCGCCGGGGGCACCGAGCGCGACGATGCATCCGCGGCCGCCGGCTCCCGATCGACGGCGATCGACGCCGACGCCACGCCCGGCTGGCGCCCGACGCACGTCGCGCTCGGTGCCCCCGGCGTGCGGCGGCGTGTGCGGCTCCGACTCGAGGGCGCGAGCGCCGGAGCTGGGCGGCGCGCGCGCGTCGACTTCGGCGACCTCGGATTCAGCGAGGGCACGGACGCGGAGGCGGCGCGGCGCGCCGTGGCGGTGACGCGCCATCGCGCCGAGGTGAGCGCGCTCGTGCCGGTCTTCCACGATGCCGCCGTCGACGTCGTCGTCTACGAAAACCGCAACGCGTTGCCGCGCGCGTTTCGCGTGACGCGCCGCGAGCCGGTTGCGAGCGTCGAAGCGGCGCTCACACGCCTCGCCGACGGCTTCGACTTCCGCGCCGCGGCCCTCGTCACCGCTCCCGCCGCGGTGGGCCTCGCCGCCGAACGCGTCGCCACCGCGATGCAGCAGCAGGACGCCGCGACGCGCGCACACGGCGACGGCCTTCTGGGCGCGAGCGCCTGGAGCGGCGCCACGATCGTCGTGAAGGACGACCCCGAGACGATCGCGATCGCGACCGACGGCGCCGAGACGGCGCTCGTCGTCCTCGGCGACCTCGACTACCCCGGATGGCGGGCGACGATCGATGGCCGGCCGACGCCGATCCTCACCGCCGATGGTGTGCTCCGCGGCGTGCTCGTGCCGCCGGGTCCGCACTGCCTGGAGTACCGCTACCTGCCCGCGTCGTGGGGATGGGGCATCGTCGTGACCGCGCTCGCGGCCGCGCTTCTCCCGTCGTGCGCGCGCCGCGCGGCGCGCATGCACGGGAAAATTGTGCCCGCGTTCGCGCGGGTGGTATAGATCAGCGCGCGATGCGATCGGCGCCGGATCTCGACCCCCAAGCCCTCGGGGCGCTCTACGACGAGGGCTACTACCACGGCGTCAACAGCGGGTACCCCAGCGTCGGCTATGAGCGTGTACACGCCAGCTGGGCGCACTGGGTGGCCTATCTCGCGGCGCGCTGCGCGCGCGGCGCGCGCTGGCTCGACCTCGGGTGCGCCTACGGGTACCTCGTCGCCGAGGCGGGCGCCGGCGGTTTTCGCGCCGCCGGGCTCGACGTCAGCGCCTACGCGCTCGGCCGCGTCGTTGCAGCGGCGCCGGCGGCCGCCGGCAAGGTCGCGCGCGCCGTGCTCGAACGGCTGCCGCTCGCCGATGAGAGCGTCGACGTCGTGAGCGCGTTCGACGTGCTCGAGCACGTCGTCGATCCCGAGCCGGCGTTGGCGGAGGTGCGGCGGGTGCTGCGGCCGGGCGGTGTCCTGATCGGCGCCACGCCCGATCCGCTGCTCTTCGACCGTCACGAGGAGACGCACTTTTCCGAGCGGCCGCCGTCGTACTGGGTCGACCGCCTGCTCGCGCTCGGGTTCACGGTCGATTTCCGCTTCTATGAGGCGCCGTTCAACCTCGAGGTGCTGGCGCGCCGTGACGGCGCGCCCGGACTCGCGCCCGCAGCATGTCTGCGCTGGGACGGATTCGCCGTCGATGCCGATCTGCCGATCGTGAGCGGCGCGGCGGCGTCGCGTGTCGCCGTCCGTCTGCGCAGCGGATTCGGCTCGGCGGGATCGACACATCCGCCCGACCTGCGTTGGGTCGGTGCCGGCGAGGCCGGCGCCTACGTGCTCATCACTGGTCGCGCGCCGGCGCGCCTGCGGGTTCGCCTTGAGGTTTGCGGCGACGCCGCGGGTGCCGACGTGACGGTCGTGCTCGACGACTTCCGGCTGGCACGAGCGCGCGTCGGGCCCGGCTGGAGCACGCTCGAGTGCCCGCCGCTCCCGGTCGCGGCCGGCGGCCATGCGCTACGCGTCCGGACGAGCGGACCGTTGCTCTTCCGCCGCCTCGAGGTCGTCGCCGACGACGTCGCCGGCGCGGAACTCGTCCTGCGCCTGCCGTTCGACATGCATCAGCGTTATGCGCAATGTCGCGCCGTGCTGGCGCGCCTCCCGGGCCGGCACCGCACGATCCTCGACGTCGGCGGTGTCCTCGGCGGTGGCGGCGGGCACCTGGCGACGAGCGGCGACTTCCTCCCCGAGGAGCAGCCGCCGCTCTCGACCGACGTGCGCGCGAGCGATCACCCCGACCACCGCGCCGTCGCGCCCGGGCGGCTGCCGTTCGCGGACGAGAGCTTCGACGTCGTCCTCTGCCTCGACGTCCTCGAGCACGTCGCCGTCGACGAGCGCCGCGCGCTCCTCGACGAGTTGGCGCGCGTCACACGCCGCTTCGTGCTCTTGGCGGCGCCGTTCGCGACCGCCGGCGTCGCCGACTCCGACCAGCTGCTCTTCGCGCTCATCGAGGCGCGACACGGATACGCGCACCAATTCCTGCGCGAGCATCTCGCGCACGGACATCCCGATCTCGCCGGCACCGTCGCTTACTGGGAGGCCGCCGGCGCGCGCGTCGTCGTCCTGCCGAACGGCTACCTGCCGTACTGGCATGCCATGCAGATCCTCAACCTGCCGCTCGCCGAGCCGGTCATGGGTGAGCGCTACGCGCGCGCGCAAGCGGCGTACAACCAGGTGGTGCACGACTGGCGCGAGCCCGCGTACCGGCATCTGCTGGCGATCGACGTGCGTGGCGGCGACGACTGGTGCGCGGCGGTGCGCGCGCTCGCCGACACGGAGTCGGCGGCGGCGGCGACACCGGTGAGCGTAGCGCGTGCGGCGGCGGTGCTCTCCGCCGTCGTCGATCTCGCGCGCGCCGCCGACCCGGTGCACGGCGGAGGCGCGTGAGCGACGACATCGGCTTGCGAGCAGGCGGACGCGCGACGCCGACGGTCTCGATCGTCGTCCCGAGCTGGAATGGCCGCGCGCTCCTCGCCGAATCGCTGCCGGCGATCGCCGCGCTCGAGTATCCGCGCGAGTCGCTCGAGGTACTCGTCTTCGACAACGGCTCGCGCGACGGGTCGGCTTCCTGGCTCCGCGAGGCGTGGCCGGCGGTACGCGTGCTCGAGAACGCGACCAATCTCGGCTTCGCCGCCGCATGCGATCGTGCCGCCGCGGCGGCCGAAGGCGAGCTCGTCGCGTTTCTGAACAACGACCTCCGCATCGCGCCTGACTGGTTGACGTGTATGACGGGTGCGCTCGCGGCGAGCGGTGCGGCGGCGGCGGGCAGTCGCATTCTCGATTGGGAAGGCGCCCACTACGATTTCGACGGCGCCGCCATGAACTTCTACGGCCACGGCGCCAGCCCCCGCCACGGACGACCGGTACGACCGGCAGCCGACGAGGCGCCGCGGTCGGCCCTCTTCGCGTGCGGCGCGGCGATGCTCGCCGACCGCGCCCGATTCCTCGCCTGTGGCGGGTTCGATCCCGACTACTTTGCGTACTTCGAGGACGTCGACCTCGGGTGGCGGCTCTGGATCGAGGGCGAGCGCGTGCTCTACGTCCCGGCCGCCGTCGCCTACCATCGGCATCACGGGTCGGGACTCGACGACGACCGCCGCACGGCGCTGCTCGAGACGAACGCGCTCGCGAACGTCGTCAAGAATTACGAGGACGCCAACCTCGCCCGCGTCCTCCCCGCGGCCCTCCTCCTGCTCGAGGCGCGCGCCCGCCTGGCGGGAGGGGCGCGCGCCGCCGTCTATCGTGATACGCTCACCCGGTTCCTCGACGCGCTCCCGGCGCTTCATGCCAAGCGCGCCGCGGTGCAGGCCCGCCGCCGGCGTCCCGATCGCGAAATCGTGCCGCTCTTCGGCGAGCCCTTGCGACCGAGTTTCTTCGGCTGCGCATATTGGCGCGAGCAGGCGCGGGTGGTCGGCGCCTTCGAGATTACGGCCATCGTTGGGAATGTGGTCATGAACGATTTCATCGAGGAGCTGCAGGGACGAATCGAGGAGCTCGAGGCCGCGCTCGCGGCGGCGCGCCGCGACGCCGAGGAGCACGGTGCCGAGCGCGTGCGGCTTGCCGCCGAGGTTGCACGCTTGCGCGAGGAGCTCGGCCGGAAGGCCGCGGCGCCGCAGCGCCGCTGAGATGTGCTACGGCGGCGCGGCGGGCCGGTGACGGGCGAGGAGCGAGGAGCATGCGGGAGCGGTGGACACGACGACAATTTCTCGTGACGGCGGGGAGCGCGGCGGCGAGTATCGTCGCCGGTGCCTCGCTCGGACACGCGGCACGCTCACCGGCGCCGCGGCGCACGCCCGCGGCGTCCGCGGGCGGAAAGCCGCGCGCCGGTGCCGTGAGCGCTCCGCTCGCGGCGGCGGCCGCGGACTTGCGGCGCATCGTCACCGACCGCGCGCTCGCCGTCGACGATCCGTGGGTGCTGATGCACGCCGTCCTGCCATTCGGTCGCGACGTTCGCCACGGCGACGAGCCCGTCCTCGACTACGTGACCCGCACGTGGCTCGAGCCGGTTGCGCGTGGGGCTACGCAGTATCCCGCGTTTCCGCTGAAGGTCGAGGCGCACCCGAACCACTTTCTCGAGATCATGTACGCGATCGACGTGCCGCCCGAACGCGCGTTCGCGACCCGCATGGGCACGGTCACCCGCGCCGATCTGACACGCGGCGCCAAGGCGCTCTTCACCCCCGCCGTCCTGGGCGACGAGTTGTCGTGGACGGTGAGCGTCTTCACCGCCGATCTCAAGCCCGATGCCGACGGCTTCACCAACGCCGAGGGACGCGCGTTCACCGTGAGCGCGGTCGTCGAGGCGGCGGCGCAGGCGGCCGAGGCCGGCTACGCGGACACGGTCGCGGCGATGCGTGGCACCAAGCCGTACGCGCGGAGCGCGGTGCAGGCGTATGCCTGCAACGGTACGCACGTGGTGTACGCCGTCCTGGATGCGCTGCGGAACGGCTATCACGCCAACCGCCTGCCCGCGCGCGCGACCGTGCTCCTCCAGGCCGCCCTCTATCGACTCGGTCCCGAGGTGGCACTCATCGATCAGGTGATCGGCGCCGAGCCCGGCTCGCAGCTCAACGCCGACGCCGCGAAGCTGCAGTTCCTCGGGCACTCGCTCGAGAACCTTCGCTTCGCGGAACGCCACGGGATCTACACGCCGACGGCCGCGGAGCAGGCGGCGGTGCGCACCGCCGAGGAACAGCTCGCCGCGATCGCGCACCGGCTGACGACCACCTACGACCTCGACGCGCTGGCACGGCAAGTGCCGCGCGCCTACAGCGTCGTCCTCGGCGACGCATGCCACGCGCTGCACGCCGCGGAGGGCGATGCGGCGTGATCCGCCGACGCGGCGAGACTTTCCCGTGCCGCCGTGCACCGAGTTGAGCATCGTGATTGTCACGTGGCACAGCGTCGGCGACGTCGGTCCGCTGCTGGCGTCGTTGGCGGACACGCTCGCCGATGGCGCCGAGCTGGTGGTGGTGGAGAATGCGTCCGGCGACGACACGCCGGCGCGGGTGCGCGCGCAGGTGCCCGGCGCCCGAGTGATCGAGAACGCGAGCAACCGCGGTTTCGCCGTCGCCGCCAACCAAGGATTCGCCGCGAGCCGCGGGGCCTACGTCCTCTTCGTCAATCCGGACACGGTCATGCATGCGGGTACGGTCACGCGCGCGCTCGCGCATCTCACCACCGATCCGGTGATCGGGGTGCTCGGATGCCGTACGTTGAACGACGACGGCACGCCGCAGCCGACCGTCGATCGGTTCCACACCGTGGGTGGGCTCGTCCGCGAGGCGATGACGTCGCGTCGCGGACTGGAGGGCGCCCCGCGCGGCTCCGCGCCGGCGACGACCTGCGACGTGGACTGGCTGTACGGCTCGTTCCTCCTCTGCCGGCGCGCGGCGCTCAGCGCCGTGGGTGGTTTCGACGAGACGTACGAGATGTACGGCGAGGACCTCGACCTCTGTCATCGCATGCGCGCGGCGGGCTATCGCGTCGTCTACCTCGCCGACGCGACGCTCACCCATCGGGGCAACCAGAGCGGGGCGCGCCGTTACGGCGAGCGTCGCGACGTTGCGGTCCTGAAGGGGACGCTGCGTTTCTTTCGGCGCCGGCGCGGCGTCGGCGCCGAGCGCGCCTTCCGCGTTCTCGCCGGCGGCAGCTTTGCGGCGAAGGCGGCGCTTTCCGCGATCAGCATCCTCACCGGCGCGCCCGGCGAAGCCGCGTTGCGCGCGCGGCTCTATGCGCGGCTCGCCTGGCTGTGCGCGACCGGAGACCCGGCAGCCCGCCGCGAGCGCGCGTCCGCGACACCAGGGGCGCCCGCGCCGTCTTCACAAGGCGCCGCGCCGCCGCCGGTGCGGCGCGACGTCTCGGAACCGGGCGCGCGCACGTGATGACGGTATCGCTGCCATATGGCGTGCCGGCGCGGAACACGGCGCCGGAGCTGGCGCTGCCGCCGACAGATCGCCGGCCGGCGATCGTCGGGTTCCTGTGCAGGAGCGAGCGCATCGCGGCCGGCGCCGCCGGCCGGGCGCGCACCTTGCGAGTGAGTCGGCGATGAGCGAGCCGAGCCTGTCGATCGTCATTCTCACGTGGAACTCGCGGGCGCTGCTCGAGGACTGCCTCGCGGCGCTGCCCGCGGCGACCGCCCCGCTCGCCGTCGAGACGATCGTCGTCGACAACGGCTCGGGCGACGACACGGGGGTGCTCCTCGCGCGCCGCTCGGATCTGGTCGTGGTGCAGAATCCGCGGAACCGTGGTGTCGCCCCCGGGCGCAACCAGGGCCTGCGCCTCGCGCGCGGCGAGTTCCTCGCGCTCCTCGACGTCGACACGGTGCCCGCCCCCGGCGCGTTCGCGACCCTGGTCAGCGAGTTGCGCGTGTCGCCCGACGTCGGCCTCGTCGGCCCGAAACTCGTCGGCCTCGACGGCGCGCTGCAGTACAGCTGCCGTCGTTTTCCGACGTTGCTCGACAAAGTGGCGCGGCGTCTGCCGGAGCGCTTCAGCCGCGCGCTCACCGACGACGTCGAGCTGCGCGCGTGGGACCACGCGAGCGTGCGCGACGTCGACTACGTGATCGGTGCCTGTCAGGTGATGCGGCGCGCGGCGCTGCACGAGGTCGGCCTGCTCGACGAGCGCATCTTCTACGGGCCCGAGGACGTCGACCTCTGCCTGCGCATGCATCGCGCCGGCTGGCGCGTGGTGTACGTGCCGCACGCCGTGGTCGCGCACCTCGAGCGCCGGGTCACGCACAAGCTGCTCTCGATGCTGACGCTGCGCCACGTGCAGGGGCTCGGCTACTACTTCTGGAAGCACCGTTACCTATTGACGCGCCCGACGACGAGCGTCGTCCGTCGCGCCGCATGACGCCGACCGACGCGCCGGTGGGGACGATCGCCGCGACGCTCGCGTTCACGGTCGGCGTGCCGGCGAGCGCCTCCGAACCCGAGCTTGCCGGTACCCTCGACAGCATCCGCGCCAGCGCCGACGCCGCGGGCGGCGCCTACGAGATCATCGTCGCCGTGAACGGCCCCGAGGATCCCGCGCCGGCGCTCGTCGGCGCGCGCGCGTTCGCGGACGCGGCGGCGCTACCGCTCGTCGAGATGGACGCGCTCGTACAGCCCGTGGCGCTGCCGCTCGTCCAGCCTGCGGCGGTGCCGCTCGTCCAGATAGACGCGCGCGACGCCGATGTGGCGCATTGCGACGCCGCGCATGGTCGCACCCCGGTCGTCCGCGTCCTGCGCCTCGCGGTGCGGAGCAAGGTCGCCGCATGGAACGCGATCCGCGCCAGCGCGCGCGCGCCGATCGTCGTCTTCACCGATGCGGACGTGCGTCTCGCGCCGGATGCGATCCGCCTGCTACTGGCGCGCCTCGCCGCCGCGCCCGCGCTCGCCGCCGCCGCGGGACGCGAGGTGGCGGTGCTCGCGCCCGGCGACGGCCTCGTTGCGCGCCTCGCGGCGCTCCCGCATCGCTTCGACTTCGGTAACGTACCCGGCCGCCTCTACGCGCTGCGCAGCGCCGCGCTCGGCGAGCCGATACCGTCGCACGTGCTCCACGAGGACGCCTACCTCTCGGTGCGACTCGGGCGCGCGCGTTTCACGAGGGTGGAGGGTGCGTTGGTCTACCTCCGCCCGCCGACGAGGTGGCGCGAGTATCTCCGCCAGCGTGTGCGGAACGAGCTCGGCAAGCTCCAGCTCGCCGCGGAGTTCCCCGACCTCCTGCGTGCACACGGGTTCGGCGTCTATCCGTGGCGCGCGTTCCTGCGCGGCATCCGCGCCCGCGAGTATCCGCTCGTCGTCCTCTCGCTCGCGACCCGCCTCTACGCGCGCGCGCGGGCGCGCTGCGAGAGCCGGCGGGGATTCGCGCGCGGCTGGGTAGCGCTGCCGTCGACGAAGCGCTGGACGGGCGGCGATCCCGCCGCCGCCGGCGCGCAGAGGCGGTGAGCGATGGAGCGCGTCGGTCTCCGCGAGCAGAGCACGATCGCCTTCCTCCTCACGTTCGACGTGCTGTGGGGGTTCGTCGCCTACCTCCTGGCGTTCGTCGTCCGCATCCACGTGCCGCTGCCGTTCACCGCCGACTTCCTGCCCGGCCGGCGTGTCTTCGAGCTGCGCCACATGGTCCTGCAGCTGCTCGCGGCGGAGATCGTGATCCTCTACTTCTTCGGGTTCTACGATCTGCGGGCGTTGCGCTCGAGCTTCCGCTCGATCGTCAACAGTGTGACCGCGCTCTTCGTCCACCTGCTGGCGGCGAGCGCCCTCTACTTCTTTGTCGGCGACGTCAACTTCCCGCGCTCGGTGCTGGTGATCTACTGGCTCATCAACGCCGTGGGGCTGGCGGCGGTGCGCGAGTGGATGGGCAGGCGGCTCGCCGCGAGGTCCGCGGTGCGCGTCCTCCTCGTCGGCACCGCGGAGGAGATCGAGCAGTTTCTGACCGGTGTCGGCTCGCCGCGTCTGCACCACGTCGACGTCGTCGGTGCCGTCGCCGTCGGCCCGAGCGGCACGCAAGAGAGCGCGGCGGCGATGTACCGCCTCGTCGGTACCCCCGGCGCGCCGCCGTGGCTCGGCACCGTCGAGGACTTGCCGCGCCTGCTCGCCGAGCACAACGTCGGCGAGATCGTCCTCCTGTCGCCGCTGTCATGGCGCGATCAGCTCGTTGACCGCCTGCTGCGCGAGCGCCGCCGGCCGCGCGTCAGCGTCGTGCCGTCGGTCTACGACATCCTGGTGGGACGCATCTCGTCGGGGAAGATCCACGACGTGCCGCTCATCGAGGTGGTGAAGAACCCGCGCGACGACCTCGCGTATCTGGTGAAGCGCATCACCGACTTCGTGATCGCCGCGGCGCTCGGCATCCTGGCGCTGCCGATCCTGGTGGCGGCGGCGATCGCGATTCGCGTGAGCTCTCCGGGGCCGATCTTCTATCGCCAGCGCCGCGTGGGCGAGGGTGGCGCCGAATTCGTGATCTGGAAGTTGCGCACGATGGCGCACGGCGCCGAGGAGGAGAGCGGGCCGATTCTGGCGAGCGCGCGCGATGAGCGGGTGACGCCGATCGGCCGCTTCTTGCGGGCGACGCGCATCGACGAGGTGCCGCAGCTCGGGAACGTGCTGAATGGGACGATGAGCCTGATCGGTCCGCGTCCCGAGCGGCCCGAGTTCGTGCAGCGCTACGCCGAGGAGATTCCGGGCTACCTCGAGCGCTTCCAGGTGAAGCCCGGCCTCACCGGTCTCGCACAGGTGAACGGCGAGTATCACACCAGCGCCGCCTACAAGCTCAAGTACGACCTCGCCTACATCTACAACTACTCGCTGGTGCTCGATCTCAAGATCATGGCGGAGACTGTGAAGGTGATGGTGACACGGCGCGGAGTGTGAGCCCGCGTCATTCCGCGGCCGCTCGCGATCGCGCGTCCGCGCGCGGCGCGGCGCGGTGGAACGTGCGGAACGCCAAGCTCCCCGCGACCGGACGGTGATCCAGGTGCAGGCCTGCGGGAGGCGTCTCGCCCCGGCCGTGGGTGGACGTTCGGAGTGTCACCGCCGTCACGGACGTGCGTGGCGGCGAGTCCGGCTCCGCGCACTCGACCCAGAAGTAGAACGTCCGACCGGCGCTGCCGGAGATGGGCGCGAACTCGGCCGCGAGCCACGCGTCCTCGGCGACCGGGCCGGCGGCGAGGCGCGCCTGACGAAGCGCACCGGCGGCGCGCGTCGCCGCTGACGGCGCGACCTCCGTCCCTTCGGCGATCGTCGCCACATGGAAGGTGAGTGCCGGGGCGTCGCCGCGATCGTCGCTGCCGATGCAGACGTCGATGCGACAGAGATCGTCCATCTCGGCGCGGAAGCGCTGCCCGACGGCGCGCCCCGGCGCGAGAATCGGCGAGGAGCCGTCGCGCGCCGGTTGTATCGTTCCTGGCAGTGCGTCTTCGGGCTCGAGATCGTAGCGGCCGATCACCTCGGCAGTGTCGGACGACGCGCTCGTCGCCGGCGCTCTGCCGGAGGTCTCCCGCGCCCTTGCGGTGGACGCGGCGCGGATTCCGTCGAGTGCGGCGAGCAACCTGTCCGCCTGCGCCTCCGGGCTCGCGTGCAGGCAGACGTCGGCGTGCGCGGCGTTGCCGAGGCGGCGACGCAGGCCGGGATCGGCGACGAGGGTCGTGAGCGCGGCGTGCCACGTGTCGGCGGTCGCGGCGAGGAGACCGTTCGCGCCGTGACGGATCGCGTGGCGGAACGCCGACGTCGGCGACGCCACCGTCGGAATGCCGAGCGCGGCGGCCTCGAGGTACTTGACCTCGCTTTTCGCGTTCGAGAACGCATCGGCGCCGAGCGGCGCGAGGTTGACGTCGACGTCGGCGAGCGTCGCGAAGAGCCGCGGCCAGGAGAGAAACGGTAGTCGCTCGATGCGATGGGAAAGGGAGGCCAGGGCCGGTCCGGTGCGCAGGTAGCCGACGAGGAGAAGCCGCGTGCGCGGATGCTCGTGGAGCAGCGCTGCGAGCGCCGGCTCGACGAGCGCGAAGTCGAGGTCGTGCATGATCGTACCGCTCAGATACGCGACGCGGACGGCGGCGTCGTCGGGGTCGCGCGCTGCGGCGGCGTGGCGGGCGTTCTCCGCGACCGCGAGCTCCGCCACGCCGAGACCATTCCGCACGACGACGCCGCGCGCGCCGGCCCGTGCCGCGGCGGCGACGAGCGGCTCGGTGCTTCCGAGAAAGGCGTCGCAGGCGCGAAGCGTCGCCGCGTAGCGTTCGGTGTACGCGCGCCAGCCGGCGCGTTGGTCGTCGGACAAGAGGGCGAGGGCGTCCTCGGGCGTCGCGGCGGCGTCGAAGACGAGATCGTCGCAGGAGAAGACGAGGGGACGGCGGAGCGCCCGCGCCTCTGCCAACCACTGTGCGACGTAGGGACTCATCGGGACGCGGGAGACGACGATCACGTCGGCCGCTGCGATCGCCGCCGGGATCGCCGGGTCGGTATAGTAGCGCGCGTCGCTGGCGACGCCGCGCGTGCGCAGCTGATCGCGGAGATGCGTCACCCGGTAGCGAAACGGCGCGCCGTCGATACCGCTCACGAAGAGGACGCGACGGAGCGGCGGCGACACGGCGCTGCGCGGGCGGTCGTGCGCGGCGGCAGCGCGGACGTCGCGATAGACGTGCTCCAGCTGATCGAGCTGCGTCGCCAACGTCGGGACCGGCGTCGCCGCGGCCCCGGCGGTGAGACGCTCGCGGAATTGCGGCTCGAGGATGAGACGGCGCATCTGCGCCGCGAGATCGGCGGCGTCGCCGGTCGCGAACACGAGACCGTTCACGCCGGGTCGGACGATCTCCTGCGGGCCGCCGCTGTCGCTGGTGAGCACCGGAAGGCCGGCGGCGAGAGCCTCGCGCGTCACCAGGGAGTAGGACTCGCGCATCACGGACGGTACGACGAGGCAGTCGAGTCCCGCGAGCACGTCGGCGAGCGCCGCGGGCGCGAACGCGGGCGCGCACACGACGCGATCGAACAGCGTGAGTGGCGTGCGCGCCTCCGCCGGCGGTACGCCGAAGAGATGGAGCGAGAAACCACCGACGTCGAGAACGGCGGCCGCCGCGAGCAACGTCGACAAGCCCTTCAGCCGGTTGTCGGGACCGCCGAAGTAGCCGAAGCGGACGGGACCCGGCCGCCGCCGTACGCGGCACGACGGAAGATCGACGCCGTTCGGGCAGACCTCGACGCGCGCGGCGTCGACGCCGTTCGCGATCATGGAGTCGGCGAGGAAACGTGACGGGGCGAGGACGCGGGCGGCGAGGCGGAGCGCGCCGTCGAGCTCGCGGCGGCGGGCGACGAGGTCGAAGCCGGGCGCGCAATGACAGCGCGTGGAGTCGACGTGCGGTGCACACACGAAGCCGGCCGGATCGACGAGGAAGAGGCGGACGCAGAGCCACCACCAATCGTGCACGGTGACGACGACCGGGACGCGGCGCGCCGCCGCCACGAGCACGCTCACGCCGAGCGCCTGGATGCTGTGCAGGTGCACGACGTCTGGGCGATGGCGATCGAGGAAGCGCTCGAAGTGCGGCGTGATCTCCGGATGGCGATAGCCGCGGGTGTCGAGCGCGACGTAGCCGGAGGCGGCGTCGACACCCGTCACCGGTACGCCGTCGACCTCCCACTCGTGCACGCCGCCCGGTGACGCCTCGGCGCCGGAGCGACCGCAGAAGATCGCGACCTCGTGGCCGCGCGCGCGCAGCCCCTGCGCGACGCGTGCGCACGCGAGGGTCGCGCCGCCGACGAACTCCGGGAGGAAGAGGGTGATGACCTGAGCGACTCTCACCGCGGCGGCGCCAGCTCGCCGCGCTCGGCGAGATGGCGGCGGAGGCCGTCGCGCCACGGCGCCGGCCGCGGGATGCCGAGAGCCGCGAGGCGCGCGTTCTCGAGGACCGAGTAGGCGGGTCGGGGAGCGCGGGCGCCGAGCGCGGCGGTCGGGATCGCCTCGACGCGGACGTCGAGGCCGGCCGCGGCGACGATCGCGGACGCGAACTCGTACCATGAGCACTGGCCGGCGGCGGTGGCGTGCACGACCCCGGTTGCGACCGCGGCATCGGCGGCCGCACGTTCGATCAGCGCCGCGACGGTCACGGCGAGATCGCGAGTGTACGTCGGCGCCGTCACCTGGTCGGCGACGACGCGCAGCGGCTCGCCGGCGCGGGCCCGCCGCAGGATCGTCGCGACGAAGTTGCCGCCCTTGCCGACGGAGCCGTCACCGCCGAAGAGACCGGCGCTGCGTACCACCAGGTGACGCGGCGCGAGCGCGCGCACGAAGCACTCGCCGGCGAGCTTCGACGTCGCGTAGGCGCTGCGCGGCAGCACGGCATCGTCCTCGCGATAGGGACGGGTGGCATCGCCGGCGAAGACGTAATCGGTGCTGAAATGGACGAGCAGACTGTCGCGCTCGGCGGCGCGGCGCGCGAGGTGGCGGACGGCGAGCGCGTTTACCGCGAACGCGCGTTCCGGCTCGTCCTCGCAGCGATCGACGGCGTGGAAGGCGCTGGTGTTCAGAATCACGTCCGGGCGCACCGTCGCGAGGAGCGCGTCGGTCGCGGCCGCGTCGGTGATCTCCAGCTCGGCGTGGGAGACGGCGGTGAGGCTGGAGCCGGCGAGGAGCCGCGCGAGCTCGCGGCCGAGCTGGCCGGTGGCGCCGATGAGGAGCGTGCGAGTCACCCCTCGGCGCTTATCGGCCTGGGCCCGCGCGCGCAAGCTTCCGTCGCCGTGGGGGGTGGGTTAAGCTCCGGGCGGATGGCGCGGCTCTGGTCCTACATGCTGCGGTACCGGGGCCGGTATGCCTTCGGGCTCTTCTGCCTCCTCGCGACCGGTACGCTGGCGATGGCCGTGCCGTACCTCTTGAAGCGCGCCGTCGACGCCATCGCGGCCGGTAGTCCGCCCTCCACTGTGGCATGGCTGGCGCTGGGGATCATCCTGATCGCGCTGGTGCAGGCGCTGACGCGGACGTTCTCGCGCTTCCTCATCTTCAACGTCGGCCGCGACATCGAGTACGACCTACGCAACGACCTCTTCGCCCACCTCGAGCGCCTGCCGCTCGCCTACTACCAGACGCAACAGACCGGCGACCTCATGTCGCGCTTGGTGAACGACATCACCGCCGTGCGCATGCTCCTCGGCGTCGGCTTCCTGAACCTCGTCAACACGCCGATCTACTACGTGTACGCCGCGAGCATCATGGTGTCGCTCGACTGGCGTCTGACGCTCGCCGCGTTGGCGCCGTACCCGCTGGTGCTGGTGATCGTAAAACGCAGCAGCCGCCAGCTCATGGAGCGCACCTTGCGCGTCCAGGAGGGCCTCGCGGCGATGAGCAGCCGCGTGCAGGAAAACCTCTCCGGCATCCACGTCGTGAAAGCGTACGTGCGCGAGCAGGAGGAGACCGAGGAGTTCGCACGCCTGAACGCCGACTTCTCGGCGCAGAACATGGAGCTGGCGCAGGTGCGCGGCATCATCATGCCGGTGATGCGCGCCGTCAGCACGCTCACGACGCTCGTCGTGCTGTGGTACGGCGGCCTGCGCGTCATCGCCGGCGTCTTGAGCCTCGGTGACCTCGTCGCCTTCATCGGCTACCTCCACATCCTCGCCTGGCCGACGATGGCCCTCGGCTGGATGCTGTCGATCGTGCAGCGCGGCCGCGCCGCGCTGCAGCGCCTCGAGCAGATCTTCGTGATCGAGCCCGCGATCGACGACCGTGGTCTGTCATGGCCCGAGGGGGAGCCGCTGCGCGGCGAGATCGCGTTCACCGGTGTCGACTTCGCCTACCACACGCCGATGAACGGCCACCGCGTCCTCGCCGGGGTGAACCTCACCGTCCCGGCAGGTGCGACCTTGGCGATCGTCGGGCGCACAGGCGCCGGCAAGACGACGTTGGTCGACCTCATCCCGCGCCTCTTCGACGTCACCGCCGGCACGGTCACGATCGACGGCCGCGACGTGCGCGAGATTCCGCTCGCCGTCTTGCGGCGCGCGATCGGCTTCGTGCCGCAGGACCCGTTCCTCTTCTCGCGCAACGTGCGCGACAACGTTCGCTTCGGCGCACCCGACGCGAGCGACGCCGCCGTCGACGAGGTGGCGGCGATCGCCGCCCTCGATCGCGACGTCAGCGAGTTGCCGCACGGCTACGACACCATCGTCGGCGAGCGCGGCATCACGCTCTCGGGCGGGCAGAAGCAGCGCGTGACCTTGGCGCGCGCGCTGCTCGTCGACCCGACGATCCTCATCCTCGACGACGCGCTCTCGAGCGTCGACACCGAGACCGAGGGTCGCATCCTCGGCCGCCTGCGCGGCCTCATGCGCCAGCGGACGAGCATCGTGATCGCGCACCGTATCTCGACGGTGCGCGACGCCGACTTGATCGCCGTCGTCGATGACGGCCGCATCGTCGAGCTCGGCGACCACGCGACCCTGCTGGCGCACGCCGGCTTCTACGCCGACCTCTTTCAGCGCCAGCGCCTGACCGAAGAGCTGGAGGCGCTGTGAGCCGCCACGTCCGTCGCCTCTCCCTGGTGCGCCCCGCGCAAGCGGTGTCCGCCGCGCCGCCGATCGATCCGCAGCAGGAAGAGGCGCTCGGCAAGGCGTACGATTCCCGCCTCGTCCGCCGCTTGTGGACGTTCATCCGGCCCTACCGCCAGCTCTTCTGGCTCTCGGTCGTCTGCCTGCCGGTGAGCTCGGCGTTGATGTTGGTGCAACCGTACCTCTTGAAGCTGGCGATCGATCGCCACGTCGCCGTCGGCGATCCGCACGGCCTCGCGACCCTCGGGCTGCTGTACATCGGCGCGATCGTCGGCGAGTGCGGCTTCTTCTACGTACAGTACTACCTCACCATGCTGGTCGCGCAGCGTACGCTCGCCGATCTCCGCGTGCGCGTGTTCGCGCACGTGCAGTCGCTGCCGATGAGCTACTTCGATCGCAACCCGATCGGTCGCCTGGTGACGCGCCTCACCTCCGACGTCGACGTGCTGAACGAGATGTTCGCCGCCGGCGCGATGACGATCTTCATGGACGTGCTCACCATGGCCGGCATCGTCGTCATCATGCTGAGCATCAACGTCCGCTTGGCGCTGGTCGCGCTCGCGGTGATGCCGGTGATGTTGGTCGGCATCAACTACTTCCGGCTCGCCGCCCGCCGTACGTATCGCCTCATCCGCGAGCGCATCGCGCGCCTGAACGCCTACCTCCAGGAGGCGCTCTCGGGGATGATGATCATCCAGCTCTTCGCGCGCGAGCGGCGCTGCTTCGAGGAATTCGACGCGCTGAACGACGCGCACCGCGAGGCGAATCACTGGTCGAACGTCTACGAGGCGGCGCTCTTCTCGATGGTGGAAGCGTTGGCCTCGATCGCCGCCGCGCTGATGGTGTGGTACGCCGCCGGCGGCATCCGCTCCGGGATCGTCGCCTTCGGCACCTTGGTCGCATTCATCGAGTACATTCAGCGCTTTTTCATCCCCATCCGCGAGTTCAGCACCAAGTACGCCGTCATGCAGTCGGCGATGGCGTCAGCCGAGCGCGTGTTCCAGCTCCTCGATACCGAGCCGACGATCGTCTCGCCGCGCACCCCGCGCCTGCCGCGCAGCACCACCGGCGCGATCGAGTTCGATCACGTGTGGTTCGCCTACCGGAACGAGGACTACGTGCTGCGCGACGTGTCGTTCCGCATCGAGCCCGGCGAGAAGATCGCCGTCGTCGGCGCCACCGGCTCCGGGAAGACGAGTCTCATCAAGCTGCTGTCGCGTTTCTACGACGTCAGCCGCGGCCACGTCCGCGTCGACGGCATCGACGTCCGCGAGTGGGACCTGTCGCAGCTGCGGCGCCACATCGGCGTCGTCCTCCAGGACGTGTTCCTCTTCAGCGGCGACGTCGCCAGCAACATCTCGCTCGGCCGTCCGGAGATCACCCCGGCGATCATGGAAGAGGCGGCGCGGCGGGTGAACGCCTGGACGTTCATCCGGGCGCTCCCCGGCGGCTTTCACGAGAGAGTGCGCGAGCGCGGTACCAACCTCTCGACCGGCCAGCGCCAACTGCTCGCCTTCGCGCGCGCTCTCGCCTACGATCCCACGATTCTCGTCCTCGACGAGGCGACGTCGAGCATCGACACCGAGACCGAGATGCTGATCCAGGACGCTCTGACCACGCTGATGCGCGATCGCACCTCGTTCGTCATCGCGCACCGCCTCTCCACCATCGAACACGCCGACCGCATCATCGTCCTCCACCACGGCAGCGTGCGCGAAATCGGCACGCACGCCGAGCTCATCGAGGCGCGCGGCATCTACTACCGGCTGTATCAGCTCCAGTACGCGCTTCCCGCCGAGACGACCGGCGGCGCGGAAGCGGCGCGGAGTTGACAAGATTTCGCGGCAGTTGATCTCGCCCCCGCTCGGCCGTGCCTCGCGAGGGGCGTCGCACGCGGACGTGATTGTCGCGCGCTCCCTTCTCCGTCACGTACGGACGGTGGTGTTCGCGGTGTCGGCGATGGTCGCCCTGGCGGGATGCTCGGCGGCGTATGTGGTGCGGGCGGGGTATGAGGAGGCGAAGATCTTGTGGCGGCGCGAGCCGATGGCGCGGGTGCTGGCGCGCGGCGACCTCGACGCGGACGTGCGGCGGAAGCTCGAGACGGTGCTGGCGGCGCGGACGTTCGCGATGGAGATCGGACTCGACGTCGACGGCAGCTTCGGGAGCTTGTCGTACAGCGACCGTGAGGCCAACGTGTTCGTGGTCACAGCGGCGAAACGGTCGGCGCTCGAGCAGTACACGTGGTGGTTCCCGATCGTCGGCAGCGTGCCCTACAAGGGCTTCTTCGACCCGCAGCAGGCGAGCGCGGAGGCGGCGGCTCTCGAGGCGCGCGGCTACGATACGTACGTACGGACGGCGGCGGCGTTCAGCACGCTCGGATGGTTCGCCGATCCGCTCCTCCGCCACCTCCTGCGTTACGACGAGGAGTTCCTCGTCGACCTCGTCCTGCACGAGGTCTACCACAACACGTTCTATTTACGCGGTCAGGCGGCGTTCAACGAGTCGCTGGCGACCTTCGTCGGCCATCGCGGCGCGATCGCGTTCTTCCGCGCGCACCCGGAGCGCGCCCATCCGGCTGGGGAGGACGACCTCGCGGCGCGCGCCAATGCCACCTGGGACGACGCGCGCCGCTTCGGTGCCTTCGTGAGCCGCCTCGCGACGCTCCTGCGTGGTGTGTACGCCGATGCCGCGGATCCCGCGCAGACGCTCGCCGCGCGCGACACGCTCTTCGCGCAGGCGCGCGCCGAGTACCGTGCGCTGCCGTTCGCGAACGGCGGCTTTCCGAGCTTCGTCGCCGAGCCCCTCAACAACGCCGTCCTCCTCTACTACTTGCTCTACGGGACGGATCTCGACCTCTTCGAGACGATCTACCATGCACGCGGCGACGACCTCGGCGCGGCGATCGCGTTCATCCAGGCGGCGGCGAAGACCGCGCCGTCGGATCCGTTCGGCGCCGTGCGCCGCGCGTTCGAGGAGCATCGCGGCACGATTGCCGCGGGCGCGACGGCCGCCGCCATGGAGTGACCCGGGCGCGGTACGGAGCGGCGGCGCCGGCGCCGGCGCCGCGCAGCGCCGATGCCAGCGCCCGTAGGATCAGGGTTGCAAGGTCGCCAGGGAGCGCAGCGCCGACCGCTGCGCGAGCGCGGCGACGCCCGCCGCCACCAGGAGGGCGACGACGAACGCCGCGGCGACGAGGGCAGTCTCGATCGGCGCCAGCGGCGCGGCGTCGATGCGACGCCAGAAGAGGCGCGCCACCGGCCACGCCTCGAGCGCGATCACGCCCGCGATCAACCCAAGGCAGCTGACCATGTAGATCACGCCGCCGAAGCCGGTTGCGATCTGCGCCGCGTTGGCAGTGTCGAAGCGCGGGTACGCGGCGCCGAAGGCGAGACCGAGGCTGACGATGGCGGCGATGACGAAGAGCAGCGTCGCCATGAATACGGCGGTGAGGCCGGGGTCGACGCCGAGGAAGCGGTTGGTGACCACGATCAGCGTCTCGCCGAGAATGGCGAGCGGCAGGAACGCGACCAGGAACTTGCTCCACCAGAGCGTCCCGAGCGGCACCGGCGTCGAGCGCAGGACCCACCACACGCGCCCCTCGAGGCTGATCGACGGATACACGAAGCGGACCGCGACCGAAGCGGTGACGAACGCGGCAAGGCCGAGGTTGCAGAAGGCGACGACGTCGCGCAAGGTCGCGGCGAGCGGCGTCCCGTCGTCGATCGGCAACACGGAGAAATTGTAGACGTAGACGACGACGAGCGCGCCGAGGAGTAGGAGCTGCGACCATTGGCTCGCGTCGCGGAAGAAGACCATCACGTCCTTGATGAGGAGGAGCCTGGGCACGCGTGGAAGGGGGGCGGTGAGGCGAGGCAGGAGCCGTCCGAGGAGTGGCGCGCGGCGCGCGTGGGTGCGGCCTTCTTGTGCCCGCGACCAGGCGCTGAGCATCAGGCGCTCGACGACGGCGGCGCTCGCGAGGTACAGCACCGCGGCCGTGGTGACGAGGAGCGCGAGGTAGAAGAGCGGTGCGCCGGGGCGTGCGCCGAGAAGGGCGGTCAAGACCTCGGCGGCCCACGTCGACGGCAGATACGGCGACGCCGGTGCCTCGAACGCCGCGAGAAAGGCCGCGAAGCCCGCGAACTCGGACGGGCTCGCGAGACGCTCGGGTCGAAGGAGGCGCAAGGCCAGGTACCCGACCGCGGCGAGCGCGACCGTCGCCACCACCAACACGTCGCGCGCGCGCCGCGCCGGGAAGGCGAGGACGAGTGCCGTCGTCACCAGGACACCGATCGCCGCCGGGATTACCAGGAACGGCAACAGGGTCGCGATCGTTCCGACGTAGAAGAGCACGCCGGCGCGATAGACGACGCCGTAGGCGAGAAACGCCGGCAGGCCGAAGAGCAGCACCATCCACGACGAAGCGACGAGCGTCTCGACGAAGCGTGCCTGGTGGATCCGCCGTGGCGGGATCGGTGCCGCGAGCAGGAGGCGGACGTCGGCCGCGAGGTAGAACGTCGTGAGGGCGGTCACGACGTTGCTGATGACGAGCACGGCGAAGAAGCTCACGAAGAGCATCACCAGGAGTCGCTGGGTGAGGACGGGCCCCAGCGCCGTGATCGTCTGGAAGTAGCTGACCGTGCGCTCGAAGAAGACGAACGAACCCACCCAGAAGAGGGCGGTGACCAGCATCAGGACCGCGGCCTTGGCGCGCCCGCGGCGGAGCGCGTTCCGTGCCGCGAGGACGCGCGGCGCGAGGAGGACGCGCAGGCCGGGGGGCCGCGGCGCGGCGTCGGCGTGTGGGGGGCTCGCGCGCCTCACACCTGACCGCCGCTCGTGCCGGTGAGGCTCAGGAAGACCGCCTCGAGCGAGCTGTCGAAGGGCTCGAGCTCCGGCCGCTCGGCGGCGCGCTCGCGCAGCTCGTGGAGACTGCCGATCGCGACCAGACGCCCGGCGTCGAGGATCGCAATGCGGTCGCAGAGCTCCTCGGCGACGCCGAGGCTGTGGGTCGAGAGGAAGATCGTCACCCCGCTCGCGGCGAGGCCGGTGAGCAGGCGACGGAGCGCGAGGCCCCCCTGCGGGTCCATGCCCACCATCGGCTCGTCGAGAATGAGGATCTTCGGACGATGGATGAGCGCGGCGGCGACCGTCAGCCGTTGCTTCATGCCGTGCGAGTAGGTCTCGATCAGCTCGTGGGCGCGCTCGAGGAGGCCGAACTCCTCGAGCAGATCCGCGCCGCGCACCTCGAGTTCTTCCCGTTCGACGCCGTAGAGGCCGCCCATGAAGCGCAGGAACTCGACGCCCGTCAGCTTGTCGTAGAGGGCGGGCTGATCGGGTACGTAGCCGGTCTGGGCCTTCGCCGCTTCGGGGGCCTCGCGGATGTCGTAGCCGCCGAGCACGACGGTCCCCGACGTCGGCGCGAGGATGCCGACCATCATGCGAATCGTGGTGGTCTTGCCGGCGCCGTTCGGGCCGAGGAAGCCGAAGACCTCGCCGGTCTCGATCTCGAGGTCGAGATCGTTCACCGCCACCACCGATCCGTACGTCTTCCGCAGTGCAACGCATCGAATCATCGCTCGTCCTCCTCGACGCGAAATGCGAGCTTCCCGATCATGCCCGCGAGCGCGATCTGCTGCTCGGGGCCGCCCTCGACGAGCTTCACGTGCGTGGCGTCGACCGGCATCTGATCGAAGACCGAATCCGCGCTCACCCACTCGCCGAGCCAGAGCTCGGTCCACGCATGATAGTAGAAGCCATCGCCGGCGTAGACCACCCCGGCGACGAGCCGCGCGGGGATGCCCGCGGCGCGCGCCAGCGCGACGAGCAGCACGGCGTGCTCGTTGCAGTCGCCGCGGCGCGAGGCCAGGACCTCGCGCGCGCTCGGTACCGTCACCGTCGGGGCTTTATCGATCGCCTCCGCGACCCACGTGACCAGGCGGCGCGCGGCGGTGAGCGTGTCGTGTGCGTCGCCGACGACGCTGCGGGCACGCGCCGCGAGCGTCGGATCGTCGACCTCGAGGAAGGGGGCGGCGCCGACCGCGGTCGCAACCTCGGGAGTCGTGGGGACGGCGAGCGGCAGCGCTACCGGCGCGGGCAGCTCCTCGCGTGTGATGCGGAGGAGGTCGCCGTGCAGGCGCTGGCGTCGTCCGTCGTCGGGAATGCGCGCCGCCGCCTCGCCGCTCACGCGCAGCGTGAGCCGTGCCGCGCCGCGGGCGTCGGCGAGGTCACCCTCGAGTGGTACCTCGCTCACCACGGCGAGATCGATGGGGGCGCCGCGTGCCGGCGCCAGCGCCTGCTCCTCGGTCTCGCGCGCGAGCGTGAAGCCGAGCGCCCCTTCCTCGCGGACGACGCCGCCCGCGGCATCGATCCAGGCGTGCGCCTGCAGCCCTTGATGCTCCTCGGCGAGGCGCACGGTGGCGACCGGGCCGTTCGGCCCGTCGATGGTCTCGAGGCCGTCGATGGTGATCGTCATCGGCTCGTTGCGCAGCGCGAGCGGACTGAAGACCGGCACCGTGTAGCGCGTGCCGGGAGTGTGGATTCCCGCGAGCACCCGCGGTCGCAAGGTGCTGGGAAGATAGATCGGCTCGGTGAGCGGCAGGCGAAGATCCGCCTCCTGGCCCTTCGGCCCGTAGCGGACGACGAGGACGTGATCGTCGCTCGTGCCGGTCGCGGAGAACGCCGTCGCCGGCGAGATGAGCGTGAAGCGGAAGCGGCGGAGCGCGTAGTCGCCGTCGGTCTCGGTGGCGAGCGCCGTGCGCAGCGTCTGCGGCGTACCGAGCATGGCGAGCGCGATGACCGAGTCTTCATAGAACGCGTAGCCGTCGGCGGTGTGCGCGGTCACGCGATGCGCGTGCCCGACCTTGTCGCCGCTGTGGTAGACGCCGAACCACTCGTCGCGCTCGTCGGTCGCGGCGGCGGGAAGCGTCGCGCCGTCACTCGCCGGTGCCGGCGCCTGCCTACGGACCAGCAGGGCCACCATCACCACCCAGGTTGCGACCAGGGCGAAGGTGAGCGCGCGTCTCATGAATGCGGCGACCGGCCGCGCGGGCCGGAGCCGCTGACGGCTTGCGTCTCTCGAATTTCTACTGGATGCAGCGCGGCGATTCAATGTACAAGCATACATGGACGCCGCAGAACCGACGACCGCGTTTCCCGTCGCACGCTGTGCGACATGCGAACGCGACGCGCTCTGCCACGTCGATCTCGACGAGGGCGAGCGGCAGATCATCCGCTGCATCGAGTGTGCGACGATCGCCGAGCCGTTGGCCGTACGCTGGCTGACGCTCGCGGAGCTCGAGCCGATCGGCTACGGCTTGGTGTTGCCCGAGGGCGGCTGCGGCCGCCCCGACTGCGGCGGCGGACGCTGCGGCCGGAGCGCACCCGAAGACGAGGCCTGAGCGGCGCGACGTCGATCCCCGCCGGCGCGGGCGGCGCGCGCGCGGCGCTCGTCGCAGTCGGTCATCGCCGAAACGTGTCGCCCGGCGGTTTCGGTTGAACGCGCAGGCCGGAGAGACAGCTCGGCGGCGTCTTGCTGCCTTCGAAGCTACGCATGCAGTCGTCCATCGACTTCTCGGCGTCGCCGAGGAGCACGTCGTAGTTGCCGATTTCCACCTGCACCGCTCCGTGTCCCTGCTTCCAGCTGTACGCGAAGCTGCTCTGCCCGCCGTCGCGCACGCGTGCGCCGGGGCGTGCATGGAGCGCGACACCGCGCCGACACGCCGCGGCCTGGTCGGCATGGTCGTCGTCGCGCGCGCAGCCGCTGATCGCGAACGGGATGTTGTCGGGCGTCCGCGTCGCGAGGTCGACGCCGCGCTCGCAGGCGTTGGCGGTCTCCGAGTCCGGACCGTACTCCGTCTGGCATTCCACCTTGGCGCCGATCATGCTGTCTGCGAAGGCCGTTCCGGCCGCGACGCACCCGAGCAGGAGCGTCGTCACGAATGCTCGCTTCACGCGGCCTCCTTCTCGATCGCACGCGTCGTCGATGCGTACGACTCTCGAGCCTAGCGATCTGCCGATTCAGCGCAATGACGCCGTTGCGATCGGCGCCGACCGTCACGGGTTTGTCGCGAGCTGGCGCAGGCCCTCGTAGAGGACGATCGAGACCGCGTTCGCGAGGTTCAGGCTGCGGACGTGCGCGCTCGTGATGGGAATCCGGTAGAGCTCGGGCGCGAGCTCGGCCTGGATCGACGCCGCGAGCCCGCGCGTCTCGCCGCCGAAGACCAGGACGTCGTCGGGCCGGAAGCGGAGCTCGGTGTAGAGCCGCGGCGCGCGCGCCGAGAAACCGAGGAAGCGGCCGGGGAGGGCGGCGCGCAACGCCTCCCAGCTGTCGTGGCGGGAAAGCGGCACGTAGGGCCAGTAGTCGAGCCCGGCACGGCGCAGGTGCCGGTCGTCGATCGTGAACCCGAGGTGGCCGACGAGATGGAGGGGGGTTTCGGTCGCGGCGCAGAGCCGCGCGATCGATCCCGTGTTGGGCGGAATCTCGGGTTCGACGAGTGCGATGTGCACGGCGGCGGCGATCCCGGTGGCGCGGCGAGACGCGGGCGCCGCCTCAAGACGCGTCGCGCGCGATCGCGGTGCGCGCGCCGCCGCTCACGAGGACGAAGTGGCCGTCGCGCTCCTCGATCGCGGGCGCGAGCTGGTAGTACGCCGGACGCAGGAAGCGCGCGCGGTGCCCACTTTTCACGCGCGTGTAGAGCACGTTCTGCGCGCCGACCGCGAGCGACGCCGGGTCGAGCGGCTCCTCGGAGCCGTCGTTCAGCCGCAGACGAAACCCGCCGGCGGCGTCGCGCTCGACACCCGTCACCACCCACGGCGTATCTTCGATCGTGACGAACGCGCGCTCGTCGGCCATCGCGATCTGCCAGCGGCCGTCCTCGATCTGCCGCAGGCAACGGCTGAAGAGGAGCGCGATGCGGGAATTGTTGATGGGCTCACCGTCCGAGTACCAGCGTCCGTCGTGGCGGAAGCTGATCTCGCCGGAAGACACCGCCCAGAAGCCCGCGCGTCCCATGGCTCCTTCTACTCGCTGGCGACCGCCGTTCAAACCCGTTGCGCGGCAGGGCTCCCTGGTAGGGCCGGAACCCTTCGGCTATGCTCGCCGATCGTGCATCCGGTAATTTTCTCGCTCGGTCCGATCACGGTCTACAGTTTCGGCGTCATGCTCGCGCTCGGGTTTCTCGCGGCGGGCAACGTCCTCGGGCGCGAGCTCGAGCGCAAGGGCATCGACCCCGAGCTCGCCTCCTCGATGGTGCTGTGGGCCGCCGTCGGCGGACTCGGCGGCTCGCGGCTGCTCTCGATCGCCGAAGATTGGCAGGGCTTTGTCGCCCACCCGTTGTCATTCGTTTTCACCGGCGCGGGATTCGTCTTCTACGGCGGGCTGCTCGGGGGGTTTCTCACCGTCTCGATTTTCATCCGCAGCCGCGGTCTTTCATGGCTGCGCGTCTCCGACTCGATCGCGCCGGGCCTCGCGATCGGTCAAGCCATCGGACGGATCGGCTGCCTGCTCGCGGGCGACGGCGATTGGGGTATGCCGACGACGCTGCCGTGGGGCATGCGCTATCCGAACGCGATCATCGGCTGGGAGAGCTGGATCCGCGCCAACGGCCTGCCGCTCGACGTCCGCGTCCATCCGGCGCCGATCTACGAGACCCTCGGCTACGGCGCCGTCTTCGTCGTGCTGTGGTCGATGCGGCGCTCGCACCAGCCCGACGGCATGATCCTCTGGTGGTACCTGCTGCTGAGCGGCACCGTGCGCTTCTTGGTCGAGTTCGTGCGCATCAATCCAAAGATTTCCTTGGGTCTGACCGAGGCGCAGTGGATCAGCCTCGGGCTGATCGCGATCGCCACCGTGCTCATCTGGCGCTGGACGGACACGGAGCGGGTACCGGCCGCCGCACGTGTCGGCTCGACGGGTCCACCCGCCGCATGAGCCGCGCACCGCGCGCGTGGGCGGCCGCGCTCGCGCTCGCCGTTCTCCTCGTCGCGCTTGGCAGCTGCCGGCATGGCGATGCGCTCGTCGGCGGCGCCGCCCCGGAGTTCTCGCTGAGCGACCTCTCCGGCAACGCCGTCCGCCTCGCCAACTTGCACGGCCGCATCGTGTTCCTGAACGTGTGGGCGACCTGGTGCGAGCCGTGCCGTGAGGAGATGCCCGCGATGCAGGCGCTCTACACGCGCCTGCACGGCCCCGACTTCGAGATCCTCGCGGTGAACGCCGACCAAGGCGATCGCGCGATCGTCGAGCAGTTCGTGCGCGACCATGGAATCACGTTCCCGGTGCTGCCCGATCCCGACCTCCAGATCGCCGATCGCTACCGCGTGAGCGGCTACCCCGAGACCTTCATCATCGACCGGAACGGGCGCATCGTCGACCATCAGCTCGGGCCGCGCGACTGGGATTCGAGCGAGAGCCATGCCGCCTTCCGCCGCCTGATCGAGCGCGGCGAGTGGACGGGGTTCTAGCGCGGTGCTCGCCGGTGTCGACGGGTGACGCGGGCGCGCGGCGTGCGGCCGCGGCGCGGCGCCGCGGCGGGCGTCCAGCGCGCTAGGACGCGGCGCGCGCGGGTGAGATCCGCCACGCGAAGGAAGACCGTCGGCCGCCCGGCCCGGCTGCCACGGCTCGAGCCGTACATATAGTCGATGTTGACGTCGGCGCGCCCGAGGCGTTCGGCGAGCGCCCCCATCGCGCCCGGTCGATCCGGCAGCTCGATCGCGAGGACGTCGGAGAGGATGACGAGCACACCGCGCTCCTCGAGCAGGTGTACGGCGGCGTGCGCGTCGGAGACCACCATCCGCACCAGCGCGTGGTCGACGAGGTTCGCCACCGTGATCGCCTCGATGTTGATCCGGTGCGCGGCGAGGTCGCGGCAGACCGCGGCGAGCACGCCCGGTCGGTTGTCGAGGAATAGCGAGAGCTGCCGTTCGACCTCCATCCTCTTGCCTCCCTTCCGCCTCTGCGCGGCGTTCGTAGTAGTCGCGCCGCTGGTTTGCAAGGCGCCTGGTTGCCGGGGCATTAAGTCAGTTTGAAGGCAGCAACTCTTTCGCCGGAGCAAAAAGCCGACATCGCCTGCATCGCCGCAGCGGCGGCGCGTTGGAAGAAGGCGAAGCGTTAGGCTCAGCCAGTCTCCTGCTCCTCGCCGGGCGCGTGCTTCTGCCGCTCGTCGGGGCACCGCCGATCGCCGACGTAGCTCAGCAGCGGCGGCCCGCCCTAGCGGACGCCGAGCTGCCACTGGACGTCGCGCGGCGCCGTTCCCGAGGCGCGGACGGTGCCGGCGTGAATCCCGTGCAGGTGATGCGACGCGCAGACCGCGATGCGATTCTCCCGCGCGTTGCCGCCGCCGCGCGACCGGTAGTGGAGATGATGGTCGTGCAGGTTGCGGCGCGAGCTGCAGCCCGGCACGGCGCACCGCCAGCCGTCGCGCGCGAAGATCGGGTCACGGTGCCGCGGCGTCGCCTCCCAGTAGGCGCGAGCGCCAACCAGCGTGGCGCCCCCGGCTCCGCGTACGCGTCGAGCGCCTCGCGAAAGAGCGCGACCACCGACACCGGCGCGATGAATTCAATCTCGACGTCGCAGACCTCGAATGCCGCGCGGCGACCGGTGTCAAATTTTGTCAGCAGGGTTTGCAGCGGCGCATGCGCACCGATTTGCACGATCGCGGCGGACGTGGCTGCGGCGGACGTGGCGATCGCCTGCGCGACCGGCGACACCAGCACGCTGTCGAGCGGCGGTGGATCGAGCGACACATCGGCGCCGCATACATCGCGCGCCTCGAGGACCCAGCTCACTTCGTCGGCGAGGCGGCGCACCGTGACGGCGTCGGCGCGCGCGATCCATGCGGCGGCGTTCTCGCGATCGACGACGGGCAGCAGTGTCAGAGCGCACACCCAGGAGATCGCCCCCTCGTCGTAGGCGCGCGCGAAGTCATCGGCACGGCGCGTGCTCTTCTCGACCTTGAGGAGCGCCCAGGCCTTGCGAATCGAGATGCCGAGGCGCTCGCGCACGTAATCGGTGAGCGAGGTGAAGCCGTGCACGCCATACAGGTGCTGATCGACGACGATTCTGAGGAGGCGACCGATCCGTGGCTCGCTCGTGCGGATCGCACGCATGGCCGCTACGAGCCGCGCGTCGAGCGCGAACGGATCGGACGCCGCACGTGGCGGCGCTGTATCCGAGCGCTCCGGCTCGCCGGCAGCGGCGGCCTGCGCTGTCGCGACGGTTCCTGGCTCGGGGCAGTGCTCCGATGAGATGCCCATCGCGAGAGAGCTAGCGGCGGGATCCGTCACGTTGCGATGCGCGTCAGTCGCCGAGTCCGATCGTCGCGCCCGGCGCGCGAGCCGCATACACGCCAGCACGGCACGGTCGACGAGCGACACGCCTGCAGGCCGTCCGGAGAACGCTTCCGCGGCGATGATCTCAGCGGCGCGCCACGCCGCGAGCGGTTCGCCCGCGACACGCGACGCGAGCTCGAGCGCGCGCCGCCAAAGCGCCCGTACGCGCGCCGGGCAGGCGATGCGCAAGCGCAGCGCAGGCTCGCCGTCGATCGCGCCGTCGTCGTGGTCGGGATCGGCGGCGCCGGCGGCGTCCGGACGCACTGCGCGCGCGATTCGTTCGAGCTCTTCGACCGTGGCCACGCGCGCGCGTGCCAGCCACTGCTCCTGATCTTCGATACACGCGACCGCACAGACCGTACGGACCTGCGCCCAGGAAAGCTCGGAGCGATCGAACGCCGCCGCAACGATCGGCAGCGTGTCGAGCCGCGTCGCGACCCAGGCGGCCGCGTGCAGCGTGCGCGCCGACACGCCGAGACGCTCGCGCGCGTAGTCGCTCAGCCGGACGAACCCGAGGCGACGATACGCGTGGCCGCGACACAGCGCGCGTGCGACGATTCCGAGCTCGTGGCGTGCCGCCGCCTCGCTGCGACACGCGACCCGGAGCTCGATGTCGACTTGCTGGGCGA